>CAZDLK010000032.1:0-24954 GCA_964506435.1 uncultured Candidatus Bathyarchaeia archaeon | reverse complement strand
AGATTCTCACGCCGTAATCCCGTTTGCCAATCACCGCCAACGCGGGAATCTTGTCAACGCCATACTCTTTGGCTTTGTCGGCGTCGGCTACGAAATCGTAAATTTCAACCGTGATTTTATCGTTTAACTCTGCGAACTCTTGGATTAGCTGCCGCGTGTCCGCACAGAACCTGCATTCAACCTCCTGCGTGAACATCACAATTTTCACGGCGTCCTCCATTTTCTCTTTAAGCTCGTTTCTAAATTGTTCTTTTTTCTCGTCAGGTATCAAACTCATCCGCCATCAACCTCATAACAAAACATGCTGTTAATAACTGAACGAAACCTCTCTTGAATAATGGATTTGCTTGCATATTATCTTTGCGAACTCCTCTCTCCACTTTTGCTTACGTATGCGTTGTGCGGGACGAAACCCATATAAACGGTCACGTGCATGGTTTTTTCTGCTGGTTTTGAATGTAAACAAGGAGTTATCAACACATGACAGAGAAAACCAACCAACAAACCGTCTTCTGGGAGATGAAAACTTGACAAAGACACTTCACGCAACAGCACAGCTCATTCAGGGTTTCCAAATAGCCCTCGACAACGGCAGGTCACACAGCGTAATCGTTGACCAGCCAGCCACAGAGGAAGGCACAGACTTGGGCGCCACACCGCTTGAGCTGTGCGTCATGAGCCACGCAGGCTGCTACGCAACAATACTTGTTCTTGTAGCCAAAAGAATGCGCATTGACTTGAAGGGGTTAACCGTTAAAGTTGCAGCCGTGAAAACCGACGAAGCAGGCACAGTAACTGACGAAGCATTCGACATCGCAATCAAAGCTGATGCGACGCAGGATAGAATTCAAAGACTCCACGAAGTAACACTGCGGCATTGTCCTGTGGGCGTGCTCTTTGAAAAAGCCAGCGTCAAAATCTCCTACAACATAAACCTATCAAAAGAATAAATCAAAAGGGTGAAAAAAGAAATGAACAAAGTCACTTTAGCAGAAGGCATAAACTGGGTCGGCGTCGTAGACTGGAACATACGCGATTTCCATGGCTACGTCACTCGCAGAGGAAGCACCTACAACGCTTATTTAATCCAAGACGAAAAAACAGCGCTAGTTGACACGGTGAAGCACACGTTTTCCAACGAACTCCTACGCAACATCTGCGAAATAATAGACCCCGTGAAAATAGATTACATAATCGTTAACCATGTGGAAATGGATCACTCCAGCAGCCTGCCCATAATTGCCAAATACGCAAAAAACGCCACGATAATCGCTTCTGAACGCGGAAAAGACGCTATAACAGAGCATTACGGCGCAGACTTCAACATAAAAACCGTGAAAACAGGCGACGAACTGAAACTGGGCAAACGCACACTGCGATTCGTGGAAGCACCAATGCTGCATTGGCCTGACAGCATGTTCACGTACGTGGTGGAAGACAAAATCTTAATGCCCAACGACGCTTTCGGACAGCACTTGGCGAGCGTGCAGCGGTTCGACGACGAAGTTGACCAGCACGTGCTCATGGAGGAAGCTGCAACATATTACGCCAATATTCTGATGCCTCTTGGACCGCTAATAACGCGCAAGATTCAGGAAGTAGTCCAGTTAGGCATAGCACCTGCGGTTATTGCGCCCAGCCACGGCATAATCTGGCGCGCCAACCCGTCGAAAATAATTCAGGCTTACTTGGACTGGAGCAGCGGCAAGGCTAAACAGAAAGTGGTGATTGTGTATGATACGATGTGGGGCAGCACCGACAAGATGGCACGAGCCATAGCGGAGGGCGCAGCAAGCGAAGTCGTAGACGTGAAACTGCTGAAACTGCGCGCTTCAGACCAGACTGAGGCTATGACTGAGATTTTGGATGCTAAAGCGGTTGTGGTGGGTTCGCCGACGCTTAACAATCAAATGTTTCCCACGCTGGGCAGTTTCCTAACGTACGCTACGGGTTTGAAGCCTAAAGGCAAACTGTGGGGCTTCTTCGGCTCTTACGGCTGGGGAGGCGGCGCAGTGAAAGGCATGATTGAAACCGTGAAGAAAGCAGGCTTCGATGTTTATGAGCCAAGCGTAGAAGTGAAGTATATTCCAGAAGCTGAAGACCTGAAGAAATGCTTTGAGTTCGGCAGGCAAATCGCGGCAAAAATCAAAGCCTAACTTTTCCTTTTTCTTTTCTGTTTTTCCTTACGGCTTTTGTGTTGTGCGCTCTGGTTAGCTAGTTCTTTTTCACGAACTTGCTTTTTGCGGCTCCGCACACTGGGCAAGTCCAGTCATCAGGCAACTGCTCAAAAGGCGTGTTTGGCGGTATATTGTGCTCTGGGTCTCCAAGTTCTGGGTCGTACACGTAGCCGCAGACTGAGCATTCCCACTTGTCCATATTTCAGCGTTCACCTGTAACGTACAATCGGTGTGTAATCTCATATAAACGATGCTGGTGAAAAATGTGAAAAGAGAGATTTGAAAGCTTAAGCTGTAGTTTTTAGACTAGCGCTTTGAGTTTTTCGATGAGTTCCCTCTTCATTTCAGGGCTTTCGTTTATTTCTTTGCGGGCTTTCCGCCAGTCCGCGGAACATCGACCTTGGCTGGCTTGCTCGCCGATGTACCTGTGGATTATGCCGTCGATTTTCTCCTTGTTCGCGTCTGTAACCGTCACTTCAGCTTCTTTCAGAACTCCGTTAAACCATTTCCAACAACCCAAAAAGACCACCAATTAAAGTTCTATCAAAGCGGAATATATCCCTATTGATTATTGCGAAGCCCTGTCAAAAAGGTTATATCGTGACGCTCCAAGATGCGTATTCGGAAGTTAAGAAATGAAACGGCTGCTAATCATCGAAACAATACCTGACCGCCACGGAGCTTCTGAAGGTAACGCCCTCAAGCAATCGCTGGAAATAATGAAAAAAAGCTGGGATGGCAGAACAACCCGACAACTAAAAATCGACGTTGAACACGCCTACACAAAAAAAGCCTTCCTAACCCTAATCGAAGAAGAAACCGACTTCCTTCACATTTCCGCTCACGGGAAAAAAAAGAAAACAACTAAACAGCACATTCTCGCAATCGGTAAAGCCAAAAAAGAAGTCACACCAGACGAAATCAAAAAACGCAACCCCAAAGCAACATGCATCTTCATCAGCGCTTGCTACGCAGGCTACAGCGACCTAGCCAGCGCGTTCTTCCACGATGGCCGAAAAGGTTTCTATCTTGCACCCGCGTCAGAGCCACCGTTCGACGAGGCTTTTCTTGTAGCCCTCCAGTTCCACAGAGGCGCATTCTTGGAAGAGTTCGCGGGAAAAGGCGTCAACACTGGGAAAGAACGAGTAGGCAAAAGAACACGAAACCTTGTCGCAGAACTCAAATCGGTAAAAGAGAAATATCGCCTGTTCCAGTTTCCCAGAGACCTAAAAAAATAAAAAAACTAGCCTGTTTTCAGGCTGGTTTGAAGAACTTCGCTTTCGGAGCCCCACAGATTGGACAGCGCTCTGGCGGTGCACCTTCAACAGTGTTTCCGCAAACGCTGCACACGTAATAATCCACCTTTTCCAACTGCTTCTTGCTCTTCAATGCGTCAAGAGCTTTCTGGAACAAGCCCGCATGCACTTGTTCTACTTTGCTTGCCGCATCAAAGCTCCATGCTGCCTGCTTGTTTCCCTCTTGCTTCGCCGTGCCAATGTATTCGGGGTACATTTGTTTGAACTCAAATGTTTCTCCCGAAACCGCCGCATCCAAATTATCAACAGTGGCTTTTATCTCGCCCGTTATCCGCAGATGGTTAAGCGCGTGGATTGTTTCCGCTTCGGCCGCCGCTCTGAAAAGCTTAGCAGCTTGCGTTGCGCCTTCTTCGTCTGCTTTCTGCGCGAAAGCCAAATATCGCCTGTTAGCCTGCGACTCACCTGCAAAAGCAGCCTTCAAATTCTTATTAGTCTTACCCATAACGTGTTCACCCAAAACTAGTAACTGCTGCGCTCCCGATTATACCTTATGCTGCGCCTGCTTTGCGTCTATGGTGGAGTGATTTTTATCGCTGCAGTTGGGCAATTCATCTCGCAGGATAAGCATTGTATGCAGTCTTTTTCGCGGGCGGGGTCAGATTTCTTCTCTGATGTCGGATGCCCACGTGTTTCTGCCCAGTCGTACAGGGAAACGGGGCAAACGTCGATGCACACGCCGTCTCCAACGCACACGTCCCAGTCGACAGCAACGTTTGTTCCGTGAATACCCAGTTTCTGCGGCGGTTCCACGGGACCCCAAACTTTGTGGCCATTATGCTCAGCTACAACTTGGCGTTTGCTTTGGAAATCAGGGTCAATAGGCAAAAACATTTCACCATCAACTATTTTTAAGGAAAGCGAATATTAGTTTTTCTATTTTCCCTGCGGCAGCAAAAGTCAACGTGAGTTTCATTTCTCTCCAAGTTACGCTTGTCTAGAACCCCTTCAGGTTATGTCTCCAGCGCATTGTTTTTCTTGCGCCAGCGAGGTATTGTTGCGGTCTGCCATTTTATGTCAAAATAGTCTTGTGCTAACCCCACTACTGCAGGGTCGTTTGACCGCAAAACTTCAATTTCCTTCAGATAACCTTTTGGTATGCTAATAATCTGAACTAATTTCTTGTCAAGTATGGCGATGCCTGCCATTGGGGCTGTTGAAGCGGATCTTACTTCAAAGGAGCCCACTTCCATTAAGTTTTGGACAATTTGGGGCATTTTCGCGCCTTCAGGTATACATGTAATATCTCGGATTTTTACACCTTTTTCTAAGGCTTTCTTGCTCTCTTCCAAGTGTCTGTTAATCCCAGATAGGAGGAATTTCCAATCGTAAATGCCATCTTTGCTTTTTTGAAGTTGTTCTAGTTCTCCTTTGAACTCGTAATCTTCAGCTTTTAACCCTGATGTTAGGTAGTAGCACTGAGCGTTTTCTTGGTTTGATGTTTCGTTATTTTGCTCTCTGAATTTTGTTATGAACTTTTCGGTTTCGTCTCTAATTCGGTTATGTTTTTCGGCGTTTTGTTGCAGGAGAATTGAGAACGCTTCAGTTATTGGCACACTTCTAAACGTTAGAGGTTTCGTAATGCATCTTCGAGTTAAGCCGCGTTTTTCCAGTTTGATTAATGCTCGGTAGATTTCTGCTCGGTCTGCTTGTACATTTTTCGCAATTGCTGCGGCTGTTGCTTGTCCTAGTTGAGCGTTGGCTAAGTAAACTTGAGCTTGCCGCATGCTTACGCCCAACTGGATGAATACGCTTAGATCACCATTTTCGGTGTTGATGCATTTTCCCTCCAATTTCCGAGCAACTTCTGTCCTGAGATTCAACCTTCTTTATGTAAATTGGGCTGTTCTTGTGAGTGGATAGAGTACCCACCCCCCCTTTCTTATAGATTTTCATGACTACATGTTGTACTCGCCATTTTTCATAAGTCGAAACTGCGCTGTTTTACAGCATAAAAAAGGAGACTAAGAAAAATTGAAGGCAGCAACAAACAAAATTAAAACTACCGTAATTGCTTTGCTTCTGACATTAGCTATAAGTTCGTTAGTGGCTTATTTGCCAATAGCAAGCGCTGCAGAATATGATATGTATGCCTTTCTCAGTGTTACGCCTAGCACTGTGGGTATCAATCAACAGCTACAAATCACGATGTGGCTAAGTATGCCTCCGCCAACTATAGCAGAGTTTGGGCCAATGGCCGCGCAGAGTTGGCATGGTCTTACAGTAGAAGTCACCACGCCTAGCGGAACTGAAACTTTAGGTCCATTCAACACCGAATCCACAGGGTCAACATACACGTTATACACGCCAAGTGAAGTCGGCACTTACACTTTTCAATTGACCTTCCCTGGAGAAAGGAAAAACGGCACTGCAATGGGTGTTCCTGTTGACGACTATTATAAGCCAGATACTACGCCGAAAGTGACTGTTACCGTGCAAGAGGAACCAATAGCAAGTTACCCAGACACGCCACTTCCAAGCGATTACTGGGCGCGCCCAATAAACTCTGAGAACCAGCTTTGGGGTTCAATCTCGGGGAATTGGCTGCTAGAAAGATACGATGGGCAAGGTAACGCATTCAATTCTTATACCACGGCACCTAATACCGCGCACATAGTATGGACAAAAGAGTTAACGTTTGGAGGAATCGCCGGCGGGGAATTTGGTGATCAATCATACTATGAAGGCCACGTCTACGAAAACAAGTTTAACCCACCTGTAATTATCAATGGCAGACTTTACTACAATGAGCCTGATCCACCCGCAAACGGGTTTTACTGCGTAGACCTGCGTACAGGAGAAACATTGTTCTACAGTGACACTAGCAACCCATCAGGAAGTGGTTATTTTTGGTCTAGTGGAAGCGGTACTGGCGGCATAACATGTGGTCAATTGCTTCAATATGACTCAGTTAATCAACATGGAGTCTATGCATACTTATGGAGCCTCGGCAGCACGTATACAATGTATAACGCATTCACAGGACAAGCTATACTGAGTTTTGACGGAATTCCTCTTCAAGCGCAGTATATCGGTTTCGCAAACCCCCTAGCGAACCCTGCAATTACCTTCGACGAAAAGGGCAATCTGCTGGTTTATGTGCTCGACGGTACAAACAATTGGTTACTATTGTGGAACTCAACGAAAGCTGTCAACCCTACAAACGCTGCTTCATGGAGGCCCATTTCTGGAACATACGATTGGAGTAACGGAATAGAGTGGAATGTGACAGTACCGGACTTAGAAGGAGCTCAAAGCTGGAATAATTGGGATTCTCCAGTTACCCCCGTTATGAACGATGAAATACTACTTGCTACTACATGGAGCTATATAACAGGAGACCCAGATGGACAGATAACAGAGGTCGCTTACAGTAGAGAAGATGGACACCAATTATGGTATCAAAACCGAACAGTCACTCCCGGAACTACAAGCTTTGCGTCACGAGGGCCTATAAATGACGGCGTTTATTTCACATTCCTAAAAGAAACGATGCAATGGTACGCTTATGACATCAACACAGGCAACCTGAAATGGGGACCAAGCAAAGCCTACACTAGTGCATGGGGCATGTATCAGCAAGGTGGTGTGACTGCCGCGTATGGCACACTCTACGCAGAAGCCTTTGACGGAATGATACATGCATACGACATTAAGACAGGTAATCACTTGTGGGATTATTCAACTGGTGATGCTGGATACGAAACTCCATATGGAACTTGGCCTTTCTATGGTGTTGGCAGTGCTGTTACTGTCGCTGACGGAAAACTCTATGCTGGCACAAACGAACATAGCGCTAGTATGCCTTTGTGGCGGGGCGGAGGGCTTCACTGCGTTAATGCGACTACTGGAGACTTGGTGTGGAAGATTAAAGGTTGGTATTGGACACCAGTTATTGCTGACGGCTACATAGTATCGGCAAATGGCGCTGACAACCGCATATACTGCTTCGGTAAAGGCCAAACGGCTACTACAGTTTCTGCGTCACCGGAAGTTTCGGTGTATGGCAACAGCGTACTGATTAAGGGTACGGTTCTTGATGAGTCGACGGGCGCAGCGGGCACTGCAGCTATTGCTGACGAGTACATGACTGAGTGGATGGAGTACCTGTATATGCAGCAGTCTTATCCCGATAACGCTACTGGCGTTGAAGTGTCATTGGATGTTGTTGATGCTAACGGCAACTTCAGGAACATAGGCACTGTAACGAGTGATGCGAACGGTGTCTTCAGTTACGCTTGGACACCAGACATTCCTGGCAAATACACGGTTTACGCTACGTTCGCTGGTTCTGAATCGTACTGGCAGTCATCCGCTGAAAACGCTTTCACCGTAGACGAAGCGCCTGTTGCTACTCCAGAGCCTACTCCTGCGCCGCAATCAGCAGCTGACATGTACTTCATCCCGATGTCCATAGGCATAATCATAGCAATCATCATAGTCGGCATATTAGTGGTTCTGATGTCTAGGAAGCGATAAATATGAAGCAAAAACAAAACTTCATTTCCCCCTTTTTTGGGTAACAACAAACAACCGTAACAAACAAGGAGAAAAACGCATAGGCAAAGAAAAGGGCTGAGAAGGTTCCGGGCAGAAAAAACGATGGTTTCATCGTTACCGCATTTTTCTTTCTTTTCTCCTTTGATTTTGTATGCTCTGTCCGGAGCCTCAGCAAACCTTTTTCAGGTTTCGTTTTAAGTTGATTATTTTTTCTTGTGTCAGCAGGGTGTTGCTGTCTGCCATTTTATGTCAAAATAGTCTCGTACCAACTTTAACATTGTGGAGTTTCTTGAGCGTAAAACTTCAATTTCTTGTTCTCCATCGTTTGGCGAAGTGACAATACAGGCGAATTTTCCGTCCCATATTTCTACGCCTGTTCTTGGGATGCGTGTAACGCATTTAATTTTTAAGGAGCCCTTTTTCTGTAAGGCTTGGATGAATTGGGGTATTCGCGCGTTTTTAGGTTTGTTCACAATGCGGCGGATTTTTACGCCTCTTTCTAAGACTCTTTCGTACTCTTTATAGTGCGTTTTAAATACGTATAGGAAAGCTTTCCACTCGAAAATGGCATCTATGCTTGTTTGAGCCTCTTGCATGTTTTTCAGAAATTCTCGTATTTCTGCCCTTGCTCCACGTGTGAGGATATATTGATTGTCAACTTGGCTGAGTTCTTCTTTGTTGTGGTTGAAATTTCGGAGAAACCGTTTTGCTCGAGCCTGCTTCTCTTTGTGTTTTTCAGCGTCTTGCTGTAGCAGAATCGAGAGTCCTTCGGATAGCGGAATGGCTCTGAGTGCGATTGGGGAGCTTATGATCCTTTTGATTAAACCGAGCTTTTGAAGTTCAGGTATTACTCTGTAGACTTCCGCTCGGTCCATTTGCGCAGTCACCGCGATTGTCTTTACTGTTGATTGCTCCAGTTTGCTGAGGGCTAAGTAAACTTTGGTCTGCTGCTCTGTTAGGCCCAACTGGATAAATACGCTGTCATTAGAAGCCAGTTTTCTGTCTTTCATAGTGTATCGCGTTATCGAATTTTTCATTGGAAGTTGTGATTTACTTTAACATTTCTTTTTATCCATATAATATTTTTTCTGTCTTTGTACCTAAAAAACAGAAAAATTTGCGAGTTAGCGAAGGCGAATTTAAGACGTAGCCACTGAATCACAATTTGTAAGTTGAACAAGCAAAGCATTTTTTCAGTGCCAGCTGAGTGGCTCCTGTTAGTGTTTGCTGTACTAGCTAATTTTTTTAAACGTCTCACCGTAACATGGCTTTCACAAAAATTTAGGAGAAAGAAAAAACATGCAAAACTCAAACAATAAAACTATTGCTACTGCAGCAACTTTACTGCTAATGTTATCCATTGCTGTTTCACTTATTGCTGTACCAGTTAATGCACACGACCCCCCAGTAAACGTTAAAACCTACGCCTTCATTTCGGTTAACCCTAACCCGATAGGCGTTGGGCAAACCGTAGCCGTTATAATGTTTCTTCACGGAGGCCCACCAGGATCATCATCCCAAGGTGGCACCAGATACATATTCAACCTATTCGTGAAAACGCCTACGGGGGAAAACCAGAGTCTCGGACAGTACTATTCTGATTCGACTGGATCGGCTGCTGTACAATTCGTACCTGAAGAACTTGGCACATACGAATTCACAGTGAATTATCCTGGACAAGTAATAACTGGAAAGAACCCAGTTAATGGCATCGAAGGCACCGCCACGGAATTTCTCGGCGATACTTTTCTACCCAGCACCAAAAGCGTATCTCTCACCGTGCAAGAAGAACAGTTAACTAAACTGCCAGACACTCCGCTTCCAACTGAATACTGGACGCGCCCAATAGAAGGGCAAAACTCGGCTTGGTCAAGCATTGCATCAAACTGGGTGGGCGGAGCCAAAAATGATCCATTAGGTGTCAACGTACAAGAATACGGCACTGGACCTATGAGTTCGCACATAAGGTGGACGATGCCGATAGAGCTTGGAGGTATTGTCGGAGGAACAGACCCTATCGCGAGCTATTGGGGCGGAGGCGCATACTCAGAAAGACTGTCAACCCCATTGATCATCTCTGGAAGAGTGTATTTCCAGCTACCACTAGGTGGTGTCGCTACTGGCGGAATGAATAGCCCCGCCGTCGCTGGCGGGTACGTATGCGTAGATCTGCAAACTGGAGAAACACTTTGGGAGAACGGCGATATCAACCCAACCAAGGCGCAACTCTATGATTTTGAATCAGAGAATCAGCACGGAGTTGTCGGCGGCCTGCTGTGGCAGGTGTCAGGTACAACATGGAGTTCCTACGACGCGTTCACTGGAAAATGGTGCTACAACTTGACTAATGTTCCCAACGGCTTTGAGGCGTACACTGATCAAGGCGAGATAGTGCGTTACGTGCTCAACTACGATGCTCGGTGGTTGGCTTTGTGGAACAATACTGATTGCGGACAAGGCTATTTCTGGAGACCTGTCAAGCAGTCGATTGACATGAGCAATGCTTATTCATGGAACGCGACGATACCAGACCTGACGGGACTTGCAGCGCCTTCAATCTACTACGTTGCGCCAGGAGATGTAATACTTGGCACAAGCACTTCATGGCCGTTTACATCTGGATTTTTCCAAACTACTTCAAACCCGATAACTGTGTGGGCTTTAAGCGATAAACCAGGGTCAAAAGGGCAACTGCTGTGGATAAAGAACTATAGTGTACCTGAAAGTGTAATTTACGCGACCAGACAGATGGGTCCAGTGGATATGGTTAACCGCGTTTTCACGATGTATGACCGAGGACTGACAACATGGTACGGCTATGATCTTGACAGCGGAGAGTTGCTGTGGACTAAACAGGCTGTACTGACGAGCGATCTTTCATATTACATACAGAGCACAGCAAATATTGGTATGGCTGACGGCAAACTATTCACTTCAAGCTACGGTGGAGAGGTCGCCTGCTATTCTACGCTAAACGGAGACGTGCTGTGGGTGTTCAACGACACTTTCAGTGGACTTGAAACTCCATGGGGTAATACACCTATGTTCATGAGTTACGTTGCAGACGGCGTAGTGTACGCGTATAATAATGAGCACTCTGCAAATGATCCGCTGTACAAAGGTTACAAAGTGTATGCTATCAACGCTACTACTGGAGATGCAATCTGGACTTTGCTGGGATGGATGGGAGAATGCGGTGGATCAGCAACATACGCTCTCGCTGACGGCTCCCTAGTATACTACAATAGCTATGACGGCCAAGTATACTGCATCGGCAAAGGTCCAACTGCCACTACTGTTACAATTCAAGATGACGTCGTTACGGAAGGAGACAGCGTGCTAATCAAAGGAACAGTAATTGACACATCTGGCGGCACCAACAATAATGAACAGGCGACTCGTTTTACAAACGGCGTGCCCGCAGTTTCAGAGGATAGCATGAGCGATTGGATGGCGTACGTATACATGCAGAAGTCCATTCCGACGGACGCTGTTGGCGTTGAGGTTTCGATTGATGTTCTGGATGCTAACAACAACTATCGGAACATTGGCACTGTGACAAGTGACGCTAATGGCTTCTACAGTTTCGCTTGGACACCTGATATCCCGGGTAAGTACACGGTGTACGCTACGTTCGGTGGTTCTACGTCATACTGGGGATCTTTTGCAGAAACAGCGTTCAACGTTGAAGAAGCGCCTGCTGCTACTCCAGAGCCTACTCCTGCGCCGCAATCGATAGCTGACATGTACTTCGTGCCCGCAGTAATCGGCATAATCGTCGCAATAATTGTTGCGGCAATCGTAATTGTGCTGATGCTAAGGAAGCGATAAACATGAAGCAAAAACAAAACTTCACTTCCCCCTTTTTTGGGTCATCAAGAACAACCGTAACAAGCAAGGAGAAAAACGCATAGTCAAAGAATGGGCTGAAAAGGTTCCGGACAGAAATAACGATGGTTTCATCGTTACAGCATTTTCCTTTTCTCCTTTAATCTGTGTGCTGTCCGGCGCCTCAGCAAACCCCCAGGCTTAAAAGCAGAAGCTAAACTAAGCTTGGGATATGCTTAGTCGGTTTGCTTTTGGAATGGCCCAAGAATCTTTTTTAGAATTGTCTTGGGGCATATTTCATACTTGAATCTGTTTAATTTTGGCAGATTTTGCGGTTCTAATGTGTTCAAGTCTCTTTGTAGCATGCGAGGTACGTCTCGGTTTGTTGCAGTAGAGTTTCTTGTCTTCGATTGCTTCCTTCCATAGTCGTTCAAAATAATCTTGAAGGATGGCGACGAGGCATGGGCTGTCTGAGTATATTGTGGGCGTATCTTCGGGTCTAGGATACTTCGCTGTTGCGCTTATTTCTACTCTTTTCCCATCATCTATCCTAATTGTGGCTAGCGGTTCTTCAGGGATAAACCTTACTTCGACACTCCTATTCCTGTTTCGCTCTTTGGTTAAAACTTTTGATAACTTCTGTCCCTCTTTTGGTTTATCCAGGATTTGTCGGAGCTTTATCCCTTTCTCGAAAACTTCTGTAAGAAGTTCAGAATCATTTTCTCCTCTATGCTTGGCATGATCAAATGAATCGATAATGTCAATACTCTTTTGGATAGTAACTACACCTTGTTCTATCCTTCGCATATATGCTTTTTTATTAGAAACTAGTTTGATTTCAAACTCGTTAGTTATTTCGTGTCCGTTTTGTTGTGTTGCAAAACTTGTGATTAACTGATCTGTTCTTTCTGTGAGGTTATCCAATTCTTGCGCTCTTTCTCTTAGTAGGGATGTTAAGCCGTCTTGTATTGGGAGCGCTCTGAATTCAGTTGGTGTTGTCACCAGTTTTTCTACCATGCTTTTTCTTTCTAGTTCGTTGAGTAAACGGTAGATGTCTTGCCTGTTCACCTTGGCGGTTTTCCATATTGCTTTGACTTTGGTTTGTCCCAGGCGAAGAAGGGCGAGGTAGACTTTTGCTTGTGAACTGTTAAGTCCAAGTGCTATTAGCGTATCAGTATATTTTTGTTCATCGATACCCATTTTTTCTCATCTGATTCGATTCTCATAGGTGAGATAATCTGCTTTAAAATTTTTTGGCATTTTTGTCGGCGGAATCACCTACGGCACATACTTAAAAGCTTTTCCAAAGCAACGATTGCTCCATAAAAAAAGGAGAATAAAGCAAATTGAACCTGTCAACAAACAAAACAAAATCTGCTAGTATCGCTTTGTTTCTGGTGTTTGCTATGGCTGTTTCGCTTGTTGCTTTACCAGCCACTAACGCACAGACCACGAGGAAGACCTATCCCTACATTGGTGCATTACCTAACCCCGCAAGTGTTGGCCAAGAAGTGTTGCTCCACACCGGGATTACACTGCAACTCAATTCAGCAGAGATGGGGTGGGAAGGCTTAAGTGTGACGATAACGAGGCCTGACGGCACTACTGAGACGCTGAGGGACATCAAAACAGACTCGACTGGTGGAACAGGAGTTATATACGTGCCTGAAAAAGCGGGCAATTACACTTTGCAGACGCACTTTCCTGAACAGGTGACAACGTCTAGTAAGAAAGCACCTGGCACCCCCGACGGGACAACGATGCTTGCCAGCGACAGCGAGAAACTGACGCTTGTCGTACAAGAGGAGCCGCTACAGTATTATCCGACCGTGCCGCTTCCAACCGAATACTGGACTCGCCCAATAGATGCACAGCTCAGAGAATGGTACACAATTTCAGGAAACTGGCTGACAGACCTGGGCTTCATGGAAGTTAGAGGTGTTAAGTACAACGATGATGCGCCAGAGACTGCTCACATTCTGTGGACACGCCAAGTGGAAATGGGAGGTCTCGTCGGAGGAGAAACCGGCGATGTAGGCTTCGAAACTGGAGCTGCATACGAACCCAAAGTCCCTACTAAAATAATCATTGACGGCATACTTTTTTACACAAAATTCGCATCCCGTGGGCAACCTTACTCTGGAAACAACGAAGTTACTGCCGTAGATCTGCATACTGGTGAAGAGCTATGGTCTAAACCCCTTATAGGCAGAACAGGAGAAACCACTGGAGCCACAGTCCCCGCCGCAGACAGGATGATCGATGGAGTAAGCGAACAGTTTCCCGATGGAATAGGTCAAGCCCTATCACATGGGCAACTATTCTATTGGGAATCATACAACTATATGGGCGCTTACGGAATCTTGTGGACAGTCAATGGCAATACTTGGATGGCGTTTGACGCTCTCAATGGACGCTGGATATACACCATAACGGATGTGCCTTCAGGCACCACTATATACGGCCCAAAAGGTGAAATCTACAGATACACCGTTAATACGGCGCAGCGCTGGATGGCTCTGTGGAACATGAGTGCCCTTGTCTCAATGGCAGGCAGTTGGAATCCTCATGGAAACGTGTATAACGCATCAGGAGTCACTTCCACCGGCGCTCTAGCAGCCGGACCACAGCGTGCATGGGTGTACAACATAACGATACCAGAGGGCTTACCGGGAAGTGCCCGATCAGTTGTTCTTGGCGACAGAGTATTCGGTGCGAGCGTAAGCACTACAGCAGTTAAATCGTGGGCCTTCAGTTTGAAAACAGGGCAAGAAGGAGCGTTGCTGTACAATAGCACTTGGAATGCACCCGCTGACTGGGCTGAAGGAAACGTGACCGTAATATTCGGTGGTGTGAGTTTAGAAGATGACGTTTTTGTCGTAAGTATAAAAGAGACTATGCAACATTATGGCTTCAGTGCCACAACAGGACAGCTTATATGGGGTCCAACTGAGTCGCAGCATTATTTGGACAATTATGCAGAAAGACCGGTGAATATCATTGATGGCAGACTCTATTCAGGTCAGGTGAGCGGAATAGTTTACTGTTACAACGTCACCACAGGTAAACCCTTGTGGACCTACACATCAGAAGACCCCTACAACCAAGTCCATTTGGGCAATAACTTCCCTCGTCGCGGCGACGGTTTCGTTGTGGACGGAAAATTCTACAGTGGCTATGCTGAGCACTCTCCCAATCAGCCTCTACCGCGTGATGCACCATTCTTCTGCCTTGACATAGAGACCGGGGAGTTAGTATGGTCAATATCTATGGTTGCAGCAAGCTTTCACCTAACGGCACTCATAGGAGACAGCATAATAGCGCTGTTTAACACATACGACAACAGCTTCTACGCCATCGGCAAGGGTCCAAGCGCTACTTCGGTTTCTGCGTCTCCGAAGGTTTCGGTGCAAGGAAGCAGCGTAATTATTGAAGGCTCTGTGACTGATATATCTCCAGGTACAGAAGATTCTGCTTTGACGATGCGTTTTCCAAACGGTGTCCCAGCAGTTTCTGATGAGAGCATGAGCGCGTGGATGGAGTACGTGTACATGCAAAAGACTCGCCCCACAAATGCTACTGGTGTCACGGTTAACATTGATGTTTTTGATGCTAACGGCAACTACCGTAACATTGGCAATGCCACGTCTGACGCGAACGGATTCTACAGTTTCACATGGGAACCTGATATTCCTGGCAAGTACATTTTGTACGCTTCGTTCGCCGGTTCTGAAAGTTACTATGGCTCATACGCTGAAACCGCATTCAACGTAGAAGACGCACCTGCTGCTACTCCAGAGCCTACGCCTGAACCGCAATCCGCAGCTGACATGTACTTTGTGCCTGCTGTTATTGGCTTGCTCGTTGCAATCATCATAGTCGGCGCATTGACGATATTGATGCTCAGGAAGCGAGCGTAAACATGAAGCAAAACCAAAACTTCATTTTCCCCCTTTTTTTGGGTCATCAAGAACAACCGTAACAAACAAGGAGAAAAAACATAGTCAAAGAATGGGCTGAAAAGGTTCCGGACAGAAAAATAACGATGTTCTCATCGTTACCGCATTTTTCCTTTTCTCCTTTAATCTGTGTGCTGTCCGGCGCCTCAGCAAACCCACAGTTCAAAACCAGCATTAAACGCTTGAAATGCGGCTTCAACGCGTTTTGCACCCAAAACTATTTTGCTTTTAGCTTCCATTCTATAGTGGTTCACATGGTTAAGTACTCTCTGCCCAGCGGCATGCGCTACGCCACGCTTGACGAACGTAAAGAGTTTTACACTGCAGAGTTCAACCCTGCTAAAGTTGCAGAGTGGTTTGGCACGCGAATGGATAACGTGAAGTTCGCGGTTATTATGGGCAGGCACACTCGGGTTTACCGTGAGAAGTACAGGGAAGACGCTGGCACAACCATAATCATCGACGAGTACCAAGGCTTAAGCGATGTACGCGACCAAATTCTCGAGTTTCTACCTGAATCCGTGTACTATGACCGCAACATCTACGATGCACATGACCGCAAAACAGGTCAAGAGTTAGCTTTCGACCTTGACCCCGAAAACATATCCTGCCCAGTTCACGGCAGTCTCGCGGACAAAATGAAGCGCCACCAAGGCTTAAGTTTCTGCGCTTTGGAACTGCAAATGGTTAAAGAGCAAGCGATAAGGCTTTACGAGTTTCTGGAAAACGAGTTTTCTGACATGTGCATTGTTTATTCTGGTCGTGGCTTCCACATTCACGTTTTTGACCCTGAAGCTTACGCGTTAAACGACAAGCAGCGGCGTGAGCTTGCGCAGAAAGTGAAAGCAAAAGGCTTCGGAATAGACGAGTGGGTTACTGTGGGCGAGATGCGGCTAATTCGGCTGCCCCACAGCCTGCACGGTTTAGTTTCAAGAATAGTTTTGCCGCTGAAGAAAAATGAGCTTGAACGATTCAATCCTATCCGTGACGTGCGGTGTATTCCGAAGTTTCTCGGCGAAGCGGTTACTTCTTGACTTCTTTAGCTTTTTTCTCCTTTTTCTCGTAATAATAGAGTTTTTTCTTTTTCTCTTCTTCCGCCTTCTTAGCTTTCGACATAAACAACCCCACTAGTATACTGCTCCAAGCGTGCATAAAAGAGTTTCCAGCCAGCCTGAAACGCTAAAATGCGAATTGAAAAGTTTATTTGGCATCGCCGTCTTCAGTTAACCATGTTGAGGCTTTGTTATGGAACGGTTTGATGTGCTTGTAATAGGGTCAGGCTCAGGCATGCTCATAGCGTCTGTGGCTGTTGGCAACGGCTTGAAAACGGCGGTCGTTGAAAACGGACCCATGGGCGGCACATGCTTGAACCGCGGCTGCATCCCCTCAAAAATGCTCATTTACCCCGCCGACGTCGTCGCCACAATCAAAGAGGCACAGCGGATAGGCGTTAACGCCGCGGTAAACTCGGTTGACTACAAAAACATAATGAATCGAATGCGCAGTCTGGTCAACGGCGACTCCTCTGCACAAGCCCAAGCAGTGGAAGCAACGCCGGGGCTCACATGGTTCAAGGAAACAGGCAAATTCACCTCAGACTACACAATGCAGATAGGCACGCAAGCGGTGACCGCCGAGCGCATATTCATTGTTTCAGGCGCGCGACCCAGCATCCCACCCGTTAAAGGCATTGAACAAGTGGATTACTTAACAAGCGACACTGTCTTACAGCTGGAAACGCCGCCCAAAAGCATACTAATCATAGGCGGAGGCTACATCGGCGTAGAGTACGGCCACTTCTTCACAGGCATAGGCGTGAAAACCACAATAATCCAGCGACCGTTCAAGCTTCTGCCTGAAGAAGAACCAGAAATCTCCGACTTACTGAAGAGGGAACTGGCGCAGCGCATGTCGATTTACGCTGGCTTTGAAGTTATCAGCGCAAAACAGGAAGGCAACGTTAAAACTGTAGTGGCGCGAAACCGCGAAGACGGCAGCCTCAAAGAATTCACTGCAGAAGCGTTGATGATTGCCACGGGACGCGTTCCCAACTCAGACCTTCTGCAGCCTGAAAAAACAGGCGTGAAACTGGATGAACGCGGCTACATAAAAGTCAACGAGTACCTTGAAACCAGCAAACGGAACATTTGGGCTTTAGGCGACGCCATCGGCAAAGAAATGTTCAAACACGTAGCCAATTACGAAGCCAGCATAGCGTGGCACAACGCTGTCCACGAACACAAAGTAGCAGTGGACTATTCAGCGGCGCCGCACGCGGTTTTCACTCACCCGCAAGTTGCATCCGTGGGCTTAAAGGAAGCTGAAGCTAAGCAGCAGGGCTACAGCATCTTAGTGGGTAAAGCATTCTACAAGGACACGGCGATGGGCGGCGCAATGGGCGAACCTGCAGGCTTCGTCAAAGTCATTGTGGAACGCGAAACTGGAAAAATCCTAGGCGGCCACATCATAGGCGCTGAGGCTTCTGTGCTTTTACAGGAAATCACGAACGCCATGGTTACTGAAAGCAAAAGCTACGAGCCGATACTGCGCGCCATGCACATTCATCCTGCCCTGTCGGAAGTGGTTCAGAACGCCTTCGGAAACCTAAGACCCGCATAAACAAACGCTCTAAATCAGGTCTTCGCATACTTGCTTTATATAAGGGGGGTATAGACTGCTCCGAGCACTAGTGCCGCTAGGTGATGTTGGGAAAGCGTATTTTTCATCATAAGCCTTATTGGATTGGAAAGCGTCAGCGTATTAGTGTGGTGATTTGTAAAAATGTCTTCAGATGATGAAGATTACCCTGAATGGAGCAAGCGTAGACGTTTACCGTTTGACAAAGACCCATTCTTCGGCGACATCGACCGCATCTTCCGCGAAATGGAAAAACGCATGGAAGAAGAATTCCGCGAGTTCACCGAAAAAGTCCCTAAAGACTACGTTAAAGAACGCAAAATGCCCGACGGAAGCACAGTTAAAGAATTCGGACCCTTCGTGTACGGTTACAGCATGAAAATCGGTCCCGACGGAAAACCTGAAATCCAAGAGTTCGGCAACATCAAAAAGTCCCTTAAAGGACCCGAAGTCAAAGAAGAACGTGAGCCGCTTGTGGATGTGGTGGAAACTGACAGCGAAATTCGCGTGGTCGTTGAACTTCCCGGCGTAGAGAAAACTGACATTAAACTCCACGGCACAGAAGACTCGCTGGAAATCAGCGTGGATACGCCACAGTATAAGTACTATAAGGAAGTCACGTTGCCAGCGAAAGTAAAAGTGAAAGAAGCCAAGTCAAGCTACAAAAACGGCGTCCTAGAAGTTATCCTGCCAAGAGCTGAAATTAAGAAGCCGAAAGGCGAACAAATAGACATAAACTAAACCCGCTCTTTTCACCGTCACTCTCTCTTGCACAGCTCGTGTCTGCATGAACGAAAACTCGGAAATCGAAACGTTAAACGCTATCTGCAGAGAAGCAAAAACAGAGGGCAAACTGTCAGGCAAAAACCTCACTGATCTTTACGAGTTGTTCGGTCAGCGATTCACAAAAGCCTTGGACGCTTTGAAGGAGAACCGAGTGAAAAAGTACGTTTTTAAACCCAGCGGCAGAATCGTGTGGATAGTAATAGGAAGAGAACGCGACTACTTGATAATGCCTGAAGCCGAGTTTTGCACTTGTGATGACTTTTATTTTCGCGTGTTAGACAGGAAAATCCACTTGTGCTACCACCTTATTGCACAGAAAATCGCCCGCAACCTAGGCTGGTACGAGACGCTTGAGGAAACGGATGAGCTGTACAAGACGTTGATGAACGAGTGGAAAAAAGCTACTGCTTAAATATTACAACATGAGAAGAATACTGAGAAACAGGCGAAACACATGAATTTAGCCGCATACTTCACAACACTCGAATACATCCTCATAGGAGCAACATTCATCGCTCTAGTGTTAATATTCTTGTACGCGTACTACGGCAAAGAAGAAGAACAGCCGGCAGAAAAAACTTAACCGCCAACACAATCCGCTTCTTCTACGCACAACCATGAGCAAAGCATGTTTAGAACAGCAAACGTAACGCTGAATAAAAGCGATTTTTAACAAACCCAACCAGCCACACGCCCATTTGCAGTTTAACCGCTAAATGCTGCGAAGGATTTAAAACAAGCCAGATTTCCTTATCCGTGGCGGCACTCAGAGAAAATGACCAGTGATGAAACAATCCAGCAAATTCTGTTGCAGCACCCAGAAGTCACTCGGGAAAACATTCTGGAAAGACTGCAAACAGAAAAAAACAGGACTGGCGGATTAATAGAGGAAGCAACGCTTCTGCGGTTGATCGCCGCTGAGTACGGCGTCAAAGTTTCCGCGGGCAGAGTTTATGACCGCGCGCTTTCCATTAGCCATTTAGTTCCTGAGTTAAATGATGTTACTGTGTCTGGGCGTGTTGTCGCGGTTTACCCAGTTAAAACTTTTGAGGGAAAACGATCTGGGAAATACGCGAGTTTAATGGTTGCTGGCGACGACGGCGTTATCCGAGTTATGCTGTGGAATGATAAAGCAGGTTTGGTTGAGTCTGGCGAGTTGAAAGCTGGAGTAGTTGCCCGTTTCTCTCACGGGTACACACGACAAGACCGAGCTGGCAAAGTGGAACTGCATGTCGGCGAGAAAAGCGCGGTTGAAGTTAACCCCGATGATTTGAGAGCGGAAGATTACTCGTCTATTGACAAGTTCGCCACGAAAATCAGCGACATAACCACTGCACAGAGGAGAGTTCACGTCGTAGGCGTTGCTCAAACGGTTTATCCTTCTTCCACTTTTACACGTCAGGATATGACGGCTGGGAAAGTGTTGCGATTCATGCTTGCTGATGAAAGCGGCGAAGTTAAGGTGGTGGTTTGGAACGAGAAGGCGGAAGAGCTTGAGCAGCGTCTTAAGTCTGGTGCGGCGGTGCAGTTGGTGAACGCGAAAGTCAAGGAGGCTCCAAACGGTGGGGTTGAGGTCCATGTTGACTCGTCAACTTATGTGGGTTTGTGACCGCGCGTGTGTGTTTGACGGGTGTTTATGCCGAGGAGAGGTTCGGTGGGAAATGTGATGTTCTGCGGTGTCTATTGCTAAAACAAATTGATAACTTCTAGCTCAGAGTTTGTTGCAGAAAGGTTGCGCACCTACCCCCTATAGGTTTCTGCATGCTATTTCTAATAGGCTCCAAATATGCTGGTTAGTTGACTGTAACGTTAGCCTCAGAAACTTAATCGCTTTCTAACCTCGGCGTGCAAAGGCAGGAAACTGCGGAGAAGCGAATATTTGTTCTTCCTAGAATGTTGATATGTATCGGCGAGGGGCTGGATATTTATGGCTGAGTAGTTCTACACTTGGTTCCATCCTTGATACGCCGCGTGCTCTCTCAATTTCATTTAGGATGGTGATCATTTGTTCGGCGTCTCTTATTAGAGTGAATACGTGCATGTCATAGTCTCCTGCGACTTTCACGAGGGCTGTTACATTTGGGATTTTGGAGATAGTTTCTGCGGTTGCAGCTGCATTCGCGCTGGGTGTGAGCGCTATCAAGACATTCATCATGACGGAGTATCCTAGTTTTGTCGGGTCAATCTGAATTGAAACTTTGATGATGCCGTTTTCTGTTAGTTTTCGGTATCTCCTTATCACGGTGTCTGTTGTAACTCCAATTGCCTCAGCTATCTTGCTGAAAGGCGCTCGACCATTTTCCGCTAATTTTTCTAATATCTGCTCATCTACTTCGTCGAGTTTAACTGCTGCCTTTTTGATTTCATCTCTTGACTTGACATTCGCTTCAGCGTTTTTGCCTGTCAATTGCTGCGCGGCTCCTAGTGACAGATTTTCTGGTGTGTATCTGGTTTCGGTCATAACGTAGATTTTTAGATCTGACGCGGATGTTTCCTGCCTTATTAACTCTTTATAATCATTTAATTCGCTCAAGTTTTTGAGTATTAATATCGCCCTGACATTATATCTTCCATAAATTCGCGAAACCTCATGGATGTTTGGCAATTTTTTGATCTGCTCGATGACTTCATTGACCTGATTAAATTCCACACTTAGCAAAATGGCTGAATGCACATCATAACCGAATCTTCTGAAATTCATCTGTATGGTTGCGCCAACGATTATGCCTGCTTTTTGCATTTCTTTGTAACGTTTCCAGATTGTATTCTTTTGTACACCGCATTCTTTTGCGATGTCCGCGAAATCTTTGCGTCCGTCTTTCAGCAAATCTCTTATTATTTTTGCGTCAATTTCGCTGATTTTATTTGTTGGTGCCACTGGTTTTTCCCTCGACTTTTCTGTGGTTTTATAGCATTTCAATTGTATTTTGTCTTATATTTCTACCTTATACGCTGTCCAGAGCTTCAGCAAACCTTTTACATGTTGACTAGTTTGGTTTCTGTTTCAGCTCTAAGTATGCTAGTTTAGCTGGTTGTAGTGTTCAGAAAGCGGCAGTAATAGGTTTTTGAGATGTAAAGCATAGAAGATATAAGGAGGTCTTACGTTACAGAAACGACACGGAGATAAACTTGATGTCTGAAAAAGCAGCAACATTATCGCTGGTTACGTGCACAAGCTGCGGTAAACCCATCCCGCCAGGGACAGAATCCACAAAATTCCTCTGCCCCAACTGCGGCGAAATCCAAATCAAACGCTGTGGAAAATGCCGCAAATTCGGTCGCACATACAAGTGTCCCAAATGCGGCTTCACAGGACCCTAAAGGAGAAAGGAACAAATGGGCAGCGTAATAGTCACTTACAAAGTGTTTCCAGAAGACATAATGGAAAGCTTCGACGGTTTAAAAAAGGACATAGAAAAATGCTTACCCGAATTCGCTTCGCTGGAAGGCTACGGTGAGGAAGAGATAGCTTTCGGGTTGAAAGCGCTTCTGCTGCAAGTGCGATTTCCAGAAGATAAGACGGGCATTGTGGACGAGTTCGAAACTGACCTTGGAAAGATAGAGCACGTAAGCCAAGTTCAAACGTTATTCATTCGCAGATCAAGCAGATAACAAATTTAGTTATTATGCTTTTTATAGTAAACAGCAAGACCTATGCTAATTACAACTGCGAATACTACAGTTGCAGCAACTTCCAGAATTGGAAAAGGCTTTGTTGGTTGAGGTTGAAGATTCTCAGCTTTTGAGGGCACTATCCTGATGTCATGGGTTGAATGTGTATATTCAAAATATATTGCCCATGAATCAGCAATTTCTGTTATAGAGTAGCTAAATGGCCTATCATCAATATAAACCATCAATTCACTAACATTAGCGATAAGTGTTTTTGAAATAACAAACCTGATGTACCCAAAAGTTCCAGACAGACCACTAACGGAGAATGCAACCTCGTTTATGCTAGAATTGAATGCTAAAGCTGACACTGTAGAGTTTGATTCAACATAAAAGAGCCCCGCATCACTGTATTTCTGCACACTAAAACTAACAAAATTCCGAGAGCTAGAATAAGTCTCATTGCCAGTATACTCAGCGGCTATTGTGAAGTTGCCAGTTGCAGTGGGAAACCACGAAAACGAATAGGCGCCATTAGAGTCAGTAACAACTGAAGTGATGGGAACCCATGTCGATAGTCCCTGCTTCATGTAGCTCAGAAGCACTTTCTCACCTGCTATGGATTTTCCTTTAAGATCGCTCAACATACCGCTGATACTTACTTTGTAACCGATTGCTATGGATGAAGCACTGGTAAAAACCGAAATCTTTGTCACAAAACTGCTTAATTCAGTTTCATCAAACCAACTCAATACAGCCCTCAGAAATCGTTGAGCTTCCTCTTTGCCTTCGCTGCCCTTGTTGTTGTAGACAAAACCATGATAATCTGGATCAAGACTAGTTGCGACAATTTTTCCTTCACCCAATATTTGCGTATATAAGACAGGGCGGTTGGCAATGTTATCTTGAATAGCTAGTATCTCACCGGGTGGCTGAACAAAATAACCATCTGCACTTGTATCCCAAAACGAAAGATCATAATCGGTGAAGTTCAGTAGTATGGGATTACTACTATTGACTATGCTAACGCAGTCCGAGTATACACTAACAAACTCTGGCTTGCCAGGCATCCATTTGTAATACCCAGAACCTAAACCTGTTCGCAACTTTCCATTGAGATCAAAAGCTTGAGCACCCTTATATTGACTGAAAACGGCTAGGCATCCTCCAGAAGTTACCCAATCCTCAATTTCCACTGATTTGGCATCTAGACAGGGTATAACTTCGTAATCTTGTCCTATGAAAGATCCAACAATAATTATCTTGTACTTTGAGATATCTGTCGTTGAAAAATCATTCACTGTTACAGTATCATGAGGAACCCCCAGATGACGCAGGGCATAATCAGCGTACCAGAACCGCTCATCTATGTGTTGAACCACGAGAATCGGTGAATTGCTTGTGCCATCAGCTCCAGAAACACTTGAATCATTTAAAGCCACCGTGGCTGCTTCCGCTACCCAATAACAATCAGTTGAAATAAAGGAAGGCAACAGAATTGCCGATAGAGAAAAAACAAACATCAGTGCATGAATAAAAGATTGAAAACGTTTAAGCAAAGTATTATGTCTCCTGAGTTTTTGCGTGGACTATGTTATAATCTCGCTATTTTTAGTGAATAAAAGCTTTTTTGTAAAGATTTGTTGACAAAACCTGTTAATTCTCAGTCAATTTTTCTTGACTAAGCGAGTCTCTCCTCAGCCATGGTTCAAAAAGCATTGCAGTTGGTTTTCTCCCTTTAAATTAAGGGCAATCATTACCACAAAGCAGCACCAACTCAAAACATCCACCATGACAGTATTTCCCTGTGCACTTTAAAGTTTATATAGGAATTTACCTCTGTTTCAACACGCTCAAAGTCACATTATAGCAAGGAGGATTCTGGTTGAGTGAAATACAACTACGTGTTGGAGATGCAAGACAACGAGATGTCGGCAGAGGCATCGCCCGCATAGACCAACGCGCAATGCAGAAAATGGGCATAAGCGCAGGCGACGTAATAGAAATCGTCAACAAACGCACCACGTCAGCCATAGCGTGGCCAGCATACAGTGAAGACCAAAACCGCGATATTATACGCATAGACGGCTTCACACGCAAAAACGCCGGCGCAGCCATAAACGAGTACGTAGTCATAAAACC
>CAZDLK010000031.1:0-24973 GCA_964506435.1 uncultured Candidatus Bathyarchaeia archaeon | reverse complement strand
ACGCAGGGCAGAGCTTTCTGGGCTACGCAGTTTAGCCGTTGGGCACCAGTGCCAGAGCAAATGCAGGCTGAAACGATAAAGCAGATACGTGAACGCAGAGGCTTATCACCGATACCGCCGAAAGCAGACGAATTCTACGAAGCAGAATAAACACTGCTTTCTTTTTTCTTTCTTTTTGCTAGCGCTCTTGGAGTTGCTGTGCTAGCGCGTGGAGCAGTCTATACCCCCTTATATAAAGAGACGGCAGGCAGCACTGCGGACCTACCCCCTATAGGTTTCTGCAATGAACCACTAATAGGCTCCAAATATGATTGCGGTTTCAACGGCGTATTGAGCAGGTTGCAAAGTTTTTTATCTCTTTGCAGCGCATTAATCTCTTGGGGCTGAATTGTTTGAGTGAGGAAAATGTCGTTCAGGTTGGGCACATAACGCATTTCTTCTCGAAAATCGGCGTTGCGGTTCTGGAGTTAACAGCGTCTTTATCCGTGGGTGACCGCATACTCGTTAAGGGGCCGTCAACTGATTTTGAGCAGGTTGTTGAGTCAATGCAGATTGAGCATAAGAATATACAGAATGCAGCAGCTGGTCAGAGCGTAGGCTTAAAGACTGCGCAGAATGTTAAGGAAAGAGACATTGTTTACAAGAAACTTTAACAGTTTCTTCTTTTTTCCTTTTTTGCTGCATGCAACTTGAATAGCGGCGGGCATCTTGCGTATTATTCGGAATGAGAGGTTATACTGATGGGGGCTTCATAAGCTTTTATTTATGGCTTGCTGTTTATTTCATGTTGCATTCACTGCTGAATTGGGCAAATCAAATTTGATTTAAGCAGAGGCAAAAATATGCAAAACACGCCCAGAGAAAAGAGTGAAAATTCGGTTAATCTCTTAAACTTTATTGCTGACCCTATAGGTATTGTTGACGAAAAAAACCGTACTTTACTGGTGAATGATGCTTTTGTGGCTTTCACTGGCTTAAGTAGGGATAAAGTGCTTGGCAAAGTATTGTATGAAGTGAGTAATTTAAGCGAAGAAAGCAAAAGGAAGGTTTTGGAAAATTTTAAGAAACGGATGCAAGGCTTGCCTGTTCAGCCTTACGAAGTCGCGTTTACAAATGAAGCGGACGAAATTAAACATGTTGAAATAAAGGCAAGAAAAATTGATTACGCTGGCAAACCTGCTGATCTCGTCGTATTCCGCGATATTACTAGAAGAAAAAGAAACCTGGCAAAAATCCAGGAATATGCTGAGAAAATGGAAACCCTCGTCGAAGAGAAAGTAAAAGAAATCAAGAAAAACGAGGAGAAGTACAGAGAACTTACCGAAAGCATAGGCGATGTTTTCTTTGCACTGGACAAAGACCTGCGTTTTACCTACTGGAATAAAGCATCTGAAGAAAACGCTGGGATACCCGCGAAAGACGTTCTCGGCAAATCCCTGATTGAAGTTTTTCCCAATACCGAAAAAACAAGTGAACAAATCTTCCAAAACGTATTAAGAACAAAACAAGCACAGAGCTTTTTGACCAACTATAAGATTGGCGATAAAGAGTTTTTCTTTGAAATCAATGTGTACCCAACTATAGCGGGGCTATCTGTTTTCGCCAAGGACATCACAAAACGCAAGAAGATGGAGGCTGAGGTTAAACAACAGCTAGACATGCTTGAATCTCTTACAGAAAATCTTGGCGTGGGCTTTGTAATTATCAGCAAAGATTATCATGTGCTGTGGGCGAACAAATTCATAAAAAACAACGTGGGCAAAGTCGAGGGAAAACTGTGCTATGCGTCGCTTAACAGTTTAGACCACACTTGCCCAGACTGCGGAGTCAGAAAAGTGTTCGAAGAAGGCGTCGAAAGGGACGCTCATGAACATATCAACATCAACATTCACGGCAAACCCTATTACGTTGAAATTATTGCCACGCCACTTAAAGACAAAGACGGCAACGTCACAGCAGCATTAGAATTTGTTGCAGACATAACTGAAAAGAAACGCATGCAAGATAAGTTAACGGAGTATTCTCAGAAACTGGAAAAACTAGTTGATGAAAAAACTGAAGAATTAAAACAGACTCAAGCTAAACTGCTCAAAGCCGAGAAACTTGCAGCCATCGGCGAATTAGCAGGACTAATCGGGCATGACTTGCGTAACCCGTTAACGGGGATCAAAGGCGCAACGTACTATCTGAAAACCAAGTATACCGCAGAACTAGATGCCACAGGCAAAGAAATGCTAAAAACAATTGAAAAAGCCATTGAGCACGCTAACAAAATCATAAATGATTTACTGGACTACTCAGGCAAACTAACTATAGAACTCACAGAGACCACCCCAAAAATACTGCTAAAAGACGCCTTAGCTTCTACTAAAATCCCAGCAAGAATCCGCATAGTAGACGCCACCAAGAGCAAACCAAAAATAAAAGTCGACATCGGAAGCATGCACAAAGTCTTCGCAAACATAATCATCAACGCAATCGATGCCATGCCTAACACAGGAACCTTAACCATCACCAGCAAAACAGCAGACGATAAAGTGAAAATAGCCTTCAAAGACACAGGAACAGGCATGTCACCAGAAACTTTAAGCAAAATGTGGATTCCGCTTTTCACCACTAAGGCTAGAGGCATGGGCTTCGGTTTACCCATCGCCAAACGCATAATAGAAGCTCACGGCGGCAATATATCCCTAAAAAGTACACTGGGAAAAGGAACGGCGGTTACTATAACAATCCCAATTAACCCCCAACTGCTGGATGAATACAAAGAAAAATGGATTCTCACTGACCCCATGCTACGAGCGTTGCCTGCATCACAGGAAACCGCTTGATTTCTCGCTTTTATCGACTACTTGAAGGGGAAGAAAAAAGCAGCGCCACAAGGCTCTCTTTCTCAACCAGACCAAACGCGCCATTCTTTGCAGAAACTTCATCGAATTTCTGAACGCCATCCGCATCTATACAAGGCGACTTGATAGCAAACGGCACAGGGTCGCGGGTATGCGTCCCAACCGTAATCGGCGTCGGATGATCAGGCAAAACCGCAATTGCACAGGGTTCTTTCAAGCCTCGCAGAAGCCTGCCCAGTAACCGCTTATCCAAATCCTCTATTGTCTTAACTTTCAACGCGTAATCCTTAACGTGCCCCGCTTCATCTGGCGCCTCAACATGCACAAAAACAAAGTCATAATCATCCAAAGCCTTCAAAGCCGCATCAGCTTTACCTTCATAGTTCGTGTCAGCTAACCCCGTGGCGCCAGAAACAGTGATAATTTTCATGCCCACGTAGGTTCCGATGCCCTTCACCAAATCCACAGCCGATATAACTGCGCCATTTACGCCGTATTTCTCCTTGAAAGAGGGCATAACTGGTTTTGTACCGCCGCCCCAAGGCCAAATCATGTTCCCTGGGCTTTTGCCAGCTTCTCGCCGAGCAACATTCACCGGATGCGCGTCTAACACCTTCTTAGACTGGTAAATTGCGTCTCTCAGCAAACTCGCCGCCTCTGTTGCCTCTTTCGACTTGGCTCTCGGCAAAACAGCCTCAACTGCAACGCCTACAGCATCATGCGGCGGCGTACACTCAACCAACTGCGAACCAGGAGAATCTCGCAGAATCAAAAAATGCCTGTAATCTAACCCAGAAAAAAACTCAAGCCCAACGTGTTTCTCAAAAGCCACCTTTAATGCGGCTATTAGTTTTGAGGCTTCACCGCTTGATATGTGTCCCGCAGCGTAATCAGCTAGAACGCCGTCTTCTTCCGTTATCAAGTTGCACCTAAACGCCACATCATTCGCGTTAAGCTGGATGCCTCGTGCAGCCGCTTCCAAAGCGCCTCTGGCAGGGCAAAACTGGTTAGGGTCGTAGCCTAGAACTGAAAGAATCGCGGTGTCTGAACCTGGAGTAAAGCCGTCAGGTACCGTTCTGAGAAGCCCGCTTCTGCCTTTTGCTGCTATCGAATCCATGTTTGGTTTATGCGCCACTTGCAGCGGAGTACGGTTTCCCAGTTCAGGAACAGGATAATCCGCCATGCCATCGCCTATGACAAGCACGTACTTCATTTACTCGCAGTCACCATCCATGAACCTCTGAAGCTGCTCCTCATGTTGCGTGTAGTTGATGTGGAAAAGGGTTGATAAAGCTATGTGGCTTCGGTTGAAGCGTCAACTATCTTTTTTATCTCCATGCTTAAGGCTTCTGGCAAGCCAAGTATGCCGACGTCCATGAAACCGCGAATTATCAGAGACGTAGCCTCATCCCGCGATAGCCGCCTAGTCATCAGGTACGCCACTTCCTTTTCTGATACTTTGCCAACTGCCGCTTCATGCGTTATTTCCACTCCTTTTTTCCGAGCTATCAACTCGGGAATCGACTGCATAAGCGACGCGTCATCCATGAGCAAGCCGCGGCACTCCAAATGTCCCTTGCAGTCGGAGCTGTTGCCTTCAATTAAGCCGCGAACTATCATTTTTGAGCCTTCGCGTGAGATGGCGCGGCTGACCATTTCCGCCTTGCTGCCTTTCCCGTTAAGAACTGCTTTGGAGCCTATGTCCAACAGTGAATTCTTGTGTCCGTACAGTATGCTGTTGAAGCTTACGCGTGAATTGTCGCCGTTGCAGTACGCCACCGGGTACATTTGCATGTCTCGGACTGGTCGCATGCACACGTAGTTGGAGACAAAAGTGGCGTTATCTGCGATTTCAGCGGCGCTTCTAGGTCGCACCATCGTGTTCTCGCTCCACTGGTGAATCATCGTGAAGTTAAGCGTCGCGCCTTTCTTAACGTAAATTTCCGATATACCCAAATGTGAAGCGCTGTCCACTGTTGAGTGCTGGAGGCAACTGGTGATTATGTGCGCGTTTGAGCCTTCCTCAGCGATTATGATGTTGTGCACTTTTTGCTCCAGATTCCTTTTCGTAATCATGAGACAAGACTGCAGGGGAAACGTAATTTCGGCGCCGGGGAGAATATGCATGAAGTAGCCGCCGCTGTACTCTGCAGCCACTTTCTTGGTGAATTCATCTTTGTTTTTGTCAACGAGTTTCCACATGTACTCTTCAAGCTGCGGATTCTCCTTTAGCGCTGTCTTCACGTCCATTAACTCAATTTTTCCTTCAAAAACCTCATTCACCTTTGCCTGCACGGTGTCTTGGTCTATGTGGAAAAATGTGCCTGAGCGTTCTTTGTCGTCTGCTTCGATTCCTGTTTTCTGTGCCTCTTCAAGGATTTTGTGAGGCAGCCTTGTTAAGTCACTTTCTTTGCTCATTGTTGTTCCAACCTCCGATTTTTCTTCGCCTGCAGGCTACGCATTCTTCGTAGCCGTATTCGCGTATTTCCTCGTACATGCGTTGAGGTTGAGTGAAACAGTGGAAGGCGCCGTTGAGCAGTATGCAGCCATATTTTGCTTTGATGTAGTCCATGATGTCGCCCTTGTGCGTTATCAGCAGCGCCGCGCTTCCTGTGCGCTCTATGTAGCTTTGCAGTTCGTTTGCAAGCAGCTTCAGGCTTTCAACGTCAACACCTGAGTCAGGTTCATCCAGCAACAACAGTTTTCCTTTGAGGAATATTAGTTGGAGGATTTCTGCGCGTTTCCTTTCGCCTCCAGAGAAGCCCACGTTAATGTCCCTGTTCAAAAAGCTGCCTAGCTTGAACACTTCAATGAGTTTCTGCTCTTCATCGCTGAAGTTTTCTTCAGGTTTCTTTCCCAGACACAGCTTTAACAAATCGCCAAGTTTTACTCCTGCGATTTCAGGAGGGCTTTGGAAGCTTGCTACAATGCCAAGTTTGGCTCTTTCATCCGTGGTTTTCGCGGTGATGTCTTGGCCCATGAAAAATATTTTTCCAGCAGCGATTTCGTAAGCAGGCAGTCCCAGTAAAGCGCCAATGAGCGTTGTTTTTCCAGAACCGTTAGGTCCAAACAGTATGTGGCTTTGGCCTTGTTTGAGGGAGAAGTTCAAGTTCTTCAGAATGGTTCTGCCTTGTACGTTCACTGTTAAGTCTTTAACTTCGAGAATGTTCATTCTTGGTCATTTTGATTGCGTTTTCAAGGAAGATAAACTTTCCGAAGAAAACGGCTAAAATCTGTTGGACGCAGTCAGTAGCTAGGGGATTATTTCGCAGCCGTTGTACTTTATAAAATCGAAGTCGTTCAAGCGTATTTTTCCATCAACAATCAACTGCTTTACTCTTGGAAGCTCAACTCGTATGGCGGTTACTAGGCTCTTAACGGTGTTGCAAACTGCCGCGTACTCGTTGCGGTTCCAGCGTTTAGTAACGTTCGCGTAAAGGCAACGTCCTCCGCAGATGTTCAGTATGTCGCAGCTGGTGCATGGTTCATCACTGATTGGCGTCTGCTTCAGCTCTAAGGGGTTTGCGCTGCTGACGTGGGCTATGTAATAGTTTTTCATTCCCCACATGGCTGGGCAGGGAATGATTGTGCCGTCTGTTTGTATAGCGTAGTTTATCCATCCGCCGCCGCAGCGGAGCAAGCTCGGTTCTTCATGCAATAGCGAGTGAGCTATGCCTAAGAACGGGTAAATCTTAAGCACTGCGCCTTTGGCTTCCATCTGGTCCACCCAGAACTGGGCAAGACGCTTTAAGCCAAGCGCATAACTGTTTTCGCTCCACTGTTTGAAGTTGCGTCGTGCGTAGTCGTTTTGCCAGAAGCCCGCGTTCAATTGCCAGTGCACACTACTAAAGGCGAACTCGCTGTTGTTCAGCAGCCACGTTACTTGCTTGTAGATGTCTGTTTGCTCCATCACCGTCATTCTGGCGATTAATTCGCCTTGGAACCCGTTCCGCGTGATTAAGCGTATGTTGTTGATGACTTTGCTGAAGGTGCCTTTGCCGCGGTAATAATCCGTTAATTCTTCGTCGCCGTCTATGGAGACGAGTATTGTGTGGAAGCGGTTAACGTACTCCGCTCCCAGTTTATCCAGTAATAAGCCGTTTGTTTGAATCATATAATGCGTTGGTTTAACCGTGTCCATAACCTGCTTAATCTCATCTACGCAGAGCAAGGGTTCGCCGCCGTAAAACGTTAAAACGCATTCTGCGTCCTTGCGGCAGAACTCGGCTAACTGCTGCCACGTGTAACTGACTTTTTTAGGCAAGGAATAATCCACGTCTAAACCTGAGAAGTCAGCGTCAAAATCGTCCTCTGCCTCGCCGAAGCAGTAACGGCATTGCAGGTTGCATTGGGTTGTCAGCATCACGTGGAAGAACATGCTTTACTTGTGCACAGCGGTGGCTTAATAGTATTTTTCCGCCAACTTCCGCGCTTCGGCATCCTCAGGAGTTTCTTCAGGCTCTGCTTCTCCTTTTTCAGCTTTGGAGTCTTTTTTCTGGCTTTTTTCAGCTTCCTTCTGCACTTTCTGTTTGGCTTTTTCAATGTAGCTTTTGAGGTCTCGGTCTTTCATGACTTTCTCAGGTAAAAGCTCAGGTGCATAGAAGAGGGGCAAAACAGCTAAGAAAAGGAAAACGCTAGCAAATGAGAAAATCGCAGTTTCAGTTATATCTGCTAAAGCAGGTTGAAATAAAAGCCTTAAAAAATTTGAAAACAGATATGGCAACGCACCAATTAAATAAAATTTTTCGCTGCTTTTTTCTTGTGCGAGGTCTCCCCATACTGTAAGGAGGAGTATTACGGCAAAAATTCCCCAAGCGGTTCCATCTGCAAAAACATAGAAATAACCAGATATGCTTATCGGGAGAAGCCCTAACGTTGCGTAACCTATGCCCAATAGAATGAATCCAATAATAGTTAGACGCTTGCGCCCTGATCTGTCCGCGATAAATCCAGCTGTGACAGCAGATATGGCTATAATGATATTCTCAACAACCGAGTAAAGAAAAACGAAATTCGGATCAGAACTGAAAAGCCTTTCTTGAATCGGAATGGTGGTGTAATTTACTATCGAGAACATGATCCATGGTATAAAATAGAGCAGGAACGATCTATGTGATACAATTTGCTTGTACGTTACTTTCTGTGAATCTTGAATTTCTCCTTCCTCTTCATGGAGCAAATAAAAAGTTATCACACCCACTATTCGAATAGCTGCAAGAATGAGACATGCAATAATGAGGTTGTTGGGCGCGATTACACTAACAACAGCGAAAATCAATCCGATTATTAGAAAAGATATTCCGCCTATTTTTGCTCTTTCACCCACGTTGGAAGAGGCTGAATGATAGCCCATGGTGGCGGGCATACCGAACCCAAAATAGGCTCCAAAAAGTATCGAAATGGTCGTGACATAAGTAATGTTCATTGCGTATAACCCAAGTGGTATAAGTGATAAGAATATGCCACTTAGCATCCAAAGATAAAGAAAGGAGGCTCTCTTCTTGAATTTTTCAACAACGAATGATCCAACTAATCCTGCTATGACAATCGCTCCTGCGTTAACTCCAAAAACCAGCAATTGCTCATAATCAGATGTAGTTAGTTGGTTCAGTGACTGTTTAAGTGTATTGAATGCTAACAAGTACCATACAAAAGCGTTTGCTACCAAAGCGATGTTGGCAGCCGCAGTCTTCATTTTCATTTTAGTTTCGGAGAGCACTCATAGGCACCATTCGTAAATCGAATCTGAGGGGTTCGTATTGATACTCATACGCATTAGGAATTGTTAAACCTACTCCTTTATACCCTAACTACCGATAGTTTTAAAAGCATATGTGTTGTACACATACACAAATAAATCTGTTGTACAGATATACAGAAAAGGGGGAAGGCATAACGAAGAAGAATGATAAGTTGGTACGTTCAATGGGCTGGTGGTAAGCGGACAATTTTTTCTAAATATTTGAGCGGCGCAACTAACAATATCTTTAACTCTTCAAGTGCTTGTGAATCAGCAAATGTTGCCAGTCTTAATTGCTCATCTTTTACAGATGAAACCAACGCGTCTTTGAGCAACTTGATTTCAGGCGACTTAATAGTTGTATCAACAATTTTCGCGTAAGAGTCCACATCCATTAAATCAGTATCCAGGACAGGTAAAAGCGCCATCTTCATTTCTGAATTTTGAAGAGCATAAATAACAGGCAAAGGTAAACAGCCGGTTTTCTGTCTATTTTTCACTTCGTCAAAATCTAAGAGGTCTAAAAATTCATCGATTGCAGCAGTAATGATTCCAAATGTTCTTCCAAATTGCCCCAGTGCTTCAACTTTTTCTTGAGATCCATTTCCTATGATTGCACCCATTTTCATGAGTAGTTCAGGGACTACTGCCCGACGGTTAAATACTTCATTGTATTCTTCTGGTGTCAGGTTGAACCTGCGGGTTATCAGTTGCCTTTCTAGAGCTTCAGCAGTGGAAATTTCAAAAACTGCGTCTGCCACAAGTTCTCTTATGGTTCTCCGTTGATTTTTAGGAAGGTTTTCTAAGTCTTTGTTCAATTGGGTAAAACCTTGAACAAGTAGGCAATCCCCAGCAAGTATTGTGATGTCTTTTCCGAATTTTCCAAAAACTGTCTGCTTTGTGCCCTTTGAAACTGATTGATCTATAACGTCGTCATGCAAGTCAGCGGCTCCACTTATCATAACGATGGTTTTTCCAAAGGGCACCGTTTTTTCGGAATTACCTCCGACAGCTTCACATGCTATTGAAAGTAAAGCTGGAAAGACAGGCAATGCACCATGAAGTGTGACTTTTGAAAAGTGTCGCAATGCTTGGGAAATGCTGCTTTCGTCTTTGCAATTCAATAGTATATCCTTTCTAGCTTTTCTTAAAGTTCCCCCGCCTTTTTTCTTAAAAGTCCGTGCCATTTCGTATATCAATTCAGAGTTTGCAGCCATTTTTCATCGCTTTCTTGTTATTTCAATGAACGTAGTTAATATTAATTACTCAAGAAATGTGAGCACTAGCCTGCATTACGAAATACGTCCATTCTTCACTTTGCAAAAACAAATACTAAAGAAAAGAGGGGTAATGCTTCTCCAATTTACCACCAACCCATTGACGCTGGTACAGGTTTTCCGCGAATTATTTTTCCGTTTTTCACGCCATACACCTCCCTTTTTAACTAAATATTGTTGCTGTCCCAAGAAAGCTGGTGATCCACGCAAGAACATGTTGCTCATCAATCCTGCAGTGGTAGGATATGCCGGCGCAGTTAGCGTTGTTCACATACGAATTGACCGCGAGAACGACCTCTTGGCTGTCGCCATCGGGAGTATACAATACTGGTCCTCCTGAGTCTCCGAAAGCTATGCCGCCTTTATCCTTGGCTGAGTTCGCTGTGCATCTGAGGTATCTGTCGCTTCCAGCAAAGTTTGCAGGCAACAGTTGCACCCAAGCAGTGTTGCATGATAGCGTTCCAACCCATGATTCTTGCACGCCGTTTCGCTTAGGCGTCACCTGGAACTGCACGCCGTAGCCAGCCACTCTCAAGTAGGTCCACTTGGGCAGCGTGTCAGCTAAGCCTGCTGTAGGCAACGTTGCAAACTCGGTTATTCCTTCAACGTTTTCATCGAGAATTATCACGCCCACATCGCTGCTGGCGAAAAGATGATTACCATAATTAGTGCCCGCCAATACGCTCTCATTGTACTCTGGATACGCCACTGGTGTTCCATCGTATATTAGCTCCGTGGTGGTGTACGTGATTTTGCCGTCTTCCACCGTGTAGCTTATGGGGCCTTTATCGAAGCAGACGCTTGCCGCTGCTGCGCCTAAACAGCTGTGTCCAGCGGTCAGCACAACTGTGGGGGAAAGGAGAATGCCTGTGCAGTAGCCTATGGGTTGTAGTCTGGCAGCGTCGCTGAAAAGCACGATTACGCAAACGTAGGGTGTCTCGTCGGACGCATAGTTGCCTGTAATTGCTTGCGCTGCGCTGCTGAACGCTGCTAGAATAATTATGGTTGATAGAATTGCTATTGATGTGATTTTTGCTGTTTTCACCCTTTATTTCCCCTTTAATTATCACCGCAAACCGGTGGTGCTGTACCCGTACATATATCGGATTTCGTAATATGTCATATGGTGGACAATATGCTCCTATATAAGGTTAGTGTAACCAACACCAAACCGCGCCCAGTTACACTTTAACAAAACAAAACTCTTAATAGTCAACTGGTCAATTCAACAGTTTCATGGACTCGCTGAAACAGATTGAGGAGAAATGGCGCGTCAAATGGGAAAACGCCCACGTATTCGAAGCCGACCCAACCCCGAATAAGCCCAAGCTTATGGTAACCTTCCCATACCCATACATGAACGGGCCACTACACGTAGGCCACACGTTCACCGCGTCACGCGTAGACGTTTACGCGCGGTTCAAGCGCATGCAGGGCTACAACGTGCTTTGGCCGTGGGCGTGGCATTGGACTGGGCAGCCGCTGTTAGGTGCCAGCGAACGCGTGGCAAGAGGAGACGAGGCGTACATACGCATTTTGCGAGAAGTCGACGGCGTACCTGAAGCTGAGCTTAAGAAGTTTGTTGAGCCGCTGTATATGGCGCAGTATTACACTAATGAGGGGCGCCTCGCTGCGAAGCGCATAGGCTTCTCAATCGATTGGCGACGGGAATTTAACACTGTCATGCCCACTTACCAGAAATTCATAGAATGGCAATATACGAACCTGAAAGAACAGGGTTACGTTTCGAAGGGAACGCATCCCGTGGTCTGGTGTCCGAAAGATAAAAGCCCCACGGGCGACCATGACCGCCAAACGGGCGAGGGCGTCACGCCTGAAGAGTACACGCTAATAAAGTACAAGCTGGATGAGCACACGTTTTTGCCTGCAGCCACGTTCAGGCCTGAAACAATCTACGGCGTAACCAACATGTGGATAAACCCTGATGCAGCGTATGTTGAAGCCACGGTTAACGGCGAAAACTGGATAATCAGCCAAGAAGCCGCAGAAAAACTAAAAGAACAAGAGAGAACCGTAACTGTGAAGCGCGTGTTCAAAGGCAAAGAACTCATTGGCAAAATGTTTGAGAACCCCGTTACGAAGGCTAAATTTCCCATTTTGCCCGGCTGGTTCGTTGATTCAAATCAGGCTACTGGCGTAGTTTACAGTGTGCCCGCGCACGCGCCTTACGATTGGCTTGCGCTGAAAGACCTGCAGCAGAAGCCTGAAGCATTGAAGGAGTTCGGCGTTGACCCTGAAATTGTAATGCGCATTAAGCCGATTTCGCTGATTAAGCTGGAAGGTTTCGGCGATTATCCTGCGGTGGAAATTGTCGCGCAGATGGGCATAAAAGATCAGCACGACTCTAAAGCGGATGAAGCCACGAAAAACCTGTACAAGAAAGAATTCCACGGCGGAGTCCTTAAGCAGAATTGTGGTGCTTACGCGGGTAAAACGGTTCGCGAAGTCAAAGACGCGCTTATAAGCGATTTCAAGCAGCGCGGCGTCGCCGACAGCATGTTCGATTTGCCGCAGTCTGTGGTGTGCCGCTGCATGACGCCCTGCATAGTGAAAGTGCTTTCTGACCAGTGGTTCCTTAATTATTCTGACTTAGAGTGGAAGGAAAAAGCCAAAGCGGCAGTAGCCAGCATGAAGGTTTACCCTGAAACTGCCACGCAGTGGTTCATCGCTGTGATTGATTGGCTACGGGAATGGGCTTGCGCGAGAACCACGGGTTTCGGAACGCCTTTGCCGTGGGGAAAAGGCTGGATAATTGAAACCCTCAGCGACTCCACCATTTACATGGCTTTTTACACGATTAACAAGCACATACGCCAACACGACATAAAGCCAGAGCAGCTTACGCGTGAAGTGTTTGACTATGTTTTCTACGGCAAAGGCGACCCCGCGAAACTCAGCGCAGCAACAGAGATAGACGCTGAAACGTTGGAAGCTATGCGTAGCGAATTCTTGTACTGGTACCCGTTTGACCTGCGTATTTCAGCGAAAGAGCTTGTGCCGAACCATTTGACTTTCTGCATTTTCCAGCATGCCGCGCTGTTTCCGCCTGAACACTGGCCTCGCGCTATAGGCGTGAACGGCATGTTGATGATTGAAGGCAAGCAGATGCACAAGTCGAAAGGCAATTTTGTAACGATGAAGAACGCGGTTGACCGTTACGGTGCAGACGCCACGCGTTGCGCGCTGCTGTTAGGCGCTGAAGGCATGGATGACCCAGACTGGAGAAGCGAAAACGCTGCAGACACACACAGCAAAATTGAGGCGCTATACGCTTTGGCTGAAAACATAATTAAAACCGCGCGTGACCCTGAGGAGACGCACTTGGAGAAGTGGCTGCTGAGTAAACTTCAACAGCGCATAGCCGCGGTCACTGCAAACCTTAACGAGTTGAAAACAAGAACCGCGCTGGAAATTGCACTGTTTGAAACGTGGAACGATTTCCGATGGTACACGCACAGGAAAGGAACAACAAACGCCAAAGCTCTGCTAGAGGCGTTGGAAACATGGATTAAGCTGCTTGCGCCCTTTGCGCCTTACGTGTGCGAGGAATTATGGAGTGATATGGGCAAAGAAGGCTTTATTTCCGTGGCTGAGTGGCCGCGGACTGATGAAAGCAAAGTGAATGCGCTTGCTGAGGAGCGAGAGAACCTGTTAACTGACTTGATTGAAGACACGTTGAATGTTTTGAAGGCAACGAAAATTACTCCTGCGCGGATATGCTATTACACGGCTGTTGCATGGAAACAAAAAGTGTACCGAAAAATTATCGGTAAAGCCGCACAAGGCGAGGTTAAAGTCAACGAAGTCATGAAGGAACTTGCACAGGACAGCGTTTTGAAAGTGAATATGAAGGCTGTAGCGGCGTTTGTTCCGAAAGTGCTGAAAGCGTTGAATAGGTTGCCTGTTGACCGAAAAGCGCGCCTTGCGCAGGTTGAGTTTGGCGATGAAAAGGAATTAATCGAGGAGGCTGCGGTTTTCTTGAAGGAACGGTTCAACGCGCAAGTTGCAGTTTACGGTGAAGAGGACGAGGCGCGGTATGATCCTAAGCAGCGGGCAACAATGGCGATGCCTCATCAGCCAGCAATTTACATTGAATAACCGCCCTTTTTTAATCAAAAGGCAGCCTGTTTAGCGGGTGCATAACTGGGTTAATTCGCGGCTCTACACAGGGCTGTCCTCGTTTTCTAAGGATATTCTAGCAATTTTGCTGCCTCAAGTATTCGAAGAAATGGAGTAACCTCTATTTCTTTGGGTAGTTTGATTAAAAAAAGGGTGGGTGGGTTTTAGTAAACGTAGGTAGCTGTTACTGTTGCGTTGACCGCGTCAGTGCCAGTTTCTGTGTTGCCTATAGTCAGTAATACGTAGGTGGGTAAAACTGGAAACGCTGCTGTACCGCTTTTGCCTACTGTTATGGTGCTGTTGTATTCTACGCCGCGGGTAGTGTAGACGAAGTTTACGTATGTTGTGTTGCTTGTAGATTCAACTGCGACTGAAACGTAGCCCGCATATGACAATGTATCAGAGAAAATTGTGGTGTTGGCACCTGGTTGTTGGCTTATCCCGTCGTTGTATGCTAAATAGTCCGTCATGTTCAAGTAGATGTAATTGAAGAGCGTAGCTATCTGAGTGTCCAATGCGGTTATCTGTGCGTCCATTGTGGTTATTTGTGTTTGTAAACTGTTTATGTTGGCGGTGCTTTGGTTGAGGCCGCTTTGAAGAACTATGATTGACATGTTCATTGAAGAAATCGTCTCGTCTTTCTCCACTACTTGAGCTTCCAACTCGGACACTCTTGGCGCGTAGACCGCAAGTGTTCCAGCTATGCCCGCTACTAGAACTATGCATATCAAAGCTAAGGCGAGAGTAACCGTTCGGTTAACAAATTTCTGTGAGGTCGGTTCAGCAACAACAACTCTTCTTGTTTTCTGTATGGCGACGCTTTTGCGTTCAGCTTCAATTTTTTTCACTGCCACGCTGAAGGCTTCGGCTGACAGTTTACTCGCTTCTAGTGGTTCATCAGCGTTTTCGCTGAGGTTTCTTGCGAGATAATCAAATGATTCCTTGCAGACGTTTGTGAAGTTTTGCCATGCTACGCTTTCTTGTTCGGTTTCAAAGCCGAGTGTTCTCAAAGCAGACGGGGTTGTTCCTACGGTTGTTCCCTTGAGGGCTGTTTTCGCTAAAGTGCTAAGGGTTACTTTCAGATTGCCCCGCACCAGTTGAGTTATAGCGTTTGCCGCTTGGAAGGCACTTACGCCTGTGAACGTGTTTAGTCCTTTTTGGAGTAGGAGTTTTCCGCTTTTTCTCGTTTTCTGCAGCAGCTCTTTGAAAAAGTAGTCGTGTTCTATTTCGTCCAGTATCTTGTTAACCGCGTTATCTAGTTCTGTTTCAGTTTTGAATTTTTTTGTGGTGAGCGCGTAGAATTTTTCTGCGTATGGGTCTAGTTCTTTTTTCTGTGTTAGTTCTTCTTGCATTTCTTCAGCGTATGCTTTTTCGAATTCTGCTGGTTTTGCTTCTGGCTTTTTTTCTTTTTTAAATTCTTCTTCGAATTCTCTTTCTAAGTCGGATGTGCCTTTATCGTTTGTATCATTTGGCATGGATACCACTTTGCACGATGTGCTCGTTGGCGCTAGGAGATTAAGCTCGCTATAAAAGTTTTTTCCAGAAACACGCCATAATCAAAACTCCAGTAAGGCACACGCTACTCTGTTTAGGCGTTTGCGATGTAGAACTATTCCCCAATTTAGGCAACCACGCGTTTTCTTCTGTAAACTATACCCGCTATTAGCACTGCGACTACAACTATTGGCGGAATGAGGAGCAGATAAGAAAAGTTTGCGGTGGTTGTGAAAGTTACCAGTATATCGCCTAAGAGGGGTTTAGCTTGTTCAGATACAATTTGGAAAGTTACTGTTTTCGCTGTGTCCTCCATTGTGGTTGTGTATGCTATCGGAGTTAAGGTTCCATCCGTAGCTATAGTGTTCACCTGGAGACTTGTGTAGTCTACTTCCATACGTATAGCAAAGTACGCTGTGGATTTATTGGACCAGTCGGATAAGTAGGGGCTTATATTCAAGTCATACAGAAAAGTGTGGCTTCCATTTATCAGCATTACAGGATGCTCATAGTGGATTTTAAGAGTGAAATACTCTGGGACTGGACTGATTGTGCAGTTTATTATGGACCAGTCGCCGAGGGCTGTGAAATGGCGCGCATCAGGATGAATTTCAGTTAAATTGCTCCAACTTAGTTCGGTTTCACCTATTTTCACAGAGATGTTTGTTGTGCCAGGCGGAGTAGGATAAAGCATTGATAGCTGACTTGGCGATGATGATATGTGCAAGGGGTATGTGCCGTCGATTTTTGCCCATAAGCTGCCGTTGATGTTGGTTATTGTGTAGTTGAGGTATTCTTCAGGCATTGCTATGAGAAATGCGTTTGGAAGAGCATTTGTTTCTTCTGAATTAACAGGCTGAACTGCGGCTGCCGCTGAAAACAAAAGCATCGAAATAACAGCCGTGGTTAGTGTCAACTTCTTGTGCCTTGCCATACAGGCAGTTATATGAATAGAAAAAAGCTTTTAACGATTACGAAACAACCTGTTGCCGCTTCATTCGTGCATGCGGCACTAAGCGTATTCATCTCACCGTTGAATGAAACACGGTGCGTTATTATGAGTAGGTTTGAATCTGTGCCAAATTGGGTGGAAATCTGGAGTTGATTCGGGTTAGATTTTGAAAAATCGTTTAATAATTGGCTGATTATGCTAATTTCGGATAAAAAAGGAGGCGGATGGACAACAAATAAAAAATCGCGGCTTTAGCTTTACTCTCAGTCGTGGCTTTCGCCACTTTTCATCGGCGATTCTCTGCTGACAGCAAGCTGCTGATACGACTACCCTGACAGACGAGGACACATTGAACACGCTACATGCAGACGGCTGCGTCACCACGAAAGCAACCAGCGCCATCGCCGTACTGCAAAACGGCACATCAGGTCACGCGTCAATGACAGCCAGACATAAAAAACGCTAAAGTAACGAACATAGTCAGCCTAACGAAGGACAGTAATTGAGAAGTGAATTGCCCAAAAACTGCAAACCGACCCCAAATAACACATGTACAGAACAGGGAAAAACGATTTCGGCTTTCCTCATCTGCCCCTTTTACATCCACTCTTTTTTAAAAATCTGGTTTTTTCCGAAGGCATTGAACAACTGGGGAAAATGTTAAATTACATAAGAGCCGATAGAATGGGGCATAAGATGCACAGAGGAATGTTGAATGAACAACAAAACATTGGCGATTGCTATCGTCGTTATAATTGTTGTTGCAGCTGTGGCAGCTGGAGTGTACTTTGCTACGCAGAACACTGGCGACGGCGGTTCAGCAACCCCCACCCCTACAGCATCACCATCCGTTTCGAGCGCAAGTAGCCTACAGTTCAGCGTAGACATTGAAAGCGGAGACGCAGCGGGAACATACACGTACAAGGCGAAAAACATTGGCGAATCCACCATGAAGATACGCATAGACATGTCCATTAGTGAAGTGGATCTTGTCTACATTGTAAATGGCGAAGACCAAAAATCATGGACATACATGTCTGGCACATGGACAGAAAACACCGATTTCACAGCCGACTGGGACTCATGGGGTGTAGCATTGACTGGATACAAAGAAGACCTTGCCAATTGGACAGGCAGCGGCGACTACACATACAGTGATTCAGAAGGAAACAGTATCAAAATCTATGCTATCACTATGAATCCTACACTTGAAGACTCACTGTTTGAGCCTACTTAAGCCACAATGATCTAAGCGCTAGAAGATAGCGCCTCCCAATTTTTTTCCTGCACAGATTAGAAACACATTACATAGGCAATCGGCATATTTGTATCCTATTAGTGGTTCATTGCAGAAACCTATAGGGGGTAGGTCGCTATTAGCTGAAAAAACGCCCAATAGCATGTTGAAATCACAAGCCTATTTGTATCCTATTAGTGGTTCTATACAGGAACCTATAGGGGGCCTATCCTGCACACCACTCTCAACACGATATAAGCCGTCTATAAATAAGGGGGCTATAGTCTTTTCCGAGCAATAGAGCCTGCGCGCGCTGGCATTTTGCTCTACATGTGTATTTGTGTTGTACATAGCTACAAAAAGGATTTAGAATACGGAACGTTTATTTTGGCTCCTCTGTTACCCGTAACCGTTGCGTGATATTTAGTGTGTAAGAAGGCAAAGCGCACTCTTGGCAAAATGCTTAGCGACTGCGGCTATTCTGAACAAGCTGCGAGTGAGCTTTGGAAATGGTATGACTTCTCAAAGAAAAAAGGCGCCGCCAGCTTCTAAAGCGCAATCATCGCTAATCTTTATCAAAGCTTGAAACAGCATGACTTCCGAACAATTTAAATTAACCAGTAATTCTATACACTAAGCTAAGCACTAAGGTGAGAATCAGTTGACACGTAAATTAGCCATTACTAAACTCAAGGCATTTCTCATAATCGATATTTTGATTGTAGCAATCGCAGGTGGAATTTATCTTTACCTTCAGAATCAAGGCTTAGTGGCCACCGCAGCTAGGCCCTCTGAATTCACAGTAAGCAATCTCACCATTACCCCGCTTGAGGTGGAAGAAGGGGAACCAGTTGCAATCTCAATTAATTTAACCAATATAGGCGATTTAGAAGGCACCTACATGGCGAATCTTACAATTAACGGTGCCGTAGTAGAAAACCAATCAATCATACTTGGAGGCGGCTACAACTCAACCCTAGTCGAATTCTCATACCTCCCAGACACAATCGGAGACTACACGGTTGAAATAAGCGGCTTAAACGGTTCATTCAGAGTTAAGGAAGCCCCGCCAAGTTCAAGCAACATACGCTTATCAGACATACGCACCAATCCATACGAAGGATGGGTGGATGAACCCATAACCATCTCAGTCCTCGCGTCCAATCCTTCAAGTGAAACGGACAAGCTTTCAGTGAAACTTTGGGTTGACGATGCGCTGGTGGAAACCAAAAAAATCGAGTTGGAAGCAGGAGCATCCACAACTGTAGAATTCACAGTTAACGCAACAACCGAAGGCAAACACTCCGTTAAAGTGAATAGCCTAACGGCTTCGTTCCTAATCGTTCGCACAGGCTACCACACATTGACAATTAACCGCTCTGGTGGTGGCTCAACACCCTTGCCGTTTACCCTAGATGGCGTGACTCACAATACCGCCTACATTGAACTTTTGCCTGTAGGCGAATACGAGATAACAGTGCCGAGTCCCTTTACCACTTCAACTGCCGTGTTTGAATTTGCCTACTGGAACACTGGAGAACGCAGCACGACAATAAGGGTGAACCTGCAAAGCCGTACAATCGTTGTTGTAACATATACACTAATTAGCGGGTATGCCTCTTGTCCTTCACTGTTCTACTGGAACGGCACCAACTACGTTTACGTCACCGAAGTTGCAAACGCTGGTTGGCTGGGATACATGGATTACATTGATGAAAACGGCGAAATTGTTTTCAGTGGAGGTAACCCTTGGGACTTCGTCAAACTGGACAATACTCAGTTAACACCGAGAATCATAAATGGTGAAAGCTATTATGACATGCGCCTCTTCCAACAATGGGACGAAATCTTCTATTTAGATACAGCCTACCTAATGGTTATCGACCACTCAGCTGGCACAGACGTTTATTCAACCATGAACAATTACATTAATCAAGCTTTTAACGGCCAAATCTACAGCGTAAACAAAACTAACCTCTCAACACCAGTTTCAGCTATAAACGAAAAAGGCGAAAGCGTCTTATCTCAAATCCAGCAGCTTGACGGCGTTTTCACGTTTGGCAATAACGGATTTGCTAGCCCATCATGGGACAACATCACATCAAACCAGTTAACACTGGATCTAGGCGATTTATCCGATGCGGAAGCAATTAAACTGGTAATCAACGGAATGGTTGATTGGGGTGACCCCAAGTACTATTACGAGTGGATAGACAAATTGAAGGCAGCGTTTGCTGAAGGGTTGATAACTAATGGCACGCAGGTTTATCCAGCGCCTTACATGGAGGTTATGGATGCAAATGGCGATTGGATACGCGTACCACTGAATAGGCAGATGCCGACGCCCTCAGATTACGTCTCTAGAAGCTTCGTCGTGGACTTAACAGGGATTTTCCCCGCAGACGTTACCGACTACAAGATCCGAATTAACTACTTCTTCAATGTAACCTTCGATTACATAGCAATAGACACCAGCCCGCAGGAAAACATAACAGTTCAAAGACTCAACGCAAGCGCTACGCTTAGCCAAGAAGAATTTGGCAGCACAAAGTCAACTTCGTCAGGAAACTTCACAAAATACGGCAACGTAACACAGCTGCTACTCGACGCAGATGACATGTATATCATTGGAAGGCAAGGCGACTTAGTCTCAGTACTGTTTCCCACGGCTGATCTCGCACCGCTTGAAGAAGGCATGGAAAGAGACTACATCTTATTCGTAGCCAGCTGGTTCAAAGACCCGCCTGAAAACTGGGGTTACGGCTTTGACTTCACAACAGACCCGTTGCCATTCATCAACATGAGCGGCTTCCCCTATCCGTCTACGGAAAGCTACCCCTACGATGCAGCGCATTTGCAGTACCTGCAGGAATACAACACTCGCGTAATATACCCGCCATAAAAACAAGCAGTCGCCTACACGAATACCCTTTTTTTGTTTTAGCTTCCAGCATGCTTTCGCTACTGCTGCCTTCAAGTGTGTAAACCTTAAATGTTGGTCCACATAATCTTCCCTAAACTACTAATCGCGAGATTCTAAAACATGTCACTGCTGCCTGGAAGCGTTAACTCGTATTTGGAAGCGTTTGTTTTCGGATTATCCTATGGAGTGCTGTTTTGCACTTCGGCGTGTCTCCCGTACATAGCCAGTTACATTGCAGGCATAGGTGCTGGTTTCCGCAAAGGAGTAGTCGTTACGTTAATCTATAATTCAGGTCGCGTAATCGGCTATGCTTGCATAGGTGCAGCAATAGGCGCGTTTAAGCTTATGCTGGACAGTGCCGCTTTTTCTTCTTTTCAAACTTACTCTACCTTCGCGTTTGCGCTTGTAACTATCGCGGTTGGCGCAAGCCTGTTGTTGAGAAGCAGAAAGTCTTCACCAGCACCTTGTAGCAACTATAATGTGAATGAGTGTAAGAGTCAAGGCGTGAAGAAGATAAAGGAGAATTTTGATTTGCGTGCTTTTACGCTTGGTTTAAGCAGAGGTTTGATTGTGTGTCCGCCGTTGTTGCTTCTTCTTGTCACGTTTTCAGCTTCTAGTGCAGCGCCGCTTGACAGCTTCATTGTAGCGGTTTTGTTTGGAATAGGTACAGCGTTATCGCCGATACTGCTTTTGGGTGGTGTGACAGGTTGGCTTCTCACTAAGGCGCCGTTATTCAGGAAGTGGATTTCGATAGTTGGCGGATTAGTGCTTATAATTCTCGGTGTCGGTACGCTGGTGAGCGCCTTATTGGTCGTTTAGCTTTTTGTGAAATCAGGTTATCTTCGAGATATGTCAGTTCATCTGTGAAAATGTGTAAAGCTTAAATGCTCTTTTCCTATATTTGCTGTATCTGAAACTATCTGTGAGAAGCTTAGGCATGTTGTTAACACCCCAGTTTCCAAATCTACGTCGTGAAGCGCCCGCTACTGGGCTGCTGAATCAGTTAGATTTTTGCACAACACGTTATGCTCAATACGCTGCGAAAGTGAACTAGCCATGATTATGGAAATCTTGGGCGAAGCGTTGAAATTAACGGTGCTTGCAGGGCTAGCTATAGCTGGAATACTGGTTATTCTCATATGGAAAAAAGGTCTGGCGACGAAGGTAACCTACCTGCGTTTCGTCATCCAAGCGTTGTCGCTTGTCGCGCTTTTCTACTTGTTCACGTATCCCGTATGGCTTCTTGTCATGCTAATCGTTATCTTGGCAATGTCTCTTGTTTTGGGGCGGTTCTTTTGCGGTTGGGTCTGCCCTTTCGGCTTCTACATGGATGTGATCACGGTATTACGGAAGGTTTTCAAGATACGCCATCGAGACCTTCCTGACAAACTGAACAAGTTCCTGCATAATTTCAGGTACGTGCTGCTGCTTGTCTTTTTAATAATAATCCCCGCCATCTTGTTTTGGCTGGACCCGCCTACGTCATTGCCGCTTGGGCTTGTTCTGGCAGAATTTTTGGCAGGTCCTTTCAAACCCTTAAACATCCTGCTTGGTCCTGTAATCCCACTCATTGTGCCTTGGCAAGGACCACTTATAATCGCTGAAATAAATTTCAGCTATCCCTACGTTCAAGACATAATAAGCTACACAAGCGAAATTTACGCTACGATTTTCCCAATTATTTTCGTTGCATTAACAGTTATTGGTTCATTCGCGATAAGACGCGTGTGGTGCAGGTTCTGCCCGACAGGGTCTTCCCTTGCCGTTGTGAACAGGTTTAAGGGTTTTAAGTGGGTTCCTTCACTTCACCTTGATAAGGACGAAGAAAAATGCACCAAGTGCGGAATCTGCAAAAGAGTGTGCTCGGTGCAAGTCACCGATGTTTACGAGCAGAAGGGAGGAAAAATTAATACTTCAATGTGCATGCTGTGTCTCCGATGCGTGGAGATGTGCCCTTACGAAGACTGCTTGAAAGTGAAATTTAATAAAAAAACTATTTTCAAATCTCGAAACTGGTTAAAACCATCAGAAAGTGAATGAGGAACTTGAATGAAGAACCAAACTACAGAAAAGAAATACCTGCCTGAAATTCCCCAGAAAGAAATTAAAGAGCTGCAAAACTCTATCAAAGCCGCTTCCCAAAAAGTGATTGCTGAAAACATTGAACGGATGAAAAAAACATCGAAGAACCGACCTGCTGCAATGCAGTATTTTGATGAAATCGCAAACTTTTTCGGTCAACGCGAAAAAGAACTGCAAGCAGCAAAAGAAAACGGCAAAAAAGTCATCGGCTACTTCTGCATGTTTGCACCTACAGAGCTGATATTAGCCGCAGATGCTATTCCAGTTCGTGTGAACTCAGGTTGGTATGACGCTGCAAAACTCGGAGACAGAGTCGTGCCCGTGGAAGTTTGCCCCATTGTACGCTCAACGATAGGCGCAAAAATGATTGAATTGTCTCCGTATCTCGAATTAAGTGACGCGTTGATAAGCGTTTTAACCTGCGATGGCATGACAAAACTAAGCGACATACTAAGCGACTCCAAACCAGTTTGGACAATGCCCATTCCAAGAGTGAAAGATTCTGACCAAGCAACGCGATTCTGGCGTGAAGAACTCCTCACCATGAAAGAACAAATCGAGAAGTTAACGGGCAACAAAATCAATAACAAGAAACTGAAAGCCGCAATAGAAAAAACTCAAAAAGCAACCAAAGCCTTCCGCCGCTTGCAGGACCTACGGAAAGGCGCTCCAGTCATAATGGGCAGAGACGCAATGCTGGTTAACCAAACATACATGTGGGACGACATAACGCGATGGACCGAAAAAACTGAAGCCTTATGCGACGAACTTGAAAAAATGGCACAAGAGAAAAAATGGGCTTGCCCACCAGACACACCCAGAGTAATGCTAACTGGTACACCGATGATATGGCCTGACAACTGGAAAGTTCCAACGTTAATTGAAGAAGCCACGCCGCAGGGCGTTCTCATCGCTGATGAACTATGCTCAAGCGAAAGACTACTTTACGACCCTGTGGGAGTGGATGAATGGACAAAAGACGACATGTTCAAAGCCATATCTGAACGATACCTCATGGCTTCAACCTGCCCCTGCTTCACCTCGGCAGACGGAAACGAAGACAGAATCAACTGGCTCCTAACCAAAGTTAAAGACTGGAACATCAACGGCGTAATCTACTACGTCGTCCGCGGCTGCATGCTCTACGCCATGGAATACACACGAGTCAAACGCGTCCTAGACCGCTTGAACATCCCAGTGTACTATTTAGACACCGAGTACACGCGAGAAGACGTAGGACAACTGAAAACGCGCGTTGAAGCATTCCTAGAAATGCTAACCGCAAGAGTCGACATATAGAGGTTCAAATGTAATGATAACCATCGGAATAGACTTAGGCACTCAAAGCGTTAAAACAGTCGTCCTCAAAGACGGCGCAGTCCTATCCCGCAGCAAAGCGTTCTCAGGATTTGACCCCACAAAAGCCGCTGAAGAAACCGTTGCCGAAGCCCTAACAAAAGCAAAACTATCCATTAAAGATGTGAACCACGTTACCGCAACTGGCTCAGGCATGGACATGGCGCCCAACGCCAACAGCACCGTAAGCATGATGGGCGCAGACGCAAAAGCCGCAGTCAGCATATTCCCCAAGGCAAAAACAATAATCGACGTAGGTGCAGAAGAAGCACGAGCCGTCAAATGCGACGAAAAAGGCATAATGATCGATTTCGTTGTAAACGAAAGATGCGCAGCTGGCGCTGGCACATTCATCGAAGCAATGGCCAGAGCCTTAGAAGTGCAACTGGAAGAGATGGGTCCACTGTCGCTGAAGGCGGAACGCGCAAGCCCCATAAACGCAACATGCGTAATATTCGGCGAATCAGATGTCGTAAGCCTGATTCACCGCCAAGAATCCAAACCTGAAATTGCACGGGCAATATTTGACGCCATGGCTGACCGCGTATCCTCAATGGTGTACCGCCTAGGCGTAAACCCCGACGTTGTGCTAGTCGGCGGCGTCGCCAAAGATGTCGGCTTCGTAGCATCTCTGAAACGCAAATTAGGAGTCGATATTTTAATACCTGAGTACCCAGAATTTATTGGTGCACTAGGCGCTGCGCTTGTTGCAGCCAGCCGCGTTAAAGAGGCATAAAAAAAGATGACCGAAGCCCCAAAAAAAGATGATGTTGAGTACTGGAGATGGCAAGAATACCACAGAATCATGCCTACAAAGAAGTGGAAAAACAAAGACTTAATCACCGCAGGCGTAGACGTCGGCTCAGTGGGCTCCAAAGCAGCGATAATGATTGACGGCGAAATCTACTCATGGGGCGTAATGC
>CAZDLK010000030.1:0-26094 GCA_964506435.1 uncultured Candidatus Bathyarchaeia archaeon | reverse complement strand
GGAGCCAACTGAAAGAAAATGCATTTTGAACAAAGAGTACTCAAATTTGCTTCCTCTACTCATATCTTAAGGCTTCTACGGGTTTAAGTTTCGAAGCGCGCCACGCAGGGTACAAGGCGAAGATTACGCTGACGCCTATTCCGAATAGCAAGGCACCTACGAGCACGGTTGGCGTTAAAACAGGCGTTATAGTCATATAGCCAGATTGAATGCGGCTTGCAGCTTGGGTTCCGCCTATGCCTTGGAATAAGCCGCCTCCGCTTAATACCACGGCAACTGCGTTTGCTAAGCCCCAGCCTAAAGCTATGCCAATCACTGCGCCTATCAAGCCGATTATCACGGATTCGCTTAGGAATATCATGAGTACGGTTCGGCTTTTCATGCCTAACGCTTTGAGTATGCCGATTTCTCGTGTGCGCTCAATCAGCGAGACTATCATGATGTTCATTATGCCTATGCCCGCAACCAACAGCGAGATGGCGGCGATGCCGACTAGGAAAAGCGATATGACTGAGAAGACACTGGAAAGAATATCAACCACTGCAGTGGAGGATATCACTGAGACTTCGCCGTTAAACGCATCGTCTATAGCTTTAGACGCGTCATCAAGGGTGGTTTTGTCGCTGTCCTTTAGTTTCACAATAATCATGTTGCACTCGTCAGTTCCGAAGAAGCTTTGCGCTTGGGCAGTTGGAATGTACACGCCTGTGTCTGAAGGTCCTCCGAAGCTGAAACCGCCGACTTCTTTCAGAACCGCCGTTACGAGACCAGTATATGTTTCGTTTGTAGGAGGCCGAGCAGTAGCATTAGTCCATGTGATGTTAATGTCGTCATTCACGTTGAAGAGCAAGGTGCCGTTTTTCCACGGGTCATGTAACCGCCTTCCAATCACAACGGTGTCGTTTTCAGGGCTTAAACTGATGCTTCCGCTGTCAGCTACAAATGTGCTGCTGTAAAACTCGGGGTATTTGGCAAAATCCACGCCATTAACGTTGATGGCGAAAGTGCGGTTTTCAGACTGAACGTAAACTGCTTTTTGGATTATGGCAATTGAAGCTTCAATGTCCGGCGATGCCGCGTTAACAGTTGCAGTATCGTTAATAAACAACTTAAAGTCGGAAGTGTCGCTACTTATTGCGGCGCCTATGCCTGCGCCTTGACCTACGCCGCCGCTGCTTAAGAGGCTTTTGCCAGGCGTAACGATTACAGTGTCTGTTGCTAATCCCTGCTCCAACTGCAGGGTTATCGTGTTCTGCAAGCCCTGCGTAATAGAAAGCAAAGCAACGATAGCGGCAATGCCGATTACAACGCCTAGCGTGGTTAAGCCTGCGCGGAGTTTCCTCAGTTTTATGGCGCTGAAGGAGTAGCCGAAAACATCTCGCGCTTTCATGTCAGTTCACCACGTCCGAGTGGATTTCGCCGTCAAACACTTGCACTATGCGCTTGGCTTCCTTTGCCAAGTGCTGGTCGTGTGTAACCATGATTATGGTCACGCCTTTCTCCGCGTTTAGCCGCTTAATCAGCGTCATTATTTCGCGGGCAGTTTTAGAATCAATGTTGCCCGTCGGCTCATCCAACAGCAGAAACTTGGGGTTGTTCGCTAAAGCACGAGCGATGGCAACGCGCTGTTGTTGACCCCCGCTGAGCTCCGCAGGCTTATGATGCATTCGTTCTTTCAAGCCTACTGTTTCCAAAAGTTCCTCTGCGCGTCTTCTTCTCTCCGTGCGGTTCACGTCAGCGATAGACATGGATAGTTCAACGTTGCCTATTGCGGTAAAACGGGGGATGAGGTTGAAGAATTGGAATACGAAGCCTACTTTGCGCCTGAGGTCTGCCAGTTGACTGTCGCTGAGTTTGGAAATGTCCACACCGTCAACCAGCAGTGTCCCCGCAGTTGGCTTATCCAAAGCGCCTATCAGGTTCAGCAGGGTTGATTTGCCGCTGCCTGAAGGACCGAGGATGGTGAGGAAGTCGCCGCTTTCCACTTTCAGGTTAACCCCGCGGAGGGCTTCAACTGGGACTTTGCCTAGCATGTAAGTTTTCTTTAAGTCTACCGCTTCAACAACTGGCACCACGGTCAGACACTCCCATTTTGCTCACGGCTTGCTTACTTATTTAGGAATCTCCATGAGAGCACTATGCCTATGCTGGTCAGTATTGCTGCGAATACGCCGACGAACGCGAAGTCCAACGCCAACTGCGCGTAGTTTATGCTGTCGAAGATTAAGAGTTGCCGCATGCCGTCAATCGTGTACGATATTGGGTTAGCGTTTGCTACTGCTTGGAGCCATCCGGGCATTTTGTCGATTGGGAAGAAGGCGCTGCTGGCGAACGTTAACGGCAAGTTCAGCAGGTTCATGACTGCCATTGGCGTTTCGATTCTTGTGGAGCGGATGTTGATGGCTATGAACAGCGAAGACAAACCTAGGCACACTAGGAACAGCATTGCGAAGACGCCGAGAATGTTAAACACTGTGAACGAGGCGCCGAATGTAAAGCCGAATGGAATCGCGATCAGCAAAATTATTGCTGCTTGGAACATTGCCCGCAAAGTTGCAGAGAACACTTTAGACAGTATTATGACTGCTCGGGACACTGGCGTGCTTAAGACTTTGTTTAGGAAGCCTAAGCGCCTGTCCCACACTACGGACATGCCGCTGAACATCGTTGTGAACAGGGCGGTGAACGCCATCATGCCTACAGCCATGAAACTTATGTAGCTGGTTGTGCCGAAGGTGCTGCCCATTATCTGGTCCTGCAACCCGCTGAAGAAACTGTTTAAGGCGCTGAGCTGCTCTGGAGTGAACGTTGCCGCTAACTCTGACGGAAACTGAATTGAGCTTGCGCTGAAGAGGCTGCCTATGTTCAAGGCGTTACCGAGCAAGCCAAGCCAAATCACTGGCTGAATCAGGTTGAGAATGAATACAGTTGGAGCTTTGTACCATTTCTTGAGTTCACGGTTAGTTAAAGCCCACAAGCCGTGTGTTTTGCTTTTGGAAATGTTGTTTGTTGCGCTCACATGTGTGACCTCCTCATCATGTGTCTCTGGGCAAACGCGGAGTCTTTTGATTCGTCCGCAGCATCACGCATAGACTTACCTGTGTACTGCAAGTAAACTTCGTTCAGCGTCGGCTTCGTCAAGGAAAGCTTAGTTACAACGTGTCCTTCTTTGCGCAGAGCCTCGATGATAAGCGGCGCGGTTATTTCTCCGCTTTCAGATTTTATAATGTACATTCCATTTTTCTTCTTCACTTCTTTCACGCGTTCAATTCCCTTAACAAGATTAGTTATGTCAATATCCTGCTGAATGCTCAAAGTGATTATGTCACCGCCCAAGCTTTCCTTCAAGTCTTCAGGAGTTCCGACGACGATGATTCTGCCGTGGTCAATTATCGCTATGCGGTCGCAAAGCGCATCCGCCTCCTCCAAATAATGCGTCGTCAAAAACAGCGTCATGCCGTACTCTTTCTTCAGCATACGCACGTAATTCCACGTAGCCGCTCTAGTTTGGACATCTAAGCCTAACGTTGGTTCATCCAAGAAGAGCACTTTAGGCCTGTTAACTAAGCCGCATGCCAACTCCAGCCTTCGCCGCATGCCGCCTGAGTAAGTTTGCACCTTCTTGTCTTTAAACGATGTCAATTCAACAAGCTCTAAAAGCTCATTTGCGCGTTTTTTGGAAACGTCGCGATGAATACCGTAGAGGTCAGCGCATAGGAGTATGTTCTCGTAGCCTGTTAAATCCTCGTCAGCCGTGTACTCCTGTGGGACAACGCCGATGGTGGCGCGGACAGCGTTGTTTTGTTTGGCAATGTCGCTTCCGAGTATGGTTGCTTTGCCAGAGGTTGGCTTCAGCACGGTTATCAGCATGTTTATTGTTGTTGTTTTGCCTGCTCCGTTTGGTCCTAGGAAGCCGAAGATTTCGCCGTGTTTGACGCTGAAGTCTATGTGGTCAACTGCCACGAGGTTGTGGTTGAAAACTTTTGTTAAACCTTCAGCTTTTATTACGTCTTCACTCATTTAAGTTCACCCTTCAATTTTTTGTTTATTTCCTCAAGTTTCTTCGCGGTCTCAGTTACAGCCTTGAGAGACTCATTTAAGGCTTGCTCAGACATTTTCTCCTGTAGCGTGAGGCTTAACTGAAAGAAGGCTATACCGAGTTTTCGCATGGTGTCGCGTACTTCCTCGCATTTCTCTGGAGGCATTCTCATAAAGAAAGCGTCGAAAAAGGGCGGGGCTGGAAAGAAGCCTGATTCTTCCCTAACTTTCTTCCTTATTGTTTTCTGTTCTTCAAGCAGTGCCTTTCCACTTGCGGTTAACTCGTAACGTTTCAAACCGTTTTCAGTAGGCAACTCCTTTACGTGACCGTTGTCTTGCAGCCAAGCCAGCAAGGGGTATATGGAGCCTGGGCTGGGTTTCCAAGAGCCGCCTGTGTGTTTTTCGATTTCCTCCATTATTTCTGACCCTGACATGGGCTTCTCGTTTAAGGCTTCGAGAACGTGGTATCGTAGGAAGCCTTTGGGCACCATGGCGGTGTGGCGCATCCATCTTTTCATTTCTCGGTGGTGTTTCAGGTTTTTTACGCCGTTTTCATGGTCGAACATACATATCACTATTGACCTCAAATGCGATATCAAATGTGATATTTAAACTTGTTGCACAAAAAACCCAAACTGCACCTTAACTTATCACGGTGCCAACGCTTTCACCGTTAACAGCGGCTAGAATATTCTCAGGAGCAAACCCGTTCACAACAATTAAGCGCATTCGCCGACGCTTCAAAATCTTAACTGCCTCCGGATCAATTATTTGGTGTATCCCCGCCTTGTGCTTGCTCTCATCGAATACGCTTGCTAACTCATCAAGCGATAAGCGGTCAAGCTTAACCGCGTCACTGTGCTTTCGGGGGTCTTTGTCGTAAACGCCGTCTTGGTCAGTGCCCTTAACCAGCAAATCAGCGTTCACGCGCTCGGCAAGCAGTGCTGCAACAGAATCGGTTGTCATGCCGGGCTTCAAGCCGCCCATAACCACGATTTTTCCTTTGCCTAAGCATTCTGCGGCGTTGTCAACGGTTAAGGGCACGGTGTTGCAGCTTAGTGTGCCCAGTTTCTTGATGAACAGTTGGGCGAAGATTCGTGAAATAGAAATTGCGATTTCATCCTGCGCCTGCTCGTCAAGGCTCAAGTTTTTCGCTATTGAGATGAATTCTCTTGCCAGTGAGCCGCCGCCGACGACCACTGCAACCTCGTGACCCTGCTTTTTGAGGTTTTTCAGTAGTTCGGCGTATTTGCTGATTAATTCAGTGTTTATGGGTGATGCTACTACTGAACCGCCTATTCGCAGCACAACGCGCATGGTTAATTCCTCTGTGATGCGTATATTACAGCGAGTTCCAGTTAAAAATCCTTTACAAAAGTGATTTGCAATTCAGTTATGTGCTTATGTTTATGTGTCCACCTTGTGCTTAGCTATTCACGCTAAGAAAGCTTTTTAGCGATGTTCAAAGAGCAGTGTAGAAAGGTGAAGCGGGGTGTTTGAAGGAACTGGGTTAATCGGAAATTTGCTAGTTCTAATCGCTTCACTGATTGTTCTAGGTAAAGCCAGCGATATAACCATAAACAACTCAATCAAAGTCTCAGACATAACTGGCTTTGGAAAAACAACCATCGGCTTCATCTTGGTTGGTTTCGCCACTTCTCTGCCGGAACTCAGCGTGTCCATCTTCGCGGTGTTCACTCAAGCAAGCATCGGCGTAGCCATCGGCAACGTTTTAGGCTCCAACATAGCTGACATCGCTTTGATATTGGGCATCTGTTTCCTTCTCGTAGCACTGAAACGCTCAAAAAACGGCAACTGCTGCCTGAGTCCGGCGAAGGAAGAAATAGGCAACTTGTACTTCGGGCTTTTCGTAGCTTCAATAATTCCTTTGGCACTGCTGTACATAGGCTACGCAAGCCAATTCATAGGCGTAATTCTCCTAACTATTTTCGTAATTTACATGTTACAGTTATCAAGAGAGAAAAGAGTGAAAACAGAAGAAAGTACCGTAAATCCTGAAAGAAGCAAACTCCGCAAATACACGGTATTTACATTAATCGGCGCGATAATAGTAGTCGCCACCGCCTCATTCGTTGTCGAGTCAGCATCCTTTATCGCCACCAGCATGGGCGTTCCGCCAGTCGTCATAGGCGCAACCATAGTTGCCTTCGGCACAAGCGTGCCTGAACTGGCAACGAGCATAAGTTCAGTGAGAAAGGGACATTTGAATTTGGCGCTGGGCAACATAGTTGGAAGTTGCTTCATAAACATCACGTGCATCCTCGGCGTAGCCCTAATAGCGTCACCTTTATCGATTAACATGGCGGCGTTCTCCAATTTGGCCATGTTCTCACTTATCATAAATCTGTTCTTGTGGTACTTCCTGTCGAGCGAAAAAATAAGTTGGAGAGAAGGCGCATTACTGCTGATGCTGTACGCCGTGTTCCTAGTAACAAGCTTTGGCGGTTACACAACATCATAAAAGATGAAAAGACTTGAATGAGATTAAAAGAATAACGTTGGAGGCTGTTCCGCCGTTCAGTTTTGACCTAAGCGCCGAAATTTTCTCCAACGGCGACAAACAAATCCGCAAATACGAAAAAAACAAATTCACACAAATAATACGCGCTGACGACAAGCTTATGCTGGCTACTGTAAAATCTGAAGGCACAATTGACAAACCGAAGCTATACGCGGAACTAAAATCGGATAAAGCGTTAACACAAAACGACGCAAAAAAGGCACATGAAGCCATCAGCAGCCTCTTCAGCTTAAACTTTGACTTAGCACCATTCTACGAAGACATAAAAACCGACGATACAATGGCACGCATAACGCGAAAGCTTTGGGGCTTGAAAAACCCAACAACCCAAACCGCCTTCGAAGCATTGATTGACTCGATTATCGAGCAGCAGATTTCGCTGAAAGTGGCAAACAGCATAGAAAGCAAGCTGACCAAACGGTTCGGCGATGCTTTAAGCTTGGATGGCGAGGTTTACTACGTGCATCCAACCCCTCAGAAGCTGGCTTCCGCGGACATTGACGCGATTCGCCAGTGCGGTTTAAGCCAGAGAAAAGCCGAGTACATCCAAGGCATCTCCAAACTCATAGCTGACGGCGAACTAGACTTGGAGAAACTTGAAAACTGGGACAGCGCAGAGGAAATTATACGTGAGCTTGACAAAGTGCGCGGGGTCGGAGTGTGGACTGCGGAACTCACCATGCTCAGAGGCATGCGGAAACTTGAGGCTTTACCTGCTGACGATTTAGGCTTAAGACGCACTATCGCACGGTATTACTGCAGTGGAAAAATGATAAACAGCGCGCAGGCACGGCAGATAGCTTTGAACTGGGGAAAATGGAAAGGGTTGGCAGCTTACTATCTTGTTGTGGCTGAGAGGAAAGGCATAGAAGCTTAACGCGCTCTTTTAGCGGATTAACCTTTTTTTCATCAGGTTTATGCTTAGTACGAAGAAGACAAGCGTGCCAACTGCAATCCATGCTAAACTGATCAGCAGTGAAGTTCCGACGTTGCCGAGGATTAAACCTCTTGTAAGATTCACCACATGTGTTAGAGGCAGGAAAATTTGGGCTCCTGTCTGCACGACCGAAGGGAAAGTGGAAAGCGGAAAGAAGGTTCCGCTTAAGAGGAACATGGGTGTTACGAACAGAAACGCTGGGTAATTGAAGAAGTCTATGTCAGAGGCAATTGCTGTGAAGCACATGGCGATGGAACCGAACATTAAACCGCCTAAAAAGGCAAGCAGAGGCACTAAGAGGAAAAGCGGGCTGGAGATTAAACCAAAAGCCGCTACTACCGCAAGCACGGTTGTGGAGTTTATAGTTGCGCGGGTGGCGCCCCAAAGGAGTTCGCCAGCGATGACTTCTTCCACGCTTACAGGTGTGGCTATGATGGCGTCGAAGGTTTTCTGGAAGTACATGCGCACAAACGAGGCATAAGTGCATTCGAAGAAGGAACCGTACATTATGGATATAGCTACTAGCGCAGGCGCTATGAAGTTCGCGTAGGGTACGCCTTCTATGGGTTGGACGAAGCCGCCTAAACCCACGCCTAAAGCCACCAAGTAGAGAATGGGTTCTATAAGTGAGGGCAAAAAGTTGACGTGTATGGTTTTTGTGAAGACATCGAAGTTTCTTCTCCACACTTTCCACACGTTGCGGCTTAGCTTAGGCATTGAAAAACGGCTGGGTGAACCAGTTATCTTCGTCAATCTCTAAGCCCCTTCCCTGTTAGTTTAATGAAAACATCTTCCAGATTGGCAGTTCGTATCGTCATGTTCTTAATTTGGGTTTTTGCAAGGAAGCTTTCGAAGACACCATGCGGTTGACTGGTGAAAACGTGGATGCGGTCGCCGAACTCTTCGAAACGGGCGTTTGGAAACTCTTGTTTCAGCGTTTCCACCAGTTTCGCGTCATTATCAATTTCCAGCACATCTTCACCAACGTGCTTCCTGATAAGTTCCGCTGGCGCACCCTGCTCAATGATTTTGCCCTTATCCATAATCAAAATTCTATCGCACAGTGCAGCAGCCTCATCCATGTAATGCGTCGTCAAAATTATAGTGACGCCACGTTTCTTCAAGGTGCGTACTTCTTCCCACACTAAGCGGCGCGCCTGCGGGTCCAAGCCTGTGGTGGGCTCATCTAAAAGCAGAATTTGGGGCTCGTTAATTAGGGCTCTTGCCAAAATCAACCTGCGCTTCATGCCCGTGGATAACTCGGAAATGGTAACGTTCTTTTTCTCCTGCAGCTGAAAGAAAGCCAGTAGCGCCTCGGCTCGTTTTGCAGCTTCAGCTTTGGGTATGTCAAAGTAGCGAGCGTAAACTAAAAGGTTCTTTACGACAGAGAAAACAGGGTCGAGATTATCTTCTTGCGGCGCCACGCCTACAACGCGTTTTATTTCGCGTGCCTGCTCAGTGACGCTCATGCTTGCCACTGATAATTCGCCAGTTGTCAAGGGCAAAAAACAGTATATCATGCGCACAGTGGTGGTTTTTCCAGCGCCGTTTGGTCCTAGGAAGCCTACGCATTCGCTCTTGTAAACGTCGAAGTCTATGCCGTCCACTGCCGTGAAGCTGTTGAACTTCTTTGTTAACCCGCGTGCTTTGATGAGTGCTTCTGAGGAAACCATGCGTCTTCCTTTGCTTATCACTGTACACGATAACTTAAAACTGCTTCCGTACACAACAGAGTATATGCGAGGGCAACGACAGTCTTTTATGCTCACCTGTCAATGTTTGACGCAGAAAAAACATGTGTGAAAAGGGGGAGCGGCGAACGTGCTAGAGGATGTTTCAAGATTCTACTCTAAGAACGTGATGAACATAAAGCGTTCTGCAATCAGGGATTTATTGAAAATCACGCGTCAACCTGACATAATTTCTTTCGGCGGCGGGCTTCCGTCACCAGAAACTTTCCCAATTACAGAAATGGCAGAAATCTCCAGCCAACTGCTACGCGAAAAAGGCACTGTTGCACTGCAGTATGGACCTACTGAAGGTGAACCTGCGCTGCGTGAAGAAATCGCTAAGTGGATGGCGCGGGAAAAACCAACTGTCAATCCTGAAAATATATTGGTCACTTCTGGTTCACAACAGGGCTTAGACATAATCGCCAAGCTTTTCCTAGACCCAAATGACATGGCAATAGTGGAATTACCCTCCTACATGGGCGGACTGCAAGCGTTCAGCGCGTACAGAGCAAAACTAATCGGCGTTCCCCAAGACAACAACGGCATGCAAATGGACCTGCTTGAGAAAACACTGGCGAAGCTGGCTAAACGCGGCAGAAAACCCAAGTTCATCTACGTAGTCCCAGACTTCCAGAACCCTTCAGGCGTAACGATGACTCTGGAAAGACGCAAACGCCTTTTAGAATTAGCTCACATTTACGATTTGCCCATAGTAGAGGACAGCCCTTACCGCGATTTGCGCTTCGCAGGCGACTTTGTGCCAATGATTTGCAGTTTAGACAAAGAAAACTATGTCATCGCTTTAGGCACGTTTTCCAAACTACTTTGCCCAGGCTTTAGGTTGGCGTGGATAACAGCGGCAACAGACTGGACAGAACGCATGGTAGCCGCGAAACAAAGCATGGACTTGTCGACGCCAATATTCACTCAACTAATAGTTGCGGAATATATGAAGCGGGGGTTGCTGCCGCAGCAAGTGGAGAAAATCCGCAAGCTGTATGCCCGAAAGCGAGGCGTGATGATAAACGCTTTGCGGCGTTACATGCCTAAAGGCGTAGAGTGGACTGAACCTGAAGGCGGCTTGTTCCTGTGGGTTAAACTGCCTAAACACATGGATACGACGACGCTGTTTCCGAAAGCGGTTGAAAACAAAGTAGCCTACGTCGTCGGCTCATCGTTCCACTGCAACGGCAAAGGGCAAAACACGATGCGACTGAACTTCTCGTATCCGTCAGAAGAACAAATCGAAGAAGGCATCAAACGCCTAGCGAAAATGTTACGCGAAAACATGTAGCCTAAGGCGGAGCTTTGCCAGAAATGTACTGGCAGTAACCGTAGCTTATTGGACCCTGTTTAGTGGTTTCACATGGAAACTCGGCGCATTCAAAGCATAACTTCACGCCTTTAGTGAAAGCGCAATTGCATATTTGACAAAACTTATTTTCCCTTGCCACGCAACCAACCGTGCCATTCGGACACATGCCCTTCTGCATCTTTGGACATTTCTCGCATGCGATTCCGCAAACACCCACCTTCAACTTGCATTCACCTTTTACGCTCTAAGAGCGTACAGCGAGTATATAAAAGGGGGTATAGACTTTTCCACGCGCTAGAACACACAGCCCAAAACAACAAGTACCACGTTCTTTCTCGTTTCTTTGCAGCTAAGTCCTATTAGGCTCAATAATCACCTTCAAGGAAGCTCCAGCTTCCGCCATCAAACGGAAACCTTCCGCAGCCTGCTGCAAACCCAGCTTATGCGTAATCATGTCCTTAACGTGAATTTTCTTCTTTGCCAAAATCGCCAAAGACTCCTCCAAATCGTTCGGCGCAGCGCCGTAGGAAGTTTTAATTGTGATTTCGTTTCTCCAAAACTCAGTCATAGGCACAGGAATCTTCACTGTAGGCTCTGGCACAGCAAAAAACATGATTAACCCGCCTTTGTCCACGCATTCCAATGCCGTTAATGCTGCTTGAGTCGCTCCAGTGCACACAACAACTTTATCTGCCAATCGCCCACCGTTCACTGCCTTCAGTTTTTGTGCAAGGGGTTCTTTCGCGTTTATCGTGTGGTGCGCACCGAGTTTTTCAGCCATCGCTAAACGGTACGGATTAAGGTCCACGGCAACCACTTTGTTGACGCCGTTCGCTTTCGCCAGTTGCACATGAAGCAAGCCCGCTATACCGCTACCGATAACCAGCAGCGTATCCTCTTTGCGAATCTCTGCAAGTCTTTGCCCGCGAACCACGCAAGCAAGAGGCTCAACAAACGTGCCCTCCTCAAAAGACAGACCAGCAGGCAGCTTGTAAACGCCGCGTTCAACATTAATCCGCGGCACACGAACATACTGCGCAAAACCACCTGGATAAAAATTCGTCGTGTGCAAAGTCTCACAAGCCGTATGATGCCCACTAACGCAGTAGCGGCACTCGTTGCAGGGAACATGGTGTGAAACAAAAACTCTGTCGCCGACACGATAGCGCTTAACGTTTTTGCCAACTTTCTCTATTACGCCTGTTGCTTCATGGCCCAGAACTTTCGGTGCTTTCGGGACTCTGCACCATTCTATCACGTCGCTTCCGCATATGCCGCAAGCCATCACCTTAAGCAGTAATTCATCATCAGCGATTTCTGGTATGGGCATCTCTTGGATTCGCACGTCTCGGTTGTTGTAGTACACGGCTGCAAGCAAAGCGTTTCACCTGAAAAGAAAGCTTAAAGGCTGTTTATGCCTTTCCAGCTTTAATTTGCTCAAACAAGTCTTCGGCTTCTTTAGGCGTGTAATTATCGTGAATTATCGCCCGTATAGCGCGTATCGCAGCCACTGGATGCTCAGTCTGCCAAATGTTCCTGCCCAAGTTCACGCCTATAGCGCCTTTTTGCATGCCGTCGTAAACGAAGTCAAACACTTCCCGCTGCGTATCTGCCTTTGGCCCGCCAGCAATTACCACGGGCACTGGACAGCCGTCCACGACTTTTTCAAACTTCTCTGCGCAATAATACGTTTTCACTACTCTGGCGCCTATTTCAGCGGCTACACGGCAGCACAATGCAAGGTACCGTGCTTCGCGTTTTTCCAGTTCTTTGCCAACCGCTGTGACAGCCATAACAGGCACACCGTAATCTTCGCATGCGTCCACGAGCTTTGCTAGGTTGCTTAGGCTCTTGTTCTCGTATTTTGTGCCTACGAACACGGACATGGACACAGCTGAAGCGTTCAACCTGAGAATTTCACGAATCGAGGTGACCACGCTTTCGTTAGCCAAATCTTCGCCGACAACGGTTACTGCGCCTGACACTCTGAGTATTATCGGCTTCGAGATTGCTGGGTCTACGCAGTTCCTGAGTACGCCGCGCGTCAGCATCACGGCATCTGCATACTGGACTAGTGGCTTGATGGTTTCGCCTGGTTTTTCAAGCATGCGTGTTGGTCCTTGGAAGTACCCGTGGTCTACGGGCAGGAACAGCGCTTTGCCGTCAGGCTGGATTAATCTGTTTAAACGGTTTTTCATTCCCCACTCCATATTTATCGCTCCGTGGAACCTTTTGGCTTAACAATTAGATAACCTTTTTCGATGAGCCAGTGGTGAAACTGCCACGTAGTATACTTGCAGCCAGTGCTGCACGTTTGCCTGAGCCTTTCATACTCATCAGGCTTATCCTTTAAAGCGTTCAGCTCCATTTGCACTGGGCATTTCACGTCGTTGCAGAATTCTCTTCGCTTGTACTCTACAAATCCTTCCAAAGACATGCTGCATCACCCACTACAGCACTGAGCCAATGGCTAATAAGCGTTATTTTTTGGCGGCTAAACAGGCGCATGCCTTAAAGGTGCAGAGAAACAGTAGTTAGTTCATGGCGAAACTGTACCTTCTAGGCGGCGAAAACACCTTCAAAAGAAACGCATGCAACATCAACATGAACGCGTTTCAAGCGGCAGGCGAAGCACCATGCGTTCTTGTGTTTCCTTGGGCAAGAGCATCATTCGACAAAACGTACACGCGCAGGAAGCGACTGTTTGATTACTTCAGAAGCCTCGGCGCAAGCAACGTTGACTTCGCCGAATACTCAGATGCGTATGAGGAAATTGCCGTCAAAATCAAAAACTCTGACCTCGTATACTTGACAGGTGGATTAACTAGCGTTCTCCTTGAACGCCTAAAAAGCAAAAACATCGACCGTCTACTGCACAGGTACAACCACGTTATCGTGGGTAGAAGTGCAGGCGCCATAGCACTCTGCAAACAGGGCATACTTACCAGCAAAAACAAGCAAACGCACAAGATAATCACAGGGCTAAAACTGGCAGAACTCACCGTCAAAGTTCACTACAAACCATCAGAAGACACTGAACTGAAAAAAATATCTAAAGAAGAAAAGATATACGCGATACCTGAACGCTCAGCGCTCATTTACGACAATGCCGCATTATCGTTCATGGGCAACGTGTACATGTTTCAAAACGGAGAAAAAACCGCTTCTGAGCAGGGAAAAAGTGTTTAAGAGAAGAAACCCCGTACGTAAGCACGCGTTTTCTGAATATAAGGCGTAAGCACAACCGTTAACGCTGTGCCGATGGTTGACAGCACGATTATGTCGCCGAATACCCACCCCAAGAAAACAGTTTGAAACGCTTCTGCGGAGATGTTGCCGAACGCCAGCATTGCACCTACACCGAATATTCCTGAAACGCAACTCGCCAGCAAAACTCCCACAATCAACCAAGTTAGCCAAGTTTTTCGATCTTCAATAGCTGCTTGACCAATCAAAACTGCAAGGCCTACAATAAAAGTGGCGATGAAAATTTCGCTTAAACTGTTAACCAAAGCGAAAGCAGACACAACCACGTTTACCAAAAGAACCGCAGTAAGCCCATAAGTCACTTTGGAGTGCTTAAGCTGGACAGCAGGTTTGATTTTGAGTTTTCTGTAAATGATTAGCGGAACGAAGCCCTCGAAGAAATCTGCCAGCGACCAAACCAGCAAAAACTCCAGCGGCATCCCAAGGTAAAAACCCATAAATAAGCAACTGAGATAGCCAGCCACACAGCCCCATGTGCCGAACCACAGCGCCACAGGCACATAAACCGCAGCTGCAATGTAAAGTCCAGAAACGCCTGGAACTGGAGTGGAGACTGGAGCGTCAACAACTGCCCAAATTGCAAGTACTGTGCAGATGGCTGTTGAGATTACGCAGATAAGCGGTTGTCTCCAAGTTAGGCCTTTGCCGTGTTTTTTGTTGGCGGTTTCCATCATGAAAACGATATTGTAGTGTCTATGCATATATAATACTTGTGACGTTGTAACACGTTACGCAAAAGCCAACTGTATTCCGCAAGCAATTTTTCAGTTCATGCCTCTTGCGGCTTTAATCCGTCAAGTTTCGAGGCTAAGCGTTCATGGCAGTTGCACGGTGCCTGTGACGCGGAGTTTTCCGCCTTCCAGATACATCAAAACAGCCGTTTCGCCAGAGCGATACACGATGTCTTTTTCTAGAGCCAACGTTAGCTTTGGTCTGCGCCAGTCTCCCTCATCGCTGACTGCTTCAACTTTACAGTTGAGGAATTGCATCTGATGCCCAACGTGCAGCACCATACCTGCTTTTATGGGCATTTGCCAGTACTTGGCCAGAGAAGCATGTGTCTCAAGTTTTTTGGAGGTTTTGACTGTTGGGTCGTTTGTCAGCACTGTTCCTCGGTCAACATCGTCTGCTTCGACGTTTTTCAGCGCTAATCCCACTCTGTCGCCTTCGTATGCGAAGTCAAACTCGTCATCATGCTTTTGAATAGAACGAATCTGGGTTGTCTTTGTTCCCGGCAGCACATTCAGCGTGGCATGCTTCTGGATTATGCCGTTTGCAACTATGCCTAGGACTACGGTTCCAACGCCTTTTACGTTGAAAGCATGATCCACGGGAACTGTTCCTGAAGGTGTTCCGCCATCCAGAGCCGTTTTCGGCTTCGCTTGCGCTGCCTCAGCTAAAAGCGCCTCGTTTAACATGGCAGGATTGTCGTCTGCGAATTCGTATTTTTCCAGAACCGTGCCCTTCACAAGCGATTCAACTTTTTCACGGGGTATGTAGTTGCGGAGGACGAAGTAGCCGCTGTTTACGCCGCAACACTGCAGCATTACAAGTGATTCTCCTAAAGTGGCGTTTAATTCGTCTATGGCGACTATGGCTTTTTTGGCTGTAGAACACGAGAAGAACAAGGGTGCTAAGCGTTCGGGGTAGCGTGTGGGTTCTATGAAGGTTACTGTGTCTTCGCCTTTCTTTAGGTTGTACAGCGTGATGTCTGTTGATGTGCCTTTTTTGCCTAAACTACTGGCGTAGTTTGGTGCGCCGAGAACCGCGACCATCAGGTTTCCCATATGCTGAACGCCCTTGTGAATTACCGCACCATGCTGCATGTTGCTGATAAGGGTTATGGGCGGTTGCGCGCCAAACATGATGTAGAGGAGAGCCGTCTTTTTCGCAGTTTGCCTCGGATGATGGTCTTTTTGAGAAAAACTTTTAATGCGCAGACGAGACATGTTAAGAGTGAGGAGTTTGTATGCCTACAGCCTTTGTGTTAATAAATACCGAAATTGGTTCTGAAGCTGACGTCTTGAAAGAACTGAAAAAAGTCGAGGGCGTAGATGACTCTTTCGCCGTCTACGGCGTCTACGACATAGTTGCACGCGTTAAGGCAGACACCATGGACAAGCTGAAAGAAACCGTGACATGGCGCATCAGGCGACTTGACAACGTGCGCTCCACACTGACGATGATTGTCGTCGAAGAAAAATAGCAATCTTCCCTTTCTTTATCCTGCTTCGCGAAGCGATTAAGTAGCAGTATTGCGTCTGCAAAAACCGCTGTAGCCGCTTTGCAGCGTTTAATCTTCGCATAATCTTTTTACTTTGTACCCGCTCAATAATCTGCGAGAGCAGGTTACCGTTGATGAAAAAGCAGAGAATGCACATAGGGCTGGACGATACTGACTCCACGCGAAGAGGCTGCACTACATACGTTGCTGCACTTCTTGTAGAAAAACTAGAACAGTTGCATGTCAAGTTTCTGGATTATCCGAGCCTGATTAGGCTTAACCCTAACGTGCCTTGGAAAACACGCGGCAACGGTGCCCTGTGCTTGAGAATTGAGTATGACGAAGGCTTGGAAGAACGAATTAAGGAAGCTGCAGTATGCTTGGTGGAAGAACATGCGGACTTCACGTTTAAGGGCACAGATCCAGGCATAGTGTTCTTCGCAGGAGCGGATGTTCCAGCAGAGGTCACAGTTTTCGCGAAGAATGCCCTAACAGGTATTGTTACTTTGAAGGAAGCCACGAAGCTTATCGAGAAGTTTGGAGGTGAAGCTTTAGGCTTTAACACTTGCAGGGGCATAATTGGCGCGTTGGCGGCTGTTGGCGAAACCCTCAGAGGCGATCATACTTTTGAGTTGATAGCTTACCGTATGGCGGAAAATTGTGGTTCAAAGAGGAAAGTTGATGAAGCGTCAATTTTCGAAATGGACAAGTTGACGCAGCCGTACACGTTCAACAATGTAGATGCAGAAAAAGGCAGGGTTATCATCACGCCGCGGGGTCCAGACCCTATTCTTTTCGGCGTCAGAGGCGAAACGCCGGAAACCGTCAAGAAAGCTTTCGGGTTGATTAAGCCGCTGGAACCAGTGGAGCGCTGGGTCATTTTCCGTTCGAATCAAGGCACAGATGCACATCTCCAACATGTGCCTGCGTTAAGCCATTTGAAACCGTATAGCTCGGTAATCGTCAAAGGCGTTGTTTCACAGAATCCGCGGGTGATTCCTTTGCGGCACGTGATTTTCTCCATTAAAGACGAAAGCGGCGAGGTGGATTGCGCAGCTTATGAGCCAACAGGTGCTCTTCGCAAAGTGGCAATGCAGCTTGCGGTGGGCGACAGCGTGGAAGTTTACGGTGCGGTGCGTAAGCCGCTGGTGGGTAAGCCTTTGACTGTAAACTTAGAAAAAATCAGTGTCCTTGCGCTTGCTCCAGAAGTTAGTTACCAGAATCCCTTGTGCACGAAATGCGGTAAACGTTTGAAGTCTATGGGTAAGCATCAGGGTTTTAGATGTGAAAGGTGCGGTTCAAAGTTTGCTGGTTTAGAAAAAGTAGCTGTTGCCGTGAATCGCGAGTTGAAAACTGGGTTGTATGTGACTTCGACTAGGTCGCAGCGGCATTTAACTAAGCCGCTTAGGCGTTATGGGCTGGAAAAGTGCTGTTGGACGGGGGAAAATCTGATTGAGGGTTGGCATTCGTCTTAGGTTAAAACTGCTTGAGCGGGAGATTGCCACGGAAAAAAGAAATTAACCAAGCTTTTCATCGTTTCCATGGGCGCATTCGTTATTGTGCGGCTCAGCGTCTTACTGTGAAATCGCTTAATCGTTTGAGCGCGTTCACTTGTTCTCTGTCGCCCAGTTTGGCTTGTTTGACGGCATCTTGGAAAAACTCGATTATTTCGTCATATGACTTGCGGTTAACTGGAAATGGAACCCCGTCTTTGCCGCCTACGCAGAAACTGTACTTAACTGGGTCTTCCCAACTGGGTTTTTCGCCGTAAACCAGTTCCGCTGCAAGCGCTAAACCGCGCACAGTCGCAGGTCCAACACCTTTCATGCTCAGGAGTTCCTCGTAATTTTTGGGTTGAAACTCGTAAATTTGCTTAAGCATCTTCCAGTTTGCGTGCCGAGGCATCTGAAGAACAGGAATTGCTTGTTGCTGGTCGACGCTGCTTTGCGGAAGCCAATCCTTCAGCGACTTCTGCTGCAAAGGCCTCGCAGCTTCAAACAAACGCAGGGTTCGGCTAGGCGATTCACGAGCTATGTCCACTGAAGCTTTGCGTGCGCCTTCGCTGCTTTTCGCCGTCATGTTCAGCGCCTTCGCGCGTTTCGTGTCGCAGACAATCGCGTTATGCGGTTCCGCAACAAAGCTTGACACATTGTCGGATAACCAGTGGTAGCGGCGTGCAGTGCGGTCTTCCGTGCTCATGCCCTGCTGGATTACAGCCCACTTCTTTTTCTCCGTCAAGAGGAAAACATGGTGATAAAGCTGGTAGCCTGCTTGGATGGCTGTATTGTCAACTTTGGCTGTCATACGGCTGGTGTACGTGAGCGTGCTGATGCTGTTTTCTGAGAAGCCGAATTGCTCAGCGGCATCAGTGATTTCAGCAGGCGTTTTTCTGCTGGTTTTGCCTTTTCCCCCGCAAACAGCAATACCGTACTCGTCTGGCGAAAGCGCCTGCTTGAGGATACCTGTGACTACAGTTGTGACACCTGAACTGTGCCAGTCGTAGCCTAAAACGCAGCCTAACGCTTGAAACCAATATGGGTCTGAGATGCGCGTCAAGAACGTATCCATGCCGTATTCATGAATTATGACAGCAGAGATTTCTTTAGCAAGTTTACGCATGCGAGTGGTTAACCATGCGGGTGCTTTGCCGCCGTGTAAGGGTAAGTTAGCGATGCCTGTTCTGTACATTAGTCTTCAATGCTTACTCTGCGTATTTGGTTATTTTTCTGTTTTGTTTTTGTTATGCTCTGCGGGGCTATAGCCCCTCTCTTTTATATAGTGAGGCGGTTTTTAGAGAAAACGTTTAGACCGCAAATTTGTACATCGCGTTCTCCGATGACCGAACGTGCAAATACATGTGTTCACGGTGGGGCAAGGGTGTTTATTGCTTTGAAAAGTTTTGTTTTATAATTGTCGGGGATATTACTTTTAGATAGCAAATTGGTAATTCCGTCGTAGTTCCATTCGTTCATGAAGGTTGATGGTAGAGAACTGCGATATTCCTCGAGGTTTTTCAGGTACTTGGTGCCTTCTTTTATGTTGCTTTCAAGGAAGTAGGATGATGAGATCGCGAAGTACATTGCAAGTTTATGATTTGGATTATAATCGATCTTTAAGACTGTATTTGCGTGGTTACGGGCTTCTTTGTAGCGACCTGCTGATACCAAGCTCTCAGCCAGATTTGAATGAGCGCCAAGGTCGTTGGGATTTACGTCGAAAGCCTTTTGAGCGTAGTAGGCAGCTTTTTCATAGTTTTTAAGGCTGTCATTGTACAGTGCGGTGAGGTTTGTCAAAACATTTTGGTTATCAGGGTCTATCTTTAGCACTTCTTCGAATGCATCGGTAGCCTGTATGGGTCTGCCCAGCCTCCAGAGCATTAAGCCCTTTCCCATCCACGATACAACAAGCTGTGGGTTGGAGGTAAGTGCTCTTTCGTAGCATTTAAGCGCCTTAGGAAAAATCGAGAGATTTTCGTAGGCCCATCCCTTGTTATTCCATGCACTAGCATCGTCAGGTACTATTTTCAGAAATTTGTTATATGCTGTTATAGATTTTTTATACTGCTGTATTTCACCAAGAACGAACCCTACGTCAAACCATGCAAGAGGGTTAATCGCTGCCGCCTTTCGGAAATAACTGAGTGCTTCTTTCGTATTGCCTTTTAGCTTCATTACTTCAGCAATATCGCGAAAAGTTGCCGCTATTCCTGCTTGATCATTTATCTTTTTTTTCGCTTTGAGCACGGTCTGGAAAACTTTGCAGGCTTCATCATAGTTTCCTTTATCAATGTAGGCTTGTGCTTTTTCTTTCAATATGCTTTCTCGTGCTTGTGCGTCTTCTCTGGCAACATCTTTCCAGTATCCGGCAAGCGCTCCTACACGAGATTTGTTTCTGCCTGTTAAATTGATTTTACCGCTCCCAGCCCTCTTCAAAATGTTTGTCAGCGTTTGAAACATCTTGCGTGACAGTTTCTCTGCTTTGAGCCGCTCCATTCTTGAATCATAGAATGAATGCAACTGCATAGCAATCTCAGTCATATCCACTGAGAGTTCAGGTATCTCGCTTTCACTTTTTGCAAGTTTGGAGGTTATTTTAGCGAGTTTAATTTCAGCCCGTTTAGGTGAATATAAACGGCTTCTTATTGCAACATCTGCTTTTTTCCCGAGAGATTGAACAGCTTTTTCAATGCTTTCCAAGGCTCAACTCACCTTGAAATTACTATTGGACTTTGCTCACGCACGCTTTGACTTTGCCAACATAGGAATCGCCCATCCACAGTTGCCAAAATGCCGTTCCCGAGATCAGTGATCTTATTCAAACTTCTCGTTATTGGATTCACGTAGTTTGGGTCAGATTTCTTCAACGCGTAAATACGGTTTTCAGTAATCTGCAACTCTTTTTCGATGTCAGTTATGGCTTCACCGAATATGGTACAATCAGCCGCCTCAAAAAGTGTCGGTTGATCACGGAACTTCTTGATTTCCCTGAAGGTTGATCCCTTGGCTTTATCGAACTGGTTTCTCGCTAGGTCAAAATACTCAAATTCTACAAACCGTTTAACGTTCTTAACGTCCACAATAAGCGCGCCTGTATTGCATTGGAGTTCCACATAATATTGCCGATTACTAATCGGGCTAGCCACATCAACCCGTGCGCCTATTGGTAACTTGCTTGTAATCTGCTGAATCACTATAACACCCCAGAATTGACAAGCAATATACTATAAGCATTTTTAACTATTTATGTATTGCCAAACCCAGACCAATACTAGCTAAAATAACATAAAACTATTTGAATAGTCTTAAATAGACAACCTAAAATATCATATTTTATGGCAAATAAAAACGATGGAATGCAAAGAGTGGAATTACGCATAGAAGAATTGCAAAATGAAATCATAGCAATGCAGAATCAAGTAGCAAAACGAGCCGGGTTTACACAAGGCCTCATACTCGCCATGACACTTGTAGCATTCATAATAGGCGTCTTTCTTCTGGTAATTGCAGTAGCTCAGGTGTTACTCAAAGGAGATTTTGTCTTCGGTGCCTTCTCCTCAGGAGGCGGAATAGCAGCCGTCATAGGAACTCTTTTGTATAATCCTATGAAAAAGGCGCAACAGAGCATGGGAGACTTGGCGCAGATTCAAGTTGCTTTCCTCAGTTTTAATTCCAAAGTCAGCATATGGATAGAATTTGTAAAAGAGAAGGTGCCCTCAGGCGGCATTCAAGTTGAAAAAGTGAAAAACATAACGGCAGATATCGAAAAAGCAGCCGGAAGGGCTCTAGAACAAATCCGAAAATACTGCGAAGATCAAGAAACAGAGAAAAAAAGCTCGAAATAGGATAAAACTTCACAAAAGACAACACTTCAATTAGCCTGCACACAGGAAATCCTTCCAGAATTCTTCGATAACGTAATCATTTGGATAGCGCACGCTCGGTCAAATTAATTTGGCAGGGTTCAGGAGGCTGCCCAGCTATAGTTCCTTTCATCTTTCATGGCTAAGCATTTGAAACGCTGCTTCTTAGAAATTAGGCGTTTAGAATAGGCCCTTATCAGAAAAAGGCTAAAGCCTGAATGCGCAGTGGTCAGTGGCGAAATTGGGCCTAGTTTAGAAAATTTGTTTCATATATGAGCAATGTAGCCGTCGTCTATCTTTGATAGTTTTTGTAGGAGTGAAAAGCCAGTTAGGTGGAGTTGGCTTGTGCATTTGTTGCAGCAGATTATTAGTTCGTCTAAACCGTGGCTGTTCACTTTTGCTTCCAGAATCGAGTAAGCTTCTTCTGTGCAGTCCTCAGGGGAAATCACGGTGCCGCATCGCGGGCATGAAAATTCTCCAGTTCCGCTTATTTTAGTCAGGTCCAATACGTATACTTGTTTTTGCCTCATTCTTTTGCCTCCTTAACGGTTTTGCCGTTTTCAGCCTCTTCAGGGCTAGAAAGCTATTAAGGCATTTTCCAGAGTTTCACTCAAATTTGTACCAAATTCACACCACATCACAGCGTTCTATGAAGTAGAATAAACAGGCTAATCACCCTGTGCATTTGAATTGCGTGTGCACTCTTGGTTTCGGCTCTTTTTTCTGAACCCGTGAATGGCTGGTGGTGGGTTGAATCAGAATTTAATCTCAAACCTAGAATAGCGGATTTAAATGAAAAAGACTAATAGTTGGTGCAGTATTGTATTATTTGGTTATCTTTGGAAGTGCAGCGTAGCGGTTATTCAAGCCACAATGAAAAATCACAAGAAACTGGCACACAAAGAAGGCTTAAACCGTGAACGAGAGAAAAGAAGTATTAAACATGCTCAGAGAGATGTGGCAGAAAGGAGATTCGCCTTTTCGCCGAATATACTCTTCATGGGAAGAGCTAGAAGCAAACGTGGAAATAAAAACAGGAAACGAAACGCGGAAAGAGAAATACGTGTTCCACCCGTGCCCCAACTGCGGTGCCAAACAGAAAATAACCAAGCCGCTGGAAGATTTTTTCCCATACCAAAACTGCAAATCATGCAAACAAACCTTCTATGTCAACAAGGACTTGACGGTGAGAAAGTTAACTGGTGAAGAGAGAGACATGCCCACAGCTTGGGTTCAAATAGTCGAAGACATAAACAAGAAAAAACTGGCGGTAGCCTTCAGGATAGAATAAACACGCGCGTTCCTGAACCTTACTTCTTCTGTGTCCCTATTATGGCAATAACGAAGTTGAAATCGTTGAGACCGCCCGTGTCCGACGCCGCCTTCAAAGTAAGCGTCACAGGAACAACCTTTCCAGCAGATAATCGATAGTTGTTGCTCAAGCTCCATGACAACGTAATCAATGCCGCAGCCGCCGTCGGGTTCCAGTCACTGGTTGAAAGCTGAAGAACAAGCGTAGTAGAACCCGAATTCTTTACGTAAACCGTCTTTGTAACAGCACTGCCGGGATCAATATTCCCCCAGTCTATGCCTGTGCATTTAACTGTACAACTTGAATCTAAATACACACCGACGTTCACCGTGCTCACCGTGCCTCGACCGCGCGGAGCACCCAGCACAGCAACCGTTGACAAGGCAAGAAGCAAACCGATTATTGCGACCATAATTATTGCTAGCGTGGTTGTTTTTTGAAGTGCCGTATGCTTTTCCTCCTAACGCATCAAATGCCAAATCTTGACTATTAATAAACATTCTGCATCACCAGAGCAACACGAATACAGTTGGCGCAGACCCGAGTTCGCAGTGGAAAAAATGCTTAAATAAGCTCCAACACTTTCTTCATACGGACTGCAAAATGACTCCTGCCACAACAAGCATCTGCCTTTTTAACACGTTAACACGCCGAAAAGAAGCGTTCAAGCCCATTGACGATGGTAAAGTGCGCATGTACACGTGTGGTCCCACAGTGTACGATTACGCGCACATAGGCAACTTCCGCGCTTTTGTGTTTGAAGATTTGCTTAAGCGTTGGCTGAAATATCGCGGTTTGAACGTGACGCATGTGATGAACTTGACGGATGTGGATGATAAAACCATACGCGGCAGCCAAAAACAGCAAACGCCGCTTAGGCAATTCACTGATTTCTATGCTAAAGCTTTCTTTGAAGATGTTGCCGCTTTAAACATTGAACCTGCAGACTACTACCCGCGAGCCACGGAACACATCGCTGAAATGGTTGCGTTAATCAAGAAGCTCACAGAGAAAGGCTACGCTTACAGAGGCGAAGACGGCTCAATCTACTACGCCATAAGCAAATTCAAAGACTACGGCAAACTATCAAAAATCAAAGTCGCCGAGCTTAAAGCGGGCGCACGAGTGAAAGTCGACGAATATGCTAAGGAAGAAGCACAGGACTTTGCCTTATGGAAGACGTGGACGCAGGAAGACGGCGACGTTTTCTGGGAAACAGAACTCGGCAAAGGCAGACCTGGATGGCACATTGAATGCTCCGCCATGTCAATGCGGTATCTAGGCGAAACGTTCGACATCCACTGCGGCGGCGTTGACAACATGTTCCCTCATCATGAGAACGAAATTGCCCAGAGTGAAGCGGCAACAGGCAAGAAATTCGTGAATTACTGGCTGCACAATGAGCATTTGCTGGTTGAGGGGAAACGCATGGCTAAACGCTACGGCAACTTTTACACTCTACGCGACTTATTGGGAAAAGGCTTTGACCCTATAGCTATACGTTATTTGCTTTTGTCCACGCATTACAGGCAGCAGTTCAACTTTACTTTTGAAGGCTTAGACGCAGCCAAAGGCGCTGTTGAACGTTTAAGGAATCTAATGCGCAGACTGCAGGATGCAAACGGAAAAGCAAGCGGAGAAAAACTAACCGCGCTAATCGGCAAAGTGCAGGCAAGCTTCGGCGAAGCAATGGACGACGACTTAAACATCAGCGTAGCCTTAGCAGCATTGTTTGACTTTGCTAGAGACGTGAACAACCTGCTTGACGCGGATGCGGTTAACAGAGACGAAGCAGCGCAAGTTTACGCTTTGCTGAGTGGGTTTGACAGCGTTCTCGGAGTAATCGGCAAAGTTGAAGTGGAAGCTGCTTTGCCAAAAGAAGCTGAAGAACTCATCAAGAAACGTGAAGAAGCGCGAAAAGCTAAGGACTGGAAAACCGCAGACGCGATTAGGCAACAGTTGAAGGCTATGGGTGTAGTGATTGAAGATACAGCGCAGGGTGCAAGGTGGAAAATCGAGAAAGCCTAGCTTGAAACTTGTTTTCGGCTGAAATTCCACGCGTCAGTTGCGTACTTCTCGCGGCACAGTTGTTCAGCAAGGTCACGTTCATAAGGCGTTAATTCGCCAGTGGCTAAGTGGACACCGAACGCGTTTCTGAAACCCACAGCCAGCGCGTTGCTTGCTGTTTCAGCTGAAACTGCGTGCCCAAGCGTTTCGTGTACAGAGGTGATTTTTCTTTTTGCGACAGCGGCGACTTGCATGCAGCTTGTTGCCCAAGGCACGCGTAGCAGTGTGAACATTTCTTTGAAGTCAACGTTTAACAGCAATGTGCCATGTTGGAGGACTGCGTCGCTTTTGCGGATGGTTTGTGCGCTGCCGCTGATTTTTTTGCCGTTGACTGTTAGGTTTGGGCAGTTTTTTTCGTCGCCTGCATTGTAGTCTGCTGGTATGCCGAGCAGGCGTAGCGCGTCTGTTATAGCTGCGTAGACGCGTTGGTAGATGGCGGGAATGTCCTTGCCTATGTTGGCGGTTTGGGCGATTACGCTGTAGGTGACTTCGCCGTCTGCGCTGTGGAAAACTGTTCCTCCGCCGCTTATGCGTCTGACGATGTCGATGCCCATTTTGCGGCAGTTGTCCACGTACAGTTCGTTTTCTGCGTTCTGGTTTTTGCCTAGGCTAACTGCGCTGGGCTGCCAACGGTAGAGTCTAAGCGTGTTCGGAACGCGGTTGGCTAAGCGCGCCGTTAAAATCGCTTCGTCAATAGCCATGTTCATGAAAGCGTTGTGTGTTTCAAGTGGGATTAAGCGCCAAGTTTCCATGTTTTTCAGCCTTTCCTGTGTGAAAGAGTTTAGGGTTGGCTTAAATCTGTTGTGTCGCATGCAGGTTGGATTGCATAGGTGGTCTATGGAAAATTACTGTAAACGTATGCTTAGTGCAGTCTATACCCCCCTTATTTAAACTATAAATAGCGTTGAAAGAAGCGTTACGGGATAGACCCCCTATAGGTTCCTGCATAGAACCACTAATAGGCTCCAAATATGCGCGCGTTTTCAACATGCTATTGGGCGTTTTTTCAGCCAATAGCGACCCCTCCCCCTCCTATTTTTCTGCAATGATTGACTATTAGGTTCCAAATAGGCTGGGTTCAGGCTGTTGCGCATGAAAAAATTATGGTTGTACCTATTTGCAAGTGGAAGAGGCAGATGCTCCAACGTAGCTAGAGGTTAACTGTGCATCGATAGAGCTGCAAGTGAACTGTAATTTTTAGCCTGTAAATATGCTGCATAGCCTTGCAGAGCATGCCAGTTCGTCCAGAGAATATTTATATTAGGCTTCATGATTCTACTGCAAGGAAAAACCTTAAAGG
>CAZDLK010000029.1:0-26181 GCA_964506435.1 uncultured Candidatus Bathyarchaeia archaeon | reverse complement strand
AGGCAGCGGAGACTTGCTTTTCGGCGTAGTCATAGGCGCGTACAGGCTTGAAACCGACGAATTCAAATATGATCTCGTCGACGTCAAATTTTTCCAGCCGCAGCTGTTTAAGGAAAAAACGTTCATGAAGGAAACCACGCGCATCGCAACTGAACTGGTTGCAGCGTTGAAGCTTAAGCCTGATGAGCAGATTCACATGTGCCAGGGCAATATTTTTGATGATGCCGCAGCGGAACTGCGCAAGATATACGGCGAAGACCGCGTGCAACGCGTTAAAGTGGTCGGCGAGCCGCAGCGATTTACGGAAATAGCGTATTTGGATGAGATACGCAACTTGGGTTATGAGCCGCTTGAGGAGCGGGAAGCCAAACGCGCGAAAAGCTTCTTCCACATGATGCGGTGGCTAAAAGCGAACCCAGATATGCTGCGCTACGCGAAAACGGGGTGGCCGCGTCTGGCAAGATACCGCCTGTTTAAAGAGCCCCCGGAAGGCAGTTTTTTCACGGCGGTTTGCAGTAGTTGCGGCGCTGAGTGTGAGGTGCCGTTTAAGCCTGATGGTAACAGGCCAGTTTACTGTAGAAAGTGCTGGGCTAAGCGGAAGCATAGGAAGCAGCGGAAACGCGTCCGGAAGGCGTAGCATAAGCGAAAGTGTTTTATTTGTTCAGGGTTTATGGTATGAGGATTTATGTTTAAGGTGTTGAAGGTATGACGCAGGCTAACGGCGTGAGAAAGTTGAGTAAAAACGAGTTTTACAAGTGTCCCCTGCCGCATGTGCAGGGTAAGCATGAGCAAGCGTTGTTTAAGGATTTTGATTCGCATTTCCGCATTTTCGGCGACCGCGACGACCACTTAGCTATAGTGCAGGCTCATGAGGATTTAGTGTGGAAAATGCGGTGTTCAGCGTCTGAGCGGGGCAAGCTTGATGATGCCGCTTTGCAGAAGGCTGCGTTTGAAGCTTGGCTGCAGGCGATTAAGCAGTGCACTGGCAAGACGATTCAGATAGTGGTTAAAAAGTAGCATGCGTTTACTGCACGGATTCAACGCTGCGTATTTCTGGCACTTGTGCTTTGATTATGCGTTCGACGCCTTGTTTAAGCGTTAACGCTGCCATTGGGCATCCTGCGCATGCGCCTTGCAAGCGTACTTTGACGACGTCTTTTTCTATGGCTACGAGTTCGATGTCGCCGCCGTCGGCTTGGATTTGCGGTTTTATTTGGTCAATTGCTTTGCGTACGCGCTTTTCGGTTTCGCTCATTTGTTGTTTTTCACCACCCGAGTGCTGTTTTTGGCGTGTAGCAGAGCTTAGTGGCGAGAAAACATAAAAGCGTTGCTCCTATCGGGCGGCGTGTTTGCCGTAACTGTTATATGCTGCTTTGCGTCGCCCTTTGCCTGTCGGGTGCACGGGTTTGGCTGCTGCTTCAAGGGCATGGGGTGTTTACGCGGTTTTGGCGTGGATGATTTTGAACGTGATTCTGTTTGCGATGATGATTCCAAGCGACGTTGCGGATTTGAATAATTATGTTGAGGTGGTGTTGTGGGTTTGTTCTATTGCGGGTTTGCTGCTTGGTAAGCGGTGGGGTGGTGCTTTGGCGATTACGGTGTTGGGGGTTACGCTTGGCACGAGTATGGGGAATGTGTTGATGGCGTATTATACGGGTACGTTGGGTTTGTTGTTTGCGCCTGTTAACGCGTTGCGCATCGTTGTGAATGCTGTGGCTATTGTGTACTTGTTTAGGTGTGTGTTCCGCGGCGACTCCCGCTGAAGCGTTGAATGCTTAACTGTCCACTACTTGTGGGTGTTTGCTGGTTTTTTGTCCAGTGTCCAGCTTTGCTATCTGCGTGTTTGCACATTTTTTCTTAATTTTTAAGAATAAATCTCAAACGGGTTTATATAACCCGCAGTGCACAGTACGCTCAGAAAAAAGCAAGGAGTGCAAGTATAATGAGTAAAGAATGTTGCGAGGTTGAAAAAGCATGAACAGCACAATAATTCTCGATTGCCAAACCCAAACAGCTTCGCCTTACTGCGAAGACTGCATCGCCCGCAAAACCTGTACGCTGCGCAAAAAGTTAGCGCGGCAGAAAGACACTACTGCGGAAGTTGTAGAGTTAGCGGTGACTTTTCCTGTGCCGCACGTGTAAGCACAAAGGCATCAGCGTGGCTTACGGCGTCGCCTGTTAGTCAGCAGCATGACTGCGGTTATGTGGCTGCACTTGTGTTTTTGCAAATAGCCTGGGCAGTTGCAGCTGAGTTTGCCCGTGTGGTCTTCTGCGACTATGTAGGTGCCGTGGTTGCCTACGACATTGTAGACGCCGTTGCCTAAGGGTTCAACTCTGCCTGTTTCGGCGAGTTTGCGGGCTTTTTCAAGTAAGCGTTCAGCAGGCACGGTTAATTTCACCAGTCAGAGGCTAATAACTAGTTGTGTGAGCTTATTAAATGAGTTGTGTTCAGAGGCACAGAAAAAAGAAGGGGTTGTTTGGTGGCTATGCTGGAAGCTCGTATTCTACAAGCGCGTATAAGAATCGGCAGTTGGTTGGAGTGGTAGAGTTGCTTGGCATGTACAGTTCAAGGTAGTAATGCCAGTTGTTGTTGTCGACGGTTGCATAGTCGGTTTTAAAGTAGCCGGTGTCTCCTTGGCCTACGCTAAGCTGGGTGTATCCTGGCGTGGCTGACCCAGGAGAATTGGAAGCGTAGCCTATTTCTTGGAATGCAGTCGTCCGGTTGCCTCGCTCTAAATAGAAAGCGAAAGATCCGTCGTCGTTGTCATAGAAGTAGATAGTGACGTTTGTTATTGTGGCTCCATGTGGAAGCTGAAGTGGCGCATAGCATTCAAGAGTTGCGTCGGTGTTATGATTCACTAGTCCAGTACTATAATCGTATGAGGCATCTTGGTCGTAACTTGTCACGAAGGCGGAGAATGAAACTGAGATGTTGCCTTTCTGTGGCATTCCGTAGCCTCGTGGTCCTTGTGATCCTGTTGCTCCTGTGTCGCCTTTTGCGCCTGATGCTCCTGTAGCGCCGGTTGCTCCTGTGTCGCCTTTTGCGCCTGATGCTCCAGCAGAGCCGGTTGCGCCTGTGGCTCCGGTGTCGCCTTTGTCGCCTTTGGGTCCTTGTTGTCCTATGGGTAGCACCATGCAGAGTCCTATGGAGATTGCGCTTGCGGCGAGGATTGCTATTAGTATTCCGGCGGCTAGTTTGCCTGTGGTTACTCCGCTTGGTGGTGATGGGATGGGTGCTGTTCCACTCATGTTTTGTTCACTTCTCATTAAAGTCTGATTTTTAGGCTGAGAGCCTTTTTGTGGGTATAGGGGATAAAAGCTTTTTGCACAGTATAACATAACGCATTTTTTCTGATTTAAGCTGATTCTCAATCTGTTTGTCAATTTATTAGATAATGCAAGCTGTCATCACCAGTGAACAGGAAGGCAAGGCACAACAGCAGCGAAGATTACGGTTATGGTTAAGGGCTGCTGGTTGCGCTGTTGCTAGTTTTTGTGCGTACGTGTTTTGAGTGTGCGTCTCATTTGGCGGTGTTTGTCAAGAAACCTTGACAAAAACGCTTTAATCGCCAGACAAAGTCATAGCTGCATTGATGATAAATGAAAGCCGTCACTGCTTTGATTCTAGTAAGCGTGATTGTTGGTGTTTCAGTTGTTGCTTTGCCTGTGCTTGTTTATGGTGAGCCTTCGGTAGGTGTCAGAGAGGGAGACTGGATTGAGTATGACGTGGGCATAACTGGTACTGGTGCTCCGCCTCCGACGCATGATGTTACGTGGATGAGGATAACGATTTTGCCGGTTCAAGGCGCAGCGTTTTCGGCGAATGTTACCACTAGATACTCTAATGGGACGGTGGGCAGTGCGGTTTGGGAGTTTAATTTTACTGAGGGGAATGTTGAGGGGTGGATTATTATTCCTGCTGGTCTTGGTGCGGGGGACACGTTTTTTGATAATGGGCGTGACACTGGGAAACCTGTTGATGTGGCGGTTCAGCGTGAGGAGCAGAAGACCGTGTTAGGCGCTAGTCGGGTTGTTACTTATGGGAATGATTCGTTCAGGCATAAGGAGTGGGATAAGGCGACGGGCGTGTTTGTTGGGTCTTCGGAGCATTTGAAGAATGTGACGAATAAGGCTGGGTGGTACATTGAGGATTTGACTGTTACTGTACAGGCAATTGCCACAAACATGTGGAGCGCTACCACTATTTTGGGGTTGAATCCGTTGGTGTTTTATGCGTTGGTTGCGGTGGTTGTGGCGTTTGCGGTTTTAATGGCTTTTTCAATGGTTGTTGTTGCGCGGAGAAAGCGTGCGAAGGGGAAAGCGTTGAGTGGTTCTGTGCAGTGGAAAATTGTGGCTTTCACTGTTGTTGCGGTTGTTGTGTTTGAGTTGGGCACGGTGTTTTTCTTTCCTTTTTCTGCGGTGGGGTTGAGTTTTGCTGAGATTAATTTGGTTATGCAGACTATTTGGTCGGGTATGGTTTTTATGAGTATGTGGTTCAGGGTGAAGGGTGAGTTTTTTGTGCATGAGGTTATGCTGTTGATTGTGATTTGCGCGTGGTGGGTTGGTTTTTCCACGGTGTTGCTTATGAATCCGTTTAGCACTTCTACTGAGGCGTTTTCCAGTTCGCTTTTGCGTTTGGTTATGAATGGGTTGCATGGTGTTTTTTCTGTTCCAGCGTTGGTTTTCGGGACGTGGCTTGTGGCGCTTTGGCGTCCAAAATCAGAATCGTTTGCAGCTAAAAGCAGGAGGATGGCGTTGTTGACGGTGGCGTTTTGGATTCCGTCGTACGTGGTGGGTTTTCTGGATTTTCTGTTGTTGCACACGGCTGTTTTCGGGTGAGTAACGCTTCATATTTGGATTAAAAGAAGTGGTTTAGGCTGGGTGTTCATGGCGTATGGGTGGGCGTGTGTGTTTGATTGAGGCTTCTTCGACTACCCATGAAACGACGTCTATTTCAAGTGGTGATTTTTTGTTCATGTGGACACCTGTGTTAGATACAGGGTGAAGCTAACCTAAAAGGCCATGTTTTGGTACATGCTGTTCTAATAATTGAACACTAAGAACGCGGCAGCGTAATCAGCTATCAACGCAGGCTTCAAGTAGCCTATCTCATAAAGAACCTTCAAACAATCACTCTGAACACTCCTATTCTTGTGGTTGAGGCTCTCAGCAATTTCTTTAATGCCCACAGTGTTCTCTGTTTCCGCCAACTCCCGAGCAAGCTGCTGATTAGGAACCTCATCACGCCGATTCATGTAAAAAGCAATCTTACTCAACACAGACAATCCCTAAACAACTCCGCTAAACCATTAAAAGTGCCGTACATGTCCACAGATCCCTTGTCGGCTAGTCTGATTATCCCTCTGTTGAGGCCCCAGTAACAGTTAATTACTTAATACAGATATACCATTTCTTGATTAAATATGTACTGCCCACAATGTGGCTACGAAATCAAAGAAAAAGTCAAATATTGCCCCAATTGCTCATTCCAAATTGGGAATATATATCCTTTCTTAAATCAGGAAGGAACTGCAGCCAAATCTGTCGGGAGCACAGTTTTGAAGGCTTACAGTGTAGAAGAAATAAGAAAAAAATATAGAAGAGCATACGAAAAATGGAGTAAAAACGAAGAAGAAGAGTTAATTTGCGACTATAAGGGAGGTTTAACTATTTCTCAGTTAGCGCAAAAACATCAGAGAAAAGAAGGTGCTATTAAGTCAAGACTGGTTAAACTAGGTTTACTAACGTAAATTTTGCGCGTGCGTAACTAAGAAATAAAATGACTGATGTCTTTCAGCAACTCTTTTGCCTTTTTTCTCGGTAACTGCCATACCTGTTTTTCAGTTGAAAAACCAGACCTTACCTTTTTGTTCTTCTCGAAATCGCGAATTGTAATTGCCGTCAATCCATATGTCATCCCATGATACTGATAGGTGGTTTGAAAATCTTTCATGAATGATTTGTCGTTTATCAAATAAACAAAAACCAGCAGACTCTCGACTGGACAGTTAAGCAAAGATTTGAACATGTCTTCCCACTGTCTCAATCCAGTCAAGTCTTTGGAGTGTATCCAAGTCTCCCACAGGTAACCACCTCGCCCTTTGTAGGGAATTTGTTTTCCTTTGACATCAACAGCCAAAACCTTTGTTTTCGTGAAAACAAGAAAGTCAAAGTTTTTATCAATACCCATTGGTCTTTTAGCTTCATCAATGGCCAGATAAGAAACGTCCTTGTCTCGAATATAATGTTCAAATGCAACTTCTTGGTGAACATTTCTTTTAACCACATTAACCAACTCTCAAGCCTAGTAACCTATGACAAGCACTCCTTTCAACGGTAACGTCAATCTTCCACTGGCGTAGAGGGTATCAAAATAAGTTACCACGGTTTCAAAGTCTGGTTTCTGCAAGTACGTATTTCGAACGCCTATTGCTAGGTAGTTTGCATCATGCATCATGCAGGCTTCAAACAAGTCTTTGAGAAATTGATAATTAGCAACGGCTCTGCCTGCTTCTACCTCAAGCACCATTCCAGTCTCTTTGTGAAATGCGTCTACTTGAAATGATTTTTCAAGCTGTCCGTTTCTCCCAAAAAGGACAGGGACTCTGATCTTATCTTCAAGTTTCTTTCCCTTTTCCACTATAAAGTGGGCTTCAGTCAAATCTTGTTTCAAAACTAGCAACACATCATTGCTGCTAAGACGCTTCTCTTGAGAATTAATTTCGGCGAAATGTTTCTTAAAGATTTCCACAAGAGCCAAGACATTGTCTGGCGTAGCATCGCATTTGGGAAAGTATTGCCAGTTTATCATGTTATCCATTATTGTAATGAAGTGCTTAAAACTCTAGCTTCTCCTCTGGATTTGAGAGCCCCATTTCGGGTTCTTGATTGGTTTTGTCTAGCAAATTTGTGAATTGATGAATTTGTAAATTAATTAATTTATGAATTTCGTGAGGGTTTATATTGGCTGTTGTGCCTCGCTAGTTTCTTGATGATACAACATGAAGGAAGTCTTGAATCAGATTAAATGCTTGGCGGCGGGTGATTTGATACGTGTTGAGTGGTTGGACGCCAGCATCGGCAAGAGTTTAAGCAATGGTGTTAGCGGTATTGATGTGCCTGTTAAGAGCTGGGGTATATTCATTGGTTTGTTGGGTTCAAAGAAGAAGCATGTTATTTTGGCGCAGAACTGTTTCCGCTATAGTGATGGCTTGTATGATATTGATTATACTGCTGTGCCTGTGCCGTGGACTACAAACGCCGCAGTCATAGCCAAAGCACACGTAACCGCACAAGAAGCTACGGTGATGCTGAACAGCTTCACGATAAACGAGAAAAATAAAACTGAAAAACCCAGCTTAAGCCGCATCCTGCGGCAGCAGAGAGTGCGCAACCATTGACCGACTGGATAAAACAAGCATTAACGCGAAGAAGAACCACAGACAAAACCGCCGCCGCAGTTGCCGATGAAGTGTCGCCCAGTGAACGCTTGGTTCTAGGCGTAAAATTCGCCATAGCCTTAGCATTCAGCTTAACCGCTTTGGAGATTGCGCATTTAGCGTTACTCGGCACATGGAACAGCGAAGTCTTCGCCGCCATAACAGGCTTGGCTGGCACGATAACAGGCATCCTAATCTCACAAAAAACAGGAGAATGAACCACGTGACCGAAAACCCTGTCGCCCCTTTAAATAAGGGGGGTATAGAAAAAAATTCGCAACAGAGCAGAACAGCCAAAGACCTCATAGAAAAAGAATGGCGAATAATCGACGAACTCCAAAAACTCGCAGAAGACCCACACTACGGAAGCCAAAGAGCATTCTACTACCAAACCCTCGCAAGCCACGTACGCACACTATCAATGCTCCTGAAACTCCACGGACAACAAGACCAAAGCCAAGACCTAGCCAAACTCCTCAGCCAAATCACCACCAACGCCACAAAACTCGCCAAGAGGCTCAAACAAAAATGTCCATCAACCCAGAAGCACTAAAACAACTCGCAACAAACCCCTCCTTATTCGCACAGCTAATCCTCAATTTTCAACCCTTCCCATACCAAGAAAAACTCCTCAACGACCCAGCAAAACGCATCGTAGCCTGCATGGGAAGACAAACAGGCAAAACCACCACCATCGCAACAAAAGCCATACACTACGCATTCTCACACCCCAACACAACCACACTCATAATCAGCCCATCACTCCGCCAAAGCATGATAATGTTCGACAAAATCCTCACCCTCACACACCAAAACCAAACCATCCGCAAAAGCATAACACGCAAAACACGCACACTAATCCAACTCACCACCGCCTCACAAATAATCGCCCTACCCTGCAGCGAACACCTGCTACGCGGATACACAGCAAACCTCACAATCTGCGACGAAGCCAGCTTCATCCCCGAAAACATCATAACCGAAATCCTCTACCCCATGCTAAGCACAACAAACGGCACCGCAATTTTACTCAGCACACCATGGGACAAAAACCACTTCTTCTACAAAGCATTCCTCAACCCAACCTACAGCACCCACAAAATCCCCTCAGCACAAAACCCACTAATCCCACAAACCTTCCTACAAGAAATGCAGCAAAACATGACAACAGAAGCATACAAACGCGAATACCAAGCCGAATTCACCGAAGCCGCAACCAGCTACTTCCAACAAGAACTCATCCGCCAATGCATAGAACACGCACAACGCATAAACCTAGAACCCTACACAAGCTTAGAACAGCCAATCCCCAAAGGCGAATATTACGCTGGATTAGACTTAGGCAAACTCCAAGACAACTCAGTCTTAGCCATAATCCAACGCGACAATGAAACACTCAAACTCGTATACACCCACGAATTCCCACTAGAAACCACCTACACCGAAGTAATCGCCACAGTAACCCGCGCAAACCAAAAACTCCATTTCAGCAAAGCGCTCATCGACCAAACAGGAATAGGCGAACCAATCCTCGAACAACTCCAAGAGCAAAACGTAACAGTAGAAGGCGCAAAACTCACCCAACAAACCAAAACCGAAATCCTCACCCACCTCAAACTCACCATGGAACAAAACCACATAGCCATCCCATACGATAAGCACTTATGCCAACAAATCAACGACCAACAATACACCTACACACGAAACGGCAAACTCACATTCAACCCAGCACCAAACACACACGACGACCAACTCTGGGCACTTGCACTCGCAGCGTACGCAGCACACACAGAACCCGCACCGAAACTCTACATAATCCCAAAACGCGGCGACACACGATGACACGCAGACACGAACACTTCCAAATAAACAAACTCAAACGCACATACAACCGCAAAACCAACACATTCACATACAACATAAACTACGAAACCGCACCACAAAAGCTCACACCACGCACACAAACCATCGCAGAAAACTTCGGACTCGGCACCGACTCCGCCCAGCGTTTTACACTTTACGACAACATCACATTACGCATACGCCCCACAGACATCGTCCTCATCACAGGCGACAGCGGATCAGGCAAAAGCACACTCCTAAAAGCCATAAAAGCAGATTTAGCCACAGCAGCCCAAGACACCAAAGATTTGAACATAAACCCCAACCAACCCATCATCGAAACACTCGGAAAAACAACAACAGAAGCCCTCCAAACACTCAGCAAAGCAGGACTAAACGACGCCTTCATACTCCTCCGCACATACACGCAACTCAGCGACGGACAAAAACACCGCTATTGCATAGCGCGATTAACCGCTTCACCAGCACAATGGTGGATACTCGACGAATTCTGCAGCACACTAGACCGAGACACAGCACGCATCGTCGCATACAACCTCCAAAAACAAGCACGCGCAAACAGCAAAGCAGTAATCGCCGCAACCACACACAACGACCTCAAAGCCGATTTAGCACCAAACGTACACATACACAAACACTACGGCAAACAAATCACCATACACTACCACCACCGCCGTAAACCACCAACCCAATGCACCATAACACGCCGAATAAGCATAACACAAGGCACACTCGCAGATTACAAAGCACTCAGCCAATTCCACTACCGCACCGCAACCTGCCCAGCACCACGCAAAATATTCACCCTAAAACACAAAAACACACTCGCAGGCGTAATCGTCTACGCACACCCACCACCAACATGCTTCGGACGCAGCAAAACCTGGAAAGGCACCATACAACAACTGCAACAGGAAATAAGCACAATCACCCGCATCGTAATCCACCCAAAATACCGCAGCATCGGCCTAGCAACAAAACTCGTCCACGACACCCTCCCACAAGCAGGCACACCACACGTAGAAACCATCGCAGTCATGGCACGCATAAACCCATTCTTCCAAAAAGCAGGAATGCAACACATAACAGAAACCAAACCCAACCCCGCCATCACCCAAGCACTACAACAATTAGCGCAATTAGGCTTCAACACAACACTACTCACAAGCATAAGCCACAACGAACACACAATAAACAAAACAGGCCACCAACCAGTAACCAAAATACTAACGGAACTATCCAAACACGACCCCACAACACGCAGACGCCTAGCCACATTAAGCAACGTCTACCCAAAACACGAAGAATTCACCACAAAAATCACAACCCTAAACACACACGAACTAGCAAAAACACTCAAACGCCTAAGCTTCATAGCACAACCAAAAGCCTACCTCTTCTGGAACAACAACCCACAAAAAACAACAAAACCTACTTCAAAAACTCCCCAGACCTCTGCAACACCAACAACTGCTTAAAATCATTCTTCAAAAGCCGCAACCAACCATTCTCAAAATGAAACGTCGCATTATCACTAATCACCCTAACCTTACAATCCTTCTGACAATCAGACTCAAACTCCGGAACCTTACCACACCTAGCCCTACACAACCTATCAACACAACTATTCAACTGCAAAAAAAGCCTCTCAGGCTTAAACGGCAACATATGCCTCTCAGAAATACGCTGAATATTATTCCTATCCATCTCCTCCTTCGCCGCATTCGTAAACCGCTTAGCAAAAAGAAAACCCCGATCATAACGACCACGCCGCATCACATCCACCATACTCCGCACAACCTCAACACCATAAAAACCCGACTTAGACTTCGAAGTAACAACCCGCAGCAAAATCTTCTCCTTCGCAACCTCATCCAAAGCAGTAATATCAACACCCTCATCCCACTCACCACGCTTCTTACAACTGTACTCACGCAACGCCATAACCAACTCCGCCTCATCCTGAATACTCAACCTAAACCACCACCCCCAACAAAGAACGACAAGCAACTATCAAAAGCCAACAAACGCCTGATACTCTACCGTCGCCCAGTCACCATACTATAGCCACAACGGCTAATATATCCTTCTATAAAACAGCAACCACCAACAGTAAGCACACCCCTAGCGCTCTGCATAATCCTCTCGCTCCTTAACCCACGCCGCGTGCTTCGCCAGCAAATTCCGAATCTGCTGATCAATAAAATCATCCGCACTCAGAAAACCCGTATCCATATCCTGCAACGCCTGCTGCAACTTATCATACTCCTCCTTCGGAATTTCAATACACTTATACTGTTCTTTCAACAAGCCCAACTGGCTTCGTATGGCATCGCGTATAAACTCTTCCCGCGTAGTGTAACCTAAATGTCTGTTGGCTTCTATGAAGTCTGCTGTTTCGTTCAGTAGTTCAGGCGGCAAAATCACACTTTGTGACAGCAGGCTTTCTATTGCGTCTGTGTAGGTTTGCATTTTCATTGTTTGGGCTGTGATTTCGCCGAGCATGGCGGTTAGTTTTTGATGTGCGTCGTCGCTTATGCGTAGGGTTTTCATGGTTGTTGCCTCGTTGTGTATTTTGTGCAGTAAAGCTAATAAAGCTTTTTGGTATACTAGGTATACACTGTGTAAAGAGGCTACGTTCATGAAGCACAACATAAGCATCACAATGGATCCTCAACTGTTCCGCGAAATAGAAAACACTCGCGGAAGAGAAAAACGCAGCACGTTCATTGAGCATTTAATTCGCACAGGCTTAACAGTTTACAAAAATAAAAAAGAGGAAAACGTAGCCGGCGTCCGCAAAGCGCCAGCCACGGTTATTGTGTCTGCCAGCCTCAGTCGCGCTGAGCGGTGAAGTCTATTCCATGCCCCACTTCTTTGTAACTTTCACGACGATGAAGATCACGAAGGCAACGATTATGAAGGTTATCAATGCCACTAGAAAGCTGCCTATGCCAAACGTTTGGTTCAGCACTATGATAGAGTATGTTGCTAAATCTGTTAATCCGGGGATAGCCAAGCCGATTAAAGGCAGCAGCAGGTCCTTCACGAGTGATTGCACCACTGCGCCTAGGTATAAGCCGATGATGAAGGCAACAGCCAGTCCCATGACTTTGTATTTTGAGATGAAGTCTTTGAATTCAGCCCACATGCCTTTCGGTGCTGGCGCCGCAGGTGTGGGTTTTGGCTCCAGTAGAGCGCGTATTTTCCGCAGTTCCTCTAACATTTCGTCGTCTTTAACCAAAATAATCACCTGAATAACTCTTTGCGTTGTGTTTGTTTATAAGATTTTAGGGTGAGGTGGGCCGAGCCGGATTCGAACCGGCGACCTTTCGGTTATCAGCCGAACGCTCCAGCCGTGCTGAGCTACCGGCCCTCGCATGCAGTAACAACAGTTAATACTATGTTGATTAATAAGAATTTTCGTAACCACTTTAATAACTCATGTTGAGTTTGTGTGTAGGTGGGCCCGTAGCCTAGCACGGCATAGCTTCGAAGTGGTGATATCACCTTTAAGTTTTCTCTCAGTGAAGCGCAAACCCCCTCTTTTTTCTTTCTTGCTTTTATTGATTACGTGGAGGTTCTTTCATGCAGGTTAACCGTGACTTCACGATTGAGCCTTTTAAACCGCGCAAGCATGAACCACGCAGCGATAAAGGAAAACACCATAACTATCCAAGAAACCGAAAAAAATGGCAATGAAATCTATCTGAAAGAGGACGAGTTTTTCCGATGTATAATTTACGAGCATGATTTTGTAACAAAGAAAAGAACAGATAGGGTTGCTGGCAAATCTAGGTTCAAATCTCGCCCCCGCACCACTATGTTGGAAAGAACAGCGGGTTCACAAAAAGTGATTCGCTGAGGGTTTTCACAGGGAAACATTGTACCTTCCTGAAGCATTCATTCTTCGCTCCTGTAACGATAATCAGTATAAAACAAGGGTTTGCTGAGGCTCCGGACAGCGCACATAGATTCAAGGAGAAAATAACGGAAAATGCGGTAACGATGAAACCATCGTTTTCTGTCCGAAACCTTCTCAGCCCCATTGTTCCTCCATTGTGATTGCCCTAAAAAAGGGGGAAGTGAAGTTTGGTTTTTGCATGTTTACTGTCGCTTCCTAAGCATCAGCACAATTACGATTGTGGCAACAATGATTGCAACAATTATGCCGATAACAGCGGGCACGAAGTACAGGTCAGCTGCCGATTGAGGCGCAGGAGTAGGCTCTACAGTAGCAGCAACTTCATCAACTTGGAACGCAGTCACAGCTTCCGACGCATAGTAGGAGTCAGAACCTGCAAACGAAGCGTAAAGCGTGTATTTGCCTGAAATGTCAGGTTGCCAACTGTAGCTGAAGAACCCATCTGCTCCACTAGTAGTCGTTCCGATCGCCCTGTAGTTGCCGTTGCCGTCTATTACACTCAAGGTTACTGTAACGCCAGTAGCATTAGTAGGCATTGACTTCTGTTGGTACAGGTACTCCATCCACTCAGTCATGTACTCGTCAGCGATAGCAGGGGAACCTTCAGTATTCAGTTGGTTGCCGGCGTAATCCATTGCGCCAATCGACATATCCATAACAGTGCCTTTGATTAACACGCTACTACCTTGTACTGAAACCTCAGGTGATGCAGACACTGTAGTAGCAGTTTGACCCTTACCGAAGCAGTATATCGTCCCGTCATAGCAGTTAAGATCTAACGCGTAGCCATCAGCGATAGCTGGATTGTCGCTCCACCATCCACTAATCTTATAGACAAGTTCGCCGTTAGTTGCGTTGACACAATACATTGCTCCGCCAAGCCAATAAGGCGAGTTAGGTGTATGTTCGCCTGTGACTGCATAAAGTTTTCCATCGGCAATTGTGATACCAGAAGCCAAAGCGTTAGCAGAAAGGGGATAAGTACCGTAAACAGTGCCAGAGCCGCTGGATGGAAGGGTATATGTCCATTCGAGGTCCCCAGTTTCCAGATCATGGCAATATATCCTTCCAGCATAAGTTGCCACATACATCTTTCCATACGCTATCATCGCAGTGGGATACATATCCCACGCGTTCTCGTAGGACGTGGTTGGACCCCATATCTTTTCGCCCGTATTAACGTTGAAGCCCCACCAGTGTAATGTGTTCTTATCGTATACGGTCATAACTCCGTCGCCAATTGGACCAAAGAAATCCCAAAGCGTGCTACCTGGAACGAATATATCAGCAAAGTCGCTGTACCATAGTTCATGTCCATCTTTTACGCTGTAAGCTACGAGTGTAAAGTTGTCGACTGCATCCACTATGTCTGCGGTTGTAGCAAAGACTACATCACCGTTACTCGAAGGACAACCCTTATAGAAGCCTAACTTGCCTTGTCTATCAGTTATTGTTACGTTCCATTCAATTCCTTTGCTCCAATCTATCGTAGATCCGTAAGGTGGCAGATAGAGGTTCCCAACTGGATCTATTCCAGATGCTATGAGAAGTTGTGTTGAGTTCCATTTTAGCAACCAATGGTTGGTACTGTCGATGTAGAAGACTATTATTGAACCTAAGGAATCAACATTTCCTGTCACTACATTTGGTCCGGAAATCCCTGGCAATGATGCATAAGTTGATGTTGCTACCAGCGGATTACTGATGGTGTATACAAGTCGCCCTGAGTTTGCATCAAATACTGTCCAGTTTGATCCAAGGTTCCATATGAATGCTTCGGCACCGTGGCCGTTTGCTCCTTCAGCATCAAATATTTGACCATAAATAGTCGATGCTGATCCTCCTCCGCCAGAGCCAGCACTACCTATCACGGAGACATCTTGGAACCAAAGTTCATTTCCAGTACTAATATCCACGCAGTGCAATCCGACCCATGCTCCCCCAGGCACTTCTCTTTCCATATAGTAGAGTCTTCCACTGATAATGAGTGGTGGATTCCAATAGTCTTGGTAGGTTGGAGCCAAGTAATAGGTAAGGTCTCCATACTCGCCTCCCACGACGCCGCCTAGGTATTGCTGTTTCGTCCATAATATGTGAGCTGTGTTGGATGCGGTGGTGTACGGGTTAAAGGGTCCACTGCTATTGTAGGATTGCCTGAGCCAGTTTCCGCCAATTTGATACCAGTCTCTGTTTTCGCCATAAATTGGTCGCGTCCAGTAATCACTTGGCAGTGCGGGTGTCTCGTAGCCAGTTATCGGTTCTTCTTGCACTGTAAGATTTGTCGAAGCGCTAGCAGATCCATAAGTAAGCGGACCGACGGGTACCCCAAACAAGTTAACACCGACAACTGTTTGTCCGGGAAAGTTAAAGTCGAACTGGTATTGGCCGATCTCAGTAGGCGTGTACGACAAATACGATCCTCCTGTAGCGTCAGAAGTGTATGGTCCAAAGGTTTCAACATCGCCACTGGGCGATGTAATTTTCACTGTAAAGTTGTTCCAGTTGTATGCTGAATCAAAGCCTTCTCTGGCTGTCGGTGAGGGAATTGTAAGGAAGAATACTGCTGTAACAGCTTGTCCAACCTGTACGGGGTTAGGGGCAACAGTAATAAAAGCAAAGCTTTCATTAACAGCGGCGTTAGCATTTGGTAAAAAGGCAATAGAAGATAGCATAGTTAACACCAGAAACAAAGAAAGTGTAGTTGTCTTGTTTATTGCAAGTTTCATGTTTTTTATTCTCCTTTGTATTTTCCGTGCTTCGCATTATTCATTGGATTGTCTATTTAACATTTTCCATTATAGCAGGTATAAAAATGGAAAAAATAAACCAAAAGTGCACCTCAAGTTACATTTAATATAGAGTTAACCTAATAATATTTGGGCAGTTTGGCTGCAAAAAACATTTATTGCCGCAACGAATAGATTCGCGAAGGAAAAGACGAGTGACACGATGAAAATCGACGAAATTGACATAAAAATTCTAAGAACGTTGAGAAGAGATGCACGCACAAGCCTCAAAGACATTGCCAAAGACTGCGGCATATCAACCCCTGCGGCAGCTAAACGAATTGAAAAGCTTAAAAAAACGGGCATAATAACAGGAACAAGAATTTTTACCAGCTGGGAAACACGTGGCTATTCACTGGCCGCGATGATAGCCGCAAACGTTGGCTATGCGCATAAATCGGAAGTAGTGCAATCCATCAAAAAGAACACGGATATGGCGAATAGTTATCTGACTGGATGTTTTCAATGCATAGGATATTATGATGTAATAGTTGGTATTCTCGCGAAGAACATAAATGAGCTAGATAAAATACGTCATTTTGTAGAGGGATTACCGGGAGTAAAAACGGTTCAAGTACACATTTTTCTCGGCCAATTGTATTACACCCGTGGAAATATCGTCCTGCAGCCAAAGGAGGTCTGACAGAAATGGATAAAATTGATCAGGACATTATAAGCGAGTTAATGAAAGATTCTCAAACCGCTTTTTCAGATATTGCAAAGAAATTGGGCATATCCCCTGAAACTGTTAGAAAAAGATATAAAAAAATGATCGAAAAGCAGCAAATTAAACTAAATTCAATTGCAATCGCCCTCCCAAAATTTGGATACAAAACAACATTCTGCTTGTTTTTGAAAAGCGCGCCAACCCATGATAGAACAGAAATAATAGATTTTTTGAAAAAGGTTCCAAACATATTCACAATTACTGAGATAACAGGAGAATTCGAGGTGCTTGCAGATGGAGTAGTTAAGGATCTGGAAGATTTATTTGCAATAATAAAAGAGGTCAGTAGGATACCAGCTGTTGAACAAGTCCAATTCATCTTGATAGATGAGTTGCCTCGCTTCTACATTTAATAGTGGAAACAAAACTACTCTCATTGACTATTGAATATGTTAACCGCTTAAAACGCTGCACGCACATCCATAAGGAACACGAAACAGAGAACTACGCATAAAAAAGGAATTGTATAAGTGATATCTCAACTTTAGTGGGGGGTTCAAATCCCAGCGACCCAACTATGCCCGCTCTAAAACGGGAATATAGTGAATTTAGCCTTAAACGATACTTGAGCCTGAATATTAGGTTGGTAGAGAGTGATTGCGCTCTTGCATATCACGCCTATGATTTATTGAAGATTCAATTCGGAGAAGTTGATAATGGCCGAAACTCTGGGAAAACCAACATCAAACCGCTCGGCGAAGGACCGCAGAAACACGTTATTTCGCGTATTAGACGGTGTATTGAGCCTCTCCCACAAAAAAATTCACTCCGAGGGAAACAGTGACAAGGTAAAGCAGGGCTGGGCAAGGGTTTTGGTTTCAGCCGTCTCAACTTATGGGGGCTTGCTTAAGGATGAGGAGTTGGAGCTTCGGGTGATAGCGCTGGAGGAGAAGCTCAAGAACAGCATACTAATACCGAAGTCAGAGGGCAAGAAGAAATGAATATCGTAAGCAAGAAACTGCATGAATTAGAAAAAAACGTGTTACCTGAACTCCCCGAAAAAGGCACAACAAAAATAACATGGGAAAACGGGGACATAGAGCTAGACCGAGCCGAAAGCGAATTACATAAACGAGCAACTCAAATCTTAAAGGCGCACGCGGAAGAACTGCAGGAAGCCAAGGCGCGGGGAGAAACCACTCATACTCCGTTATCGCCAAGCGACCAAGCAATCGTGGACGCAGCTAACCGTCGTCTCATGGCTAGGATACTGGAGATTTTCCAAGACTTCACAGATGCCTTTGTAACGCTAAAAGACCCTTTGGCTAATTGGGTATTCTATACGCGGTTTTATTGGCTTATTGAAGAAACCCGCAGGTTCAAAGAGCAATACGACGCGGAAGAAGAAGTCTTTAACACGCCTGGCTACTGGGAACTTTGCGAAGGCGAACAGGAAAGGCGTTTAGCTCCGGTTTATGCAGCTTGGAACCATGACTTGTTTACTCCTGAGAGTTTTCAACGCTACTGTGAACGCCATCACCTTTTCAAAACAACCGAGGAGATTCAACAGTTAATTGCTAACCGCACAGCAGAACAGGCTAGGCAAGACGAGTTAGAAGAACAGCAAGAAGAAAATGAGGAAAAAGCGGCTATGGAGAGAAACGCAAGTTACCTTAAAGAGAAATGTCCAACGTGTGCGGAACAGTGTGACTGGTTTAAGAAAATGCCCCAAGATGTCCCATTAACGACTGCGGAAAACAAGGAGTTAAAGCAAGTTGGAAAATGACAAAGAAATTTCGATTCCTATGTCGGAACGGGTGAAAATCAGCGACCTAAAACTTGACCCAGAAGACAATCCTAATAGAATGACTTTAGCGCAGCTTGAGCGCTTGAAAGCTTCAATTAGAAGGTGGGGAGACATCGTTCCCGTAGTCACGAACAGTGAGCTTCAAGTGGCTGACGGGCAGCAGCGCGTTACAGCAATGAAAGAGCTGGGCATGACTGAGTGCAGCGTTATTCGCTTGCCAGTTAAGGATGTCGATAGGCGCTTACTGAGGCAAGTGCTGAACAAGTTAAGGGGCAAACACAACAAGGAACTGGATGGCGCCGAATATCTGCGGATAATTGATGAGGGTGAAAAGGAAGAGTTAAAGGCGCTCCTCGAATCTGTCGGTGAGAAGCTCCCAATAGAAGTGGATGACCGTGATGTCTCTTTTTCAGTTCCTGAAACCTACGAGATAATCATCGAGTGCAGGGATGAAGCTGATCAGAAAGCCAAGTACGAGAAGCTAAAAATGGAGGGGTATAAGCTACGGATTTTGACATTGTGAAAAGCTGGAATCAGGCTGAGAGTTTTAGGGCTTTAAGCGTTGTTGGTAGTTACACGCTTTCCGATGTCAAGCTTGAAAAGCGGTTTAAGGGTTCTTTGCCGATTGAAGATTTTGACTGGCAAGTGGGCGTTATTGTTGGTCGTAGCGGTTCGGGTAAGACTAGTATTGCTAAGCAGCTTTTCCCTGATGCATATGTACGTGGTTTCGAATACAAGAGCAAATGCGTTCTGGATGATTTTCCTGAGGGCTTGGAGACTGGTGTGATTACGCGGGCTTTGTGTAGTGTGGGTTTTGCGTCGCCTCCTGACTGGCTTAAAGCGTATGATTGCTTGAGTCAAGGGGAGAAAATGCGGGTTGATATTGCGCGTGCGTTGTGTTTGGATAAGTCGTTGATTGTTTTTGATGAGTTCACTAGTGTTGTGGATAGGGAGATTGCGAAGGTTAGTGCTTTTGCGATTAGTAAGGCTGTTCGGCGCTCCAAAAAGAAGTTCATTGCTGTTACTTGTCATTATGATGTGGTGGATTGGTTGGAGCCCGATTGGGTGTTTTGCACGGATACTATGGAGTTTTCGCGAAAAAAAGGGTTAGGCCGCCCGTTGAATTCAAAGTTTATCGGTGCGGCGCTTCCATGTGGCAGATATTTCGGAACTATCATTATCTAAACGGTTCTCTGCCCTCAACAGCTAGATGCTACACCGCAATCTACCAAAACAAACCCATAGCATTCATAGCCATTGTAACAATCCGTATGAGGGCAACATATCATAGAGTTTCAAGGCTTGTTGTGTTACCAGATTACCAAGGAATAGGCATAGGGAAACGACTGCTAAACTTTATAGCTGAACTTTATACTTCCCAAACAAAAATGCCCTTCTATATTCTTACAAGTAACCCTCAGATAATACATGGCAACCTAAAGAATTGGACCACAAAACGACTCGGGCATGCAAGTATAGGAAGAAGCGACAGCAGAATAAACAATGAGCTTTCCAAGAGCATAAGCCGAAGAAGGATAACTGCATCAATAGAATACACAAAACAAACTGACAAACAAACAACTTAATATTATAAAATCTTTACTTCAAAAGAAGACTCTAGCGCTCACTCGATTGCTTGTTTTATTCAAATAAGGTCATTCAACCCTCATATTCTAACTCAAAATCGTTTTTCTCTGGAAATTTTTCTCTCATCGCTCTCCAGTCACCCATTAAGCCTATGCTTAGGAGATTATCTATTGTGTCTTCAAGCCAGTAGCCTCCTTCAGATAACGCACTAGCCAAATTTCCAAGAATTTCACCGACGTTCGGCTCAGACTCGCATTTACTATTATTTTTCTTCAATTTATCGAAAAATTCTTGCATTTCAAGTGCTTCTTTTCTGCCTTTTTCAAAAGAATTAACTAAAAAACCGGGCGCAAGTTCGGGAAGACATTGGAGAAAGAATATCCAATTCGACCTATCTGCTGTTTGTATGCAGAACGCATCAAAGTTTCCTGGATACTGTGCAATGAATTTATCGAAAGCTGCTTTTAAGGGGCGTAATGACCTTCTATCTAATTTATATAGTGTTGAGAAGAATGCATCAAAGATGGATTCTTTGGTACGTTCATCAATTCTTGAGAAATCGACCCCTTCAAAAAAGATCTGAAGGCTACTTAGGGACTTATTCAAGCTCGTGCTTCGGTCTTTAGCATTCCATAAGAGATTTATCATAGCCAAATCGGCTTTTGCTGGAACCAAGGGTTTTCTCTTTTTCTTATCAAGGTCTATAAACAATTTGCAGAAAGGTAACGTTATTTCAAGAAAATCTTTCTGGTAAATTTCATAACAAGCGATAACTGCAAATAATTTGGGAAATGAGTGAAAAAGCTCTGAAGAGAACTTTTTCCCGTCCCAAAAACTAACATTATCTTGAAGTTTGTTTTTTTCCAAATTGAACTGGCTTGTGGGCGGTTTAAAATATATGTAAACTTTTGTACCTTGACGCTTTGAAAAAATTTTTAATTGATCTACATCCTGGGCACTTGGCCTTTTTTTAACTGCAATAAGCAGTTTTTCAGACTCACCTTTTTTAGTACATTCCAAATCCGCCCCCATTTCGCCAGGTCTATCAACCTTGTGAAGATTATATACTTGGTAGCCTTTTTTCTCAAAAAGTTCTTGGATTATTTCTTGAAGTTCTTCTTCAGAGTACCTCTCCCAAGTAATCGGAAACATGTCATTTTCCCTTTTCTTCTATTGTTTGCATCATAATTTAAAGCCTTGGGGGACCAAATGTTCAGCGATATACAAAGGGACGTACTGTACATAGCTCAACTTTCAACTTGTATTTCCAGATTACCGGAATAAAACAATGTTTCTTGAAAGAATTGACAAATTTTTTAAACTAAAAGCGGGCATTAAGACAGTTATGCCGCTGTTCTCGATAAAGAATGACAAGCTTGAAAGAGTCAAAGAAATCCCTTTCAAGAGCGAACGCAAAGACATACAAAAGGTCACTGAATCAAGCCTCAAAGAAGTCTTTGGTTACGAATTTATCAAATCAGAGGTTACACTGGGTAATCTCAGAATAGATACGTTAGCCTTTGATGCAGAGAACAAATCTTTTGTTATTATCGAGTACAAGATTGATCAGAGCTTTAGCGTAATCGACCAATAGAAAACCAAAATGGGAAAAGTAGAAAATTAGTGTTTTATTCCTTCAAGCCCTTTCTGTATTCTTTCGAGTTTCTTAAGGTCGTCCTGATATGCGACTATTTGTTCTGTGATAAGTTTCTGAATTTTAGTGTTTATAGAAGGAAAATTGTTAATCACTGCAAGAAATTTATCCAGAAAAAGTGGAGTAACTATTAGAGTCGTCATTACTGTTAAGTCAAAAATTGAATCATCAAGTTCGCTGCAGTAATGGCGAAAACCGAGAGGGGAATCAAACAAGAAAGACGTAGCCGCTGCATCGCTGAACCGATTGTTAATGTCTCTCTCCACTTCTGAATCATTTAGAGCTTCAATGAACTTCATCCAAGTCAAAAAATTTTCGTGTACAAGCTCCTTTCGTTTCTCTGCTAGAACTACCTTTTCATGCCAAGGAGACTTCACATAAATTGATTGGTAAAACCCCTTTAGTGCAAGTCCATAGTACTTCGCCATTACACCTTTCTCGTTCTTTCTTTCCGCAATTAACCTGATGAATCCCTCATTCTCTAATGCCTTTATTGAGTTATGAGCTGTTGAGTACCCCATCATACATTTCTCCTTGACTTGATAAATATTCGATTCAGCATGGTCAGCGATGAAAAGGAGTGCTTGCTTCATTTTTTCGGGGAGCTCAGTGCGACTTTTTTTCTGATTATCTAGCACTTGAAAGCTGCCAAAAAGTGTTCGCATACTTCCTTGCAATTTAGAGATACTATCACCCGTCATACTATCACCAGTGATAGTTAGTATCAGTAGCAATTGACATATAAGTTTGACTGTGCTACAGTCGTACGGGGGGGACCAACTCCATGAACGAGAAGATAACTATCAGGGTTCCAGATGGCGAGCGAGCACAGATTGAAAAAATCATCAAACAAGAGTATCCTAAACTGAAGACTATGAGCGATGTTGTTCGCTTAGCACTGAACAAATTCCTGTCCGCTAAAAATTGACGTGAGGTCTGACAGCTTTGCCAAGCCTACACAAAACTCAAGTAGAATGCGACAAAAAAGAATTCTTTTTTTCAACATCTGCGTCCAACTTAAGATTAGTAGAAGAAGAACGCTTGGGTTTAGATGCGCTTCTTCTTCTTTCAAAGCCCAAATGTTATTGTCGTGTTTCCGATAGTACCCTGTTTGGGCTAATAAGCCATTTTTGTTCTCAGGCTGAAATGTCAACGAGTGAAAACAAATTGACAAAGGAAAGCACAAAAGTCATTTCGACAAGAGTCACTGAACACTTCGCAAAAATAGTAAAGCAGTATTGTCAAGAGAACGCTTACATTAATTGTTCAGATTTCGTTCGCGACGCATTACGTGAAAAACTCAGAAAAGACGCGCCAGAACGTTTCAAGCGGTTTTTTGAGGGTGATAACGCAGCATGAGCGCACAACCTCTCTGTTTTTGGTGTCACATGCCAATCCCTAACGATGATTTGCACATTGATGGGCTGTGTGAGAGCTGCAGAACTCATCCTGCAAGAAAGGAGTTTTTCGAGAAACAGAGAGCGCTAATAAGAGAAATTAGCCCTCAAGAATTAATCGAAATCTTGGGCTCAACAATAAAACGAGACGACAACACTAAACTCAATGTTTTTCTCGACATGCTTTTGACATATACAAAGAATGAGCAACAGAACGCGGGATTAATTGCGGGGTCCTCGACTGGCAAAAGCTATATTCCCCTAGAATTAACACCATATTTCCCTGAGCAAGATGTCATAAAACTCGGATACGCGAGTCCAACAAGCTTCTTCCATGAATGGGGTTCATGGATACGAGACCCTCGGCTCCCGCCACAGCCTGAAGGTTATGACGAAAATGAGGATGAAGAGGCCAAAAAGCGAAGACAAAAAGAAAATATAACAGTCATAGATCTTCACCAGAAAATCTTGGTGTTTCTTGACGCCCCGCATTCAGAACTCCTAAAACACCTAAGGTCACTACTGAGCCATGACGACAAATACATTGAGCTCAGAATCACCGACAGGTCACAAAAATCTGGAATGCGAACCAAGAAAATCTTGCTAGTTGGTTTTCCAACGATTATCTTCTGCAGCGCCAACATGCTAATTGACGAACAGGAAAAAACACGTCTAAATCTCTATTCGCCAGAGAGCAGCCAAGAAAAAATACGGGAAGGAATCGCTCACAAAATCCACAAGGACGGCAATCGTGAAGCCTACAAGAAAACCATAGAAGAGGACCCAAAAAGGAAGTCTCTCCAAATACGAGTTGAAGACATAAAACGAATGCAATTCAAGAACATTACAGTTGCTGAAGAATTACAGGTTGACATTAACGAAAAATTCCTTGAATTACACCCAACACTTCAAGCCAGACATCAAAGAGACATAGGAAAGCTCATTGGCAAAATCAAAGCCTTCGCAATGCTAAATTATTATAACCGCAAACATGATCTGAACGGAAACCTCGAAGTTAACAGAGAGGACGTTTTAAATGGTTTTGCACAGTACGAAACCTACCGAGAAAGCAACGAACTGGGATTGCCTCCTGAGGCCTATGATACTTTCCTGCAGCTCAAAGAAGATTTTCTGAACCCAGGCATGACAATCGAAGAGTACCAGAAAGCCTATTTCCAAATCTTCAAAGTGCCACTAGGTCGTGACAAAGCGCGCAACAATCTAAAGATGTATGAAACGGTTGGCCTGCTCTACGAGAACCAGGACCCAAACGATAAGCGCAAAATTAGATATATGTGTGGGCAGGTGGGGGAAACAAAAGAACAAGACAACCCTGAAGAACAAACAACATTACCCCCAACCATTCACACATACATTTCAAATTTTGAGAACAGAGAAGAGCCAAAAGAGAACAGGAGGCTTTTTGAAGTAAATGGTTGAGGTCCAGGGAAAAGCGTCCGCCTCTTTTGGCATACTTGGCAGTAACAGCATCAACGGCGGCAACGCAGATGCCGATGCTGAGACGCTCCCGAAAGAACCCCAACCATTCACTACTCTAACAATATCCGAAGCAAGCATGGATGCAAAGGTTCAATGTCCTGAGTGTGGTAGCACCAGGTTTTTCCGTAACGGTTCTGCCCGAAGTTGTTTTGATGTCAGAATTCAACGTTACGTGTGTCGTTTATGTGGTCGCCGCTTCTCCAATCCAGACGACTTAAAACGCGCTAAACAAGTTGCAGACAATTATCTCCATACGTTGAACTTAAAAGTGCCAGACACTAATAACGAGAATAGCCAAGTATGCGTCTTAAAGGAAGAGGCGAAAAACTTGACTAGTGAAACGTCTGAACAAATCAGCGTTTCGCAGAGAGAAAAACAGAAGGAAACTGCATCTGAGCAAATCGTGAAAGCTGACATAGACCTAGTGATTGCAGACTACAAGCAGTACATCCAAAAAGAACACCTCGTAAACGACCTAACCCTAAGCAAATACGTTTTCCGACTCAGATGGCTTGCCAAGAAAATCGGCGTCGACCTCTTTGACCCAGAAGACTTCAAACGCAAACTAGCATTCGACCCAGAACTAAGCACCAAATCCAACTGCAACAAAAACAGCATCTGCAAAGCCTACACAAGCTTCGTTAAAAAATACCTCCACATGGAAGATGTCAAGATACCTCACTTCGAATACAAAACACCTGAGTATAACCTCCCGCAGACTCAACACATGGAAATGCTCTACGCGGCACTCAGCTTCCAAATGCAAGTCTTTTGCTTTGTGCTGATGGCAACCGCCGCCAGACCCATCGAAGCTCTAAGAATCGAGTGGAAAGACATAGATTTTGCAAGAAAAACAATCGCCATAAACAAGCCAGCCAAACATGGGCGAACAAGAACTATCCAACTAAAAGGACGCTTCGTAAAAGTCATCGACATGCTGGCAGAACTGAAAACCCGACAAATTAACATCGCTACCTGCCGCAACAGGAAACAAAGAAACCTAAATCTTGTCTTCACATACAGCAACGTAGATACGGCTGGACAAAACTTCAGGAGAGCTAGAGCAGCAGCAGCTAAACGCTTAGGCATACCGGAACTGAACAAAATAACTTTCTACAGCAATCGACATTGGCGAGCGGTCCTCGAACGATACCTGAAAGGCAATTCCGATGCTGTCGCAAACCTACTAGGCGAAAACTCTGACAAATACGTTAAAGTCTACGCTCCAATATCTGAGCGGCTCTACGGCAGCGATAAAGAATGGGAACCAATCGAAATCTCCGAAACTGACCCAGACTACAGCGAGAAAATGAGCCGTTACGGCGCTGAAGGCTACCAAGAATACAACTACAACCGAACGACAGGCAGGCACTATTTACGGAAGGAGAAAAACGCATGGTAATGCAAGCAACAGTTTGTAGTGATTCCAGCCAAAAAACCAAAATAACCCATATTAGACAGATGCGGAAATGTAAGTATTCCATCCAGAAAGCATGGACAAGGGCCCGTAGCCTAGCACGGATTAAGGTGTCGGCCTTCGGAGCCGGAGATCTTGG
>CAZDLK010000028.1:0-26338 GCA_964506435.1 uncultured Candidatus Bathyarchaeia archaeon | reverse complement strand
AGCAGGGTTTGAAGCCTGAGGATTATGAGTGGTATCTTGATCTTCGGCGTTATGGTACTGTGCCGCATACGGGTTTCGGTATGGGTTTGGAGCGGTTGTTGACGTGGATGCTTGATTTGGATAATATTATTGATTCGATTCCGTTTCCAAGAACCACAAGACGCTTCTATCCGTAGCATTGACGCGTTGGCTGGTTACGGGTAGCCTGCGAAGTACTCGCGTTTCAGCTGCGACTTCGGCAAGCCTAATGTTTCAACGAGTTTCTCCATTGCTTCAACCATCGCTGGTGGTCCGCATGTGTAGAATATGTTTTCTTTGTAGTCTGGTACTTCTGTTTTTATGAGTTCGTTGCTGATGAATCCAACTGTGCCTTTCCATTCGCTGGTGGCTTCGTTGACGGTTAACACCAGTTTGAAGTTTGGGTTTTGTTTCTGCATTGCGTTAAAGTCTTCTTTGAAGACGATGTCGTTTTCGCTGCGGTTGCCATAAACCAAAGTAATCTTCGTGTCCATGTGCTTGTCCGTGCAATACTTGCATATGCTTCTGAACGGGGTTATTCCGATTCCGCCGCCGAGCAGGCATATTTTTTCGTGTTCGCCCTCAAAAGTGAAGCTGCCATAAGGCGCGTCTATTTTTGCCCAGTTGCCTGTTTTGAGCGTTTTTAGTGTGGTTGAGAATTCGCTTTCTGACAGCTTCTTGGTGAATTCGATGTGTTCTGTTTCGGTTGGGCTGCTTGAGATGCTGAAAGGCTTGCTTAACTCTTTTCCGCCTTCAGACTTTAAAGTGACGATTAAGTACTGTCCAGCCTTGTAGCTTAACGTTGCTGGTCTTGGGAACCTGAAGCTTCTCACATTGTAAGTGCGCGGTATGATTTCTTTTACAGAAGTTTCAAATTTCATAAGGGGGTTCCTGTGTTTTGTTGGTTGGGTTGTTTATGGTGGGGTTTTCCTATTAACGCTTTTGTGTGTGTTGGTGTGGGCGTTGTTGGAGTGCGTGTTCTCTGGCGTGTGGGAAAATCTATACCCCCTTATTTAAAGCAACTATAAATAGCGTTGAAGGAAGCGTTGTGGACAGCCTCTTTTTTGCTTGGTAACGTTTAGAACGTTCGGCGCAGAGCGAGGTGGAGCGCAAGCGACGCCGCGCCTTAACTTGAGAAAAAATCTAAATTCTTAAAAACAGTTTCGTTGGTATATTTTCTGTAATGACTATTTACGCGATTTTCTTCCCTTTGCTGGTTGTAATGGTAATTCTTATAGTGATAGCAATATTTGCTGTTCTTTTTCCGATTAAATCACAGCCAAAGCGAGAATATGGAGTAACATCTGTCACTCTAAAAGGAGAGACCGTGCGAAGTATTGGAGAAAAGAGAATTGCAGATTACTTTGCAAAAAACCAAATTCGTTATGTCTATGAGCAAGAAGCTATACGGACATTTCGGTTCCATAGATACAAACTTAGTATTCCCGATTTCTACTTGCCTGATTATGGCGTGTACGTCGAATATTGGGGATTGGTGAATGCAGATGATTATTGGACAAGGGAGAGATATGTTAGAAATATGAAAAGAAAGATGGCTATCTATCACGGAAATAACATCAAGTTCATATCAATATATCCAAAGAATTTAGAAAATTTGGACTGGATTTTTAGAGCCAAGTTCAGAAAGGTTACAGGTTATGAACTGCCTAACTGAAATATGCCGCCACATCTTGAGAAAAGTTTGATAAAAATTGCCCGAAAGAGGGTATTTTCGACTTCAGTAGTCTTTCCGTCTATCTCTCCCTTACTGTCTGGTTTTTTGGAGACTGCTTTTCAGTTTGCTTGGCAAACAAGGTTCAATGGGCGTTTTGTTTCATCTCTATAGCGTATTATGTTACCGATATTCATATCAGTAGGGTTCGCTGTTCTATCTACGGGGGATGATGTCGCCGTCCCAGCCATAGGGCTTAGTAATTTTTTACTATCTTCACCGTGTATTTAATCCCTGAATTCCAGGATGTCTATCTAGTTATATGCCTTTGGATTGTAGCAAGTAATTTAATGCCAAAGTTACCATTGTATTTGAACAGCTTAAAAGATGCATTTTTTGGTCTATGTCGATTATTTTCTCACCAGTTTTTTCATCAATAATCGTTCCATCCTCGTTTACAGTATATTCTAGGTGAGTAATGCAGTTTCTCAAGTTCCTATCGATAGCCTGAGTTATGAATGCGAACCCATGTCTCTCAAGGAACTGCATTTTAATGAACAGGTCTATCTTACCCAATTTTTTGTAAGAATCAACAAATTTCATATCTCGGGGGTCATACAAATCATGACCATTTTGCATGAGTAGAAAGGCTATAATCTGTACATTCTCTGACACCATTCCCTCGGCTAAAGCGGAATATGAAAATAAACCCAACAGAGATTTTTGTTTTGGCGTCAAATATTTTTTCTCATCATGAGATAGACTCCATATTTCTGTCCAATACTTGCCGTTTCTTATTACATTTTTGTAAGACGGAATTATGTATTCATCAAGTATTTTTTGGCTAACATTCCCAAGGGCAAATATTTTTTGGTCAAGGTCAGGAACCTTGCTAAAATCTACTCCATATTGACTACAAAGCGCCTTCTGTTTTTTCAGGAATTTTTCATATATGCTATCTTCTGGCATTTCAGCACTCATCTGCTCCGTTCTCTTGATTACTCCATAAGTTCCAAGAAGAATTATTTAAAACAACCGACAATTAGCTCGGGGAAGTCTTTTGTATCGCTCCACTCTTTCTTGAGTTTAAGCTATGTTTCCTTTAGTATCCTGCCCTTAGGGCAAACTAATTTCTCTGGTGGTGTTTTTTGGCTGGTTGCTTCTTCGTTCATTTTAATCCCTGAGCCTTTACTGTTGCTATCTAGTTACAAGCCCTTTAGACGAACACTTTTCCTTGCAAGGATAATTGCTATCAAAGGTATTACCACCAACAAGGACAATACCGCTACGAAAGGTAACTCTGGAACGGAAGGTGTCGGCGTCTGACTCTCGCCAATAGTTATTGTTTGTGTGTTACTCCATCCGCTTTCTTCACCATAGAAAGTATACCCAACTACAGCCATGAATATGTGCCCATCAATGGTTCTTCCATCAGTGTATCCCTGCAACGCTTCAACTTGAATGTCCATTTGCCCTTGTTGCGCTGGAGATGCTATCACAACTACCGTGTTCTGAGAGGCGTAGTCCTGAATCTTATAACCGTACTCGTCATCAGGATTGTCATAATTGTACCAAACGGTTCTTTCTACTCCATACACTCTAGTCCAATCTTGTCCGAACGTGCCTTTGTACCGAACGTTATAAAACATGTTAATGGTGTTTCCATCATTATCAGTGAATGGAGTGAACGGTTCGTTTTTAATTGTGATTACTACAGTTCGGTTATCTACGTGACTCCCATAAGTTTGGATTACCGTGTTGTTAGTGTAGGGGTCAGTTGTGTATGTGGGTGCAATGTCGTACGAGTTGTCAACGTATTCAGCTGAAAATTCTGGTACAACTGGTTTAGTTACTAACTGAGCAAATACATTTCCAACCAGTATTAAGCTCGACACCGCAAACATGGTGATAAAGAGTAGAACTGCATGTTTAGCCATGTCTGTTTCCTGCAGACAATTAAGTTGCTTCCGTGATTAAAGGATTCTCGTAAAGATTTCTTGACTCAACATTTCTTGACTGTGCAAAGTTGCGAAGGCAAGAATATGGTTTTTCATTTTGGTTTTCCTCTTTTATCTTGTTGGGGTTTCTAGATTTAAGGTTTCTGTTGCTTGATTCTGAATAGAAAAAGAGGGAAGGTATGTTCATTTATGTGGGGTACGCGAATCCAATGGTGGCAAATCGGAGTTGAAGGTTAGTGGTGGGGGAATTAGCTGGTATACGCACATAGAATAGGTAGCTGTATTGGGCGTTATCTATTTCTACAGATGTAATGGTTGTGTCAACGGTGGAACCTGATCCAGAGCTGCCAGAAGAATCAACAGAAACCAGTGCAAAAATGCTGTTGTCTCCGACACTTCTGCCAAAGAGGCATTGTATGTCCAAACTTGCTTCAACATCATACCAGTACGACGTAACGTTTGTGACAGTAACGCCGTGGGGAAGCTGAACCGGCGCATAGAAATAGGATGCACTGCTAGCTTCTAAATTTCGCAGTTCAGTGCTGATCCTCACGTTGTCATCATATGGATTTATTGACGTAAATGCTGATGCTGGAATTGAGATGTAGCCTGTGGGTTCAAACCCTATGCCTTGTTCGCCTTGTGCTCCTGTGGCTCCTGTCGCCCCTGTTGCACCAGCGGCTCCTGCAGCCCCTGTTGCTCCTTGTGGTCCAGTTGCTCCTGTATCGCCTGTGTCGCCTTGTGGTCCCTGTGGTCCTGTATCGCCTTTTGGTCCTTGTGTTCCAGTCATTAACTGTGTGGAAACTCCAATGGAAATCGCGCTCGAAGCTATGATGGCAATTACGATTGCGGCGATAAACTTACCCATAGTTAAAGATGCTGCCGTCATACTCTCACTAAAAAACAGTATAGTGTGCAGAGTGCAATTTAAAAACTCTCATCAATCGCAGACGCTGTTTTCAAGAGCGGCTGGGTACGTGTTTTTCTTGCGTTGCTGCATTGTTTGTTGGCTATGAAGTCTTTTACTGCTTTTGGGCTGCTTGTGTTGCAGTTTTTTTCTAAGTGTCTGAGTTCTTTTGCTACTCTCTTTATAGTCGTTGGTTCGTATGCGTTGCTTTTCATCCAGAGCATTGTGTTGGTTATGTTCATTTTTCCTATATCTTCGGGTTCTTGGGTTGTTTGTTGGAGTTCTTCCAACAGTTGTTTTATTTTTTCGTTCATTTTCTTTTTTCTCCTTTTTGCACAACCCATAAAAGACTGGGACGACGCAGTTTCAGACGGGGATGATGTCGCCGTCCCAGTCTGATGCGGGACAGATGAAGAATGAGAATGTTGACAGACCCCAATTCTAACATTAACTAAAAAGCGTTTAGTGGTGGGCCGGACCGGATTTGAACCGGTGATCTTCGCCGCGTGAGGGCGACGTCTTACCGAGCTGGACGACCGGCCCCTGCTGTGCCATTCCGAACTTCAAATATTGATTGCTCCTTCATAAAACCTTTCCCTCCCAGGACACAAAATAAGACGCGAGGCGCAACCTGTTGAACAAAGCAGAAAAAGACGAGTTCGAAGGAGAACACAAGCACGACCGATTGATAATGTTCGCCTGCTTTCTAACCAGCGCGTTAATAGGATATTTCCTAACAAACCACGTGGCATTACTAGGCGCTTAATCGCCCTTCACTCTAATCGTAGTCACTTTCTTAACCCATGGCGCAACCAGCAGTTCGTCTTTGAACCACTGGAACATCTCTTCCGCAATCGCAGCGTTGGAGCTTGCGACGCTTTCATCAACCAATTCAACAATAACTATAGCCTTTTTACTCATCCAGTTTCACCTTGAAGCCAACAAACCAATGTGCACTATTAAAGCTATGTCGCCGTTTTCGCAACTATTAAACACTCAGACTTCCAACACAAGCGAACAGTCATCCGTCTCTAAGCGATGATTCAGAAAACTTTAAAACACCTAAACCCACTTCTGAATTGGTAACTCCCAAAGCTGCGTGCCGAGGTAACTCAGCCTAGAAGGTCACCTGTTTAACAATCTTGCATCATTCTCTCAAGCTGGGTATTTTCTGTGACTTATCGCACAATTACAGTTTGAACTGCTCCAGTAACAATTAATTTGCACAATTTTCTTTTCATAAGTATTATGAAGTCGTTGGTCGTTGCTAACGCTTCTATTTCTTCTCTAGTTATCACTATTAGACGAACTCCTCCAGCCAGTGCTGTAGTAATTTCGACATTGGCTCTGGTAAGTAGAGCAGGGTCGCCTGTAATACCATTTGCTGCTATTAGAATTCCGAAGTCCAACCCTCTGCTCTTGATTTTCGCTAGGAAGTATACAACTGCTTCTGTATCGACCGCATTTGACCAGTTTTTACATTCTACTAGCAGTATGCTAGGTAAGAAGTCAAATCCTTTTGCGGCTCTATCGTTCCAGAAGGCGAGGTCGATCTCCTCTGTCAAAAAAGCATTCTGCTGGTTGCTTTCAGTGAATGCAATACCGGGAATCTTTTCAAAAATATACCGAATAAGGTCTTCTAACGCTCTGCCCTTTGTGGTTCGTCCCTCTGCATTATTCGGCGCTGAATCAGAAACTGTGAAGCATCCTCTAATTTTGTTTTTGGAGTACTTCGCCAAATGCCGTCATTCTCCAGAATGAACAATTTGATTCCTTTCCGAAAGAATGACTACATCAAGGGGACGATAACCAGCCCCGCCTATCAGCGCCCTAAAATCAATCCTTATTATCAAAGGAGATTTCCATTTAGAACGTCGAAAATGTCTTCCTCCTGAATCGGCATAGATGAGTAATCCTCCTCTGCCATGCACAGTTTTTATAGATTCAATTAATCTTTGTTCAGTCTCACAAAGTATTTCTTCTGTTAAACAACCAGTCTTCAATTCAACAAGAATTGGGTTTCCAATTGATGATTCAAGAGAATCAATCCAAAGGGACATATCATAATGCGATTCATTTACCCTCTCTACAGAGTAGGCAATACCTTGTTTGTCGAGCAAGTCTTTCAAAGCTTCAAGAAGCTCTTTTCCGCTTTTAGGCAAAACGTGTTCTATTTTTGTTTCTTCAACATAGATTGGCTCTTCAACTTCTAACGGTATGTCCTGGTCTGGTTTACCCACCTTCTTTTGTCCATATTTGCCAATAACAACATTTAGAAACTTGTCTAAGCCGTAAAATATTGTTTCGATATTAGCCGGAGAGGCTCTCACGTAGGTCATCTCTGAAATCGACATAGGCAGAGTGCCCTCATCGCGAATTATCAGAAAAATTGGCTTGCACATAGCTCTGGCGATACCGAGTTCATAAAAAACGTTAGGATTTGGTTTCTTTAGTGATACAACGGCTATAAGGAAATTGCTACGTTTAATTCTGAACTCATTTCGGCCTATTACTCTATAGTCTCTTAAACTAAAACTGTAAGCATCGCTCACCTCAATTCCACGATTTTCAAGGTGTTTCTTTAATCTTAAAAGGTACAATTCGTCCTTTGGAGATGCGGCGATGTAGCATCTCCGAAATTTGCTGTTGCTACTCATATGTTATTCCCTTGAATTCCATACGACTCTGCTTTACTGTTTAGATATTGTGTGTAACAGTTTATTTGAGTTTTCTTTATTTTCGCAGGAGGTTTGCTGAAAAGCCAAGATTTCAAATAGAAGATATTGACTACCTAAATTTGTGCCAGATGCTACAAAACCCATTATAGAAATCACCTCCGAGTTATGCGAGTTAGCTGGAGCCATAATTGGAAACGGCAACTTGTGGACAGACGGGTCACGGTATAGAATTGAAATAACGGGGCACCCGCAACTTGACAAGGAATATTTCAATTATCTCGCCCAGATTTCACGGCGTTTATTCAAGAAGGAACCGTATCCGTTGCGCGTGCACCAAAGAGGATTAAGGTGGCGGCTTCAGTCTAAAGTGGCTTATTCGTTTCTTGTGGAGCTGGGACTCCCCGCAGGTAAAGGCAAAGCCCATAAAGTAATGATACCTAGCATTATAATTCAGAAAGGTTGGGAGTACACTAAATGGACATTACGTGGAATAATGGATACTGATGGTACACTGTTTTTCAGCAAGAAGACCTATGCGAACTCAAATTATCCAACCATTGAACTTAGAACGTGCAGTACAAAACTTGCCGACCAATTGGAGAATATTTTGTTAAATCAAAATTTCAGGGCGCGAAAGAGAGGAAACAAAAAAGAAGGATTTCACGTTGCGCTTTACGGAAGAGAAATGCTTAGAAAATGGATGGTAGAGATAGGCTTCTCAAATTCCAGGCATGCTAATAAGGTTAAATCAAAAAACCCTGTAGGTCATAATTAATTATTTCCTGAATTGGTTAATTCACCATAGCGCTCGTATCTGCAATCGCAAAAATCAGTCTTTTAGAGCATAGATAGTAATTTAAAACAAAACGTCCATAATCCTTTTCATGAAACGTAGACCGCCTATTCCCAAAAGTATTGCAGACCAACTTTTAGTCGAATCTAGGCACACTTGTAACGTGTGCAAAAGAACCGTGGCATCCATACACCATATTAAAAAGATTAATTCAGCCAAAGGGAACGCCCCCTCTAATTTAGTGGTTCTTTGTCCTGAATGTCACAGGCGCGCAGAACTTCAGAATTCACATTTCGAACGTAAGATAACGTCGTCTCAGCTCAGAAAATATAAAAACGATTGGACAGAATTTTGCAAAGCTTTTCCAGCAGTCGCTTTTGAAAAACCTGTTATAGCTTATTGTTACTTGAACGAACCCAGAATTAACATGATATTTAACCAAATAGCCAATCCAGCAGACAATGCAAAAGTGACGGGACTTAAACGAGATGTTACAGAGGCAAGCACACCCTCATTCTTCAAGAGAATGCCCTTAGAAAGAATGATGCAAACTATAATCAACAATCTGAATTTCATTAATCTGGAAACAATGGATTGGAAAAAAGCTTGCACAATATAGAAAAGTTGGAAGGCTTTCCAGTATGCGGGAATAAGGGTTTTTTATTCAAAAGAGCTTAAGTCGCCACAGTTTTACAAAGAGCGCGAAGTCTCAGAAATGCCATACATATATAGCAAGCAAAAAATTGGAGATAAAATAATCACAACAAAGGTGACGTATAATCCCAGACACATAGTTTCAATGACAGGGTATGTTGAATTGTCTGGGCATCATCGATTATCGTTTTACGGCATGATGAAAAGAGTTAATATCAATAGAAATGCAACAACACTTGAAATTATGCCATTGGCAATTGGCTTAAGACAACCAGTCGATCAAATAAGCACATATTTTAGACTTTTCTAAACAGTTAATTGACTGAATGTATGCTTATGTATTCGCCATCACTGGTTGAGCCCTTGATGTTTTATAAAAACTTGACGTGAAAATCAATGGGGTAGTCAAACTATGGTTCCTTTCAGAAACCTTTAAAACTCTTTGTCTCATTTCTGCTTTTGGTCACTCCCAGCAATGGGTGCCGAGGTAGCTCAGCCTGGGAGAGCGCTCGACCTAGCTACTTCTCGTGGCTGGGGGCGAAGCTGAAGACCGAGTCGTCGCCGGTTCAAACCCTGCCCTCGGCACCACCAACATCATTTTGGAATAAACCTGCGACACTATTATTTTCGTTTCCTGAAGAATTGTTGCCGTCTAGGGTACATGCGTATTCAAATCCGTTTTCTATGAGTTCTTGGCTTCCCCGTGGCATAGAGTGTAGAAGGTTATTTTTTTGAGTCGTGGGTTTGCTAGTTTGTGGGCTATTTTTGAGGGAATTTTGGTTAAGTTTGGATTCCAGTTTTTGTTTTGACTGTTGGAGTTTGATGTGTTATTCAACCTCTTGTCAACGTTTATTGAACTAAGCAATATATAATTGGATGGATAATCCAACTATGCAGAGGCTGTAGCTCAATGAAAATCGCATTAATCGTACTCTCTAACGAAACTTCGTTAGTTACCATGGCTGTTAAAAGTCTAAACAAAAAGAAAAACGCAACAATCCAAGTTTGTCCCCGTTGTGTGGACGACTTGGAGGACCAAAAATGCCTAAAAGAGTTCATTGACTTCATCAAGAACTCTCAGGTTGCCGTCATGCACATTATGGGAGGCAGAAAAGCCTTCAAAGATTTTGACCGCGTAATGGCTGCCATACGAGAATCAAAGGTGCCTGTTTTTGCTTCAGCAGTTCAAGTTGACCAAGAACTTGTAGGTCTTTCAACTGTTGACAAAAACGATTACCAAACAATCCATGAATACATCAAATGCGGCGGAGAGGAAAACATCGAAAACCTTCTGCTGTTTCTGGCAAACCGTTACGACGGCAAAAACTATGACGTTATCCCCCCTAAACAGCTGCCTTTGGAAGGAATTTATCACCCACAATTTGGGTACATGGAGACACTAAACGAGTACATTGAAAAGAAGTTCGTTGCAGGCAGACCAACTGTAGGCATTATGATTAATCGTAACCCAGAAAAAAGCGGAGACGAAGCCTATGTGAAAGCCTTAGTAGAAGCCATTGAACGCAACGAAGCAAACGCGTATGTCATGTTCTTTTCTGGGATTCACCGCAAAGCCAAAACTTTCAGGTGGGCAGTTGAAAACTATTTCATCAAAGACGGAAAAACCTTCGTTGACGTGGTAATCAGCGCCCTTGCCCATTCTCTCATTGCGTTTATGGGCTCGGAGCCCCTTAATGATTTGCTTAGTCAACTTGGAGTACCCATTCTAAAAGCGATTGCAACATACAACACTTTTGAAGAATGGAACAACAGCCTTCTGGGACTAAACTTCACGGAAGTAGCTTGGAACGTAGCAATGCCTGAATTTGACGGCATGATAATCACGGTGCCCATTGCAGCAAAGTGCGTATCCGCAGCAGACAAAGTGACAGGCACCCGAGACGTTTCACACAAACCAATTCCAGAACGAGTAGACAAACTAGCTCGTCTAAGCATAAAATGGGCAAAACTGCACCATATTCCCCCAGAAAAAAAGAAAGTCGCACTAATTTTCCACAATTACCCCCCACGAAACGACAACATCGGCCATGCTGCAGGCCTAAATAGTGCAGCTTCTGCAGTGAACTTCTTAAACGAAATGAAAAAACAAGGCTACAAATTGGATTTTGTTCCTAAAGACGGTCAAGAACTAATGGACACCGTAATCAGCGGACTGACCAACGACCAACGGTGGTCAAGTCCTGACGAACTGGCAGAACGAACAGTGGACAAAGTTTCAGGTTCACAATATACCGAATGGTTTAACGAGTTGATTCCAGATGTTCAGCAAAAACTGAAAAAACAGTGGGGGAACCCTCCGGGAAAACTGTTCAACCATAACGGCTCGCTGTTGGTTCCTGGAATACTGAACGGCAACTTGTTTATTGGCCTGCAACCCACTCGGGGATTCATAGCCGACCCCGAATCAGTTTACCACAGCCCCGACCTTCCTCCACCATACCAGTATCATTGTTATTATCGTTGGATTCGAGACGTCTTCAAAGCTGATGTAATCATACACTTTGGAAAACACGGCACCATGGAATGGCTACCGGGAAAATCTGTTGGATTGTCTAACTCTTGTTTCCCTGACATAATAATCTCTGATTTGCCTAACGTTTACCCTTACCTTATTGACGACCCCGGAGAAGGCACTGGAGCAAAACGCAGAAGTTACTGCTGCATTGTTGACTACAATATTCCAGTAATGCACAACGCAGACAGCTACGAAGAACTAGCAAAAATTCAAGTACAGCTAAACGAGTATTACCGCGCCAAAATTTCTGACCCCGGCAAAGTAAAAATATTGACAAAAATGATCCTGGACAAAGTAGTTGCTGCCAATTTGGACCGTGACCTTGACGTCACACCCAAGGAGGCTTTTGCAGATTTTGATGGGTTTTTGGAGCGCCTCCATGGTTACTTAAATGAGCTGTCAGACACCCAGATTTGCGACGGCATACACATAATGGGTGAACCCCCAACGGGTTCTGCGTTAGAAGAGTTTCTAGTTGCATTAACTCGCCTGAACAATGGCGGTGTACCCTCTTTACGAGAATCCATTGCAGAACTGAAAGGCTACGACTACAACGCTTTGTCGGCAAACAGAGGCAAATTGCGTGCTGATGGAAGAATCAACGGCGATGTAATCAACGACTTGCATCTTCTTGCCCTTGAACTGATGGAAAAATATCACGCTGCAGACTTTAACCAAGAAAGCATCGACGGCATACTAAAGGAAGTTCTTGGTGGAACTAGCTTTAAGCTTCGAAAATGTCTAGCGTATATTTCTAGTTTTCTTGTTCCAGCCTTAAACGCGACAACCGACGAAATAACAAACAGTCTTGCGTGTTGTGCCTGTGAATACATTCCTCCTGGGCCGTCAGGGGCGCCGACACGAGGAAACGCTGACGTTTTGCCCACTGGACGCAATTTCTACTCTATTGACCCAAGGTGTGTTCCCTCAACAGCTGCATGGAAAATTGGCAGGGAGTTAGGAGATGCACTACTGAAACGTTACATGGAAGAAGAAGGGAAATACCCTGAAACAGTTGCCATTGTTGTCTGGGCAACGGACTGCATGCGAACCAATGGAGACGACGTAGCAGAAATCCTGTACTTGATGGGACTGAAACCAGTCTGGGAAGAATCAAGCGGACGAGTTACAGGCATTGAACCAATCCCCCTTGAAGAACTACGGCGACCAAGAATTGACGTAACAGTCCGCATAAGCGGCTTGTTCAGGGATAACTTCCCCAACATTGTTCACCTCCTTGACGATGCAGTTGCTTTGGTTGCTAGTCTCAAGGAAAAATCTGACAAAAACTACATAGTAAAACATGTCGAATCTGAAGTCGCAGAACGGGTAAAAGAAGGAGTAGATGCAAAAAAAGCAAGAGAAGAAGCTTGTTTCAGAATCTTTGGCGACATGCCAGGCGGTTATGGTTCAGGAGTTAACCATGCGATTGAATCCAAAAACTGGAAAGACCAAAGTGACCTAGCAAAAATCTACATTGATTGGGGCTGTTATGTTTACAGCAAGAAAAACTTTGGCCTTAGTTCCCGTGAACAGTTCGAACGCAGACTGGCAACAGTTGACCTGACCGTGAAGAACATGGACACCCGCGAATACGATGCACTGCAACTTGACGACACTTACTCGTATCATGCTGGAATGGACGTAGCCATAAAAACAATCAAAGGAGAAGCCCCGCGCTCATTTTATGGGGACAGCTCTGACCCCGACCGAGTGAAAATCAGAACCACTGCTGAAGAAATCAAATATTGTTTCCGTGCTCGGCTAGTCAATCCTAAATGGATTGAAGGCTTGAAAAAGCACGGATACCACGGAGCGGCACAGTTCTCGGAACAGATGGATTACGTTTTGGGTTGGGACGCAACCGCAGAAGTCATCGAAGACTGGATGTACGAGGATTTAGCAGAAAAATTCGTTCTAGACAAAGAAATGCAAGAATGGCTAAAGGACGTTAATCCTTATGCCTTACAGAATATGGCTGAGCGGCTTTTGGAAGCTATTCAACGCAACATGTGGAACGCAACAGAAGAAATGAAAAAAGAGCTACAACAAATTTACCTGAACGTCGACGCCCTTTTAGAAGAAAAAAACGAAAAAACTAAACCAAAGGGGAAAAAACAATGAAAAAACAGAATCCAAAGCCTCAATACAGAAACTGTTCCTGTTTGAGGTTGGAACTTGTTATTAGTTAACCAACTGGAGTAACGTAACATGAAACCAGTGCTAGTAGTAATTGACCCACAAAATGGGTGGCTGGAATTATCTGAAAGCCTAAAAAATTCAGTGCATGAGCACGTCAACAACATGATTACAGCGATTTCCATATTTCGACGAGCAGGGGCTCCAATAATATTCACTTGCCAGTCTTGTCCAGAAAAAGGAATCGAACCCGGAAAAAAGGGGTTTGAACTTTTTTCTAACATAGAAGTAAAATCAACTGACTCCAAAGTGGTAAAGACTCATCAAAACGCTTTCAACAAAACTGAACTGGAAAAACTGGTGCGAGACAAACAATGCGACACAGTGATTCTTGTTGGTCTCAGTGCGTTGCATTGTGTTTTAGCCACATATTTTGGTGCATACGACCGAGACATTAACCCTTACTTAGTAAGAGGGGCAATAGCAGGAAAAGATGAAGAATCGGTTCAGATAGTTGAAAAAATTTGTGACACTTTAAGTCTTCGGGCAATAGCCCAAATTCTAGAACAAGACACGAGAACGGTATTCTAATTAAAGATGAAAATGCAGAAACAGTTTTGCTTCAGGAGCGTTTAGGTGCAGGCTTGGATGTTCACTACGGGTTACATGTGTAACATCGTTTAGTGTGGATGCAAATTACTCCACCGCAGGTTGGACATTTCCATTTTTGTTTTTCCCGTTTGGTGAAAGCTTCAAATCCGTTTGTTTTGATGTACGTCAAGTTTTCGATTAAGCTTGCGTCGTATTTTTGGCTGTAGTGTTTGTCGGCTTTTTGCATATTTTCACAGGGAAAATCTGAGCACTCAAAACAGTATGCGATTTCACTTTTTGGTGCGAGCTTTTTACAGTTATTTTTCACAAACCCGCAAACATCTTCATGGGTTCGGCAACCACCACATGGTGCATCCTTTTTTGTTCCATCCAGATTATAGCCAAAAAAGCCAACACACAAGCCACAGTTAACTCCACAACGAGAAACAGGCATCAAACCAGAATCTTCACCCATAATAGCCCTCAAAGGTTCAATGCTTATTCTGTTACTTATCTTTTTTCAAGAAAACTATGGCGGTCTGCAACTGTAACACCGTTTTGTATGAACACAACCATCCCCCACAGCATGAACATGCCCTTTTCTGTTTCTCTTTTTGCCTTTCTTTTGTACACGAAAAAAAGCTGTTGCAACTCCTTTTTTATCAAAATTTTGAGCCAGTTTCGTCTACTGCTTTAACAATGTTTCAAAAAGTACTGTTAAAAAAGGGAGTTTGCGTGAAAATCGGTGGTGATATCTCCATTGGTCCGGGGTTCAAACCTTGCCCTCGGCACCACAACATCATTTTCCCATAAGCCCGCGACATTTTCATTTTCGCTTCCTGAAGAACTTTAGGTCTCCCTTGGAGCATATGTATTCGAAGCCTAGCTCTATTAATTCTGGATTTCTTTGGATGTTTTGGCTACTTTGCAAGTGAATTCGCCGTCTTTCTCTGCATGTATTAGCTGAGTGTATAGTAAGGTGTTTTTGATGTTCTTGTAGCCTAGTACTTGCATGACGCGGAGCATGTCTTTGGTTTTAGCGTATTCCATGGTTGCTTTCCAGTGTCTTAGCGTGGGAAAAGTGATTCTTAGGAAGCGGTGAATCGGTATTGCTTATGTTACTTAACATAAACTATAAGAAGGGGTTTTGCCCCTTCGTTTCAAAGGGGATCCATGCTGAGTGCATCAGACAGTAGCAATAATGATGTTACTTTCTGGTTTAACAAGGGTTTTTCGCTTTATGAAAAAGGCAACTATTTAGATTCGATAAATTGTTATACTGAAGCGTTGCGCTTAAATCCGAATTATGTTGACGCTTGGAACAATAAAGGGCTTGGTTTTTTCATGCTCAACCGTTTTGAGGAGGCTATAGAATGCTTCAACAAGGCCATTGCGATTAACCCTAACTCTCAGAACCCACACTTTAACAAGGCTGGTAGCCTGCGAAAGCTTGGACGGCTCGAAGAAGCCATATTATGTTACAACAATGCTATCCAGATTAACCCGAATGTGAATGCAGTTTGGGTTTATCAAGGCCTTGCTTTCATTGACTTGAACCGGTTTGAGGCGGCGATTAATAGTTTTGATAAGGCATTGCAGATTGACCCGCAAGATTCTGTCTCTTGGTATAACAAAGGACTATGCTTGGAGAGGCTTTATCGCTTCACGGAAGCTTTAGCTTGCTATCAAAAGTCTGCTGAACTAAATTCCAGTAATGACTGGGCTATAAAGAAAATAGCAGAGATCAGCAAGCTTTTGACCCCCCCGAAAACTGAAGGTCAGAAACAAGTTGCACCTACCAAAGTTATTCCTGAACGTTCGGAGTTGTCTGGTGCAAAAAACGTTTTAAAATCTGAAGCAGACAGTTCGTGGTCAAATGGAGATGTTAATATGCTGTTTTTTGGTTCAGAACAGGAGATACGAGACCACATCATAAATGTGATAAATGCCAATTCTCCAGACCGTGTACTGGTTGCTGCTGGTTGGGAAAGGTTTGCCAGTCCATTTGTAGAGCAGGCAAGTCATCTTGAGGAGAGTTACGTTGTGCGGTGGAATAACAATTGTAGTTACTCTTGGTTGGTCAATGAAACGACAATGTGGAGGAACCAGCAAGGAAGCAAAGTTATTATCGTGTCCAATTATCCGCGGGAGCCTCGCGGGGATGAATTAATGGAGCTATGTGACAAGCTTGATAATGGAAGGCGTGTTGCAGTTTTTTTGGTCGGTGCTTATACTTCCAGTTACATAAACAAGGTATACAACTCCCAATTATGCAGCAAAAAGGAAAACCTGCACTTCCAAGTTCTAGTGAGCGGCGGATCAGATCCGTCTCTTCTAGGTTCTGAGCGCAAGCAGCTGCAAGCCTGCAAAAACCAGCAGGAATGCCACAAGTTGCTGACTGAGATTTCGGAAAAACTGGAAGTTGATTCTAATACACCACAGGTAGCGCGCTATGGAGCCATACTTATGGCATAAAGCTTCAGCCTTGGGTTCTGGCTAGCAAATATTCTATGCGTCTTCGTAGGCTTTGATTTTTCCTGTTGCAGCAATTCTCAGTGGTCCAACGCAATTCCTTCAAGTTACATTTTTGTATATGATCTATTTGCGTTTTTGTGAAAAATGGGTCTCGTTGAAGTCACAGACATACTCATACTACTTCGAATCTGAAATGCAGATCAAGAGGAAAAAGGGGGATGGAGACTGTGGAGAAAAACGCATCGTTGGCGAGTCCGACGCGAGTCTGAAGTTCAAACCCTGCTCTCGACACCGCCAATCCATCATTTTGGAACAAACACGGGTCAAACTTTGATGTTTGCTTTCTCCATAAGCATTATAAACTTCTGCATACTATTAAAATAATTAGCGGTAGAAATATCGCTAACAATTAAAGGAGAAAAGAAAAATGCATATGGGAAATTCTAAAAAAGTAGCTGTGACGTTGCTTCTATTGCTCTTTGCAGCTTCGATTTCAATGACATTTCCCGCAACCCAAGCGCAAGTGCCTTCCTCAATGAAAACCTATGCCTTCGTTGAAGCCGTTCCCAACCCCGTAGGACAAGGACAGCCAACTATAATCCGATTTGGAATTCTGCAGGCATTGGCAAGTGTTTATGATGGGTGGACAGGTATAACCGTGACAGTCGTTAAACCGAATAACGATACAGAAACACTAGGACCATATACAACAGACTCGACAGGCGGAAGCATTACTTCGTATACGCCTGACCAAGTTGGCACATACAAACTAACGACTCACTTCCCCGAACAGCCCATGCCAACTGACATGTATGACCTTGAACGAGGCGCATTCATACCTCAAGGCACAGTAATGGAAGCCAGCACCAGCGAGACAATAGACCTTGTTGTACAATCAGAACCGCTACCAGTATATCCTACCCAACCTCTTCCAGAATATTATTGGTCACGTCCTGTAGACCCTCAACTCAGAGCATGGTACACAATTACAGGAAACTGGGTGAATCGACCAAAAAATGATGTGGCACTTTACAACGACTACGCGCCTGAAACAGCCCACGTATTATGGTCAAAACCACTGACAACAGGCGGCTTAACTGGGGGACTGTGGGGTAGCAACCAAGAGCCAGTGTCATCTGAAACAGGAGACGCCTACGAAGGCAAATGGGCAAATTCAGTAATAATGAACGGCATACTCTACTACAACGTAGCTGGCTCGCCCATGGGCGGCGCAACCGAAACAAACGGAATCATGGCAGTCGACCTACACACAGGCAAAGAACTGTGGTATAAGAACGATACCTACCTATCCTTCGGCCAAATTCTCTACTTCAACAGCTTCAACTACGCTGGCGTCTTCACTTACCTATGGGATACAAGTGGTTCAACTTGGAATGCGTATGACCCATTCACAGGTGAATGGCAGTGGGCCATGATTAATGTGCCTTCAGGCATCCAAACTTGGGGTCCGAGCGGCGAAATCCTCATCTACGTAATGGACTATGCTAATGGCTGGATGGCTCTTTGGAACTCAACAGCTTGCGGACAACAAACCGCTCAAGGCGGCTACGCTCCTGGCGCTGACCTAGGCAGCTGGGGCAGAATTGTTCACAAACAAACATGGAATGCATCGGATCCAAACTCCTACACATGGAACGTATCAATTCCTTTAGGATTGACAGCGGGTTCTGGATTCTCTGGACCAGTACTGGAAGTTTATCCTGACCGAGTAGTGTCTATCGACTTCAACCAAACACGCGTCAGAGTCTGGGCATTAAGCACCAAAGATTTGAATCCTACTTCCACTTCCGCATCAAAGCTTTTCGACACAACATGGGCGGCACCAAGCGAATGGCTAGCAGGCTACAACACTCTGCACTACACTGGAGCAACCGACGAAGTCAAAGACGGCGTCATTGCGGTATGGTCCAAAGAACTAAGAAAACATTATGGCTTCAGCGTAGAGGACGGACGTTATCTATGGGCAACCGATTCTGAATATTGGTCAGACGCTTACGGCTGGGGCAATGCAGAGCATACGTGGTACTTCGCCTACGGCAAACTCGTCTCAGTAGGCGTTGGCGGCATAGTGTATGGCTATGATCTCAAAACAGGAAAAACTGCGTGGACATACCCCATGATTGACCCATACCACCAAACTGTAACTGGCAACAACTGGTGGGGCTGGATTACGGTAATTGCTGATGGCAAAGTCTATGTAGGCACTGCTGAACACTCTGCCAACATGCCTCTGCCGGCTGGCGGACCATTCATATGTCTTAATGCCACAGATGGCACTGAAATCTGGAGAGTAAACGGCATGTTCCGTGCAACACGCTGGGGCGGAAATTCGGTGATGGGTGACAGCATAATTGCTACTATGGATACTTATGATCAACAAATCTACGCCATAGGCAAAGGACCAAGCAAAGTAACAGTATTAGCAGGACCTAAATCTTCCGTGCAAGGCAGCAGCGTAGTCATCGAAGGCACAGTTACAGATATATCGCCTGGCACGGCAAGTGATGCTTTGATGATGCGTTTTCCGAATGGTGTTCCTGCCGTGGCTGACGAGGGCATGAGTGAATGGATGCTGTACGTGTATAAACAGTTTGGCTGTCCCGCGAACGCTACTGGCGTTCCAGTAAAAATAGACGTTCTTGACGAAAACGGCAACTACAGGAACATCGGCACGGCTACCAGCGATGCGAACGGCGTTTTCAGTTTCGCGTGGAAACCCGACATTCCAGGCAAATACGTTGTTTATGCTTCGTTTGCTGGCTCTAACGCCTATTACGGTTCGTTTGATGAGACCGCTTTCGTCGTGGATGAAGCCGTTGTTGAACCGCCACCTACGTATCCGCAGCCGATTGACACTACATGGATTATTGTCGTCATGGGTATCGTGGTAATCATCGCAATCGCTATAGTCGGTGCGCTGTTGTTGCTTAGAAAGCGGTAGAAGAAGCTCAAGCCAATCTTCACTTTCCCTCTTTTTGTGAGTCATCAGTAGGCAACTCGAACTAACGCGTAAGGGAGAAGATAACGAAGGACGGGGCTGAGAGGGTTCCGGGCAGAAAAACGATGTTTTCATCGTTAGCGCATTTGTCTTTTTCTCCTTTGAATTTGTGTGTGCGCTGTCCGGAGCCTCAGCAAACCTGTCCTTGGCACTATCATCATTACAGAGGTGCTATATGCGCATTTAGTCTCTTTTTGGGTTGTTGTAGTATTTTTGTATTCCGCCGAACCCGAACTGCTTGTTCGCCTCAGTCATCTTCAAGAAGTAGTTTAGCCGCTTCTTGAATTCGCTTGGTCGTTTCCTTGATCGGTCGATGAAGGCTATGCGGATTCGTTTGTATTCAGGTGAGAATTTCTGGTAGTTTTCCCATGCTGTCTTGTTGGCTTTTATTTCCTTCAAAATATCAGGCGGCATTGCAAAGTCTGTGTTGAAATCGTTTCCAAGTGCTGCACGCACTGGCTCTATCACTTTGCCCTGTTGCAAGAGTTTTGCTAATCGCTCCTTGTTAGATTGTGAGTAGCCGCTTCGGTGGTTTCGCGGAGAGAATCGCTGGGCATAGAACACGTCGTCAACTTTTTTCACGGTGCTGTCAATCCAGCCGAAACACAGTGCTTCTTCAACAGCGTCGTTGTAGGGTATCCGCGGCTTCCCGCTTGCTTTCTTAGTGAACAGAAGCCAAACTTCCTTTTCGCTGTTATAGTGCTCTGCAAGCCAGTTGCGCCAGGCTTCTCGGTCAGTGACGTACAGGGTTTTACCAATTTTCATGAGGACACCTGTCTGCTGCGTATTTTGTCAGTGATGCTTGTTTATTGCTGTTGTTTCTTTTTAAAACTCTCTGTTGTCGTTTGGCTGGGGTTTCCGTTGTGCACGTTTGCTATTTTGACAAAGTGCGCTTGCATTTAGGAATAAAGTTTGAAACAAAAAAGAGGGAAGTGGGAAAAGGCTATGCTATCCCTAAGAAGCCTAGTAAATTATACTGTATGATCAACGATGCGAACAGCGAAGCAACCAGCGACATTACCGTAATCATCGTGTTCAACGATGGGCCAGCAGTGTCCTTGAATGGGTCGCCAACCGTGTCGCCGACCACAGCTGCCTTGTGTGCTTCGGAGCCTTTGCCGCCGAATTTGCCTGATTCAATCAGTTTCTTAGCGTTGTCCCAGAGTCCGCCAGCGTTTGACATCAACAGAGCTAACAACAGGCTTGATAGTATGGCGCCTGCCAAGAAGCCGCCTAAGGCATGGATTCCGCCGATGAAGCCTATAGCCAACGTTGCAATGATGATGACAATGCTTGCAGGGAGCAGTTCGCGAATGGCGCCGACAGTTGCGATGTCAACGCATTTTGCGTAATCAGGCTTAACTCCTGGTTTGCCCTCTTTTAGTCCTGGGATTTCTTTGAATTGTCTTCTGATTTCAGCAATCATTCGTTCCGCGTTTCGGCCTACTCCTAACATGAGCATCGCAGAAAACACCGCGGGGATAGCCACGCCGATGAGAGCGCCCATCAAAACCAGCGGGTTCATGATGTCAAAAACTGGAGCAGGTCCAGATTTCGAAGCGATTTCTTGGAAAGCCGCCAGCAGTGAAATTACTGTCAATCCTGCAGCGCCGATTGCGAATCCTTTAGTTATCGCTTTTGCCGTGTTGCCTGCTGCGTCAAGTTGGTCTGTGATGGCGATTACTTCTTCGCTGAGTCCTGCTTGCTCGGCTACGCCTTTGGCGTTGTCAACGATTGGTCCGTAAGCGTCATTGGAAACGGTTAAGCCAACAATGGAGAGCATTCCAACGGAAGCCATGGAAATTCCGAATACTCCGAAGGCTATGGTCTCAGCTGAGCCCAGACCTAAGTCCGCCGCTATGGGTGCAACTAGCAGATATGAAATTGCTGCTGCGATGCCGATGCCGATTAGCGGGAGAATTATGCTACGGAGACCGTATGAGAAGCCAGTGATTATGTTGATTGCAGGACCGCTTTTTGATGCTTCGGCAGTCTTAATTACTGGTGCTTTGTCCTCTGACGTGAAGTAGTCTGTAGTTACGCCGATGATTACTCCTCCAACCAAGCCGATGACGGCAGCGCCCCAGATTCGCCAGTCATAGCCCATATAGTACGTAGTTACCGCGGTTAGAACGCTGAATATAATGCAGGTTATGTACGTTCCCATATTGAGAGCGTTTCCAGGATTGCCTTTTGGTCCGATTCTGACAGTTAAAGACCCGATTATGGAGGCGAATATGCCTACAGCAGCGAACACCAGTGGGATTTGTATGTACTGAACTCCTGCGCTGAGGGAAATAGCCGCTCCGAGAATCATCACAGCCACGATGCTTGCTACATAAGAGTCGAATAAGTCTGCGCCCATGCCTGCAACGTCGCCTACGTTGTCGCCTACGTTGTCAGCTATTACTGCTGGGTTCCGCGGGTCGTCTTCAGGCAAGTCAAGTTCAACTTTGCCCACTAGGTCAGCGCTTATGTCGGCTGTTTTGGTGTAGATGCCGCCGCCTGCCTTAGCGAAGAGCGCAAGAGAGCTTGCTCCGAAGCTGTAAGCTAGAATAGCTGGGACTTCCTCTGCAGGTGACAAGCCAGCGAGGGCGTAAACAACGCTTACGCCGAGTAAGCCTATGCCGACGACTGACATGCCCATAACTGCGCCGCCTCGGAAGCCTATTGGAAAAGCCTTGTTCAAGCCTTGCTGGGCGCCGTTAGCAACTTTCGCGTTTGCTTTCGTAGCGATGGTTAAGCCTAGGTATCCAGCCAGTGCAGAGAAAGCGGAGCCAAAAATGTACGAAAGCGTTATCGTCACGTTCTTTATTGGGTCACCCGCCCAAATTGGCGTTGGCAGAAAGAGTAGCAGTAAAACGGCGATTACCGCGACGAACATGAACAGCACAGTGTATTCCCTTTTCAGAAAGGCACGTGCGCCCGCTCTGATAGCGTCGGATATCTCCTGCATTTTTTCGGTTCCGCTGTCTTGTTTATCCACGTATCGATAGAAGTACAGTCCAACAACGATTGAAATTAATGCAGCTATTGGTGCTATTAACCATGGTTCAAACATCATATCTTTTCAACCTTGCCCGTCAATTTTCTTAGATTTATTTCTAAATCGCGGGGGGATTTTGTGTGAACTTGCTTATTAGCCTTTGTTTTCCTGAAAAGCGAACGAAAAGGTTAAAACCACTGTACCTAAAAATATCGAAGCCAATATTGCTAAGTGACTGAGGGGAGCGAAAAAATGTCCAAAACTTGGCACAATGAGAAAATTGACGATGTTATGCGGGAATTAGATGTTACGCATGAAGGATTAACCTCGCAAGAGGCTCAAGAAAGACTGAAAAAATATGGCGCCAACGAGTTGGTTGCTAAGAAACGCAAATCCGCGCTCAGCATGTTCCTCGGCGAGTTTAAGGACATTTTCATCATTCTCTTGATTGTGGCTACCATTTTCTCTGCGGCCATCGGGTACTACGATGTGATTACGGGCGCAGAGGAAGGTTTCATGGAAGCTATGGCTGACGCGATAATCATAGGTGCCATCGTCATTTTGGTGGCTATAACGGGCTTTGTTCAGGAGTACCGCGCTGAAAAGGCGATTGAGGCTATGAAAAAGCTGACTGCGCCTAAAGCGCGTGTTGTTCGAGACGGGCTGGAAGTGATTATACCTGCTAAAGAGATTGTGCCTGGCGACATTCTGGTTTTGGAGTCAGGTGACCAAGTTCCTGCTGATGCCCGTATTATTGAGGCGATTGAGCTTAAAGCCAGCGAGGCGGTTTTAACTGGTGAGTCGGCGCCTGTGAATAAGGATGTGGCGCCTGTGAAGGTTGATGCTGGGCTTTCTGAGCGTCGTAATTCGTTGTTTACGGCGACGCATGTTGTTTATGGACGCGGAAGAGCCGTTGTAACCACGACGGGCATGAGCACGGAGTTCGGCAAAATAGCTGAGATGGTGCAGACGGCTGAGGAAGAAGAGACGCCGTTGCAGAAGAAGCTGGACAAGTTCGCAAGTAAACTTGCTAAGGTTGTAGTTGCTGTTTGTGTTCTAATTTTCGCTCTCGAAGCGTTTGATGTGGTTGTTTCTGGGGTTTTGAATGTTGATGGGTTTATTTTGGCGTTTATGTCTGCGATTTCTTTGGCGATTTCCGCTGTGCCCGAGGGGCTGCCTGCTATTGTGACTGTGGCGTTGGCTCTTGGGGCAAGAGAGTTTGCGAAGCGGAACGCGCTTGTGCGCAAGTTGTCTTCGGCTGAGGGCTTGGGCGCTGTTACGGTGATTTGTTCCGATAAGACAGGCACTATAACGAAGGGCGAGATGACTGTGCGCCAGATGTACGCTGATGGGAAGTTTTTGGAGGTTACTGGTGTTGGTTACGCGCCTAAAGGCGAGTTCAAGATGGGTGATGCTGTTGCGAAGCCTGAGGGTGACGCGGAGCTCCTGCTGAGAATAGGCACTTTGTGTAACAATGCGCAGTTGCGGAAGAAGAAGGATGCCGAGGATTTGTGGGAGATTTTCGGTGACCCCACGGAGGGTGCTTTGATTGTTGCTGCTGAGAAAGCTGGGTTTGCGAAGGCGGCTTTGGATGATGCTTATCCGCGTTTGCGTGAGATTCCGTTTACTTCTGAGCGGAAGCGTATGACTACTCTGAATAAAACGCCGCAAGGTGATGTTGTTGCTTACGTGAAGGGTGCACCTGAGACTATTCTGGAGCTTTGCTCGCATGTGCTTGAGAATGGGAAGGAAGTGAAGTTGACGCAGGCTAAGGCTGATAAAGTGTTGCAGGCGAATGAGCAGTTGGCGAGTAATGCTTTGCGTGTGTTGGCTATGGCATATAAACGGTTGTCCAGTGCTGCAGAGACTCTTGAGGATAATGCGTTGGAGCAAGATTTGGTCTTTGTTGGTTTGCAGGGGATGATTGATCCGCCGCGTGAGGAGGCTATTCAGGCGAATAAGACTTGCCAGAAGGCGGGGATTCGGACTGTAATGATTACTGGTGACCACAAGCTTACGGCTGTTGCTATTGCAAAGGAAGTGGGGATTTTCCGCGAAGGCGATTTGGTGTTGACTGGCGTTGAGTTGGATGCGCTTGGCGACGCGCAGTTCGAGAATGAAGTTGAAAAAGTCAGCGTTTACGCTCGTGTGTCGCCTGAGCATAAGCTGAAGATCGTTAACGCTTGGAGGAAGAAAGGTCACATCGTGGCTATGACTGGTGACGGTGTGAATGATGCTCCTGCGATTAAGGCTGCTGACGTGGGCGTTTCAATGGGCATCACTGGGACTGATGTTACGAAGGAAGCTTCGGATGTTATTCTTACGGATGATAACTTTGCGACGATTGTGAAGGCTGTGGAGCAGGGTAGGGTTATTTATGATAATATTCGTAAGTATGCGCGGTTCTTGATTGCGTGCAACTTTGACGAGTTATTAGTCATAGGTGCGTTTGCGATTTTGGGCGGGCTGTTTGGTCCTGAGTTGTTTCCGTTGCCTTTGTTGCCTGCGATGATTTTGTGGGTTAACTTGGTGACGGATGGTGCGCCTGCTGTGGCGTTGGCTACTGACCCGCCTGATGTTGACGTGATGGATAGACCGCCTAGAAAGCCAGATGAGGGCATATTGCATGGGATGGGCAGGTTCATAGTGCTGTCTTTCATACTGCAGTCTGTCGGTACTGTTCTGGTGTTCTGCTTGGAGTATTACATATGGCCTTCGCATCCGTGGATGATTAACGGTGTGATTGATGAGGCGGCGCGGGTGTTGACGTATGAGGAGGCGACGACGACGGCGTTTGTTCAGGCGGCCGTGTTTGAGTTGCTGGTGGTGTGGAATTGTCGTTCGGAGAAGCGTAGTGTTTGGCGGATGGGCAGGGATGCGTTCAAGAACAAGTTCTTTGTGATTGCGGAGGTTGTGTCGATGGCTTTGACGTTGGGGATTACGTATATTCCGATTACGCAGCAGTTGTTCCATTTGGTGCCGTTGAGTTTGACTGATTTGGCGTATGTTGTTGCTGTGGCTGCGTTGGCGTTGTTTGTGTTGCCTGAGTTTACGATGAATAAGAAGCTGTGGAAGTGGAAGTAGCCGCGTGGTAGTAGCGCCTGCTGAAGGGCAGGGCTACTTTTGTTTTTTCTTTTTTGCGAATAATTTAAATTGTTATTATACTGCAGAATATCTAAGCGTGTTTGGGGTGTGATTTTTGAAAAAGGCTTTAGTTTTGTTAGCGTCTGCAATAGTGATTATTACTGTTATTGTTGTTGGTTTGATTTTTCTAGGTGTTTTTCGCATTCCATATTTCCAAGTTAGCTTGTTCGGCGTTAGCCATTCTGCGGTGCATTGGATTGGTTGGGCTGGTACCTTGTATATTGCTTTTGCCACGCCTGTTTATCCCCTTGTGAAGCGGCGGCATCCCCATCGCATGCGGAAAGCGCTGTTTTTGCATGTTGTGGGGAATTTGTTGGCTGTGCTGCTGGTTTCTATTCATTTTGCACATCAGGTGACTAGACCTGCGAGTAGTTATCCTGATTTGGGTACTGGCGTTGTGTTGTATGCAGCGATGATTCTGCTTGTGGCGTCGGGGATGGTTTTGGTTTCGGGTGTAGGTAAGAGGCTTATGCGGCATATGCGTTTTCTTCACCCTGCTTTGGCTTTGACGTTTTACTTGGTGATTGTTATGCATGTTATTCATGGCTTGTAGCGTGGGCTATGTTGGTTTAGTGGGTGTTTGTTTACAGAAAAGCTTATTATGCATAAGTGTTCAAAACAGCAGTTCTTAATGATTGAAGGCGTGAATTGCATGAGTGAGAAATTGGCTAATCCTGCTCCGCTTGGCTTATTGGGTTTCGGTTTGACTACTGTTTTGCTTAATTTGCATAATGCTGGTTTGTTTCCGTTGGATACGATGATTTTGGC
>CAZDLK010000027.1:0-27905 GCA_964506435.1 uncultured Candidatus Bathyarchaeia archaeon | reverse complement strand
GCGTCTTTTCCCGCAACTATCAAGAAGCCGTCGGATGAAGTGAACCAGCGGAACTTCTCGTACCACTGTTTGCCCTCAACTTTGCGTTTAACAAGCTCTTCTATAGCTTCAGCCGGCTTAGCCCGTTGCAGCGCTTCAGCTTCACGCAACTTCTGCTCAACTTCAGCGTATTTACGCCGTGACTCCTCCAACGCTGCCACTGCGCCACCTGCCTTCTGCTTCGCTTTTTTCCCCCGCTCATAAAACTCGGCAGCATTCTCAAACAGTGTCCTGCGCAAGTTCACACTGAACCGCAAGTCATCAACGCATAAGTTAGCTGCTAGGTTCCGCGAGTCAAACGATTCAACAAGCGCTTCAGGCATTTTTCCAGAACGCTTAGCCGCTAAAACCTCGGCGATAACGGTGTTCCAGTCTTTCCCAGCCATTTTTGCAGCTGAAAACTTATCCAGTAACGCTTGCACCTCGCTTGAATGCGCATAAATAACATCGCCAATACACTTGTCGCGTGCCACTTTGCCTTCAGCTTCACGCACTACCTGTTCCTGTTCAGCGATGACGCGTTTGAGTTTTTCTGATTCTCGCTGTAGCCCTTTCACTTCGGTGCTTGCCCCGGCTTTTTCAGCGGCAGTGGTTTTCACGTAAAACTCGTCTAACGCCTCGTTAAAGCTCTTGTAAGCCTGAACTGTACAAGCTTCGTAGCGCTTTAGCTTGAATGGTGCTGTGTCGAGGAAGTTGCCGTCTTCAGCTAAAACGATGTGGGGTTCAATTTTGAAGCTGGAAAGTGCTGAAAGTAAGCTTTGCAGGCAATCAAATATGGCATCGGCTTCAGCGTTGGTTAGGGCGTTGCAGTGTTTAGTTTTGTCCACATTCGCTCGGAGCAGGATTTCTTCCGCGTAAACTCCGCCTACGCCTAACGAGCGTGCCAGCGCCCTGACCACTTCCACATCGCCAAGCGTTTTTAACACGCTTTCAAACTCTTCCCTTGTCAGCTTGAAGGGGTTTTTTCCGCTGGACGGCGGAAACTGGAAGGCTTCGCCGCGGAGAATGTTGCGGTCGCGCATGCGCTTGAAAACTAGAGCCTGCAGAATTGTGCCTTTTTCGTCTGTTAGGATGATGTTGCCTTCGCCGAAAAGCTCCAGAATAAGCTGCAACATGCCTTCTTTGGTTTTGAAGTGGAAGATGACTATGCGTTCAAACTCGTACTGCTCTACACTGTCAAGCCATGCGCCGCGCAGATATTTCCTCAACGCCATGCAAAAAGCAGGCGGCACAAGCGGCGTTTCCAACGCGTAACTGGTTAAATGTAATCTTCTGCCCGCTTCCATCACAAGTCGCAGCGGTGGCACATCTGTCTTATGAAGCTTCAGAAGCAAAGTTTTAGCGTCCAGTTGGTAAACGTTGTTAACGCGGCTGTTCGCAAGCGCCTCATTTAGTTCATGCACTACGGCGGAGACGTCGAAGCTTGTGATTTCTTTCTTGGGCAAGGCTTTTCACATCAAAGCTCTGGAATCTAATAACCGCGGAGGCTATAAATAACATTCTTGCAGCCAGCTTCAGGCGTTTCTGCGAAAGCTTTTAACACATGATTCAGCCCATTTACTAATGCCGACTTCTTGGGGCACGATGCGATGAGCCAAGGCGAATGTGTAATTAAAATTCACAAACCTAGCGCAGATGAGAAATTATTCTTTTTTCTCTGCGGAGTAATCACCAGTGTTCCTCTCACTCTCTTTGTTGCCCAATTTGCCAACTCTTTTCTCGCAGGCTTTGACTTATTCTACGCTACTTTGATTTCGACTGCAGTTTTCGCGCCTTTCATTGAAGAGTTCGCTAAAGCTTTTCCTCTTTTCTATCGGCACGGCGAAACTGAGCGGTCCATTTTCGACCTTGCATTGTTCGTTGGCTTAGGCTTTGGCATTGTAGAAATGCTCACCTACATTTTTCTGGTGGGCGCTAACCCTCTTGCACGATTGCCTGGATTGTTCTTTCATCCTGCAAGCACTTCCATAACCGCTTACGGCATCGCTACAAAAAGACCCCTGCCCTTCTATTTGGTAGCTGTTACTTTCCATTTCTCCAACAACTTTCTCGCATTGCCGAATTTTGAACCGTTTAACGCTCTATTTTCAGGCATCATAATGGCAATAACTGTTCTCACGTGTTGGCAGTTACGTAATAAAACACAAGAAAAATTCGTACACTAAAAGCCACTTCAACTCCAGAAACCAAGCAACAGCAAGCGGGACACGGAAACAGTTTATATTCAGGCAACTTTTTAATGTACGTTCTAAATATAATCTGCGAGGAATTGAGCACTGTGAAACCGATAGTCATTATCTACTGGCTAAGACTGGGCTTGGGCATAGTTGCCGCCGCTTTAAGCACGTTATTAGCCCTGATGAGCGACGCACTCTCATACACTACATTCATAAACGGCTTAACCGTAGCCTTAGCCGTCTATCTAATAACCTACTACATCATCAAAGCCAAATTCATTGCCAAAGTGGAAAAACAGTCAAAACTCATGACAACAGGCATAGGCATATACTTCTTCACATGGCTAGTCTTCTGGATACTCATGTACTCCATTCTACAAGCACCTCTGTAAGCCCGCTGCTTGACAGCTTACGCTTCTTTCTTATTCCGCAAAAAATTCGCTATAGTGGCCTGACTCTTATCGCTTCTCAACGTTTCCAACTTTTTCTCTTCAGCGTCCTTGGCGTCCTCTTTGCCGTTGCCGTTTTTAGGACTAGGCACATCTAATCGGGCAAGAACACGCATGCAATCAGCCCAAGCTGAAAAGTAGCCGCGGTCAAAGTCGCCGTGAAGCCCATTCTTCGTGTGATCCAGAAACTCGCGTCTATATCCGTGTACCGCTGCACTATCGGTGAAGTCCAGCTTCGAAAGGAACGATTCATCTCCGCCGCTCTTCCGCGACAGATGCATACCGTATAACGCTCGGAAGTAGCCGCGGTTCCAATCAGTTTTATGCATTTTCTGCTTAATCCGCTCTAACTCCCGATCCGCCTCCGTAAACTGCCTGTTAACGAGAAGCTGGAAGTACCGCGTGACTAACGCTTGAGGTATAGGCATACTTTATCGACCTCGCTTGGTTGTTTTCTCTTCTTCAGAGACATCTTCTATTCCGTTTTCGGTTACTTTAAGTATTGCCTCGCCTTCGGGCAAATATGGACTTGAAACCAGTCTGGCAATGCGCACTGGACCATGCGACGCTCTGCGGAGGTAAACGCGCGTGTGGCTCGTGTGCCCTACAATATGCCCGCCAATCGGGTGCACAGCGTCACCGAAGAACACATCGGGTTTAGCCATCACTTGGTTGGTTACAACCGCCACAGCGTTGAACGCGCGGGCTAAGCCAATTAGCTTGTGCATGTGTTTATTCAGCCTCTGCTGTCTGGGCGCAAGCATTTCTCTGCCGACGTATTCGCTTCTGAAATGCGCAGTTAACGAATCCACAATAATCAGCTTCACATTATTTGTTTTAATCACTTCATCAGCGTTCTCTAAAAGAAACATTTGGTGGTCTGAAGTGTATGCTTCAGCGTAGATGATTTTTTTAACTGCTTCTTCTGGGTCAAGACCTAAATGTTTAGACATTTGCACAATTCGCTCCAGCCTGAACGTGTTTTCCGTGTCCACGTACAATGCGGCGCCGTCTAATCCGCCGCGTTCTGGAGGTAACTGGACGTTAACGCATAGTTGATGGCAAATTTGGCTCTTTCCGCTGCCGTATTCGCCGTAGAACTCGGTTATAGTCTGGGTTTCCAACCCGCCAGCTAGCATGTCATCTAGGGGCTTGCTGCCAGATGTTAAGCGTAAAACGCTTTGGCGCATTTTGTAAAGTTCGTCAGCCCGCACAAAGGCAACACCAATAGCGGAGCGTGCTGCCCCGATTATCGAGAAAGACTTTTTTTCGCTGACGCCAACGGGCTCCAGTTCGCGGGCAGTAGCCATAGCCAGTGACTCGACAGTGTGATAGCCGAGTTCGCGTAGTTTCTGGGCTGTGGCAGGTCCGACTCCTGGCAAGTCCTCTATGAACTCATACTTCTTCTTAGTCGACGTCGGCGGCGCGCTTTCCTCAATTTCGTTTTCAGGTTCGATTTCTTCTGACATAAATCTCACGCTTACGGAAGTGTAACCACTGGAAACAGTTGCTAAAAGCTATATTTAAAACACGCGAAACACAAGAGCAGTTAATCCGCGGAGAGGTGAGTTAAAGTGAACACGCCGTAAAAAGTAACATCACTCACAGACTTTATTCCTATAGCTTTTACAAAACCTGTGCTTCTGTTGAGCTTTCAAAATTATTTGAGTCTGAATTGGCAGTTCGCGCAATTTGTGTTTGCAACTTGCAAGATGATGTTGCTATATGTTTAGGATGTTGGATATGAAGAGTTTGATTTTATCATTCGCGTTCAATATTGTTTCTATTGTTTTCTTGCCCTTATTGGTGAGTTTGTAGGTTCTTTTTCTTTCGTCCCAGTTGCCTTCGACGAGACCGTTTCTTTCCAGTGAGTACATGAGTGAGTAAACTGTGCCTGAGCTTACGAGAATGTTGAATTTGTTGTGGATGTATGAGATGACGTCGTAGCCGCTGAGGGGGCTTTTCAGTAGCTCGGCCATTACGATGACGTCCATGAAGCTTTTGATTATGCGTTCATGCGTTTTCCTGAGGATTCGCCCCTCAATTTTTTCGTTGCTGGCGACGTCGGTTAAAGCTGTCATGTTTATTCACATTATAATAGTTTAGTTCATGTTTAGATATTTAAATTTTATTCGGATTCAGACTTAGATGTTGAAACAGAATCCGACAAGTATATACTATGCAGTTTTCTCGAAGCGGGCAATTCAAGCTGCAAATTAGCTGCAAGTCAACTTTTCAGCATACCTACAGCGCCAAAATTGCGGCAATCTTCTACGCCAAAGCTATGCTTCACGTTGGCTGTGGCTGATTACTCATATAGTTCGCCAGCGCACTTTTCCTTGCAGAAACGGTTGCCGCGAATTTTTGGATGGAAAAATTTCAATTTTTAATTATATACACGGCGTGGAGTGAACAAGATTTTAAACGCATAACTTTCTTTTTAGCGGCACACGCGCCCATTTCTAATACCCAGCGATATATGTGCATGTTAACAAACGTTATTTCTTCTTTTGCGCCTACAAACGTAGCGGTGTTAAAATTGATTTCGTGGAAACACACGTTTAAACGATTAAGCGAAGAATATGAAATGGCGAAGAAAAAGAAGCAAGCTTTAGACAACTTATTTGAAACAGGCCGAATTTCTCAGTCCACCCGAGATTCATTCAACAACGACATAATCGCAGCCATAGCCGAAATAGAAAGGCAACAGAAAGACCTCCTTGCAAAAATGGAACTAAAAATACACGACTTAGAAAGCCAAATCAAAATGTTGGAGACGCTCCTTGCCAACTACGAGATACAGCACGTCGTTGGCGAAATTGACGAGGAAATCTACCAGCATGAAATAGCAATCCTCTCCACAGGACTTGACACAACCAAACGCGAGTTAGCCATGATCTTGGAAGCCACAAACCAGCTTTGTTTATCTCCTGCTCCAGTAGCAGAACCTTCTTTGCCAGAGGAAAACGCAGCGGTACCCACTGTTGAAGCCCCATCCATAGAAACTGTCCCTATTGCTCCAGCGGAAGTTGAAGTTGCAGCTCAGCCATGTCCGCAAGAGCCAGCTATGCCTATAGAAGAGGCAGCGCCCGCACTAGAGCCTGAAGTAATTGCAACTGAGGAGGCCGCTCCAGTTGAAGAGGCTCCAGCCGAAGTAGCTCCGGTTGAAACCGCTACGGTTGAAGCCGCACCAGTTGAAGAAGCTTTGGTTGAGGATGCTCCAGTTGAAGCCGCTCCGATTGAGGAGGCTCCTATTGAAGCAGAATCAGTTGAGATTGCCCCTGCAGAGAGCACAGAAGTGGAATCAGTTGAAACTGTTTCAGTAGAAACTACAGAAGTTGCGCCCACTGAAGCACCAGAAGCCGCAGAAGAACTCACTCAAGAGCCACTTATAACCATGGACGACGCCGCGCCTGCACCAGAGCAGCCCATTGAAACTGAGGAAACAGCATTTGCACCAGAACCCGAAGTAGTGACAACTGAGGAAGCAGCCCCGATTGAAGAGGCACCAGCCGAAGCAGAGCCAGTTGAGACTGCTCCTGCTGAAATTGTTACTGAAGAAGCTTTGGTTGAGGATGCTCCAGTTGAAGCCGCTCCGATTGAGGAGGCTCCTATTGAAGCAGAATCAGTTGAGATTGCCCCTGCCGAGAGCACAGAAGTGGAATCAGTTGAAGTAGCTGAAGCCGCTGAGACCACGGATGAAGCCACCGAAGCCACGGATGAGGCTCCCCAAGAGCCACTTATAACAATTGAAGAAGCAGAGCCAGAGCAACCCTATGCAGAAATCATGGAAGAAGCACCTGCAGAAACTGCGGAAACCGAGGAGATTGCGGTAGAAATACCTGAAGAGCCAGTTATCACAATTGAAGATTCCGTGATAGAGCAGCCTTCAGAGGAAAGCGACGAGATTTTGATAGAAGAGGTACCGCAGCTCGTAGAGGACATACCTCCAGCAGTTGAAGAGGTTGCACTTGCGGCAAACCCTCGGGTTGCGCCGCAGGAGGCGCACCAAGAGTTACTCGACGAAGCTATAGCAGAACAAGACGAGGACGCCGTAGAAGAAGCCGCCGATAGTTCAGAAGATCAAGAATAAACATAAACGAAGTATTCCTTTCCTTTTTCTTTTTCAGCTAGTCACTGCGCCTCTATGTGGCGCCTTATGTCAACTGCGACTTGATCTAATTTTTCTCTATTTGAACGTACAGTTTCTCTAAACCGCGTTAGTTTCTGTCCCTCAAATCTGGGAATAACATGCACATGCAAGTGGAACACATCTTGGTCAGCAGCATGTCCATTCTGCTGGATTATGCTGATGCCGTCTGCTTTCGTGGCTTCTTTAACCGCGAGGGCAACTCGCTTGACAACCTTGTGAACTTGCGCAATAAGTTCCTCTGGAGCGTCAAAAATTGTTGCGTAATGCTCCCTCGGGATAATCAGCGTGTGTCCTTCGCTGAGCGGGTTAATGTCAAGGAAAGCCAACGTTGTTTCGTCTTCGTAAATTATGCTAGCTGGCGCCTGTTTACGCGCTATTCTGCAGAAAATGCAGGAGTTGTCATTCATGTCTGGTCACCGTTGAGACATACTTCGGCGATTCCCTTTTAAGCATTACACAACAGTTTATATGTTGTGTCCGTGCCGTATTCTCTCAGGAGAAAAGGGTGAGTGTGAAGTTTGACAGCTTTGGAAGATAAAGTCCGTGAAGAAGTAGGCAAAGTGCAAGACCCCGAAACAGGCATGACTTTCGCTGAAATGCAAATGATCACCACCGTGAAGGAAGAAGCGCCAGGCGTAGTCAAAGTAGAATTCATCCCAACGAGCCCCTTCTGTCCCATAGCGTTCAAACTTGCAAGCGACATAAAGAACGCTGCACAGAAAGTCTCAGGTGTCACAAAAGCCTTAGTTTACTGCCGCGGCCACATGATGGAACAGCAGATTAACGAGATGACAAACAAATAGTAACTGCGGAAACGCGGCTTTTCCAGCCTCTGCTAAATCACTTTATAGATGAGAAGCAAACGCGATTTTTTACGCAGCAACTGTACAGCTTAACGGCTTATTCGGCTACTGTTTTCTAGTTCAGCAGTCCTGTAACCTCTGAAACCTGTACGGAGCCTGAGCCTGTTTTCAAAGTGCAATCTTCGCGTGTTTTGGATAAACCGTTTAAGCATCATCACGATCTTGTAGAAGTTCATTTGCTGTGCAAGAAAGAGCAGTGTTAAAGCGCCGACCAGAACCAGCAGAGTGTATTGTGGGAATAGCATAGCCACGAGTGTTCCGAGAGCCCCCAGTGAAGCTAAACGAATGAGGCGCATCAGTTTTCTCATGTTTACCACAAAAAAAGAATGAATAACGCTTCTTAAAAGTTTATACTTTCAATTTTCGTCAGAAGCCTCTTTGCGTTTCTTTAAGCAGTTTCCGCTGAAACAAATCAGGCAGCGAACGAGTGGCAATTTTATTTCATTCTTGTGAACGCCCATGTTCCTATGGCTATCATAACTGCGTCGAAAACGCCGACGACCGCCAAGTTTACGTATAACGGTTGCAGAGGCTGCCATGTGCCGCCGAGAATAATTGTTCTTAAAGCGTCTACGCCGTAGGTCAGCGGGTTCGCCCTCGCGATAGTTTGCATCCAGTCGGGAAGACTTTGCACTTGGAATAGTGCGCCGCTTAGGAAGAACAGTGGCAAGTTGATGAAGCTCTGTATGGCGCCGAAGCTTTCTAAGCTGCCCATGAAACTTGCGATTGTTAAGCCGATGCTGACTAATCCGAAGGTGATGAGCAGCATCATGGGCAAGCACACGAGAAACGTGCCTACGTCTATTGGCATGCCCAATGCTAAGCCGAGGACGAGCACGATTACGCCTTGGATGAGCGCATCAGTGGAGTCTCCGACCATTTTGCCGAGAAATATAGTCATGCGCGAAACAGGCGCAACCAGGATTTCCTTCATGAAACCAAATTCTTTGTCCCAGATGACTGATATGCCCATGAACATGGAAGTGAAAAGCAGTGTTTGCCCGACGATGCCTGGAAAAATCAGTTGCTGATAAGTTAAGCCTGGAATTGTCACTGTGCCGCCCATGCTGGAGCCGATGCCGACGCCGAACACCACCAGCCACAGCAGCGGCTGAAAGAAACTGCTGACTATGCGGGTTCTGTCGCGTAAATATCGTTTAACCTCGCGGAGCCACAGAGTGTAGAAGCCTCTAAGTTCAGTCATCGTATTTTCCTTCTCTGTATCGCTGAGAAGCCATGCAGTTCTCTGCTGCTGTCTGCGCGTATCATTCTGCCCGTGTAATGCAGGAAAACGTCTTCAAGGTTCGGCGCCCGCAACGCTATTGATTCGATGTGGATTTTGTTTTGTGTTGCCGTTTCCACTATTCTCGGCAGTATGCTTTCTCCGTTGCGTACTGTGATTTCCACTGTTCCATTGACTATGTGGGTTTTTTGCAGTCCCATTTTTTCAGTAGCCAACGCGGAAAGCGCGTTAGTGTCTTTTGTTTTGACGATTACTACGTCGCCTTCAAGTGTGTCTTTCAGTTTCGTGGGTGTGTCAAGCGCGATGATTTTGCCGTAGTCCATTATGGCTATGCGGTCGGAAAGCCTGTCTGCCTCATCCATGTAATGAGTGGTTAACACCACGGTTATGTCATGTGTTTCTCTTAGTTCTCGGATGTACCGCCAAACGTGGTCTCTTGTCTGCGGATCAAGCCCTATCGTGGGCTCATCCAAAAAAAGCACTTTGGGGTAGTGGATTAAGCCGCGTGCAAGTTCTAGTCTGCGGCGCATACCGCCCGAGTAAGTTCGCAAAAGGTCATCCGCCCTGTCTTGCAGTTCAACAAGTTTAAGTACGCTGTCAACACGGCTTTTTTGTTCGCTTGCTGGAACCCCGTAGAGATTTGCGTGCATGTACAGATTTTCGCGTCCAGTCAGTCTATCATCAACGCTCGGGTCTTGGAAAACAATGCCTATTGATTTGCGAACTTGCGTGGCTTCTTTTACGATGTCGAAGCCGTTGACTTTTGCCGTTCCTGAAGTTGGCTTCAGTATGGTGCACAGCATGGAGATAGTTGTGGTTTTTCCCGCGCCGTTTGGTCCAAGCAACCCGAAGATTTCGCCTGACTCAACCGTTATGTCCAGTTTATCAACTGCTGTGAGCGAGTTAAACGCTCGTGTCAACTGGTTAGTCTCAATAACATTAACCATCTAGTTTTCGTCACTGTTAGAAGTTGGGAATATTGGACATGGATTTATAGTTATTTGCGTTTTCCATTCGAAACTGTTGGGCAGTTGTCATAGGAAGCGCACAAAAGTGAAAAATACCTCTTGCATGCCATAGTTGCTGTTGACTTGAAGATGAAACTGCGGTTGAAGAATGGTTACGAACGCTTCTTCCTGATACTTTGCGTAATGGGCTTATTCGCCATACTCAGCTCGACCCTGTCTAAGAATCCTGTTTTGAAACCCTTCGCGGCAAGCCTCGACACGCCAGAAGCTCTCATAGGCTTCGTTGCTTCCGCTTCAACAATTCCCGGTATTCTTGTCAGTTTGCCTGCTGCATCCCTTTCAGACGTTTTCGGCAGAAGAAAAGTTTTGTTGTTTTCCACTTTCGTCTTTGCATCTGCCCCTTTCCTTTATCTGTTCGTAACTGCTTGGTGGCAACTGATGCTTGTCCGCTTTTACCATGGCTTCGCAACTGCAGTTTTCGTTCCAGTCACTGAAGCAACCATCGCGGAATTGTTTCCTGAAAAGCGGGGCGAACGCATCTCACTTTTCTCTTCAGCCACGGCGGTTGGCAGAGCCGCTGCACCGTTTTTGGGTGGCTACCTTCTGTTTCTAACCGACTATAGCTTTTATACGCTTTATCTGGCCGTAGGCATAGCGGGAGTTACCGCCTTTGCCATCACATTACTGTTTCTGACTGAAAGAAAACGTGCTTCTGTTGAACCATCTGCTGCTAGTAATGTCACTGGGCAAGTGTTTCGCGGATGGCTAAGGCTTGCCAAGAACCGCGGCGTTCTGCTCGTTAGTTTTATTCAAGCAAGCCAGTACTACGTGTTTGGCGCAGTGGAGTTCTTTCTGGTAGGTTACTTGACTGATGTTGTGAGGTTGGACGCGTTTTCCATCGGCGTAATTATGGGCAGCCAAATAGTGGCGCTTATCATAGCGAGACCGTTCATGGGCAGACTTTCGGATAAAACTAGCAGGCGTGCACCCATAATCGCAGGGTCAGTTGCCAGTTGCCTAATACTGCTAGCTATTCCGTTCACCACACAGTTCCCACTATTACTGCTTCTTTCCGTAGCATACGGCGTCGGTTTCGCAGCAGTAATTTCTTCCACGTCGCCGTTGATTAGCGAAATAGTGCCCTCCAGCTTAATCGGCGCATCCATGGGCTTCTTAAGCACAATGATGGACACTGGGCAAACGCTTGGGCCAATAATTAGCGGCATAATCCTTGCAGCCAACTTGCAGTACGTTGGGCTATTTGCTTCTTTAAGTCTCGTTTTAATCGTGTCTGGCGTCGTTTTTGCTCTTTCAAGAACAGCAAAAACGCAAACGCTCACATTGTAAAAAACATGCCATCTGCAATAATCATAATTCCCTTATACTAATGCTGTATCATAGATAATGTGTTAATATGTGAATAAAACAGGTGTAATTTTGGAAAAATTTAAATGGTCATTTACTTAACAAGTGACTAAGGAAAATTGCGGTGTTCACGTCCATGCGGGAGGGGCTAAACTTGATATTTACTGAAAACGAGGATTTTCGTGTTTTCCTCCAGTTAGGTCTGACTGAGCAGCAGACTAGAGTTTACTTAGCCCTCAGCAGACTGGAACAGGCAACCGTGAAAACAATCGCGGTGGCTGCGCAAACGGCCCGAGCGGAAGTCTACAGAGTAATACCTGAGCTTCAAAAGCTTGGTCTAATCAAAAAAGTCATAAGTTCCCCAGTTGCATTCAGAGCCATTCCGCTATCCGAGGGGCTCTCAATTTTGCTGCAACAAGATGCTGAAAGGCACAAAGGAAAGCAGGTTCAAGCAAAACGGTTTCTCCGAAACTTCAACCACAACAAAGAAGAACTCAGCCAAGTTGACAATCAATATACCCTCACATCTGGTGAAAGGGCCGAAATGCGAGAGTTTTTGAAAGACATGAAAGAACTCCAAACTGGTACAGACGGCATTTTCGAATGGACTGACTTTTTATACATATTTAAAACACACTATGAAGAGTATGAAAAAGTCTTAGAAAGAGGCGTAAAAATCCGCCGCGTCATAAACAAACCTGAAAATGCACAAATACCACGATTCATTCAAACCTTAAGGAAAATGGGCTCCTTTGATATAAGATGCATTTCACGTGTCCCAAAATCAGGCATAGACATATGGGACGGAAAACTCGCCTGTATTATTACCGTGCCAAATTCTGGTCGGAAGGAGATGGAAGTTTTGCGGTCAAGAAACCCCACAATGTTAGAGTTCGTACAAGACTACTTTAACATGAAATGGCGGACAGCGACAGCACTTTTCTAGTGTAAAAAACCAGTTAATGGAAACATAACCCGAACATTTTCCGAGGTTTAACATGCGCAGCATGGTGTGCGCTTCGGGGAGGTTCCAGTTAAATAAGCAACTTAAACTGCAAAACGGCTTCGGTTGTTGCAGTTTGTACACTTTTCGAGTTTTCGTCTTCTTTGCGGCTTATTTTTATAGTGGTCGTGGACACTGCAAATGTGTATTTTACAATTTGCTAGTGTATGTCTTACTAGCCAATTTTTTTAACCTTTTCAAACTTACTATTTTCGCTCTAAAAATGAAAAGGAGAAAATCACATGAAAACTACGAACAAAACCTCTATTGCAATTGCTTTTGTTTTGGCGTTAACGATAGCTGCATCTTCCCTAACTTTTCTGCCGATCACTAGTGCTGCAGATTATGAAAACGTTGCATACATTACTGTTGAACCTAACCCTGTAGGCGTTGGTCAAGAAGTAACAGCAATCTTTTTCCTCGTTATGCCCTCGCCAATCGCACAGGCTGGATTTGACCCAGCATACAACTGGGCCAACTTCACAGTGAAAATTACATCACCCAGCGGCAAAATTGAAAACTTTGGACCATACACTTCTGACGCTACAGGAGGCGCGTATTTGTCGTACACGCCCAATGAGGTCGGCGAGTACAAATTTGACTTCAACTTTCCGGGGCAGACTCTTTCAGGTTTGAACTACCATGGAATACCAGTCGGTCCATATACCTATGGACCGGAAAGCGCTACAACGAATCTTACCGTGCAGGAGAACCCAGTGAAGAGCTACGAGACACCTGCGCTTCCAACCGATTATTGGACTCGGTCAATTTATGGCGAGAACAAAAATTGGTATCAGATCAGCGGGAACTGGCTTCAAAGCTCTTATAACAGTACTGGACCCTTTAACCCATACACCACGGCGCCTAACACAGCGCACATAGTTTGGACAAAGAAGCAATACATGGCTGGTGTTGTCGGAGGAGACTATGGTGACCTCACCTACTACCAAGGACCCATTTACCAAAACTACTTTGTTCCGCCAATCATAATCGATGGACGATTATACTACCTTGAGAGAGAGGTACCCGGCGATGCCTTTATTGGAATGCACTGCGTTGACATTCGCACCGGAAATGAGTTGTGGTTCCAAGACGCTTCAATAGTGGGCGGCGGTGGTGAAGGTGGAGCTCTCGGAAATAGCATCTACGGTCAGATATTTGACGCTGAGGGGGCAAACGGTCATGGCGCTGAAGCATTCTTCTGGAATTTAGCTGCAAACTGGACTCAATTTGACGCAAACTCTGGAAAATCAATATGCACAATCACCAACCTTCCTGTAGCAACTGGAGTTTTTTCTGACCTCCCAGGCCTCTCAGGACCAGTGCGATTCATGGGCGGACTTGACTCTATGGGTTCAATAATAACCTACTACCTTGACCCCATAAACCATTGGTTGCTAAAATGGAACTCAACTACCGCTATAATAACTGCGAAACCCATGTCATGGGCGGCATCACCAAATATGACTATGGCTGAAGATGCTTACTTGCCAAATTATGGAATGACAATTGACTGGAAACTCGGAATAGAATGGAACGTTTCAATACCGGCCAGACCAGGCAATCCAGCTTTTTACATGGGAATTCCTGCAAGTGACGGCAATGTTCTCTTCGCCGTATCAGCGGACATGTTAAACCCAACAGATAACATCACAGTCGTAGCTTACAGTGCAAAAGATGGGCATGAACTTTGGTATAGCGACTTTGCTGATGTATTCCCTAGAGGGAGTACACTATACCAGTTCTTTGGTCCAGTTAGCAATGGAGTCCTGACAATTTTCGACAAGAACACGCAGCGATGGTGGGGTTACGATGAAAATACAGGAACGAAACTGTGGGGTCCAACCAAGTCCTATGGAGAAGCATGGGATAGCTTCACGACCACTACTGCAGCTTATGGCAACTTATATCAAGGAACGTATGGCGGTCACATCTATTGCCGCAGCTTAAAAACAGGAGACCTTCTATGGACTTATACTCTTCCGCCGAGCGGATATGACACACCCTACGGCTCATACCCAATAAACGGCATCTCTATTGCTGACGGGAAGATCTATGCAGTCACTGGTGAGCACACGCCTAGCTCCCCTTATTGGCTCGGCGGAGCAATGTACTGCGTCAACGCAACAACAGGCGACGGGATATTCAAGATGTCTGGATGGTGGAGTTCTTATCCAGCTATCGCGGACGGTTACGCTTTAGACGAAAACTGCTATGACGGAACCATATACTGCTTTGGCAAGGGGCAAACCGCTACTACTGTTTCTGCGTCTCCAAAGGTTTCGGTGAGCGGCAACAGCGTTCTGATTGAGGGTACGGTGATGGATGAGTCGCCGGGCATAATGGACTATGCGGGTAACAGACTGAATACGAAGGGTACTCCCGCTATTGCTGACGCGTACATGACTCAATGGATGGAGTATTTGTATCAACAGAAGTCTATGCCGTCGAATGCTACGGGCGTTCCAGTGCTATTGGACGTTATCGACGCTAACGGCAACTACAGGAACATCGGCACAGCTACCAGTGATGCAAATGGCGGCTTCAGTTACGCGTGGAAACCCGACATCCCAGGCACATACACAGTTTACGCTACGTTCGCCGGCTCCGAGTCTTACTATAGTTCGTTTGCTGAGACCGCTTTCCTCGTAGACGAAGCGCCTGCTGCTACTGCAGAACCTACTCCTGCGCCGCAGTCCGCAGCTGACATGTACTTCATACCCGTGTCCATAGGCATAATCATAGCAATCATCATAGTCGGTGCTCTCGTAATCCTGATGCCTAGGAAGCGACAGTAAACATGCAGAAAAACCAAAACCAATTTCCCCCTCTTTTTTGGGCCACACATAAAATAGAAGAAAAAACAGAGCTGAGAAGGCTCCGGGCAGAAAAACGATGTTTTCATCGTTACCGCATTTTCCCTTTTCTCCTTGATTCTGTGTGCGCTGCCCGAAGCCTCAGCAAACCTCTTGTAGTTGAGCGCTTTAAAACAGGTTTTATTTTTCCTTTTTCTGATTAGTTTTCATCTTATGAGGCTTTTCGTTGTTGAAGCTGGATTCGAGTGCGTGGCAGGGATATGCATTGGTGGCGGCAAAATTTTCAGAAAATGCAAATAGTAAAATGCAACAGTGTTCATTAAAAAGCAGGGAGAATTTAGGCATGTTTGTTCACACGAGCATTCGCACAAGCAACATGGAGCGGTCGATAAACTTTTACACGAGGCTACTGGGGCTTAGGCTTGTTAGTCGGCGGGAGATACCGCAGAACAACGCTGAAATCGCGTTCCTCCAAGACCCCGAAGTGAAAGGTGCTGCGCTTGAGTTGACTTTTTATCGTAACCAGAAAAAGTTTAGTCAACCTGACTATGAAGACCGCTTGTTCGACCATTTAGCCTTTGAAGTCAAAGATATGGCAACGGCAATTGCCGCAATGCGAAAGGAAAACGTCACTATAACTGACGAGCCATTCAGGCTAAGTGCATCTGGTTCACTGATTGCTTTTGTGGAGGACCCTGACGGGACACTGATTGAATTAATCCAGAAATAATAGCATGCTGATTCTTGGAAAACTTGAGCGTTTGCTTTCCAGAGAAAACGTTTTGCGAAGGATGTGCTTGCAGGAGCGTGTTTTTCTTGTGTATATTCTTCTTCACGTCAAACAGGTGTACAGGAGAGTTGCGCAAAAGAAGCAGGCTTGAGGCATCTGGAACATGTGGCGGATTCGCATTGTCCTTGCCTGCTGTTCTTTTGCTTGGTGTTCTCGTGTTTATGTTGATAGATGTCAGCCGATGAGCATCAATAACCTGCAATAACCTTACGATAATCTTATATACTGACTGATGTGTATCAGTTTTTGGGAACAAATGAAAGCAACGGGTGTGTACTAAAATGAATAACGCGTATGCAGTTGAGTTGGAAGGCGTTGTGAAACGTTACAACGAACTCGTAGCCGTTAACCAGCTTAGCTTAAACATAAAAAGAGGCGAAGTCTTCGGTTTGCTTGGACCTAACGGTTCTGGCAAATCTACGACTATGAAGATGCTTCTGGGTTTAGTTAAGCCTGATGTGGGTTCCGTTACAGTGTTAGGCACTGAGGTGCAGAGGGACCCTGTGGCTGTGAAGCAGCAGATAGGCTACGTTCCTGAGGCTCCGCGTCTCTACGAGTTCCTAACAGGCATCGAATATCTGGATTTTATAGGCGATGTGTACGGTATGCAGGCTGCGGAGAAGAAGAAGCGCATCAACGAGTATTTGAAAGCGTTGCAGCTTGATGGTCGTGAAGGCGACATGATAACCAGTTACTCGGAGGGCATGAAGCAGAAAATCGCTTTGATTGCAGCGTTTCTGAATAAGCCTAAATTGTTGATTATGGATGAACCGTTGAACGCTTTGGACCCGCGGTCAGCGCGCATCGTTAAAGATTTTCTGCAGGAATTGAAAGCGCAAGGCGTAACCACCATAATTTCCACGCATGTGTTGGAGATTGCGCAGGCTATGTGCGACCGCGTGGGCATCATGTACAAGGGGCAGCTTTTAGCGTTAGGCAACATGGCTGAACTGCGGCAGATGGCGGCGCTGCCTGATTCTGGTTTAGAAGATATTTTCCTGAAATTGACGGGTACAGGCGACATTAAAGCGGTTGTTGAGGAACTGCTGAAATGAACTGGAAAAACGTGCGCACCCTGATGCAGGTTGACAGGAAATCTGGCAGGCTCATCAGAGGCGCAAAACAAACCCGATACCGTGATAGCAAGCTTCGCGCTTACTGGGCTTACTGGACTGCCTTGGCGCTCGGTTTGGCAACTGGGGCGTTAGCTTGGTTTATTTACAATCTTGTTGTTGCTTCTGACCCGGCTATGCCAGCGATGTTTCAGGCAGGCGCTTTGAGTGTTTTCTTGTCGGTGCCTACGCTTGTTTTGATTTACAGTTTGGTTTTTACGATGCTGCAGCAGATTCAACGCAGCGGCGTTAAAGTCGCGACTCAAGTGCCCTACTGGTTGCCTATTACTTGGCAAGAGCACACTTTAGCCTCGGTTCTGGCTAATTTGATGGGTTTTCCGTTGGCTTCAATTGTGTTCATTGGCTCCGCCGTAATCGTGTTCTCTGTAGTTATCGGGCAGGTTCTCTTGGCGGTGCTGACTACGGTTGCTGCGTTGGCAGCGGCTTTCATGGCAAGTGCTATAACTGAGATTTTAAGAGTCTTGCAGATGCGGTTTATAGGTGCAGTTTACAAGTCTTCCGGCAGAGCCGCTGTGTGGGTGCGGTTTCTTGGGTCTTTGTTGTTTTTCATTGTTTTCTACGCGGGTTATTTCTACATAACTTCTGGTGCGGGAGCCCTGTCGTTCGTTCAGACCATAGCCTCACTGCAGAGTGCAGTTTGGTTTGTTCCATTCGTGTGGTTAGGCATGACTCTCTTCTATTTGATTGCTGGCGTGTGGTTAGAGGGTGCTGTGTTCATGGTGCTTTCGCTCGTTTTTATCGCTGGCTTGTTTTTCCTCGCTGTTGCTTTGAACAAGCGGTTCGGACTGTATGAGCCTCCTGCAATAACGGTTTCGCGCGGAGTTGGAGTTTACACTCCTAAAACTGGCTTCTTAGGTAAAATTGGCTTTTCAGCAGTTGAAGCCGCATTGATTAGAAAGGATCTCAAGGCGTTTACGCGTCGGCGAGAGTTAATGATGGTTTTCATAATTCCTATTGTTATAGTTATGGTACCCATTATGCAATCATTAAACCTCGCAAATGAGCCTGCTCCGTCTGGATTCATACTGTCCATGGAAGCCACAATATTTCTGATGCCTGTTTTCATTTTGGCTTTGAGCTTAGGCAACTTCATGATAGGCGAGGAGGGTCAAGCCGTTTGGCACATCTATTCCTCACCAATTTCGCCTAAGAACTTAGTGAGAAGCAAGTATTTCTTCATGATGCTCTTCGCCCTTCTAGTCGTGCCAATACCCGATGTAGTCGGAATCCTGCTTTACCACCCGTCGCTGCGCGGCACAATAATTGCGATATTAATTCCCGTTTTCCTGTTGTTCTCGCTGGGAGCAATTTCACTGTCAAACGGCATAAAAGGCGCAGACTTCACCGAAACACCTAGACCGAGAATGATACGCACCAGATGGTCCATAATCAACTTGGTCGTCTGCGGGCTGGTTGCTGCAGCTGTGCTAGCGCCATTCGCGCCCTACGCGCTTTCAATGCTCTTCACTGGCTTTCCAGTGCTCATAGACCCCTACTTGGCTATCGCTGTGAGTGGAATTATCGCCGCTGTTATAACTGTAGTATTCTATCAGGTTGCAGTCAAAAACGCTGAAGAGTTCTTGTCAAAAGCAGAAGTATAATGTGGTTAACCAGATCTAGTGCAAAGTTGCCTTCCGAAGCAGCCGGTTTTTTTATCTCTTTAGATTTCCCGCGTTTTTAGCTGGGCGTCAGCGTTTTCGCCATGCCTAAATGTTTCTTCTTATAGGCAATTGCTGCAATCATCGTGACCGCCATTAGCAGTGGCAGAATCAGCGCTGACGGGAACTCTGGAATTAACCAAGAGCTAGTATCCTTGATTTTCCAGTACTTCGTTATCGTCGTTGTTGGGTCGCTGTATATTTTTGCGTCGTTTAGTTGAACGAGCATTCCTGTTACTTTGTCAAAGTTGTAGTCAACGTGCTCAACGTAGTTGCCGCCTGAGTCGCTGCCAGTCAAAGATAGAATCAAACGATTTGTTTCTCTTGCGCCGCCAAGGTACTCCGTCGTGATGGTTTCGTTAACAGCAATGTCGTTTGCTCCATCTGGATGCAGGACGTCGTTTACGCCGAGATTGGCTGCAACAATCGCCCAGAATCCTCCATCAGACTCTCCTGTTGATACATCTATAGTTCCCATTGAAGCCGTTTGGGTTCCATTTGTGAAAGCCCACACCGTTCGTGTGGTTATTTCTGTGCCATTAACCGACACTATTGAAACTTGGTAAAAGTCCGTCATGTTTATTTCCAGTAAATCCGGCTGGGACAGATGCGTTTTCGTCGCTTGAAGTCCAATACGCAATCACATCATAAGTGAAATAGTTGCCTTGTATAACTCCTGGTATTCGAACTTGAGCCCATACGCTTCCAATCATGGCGAAACATAGAAGAACCGAAAGAAAAGTAGCTACACGTAATCTCCTATGCATATTGCATCATTGGCATAGCGCCATATTTAGTTTTTACGGTTTGTGGAAGTCGGCGATGATGCGCTACTGCAATCTTTCTTGCTTGTTTTCTTAGGCTTTTTGAGTCCATCAAAAGCGTGATGCATCGCCAACGCTGGATGATGCAGAAGCATGCGTGGTCCTGCGTAACGCATAACTTGTTTCACTTTTTCTCTCATTTGCGGCTGGTAACAATGTATTGGGCATTTGCCGCATGTAGTTTTATTTTCTTGAAATGGACACTTGCTCAAGCGTAGTTTTGCGTAATCTAAAAGTTCCGTGCATTCTGGACACAGTGTGCCTTGGCTTTTGTGATGCTTTCTGCAGTATATGTGCACCATTGCTTCAATTGTTTTTTTCTCTCGAATAATTCGCGGATGTTCACTGCTCATGTAAAAGTAGTTCCCTTTACCTAAGAATAGACCGAGCGTTAATAAGTCTTCCAACCTATTGATTTCGCACGTTAAAACATTTGCATCTGCAATGTGCTGTAAAATCCTTACGCAGCCTCACCTTGTAATATCGTAAAGTTTATTGCTCCTACATGCATGGAATTACATTAGGTGCGCTGCTGTGGGCAAGTTAATCTGGGCAACTCCGTTTTACTTATCCATCGCTTGGGCTTTAATGATAAGTTACCAATTGTTCACTGAAACTGCTGTCAAAACAATCGTGTCCAATTTAGGCTTAGTTCTTCCCGTAGCAGGTTTCTGGTTAACTTCCAGAATCGACATGATCGTAGTCATCAACGCTTTTGCATGGGTCTTCGTTTTGTCATCAGTGCTTCCCTCTCTTATTCTAGGCAAAGAAAGAAGCATTCTAGTCCAATTCTTTGTCTGCTTGATCTTAACCGTTGTTTCCTTCATAATACTTGACGCCATACAAAACGTGGGCGGACCTATGCTTGACCAGTTGCAAGGGGCGGCTTTTCTTTTCAACAACGCCTTTTTCGCCATGTTATACTTGGCGTTACCGTACATAGCTATGGTTGGCCTTGACTGGTTTTTGAAAAAGAGGCAGAAGAAACTCAAGAGCTTAGAAGAAGTTAATCTAGAATACATGGCGAGATCAACCGCAAACAAAGAGGAAGAAGACGAGAACGAAATAGTGGTCGCGGCTCAAGTGCCTGACCAGCAATCTGCTTCAGATGCAGAAGCCTCGTAAACAAGAACTCGTTAGAGTAATGAAGCTTTTACGTGTTGACGAGTACAAGTATAAACAGAAGAGGTACACGCGCAGTGGTTATCCAAGAGGTCAAAGCAAAGTCAATACTGCTTAAACACGGCAAAATTGATTCATGGTTCATTTCACGCTACGGCATGAACCTTTACCGAGGCTGCACCCACAGCTGCGTCTACTGCGACGGACGCTCAGAACGCTACCGCGTCGACGGCGTCTTCGGCGAAAACTTGGTAGTGAAGACAAACGCGGTGGAGATTCTGCGCAGAGAACTGAAACCGATTGGCAGACGCGTAAAACTGAAGCCAAGCTTTATCATGCTGGGCGGCGGAGTAGGCGACAGCTACCAGCCAGCAGAAGCTGAATATCAGTTAACGCGCAAAGTGTTGCAGCTTCTGTGCGAGTACAGGTGGCCAGTGCATGTGCTTACGAAATCGACGCTTGTGGAACGCGACATCGACGTAATCAAGCGTATTAACCAGCAGAACAGGGCTGTTGTGAGCTTCAGTTTCTCTTCAGTGGATGACGCGGTCAGCGCGGTTTTTGAGCCGCATGTGCCTCCTCCCAGCGAACGCCTGAAAACGCTTGCCAAATTCAAAAAAGAAGGCATAGCCTGTGGTATGTTTCTTCTTCCTGTGATTCCGTTCATAACTGATTCGCCTGAGATGATTGGGGAAGCTTTGCGGAAGGCGCGTGATGTTGGGGTTGACTTCGTGGTTTTCGGCGGCATGACGCTTAAGGTTGGCAGGCAAAAAGACTATTTTTACACGGTGCTCAGCGAGCGGCATCCTGAACTTGTAGCAAAGTATGAGCAAATCTATCAAGCAAATGAGTGGGGTCACGCAGCAGAAGAGTACTACAACTCGGTAAATGCGATTTTCAACCAAGCCGCCAAAACGTATAAACTGCGTAGGCGTATGCCGCCTGCGTTGTATAGGGATATTTTATGGGAGAATGATTTGGTTGTTGTGATGCTGGAGCAGATGGATTATTTCCTGCGGCTGGAGGGAAAACGTTCCTCTTTAGGCTACGCGGCTTATGCGGTTTCAAAGTTGAATGTGCCGCTGTCAGCTATGAAAGATAGGCTGCGAGAAATTAGCGGGGTTGGGGAGAAGACTGCGCAGGTGATTTTGGAGATACTGGAAACCAAGGATTCAGCTTACTACGATATTTTAGCCTAACGTTTTCATGCTGTAGTGTAAAAGCATATTTAGGCGTAGAAAACAAAAAGGAACAGCAAGCTTCAGGAGGGAAATGTGGCTTGGTGAAAGTGCTGTTTGTTGAACCGCCAAAGGATTACTGGTTTGTCATGGGCGAATATCTTCCGCCGCCCTACGGGCTTCTGCAGCTTGCCGCGTACCTTGAAAGCAAAGTGCCTGACGTGGAAATTGAGGTTTTAGACTGCCAAGCCATGGCGTTGGACTGGCCGGGTTTAGCGAAGCGTATTGAGGCTTTTAATCCTGATGTGGTTGCGTCAAGCGGTTTTGCAACGTGCAACGTCTACGTGAATGCTCGCGTGTTGGAGCTTGCTAAGAAATTGAAGCCTGATGCGGTAACTGTTACTGGCGGGCAGCATTTTACGGCGTTGGCGCAGGAGAGCCTTGAGGCGTACCGTGAAATCGACGTTATTGTCCGAGGCGAAGGCGAAGAAACATTGGCAGAACTGGTTGAAGCTGTGGGTGCCAAAAGGGATTTTTCTGGAGTACAAGGCATTTCTTTCAGGCACCGCCAAACGATTCTGCATAACCCGCCGCGTCCGCTGATTGAGGATTTGAATCAGTTGCCTTTTCCCGCTTATCATTTTGTTAAGGAGTACGCGCACAAGTACCATTTCACTATGATGGCTGGCTCCAAAGCCAAATACGGCATGGTTGAAGCTTCACGGGGTTGCCCGCATCGTTGCACGTTTTGTTCGCAGTGGAAGCATTGGCAGGGTACTTGGCGGCACAAGTCTGTGAAGCGGGTTGCTGACGAAATGGAGTACCTTTACAACAACTATGGAAGCAGGCTACTGTGGTTGACTGACGACAACTTCGGCTTAAATCAGCGCATGAACGAGTTCTGCGACGAATTAATCAAGCGCCCCTTCTCGCAGGATATAACATGTTTCATGCAGGCTCGGTGTGATGATGTGGCGCGTAACCCGCAGCTTGTAGCCAAAATGAGTAAAGCAGGCATTAACTGGCTGCTGCTTGGCGTTGAAAGCAACAGCAAGAACACTTTAGCTAGCTTCCATAAGGATTCTCAGCCTGAGTACGCTGAAACGGCGGTGAAATTGTGCCGGGAGAACAGCATTTTTTCCCAAGCAACATGCATTATTGGTGAGCGCAGTGACACTGCTGAGTCAATGGCAAGCTTAAGACAGTTTGTTAATCATATTGATCCTGATATTGCGATTTTTATGGTTTTGACGCCGTATCCGGGCACTGACCTTTACGTGGAGGCGAAGCGTAAGGGTTGGATTGAGGATTGGAATTGGGCTAACTATGATATGGTGCATGCTACGATGTCGACTGAGGGTTTGACGCGGGAGCAGGTGCAGCGTGAGCTTTACGAGTGTTACCGTAGCTTTTTTGGTTCTTGGGGCAGGTTGCTGCATGGTGTTTTCTCAGGGAATCCTGTGAAGCGGCGTGTTTATCGTTATATGGCGGGTCAAGGTGTTTTGAGGCAGTTGAAAAGTATAGTTTGAGTTTGATGGGGCATGTTGATGTTTAATCGTGGTTTTGCCAGCTTGACCTTGCTGTTTTTGGTTGTTGTGTCCTTTTTTGGGTTGGCGTTGGCTGTTGTTTTCGTTGCTGCTCCGCCTGTGGCTGAAACTGATTTTGCGTTGCGGAAGCCTGTGGCTGGTTCAGCGTTTGCTGTCGTGTGCCTGTTAGGTATTTTTGCGGTTCTTTATCCTGCTTCGTGCGCGGGAATTGTTGGTTTCAAAAGGCGAGATAAAACTGTGCATAGTTTTCATGATGTGCGTGTTAAGGTTTTGCGTGGGCATCATGTCTCATGTGAGCCTTTTTCTTCGCATGTTATTAAAATTGGTGAGCGTGTGTTTTGTGCTTCGTGTTCGGGGCTGTTAGTCGGTGCGGTGGTTGCGCTTGTTGGTGTTGGCTTGTTTTTCTTTGGCGATTTGCGTGTCGGCGGGGTCTCGTTTGTGGCAGTTTTAGTTGGCGTGGGTGGTGTTGCTGCTGGTTTGCTTTATCCGTTTGTGCCTGTGAAGTTTCAGAGTGGTGTGACGCGTTTTTTGGCTGGTGTTTTCTTGGCTGCTGGTTCCTTTCTGGTTGTTGCTGGCGTAGATGAGGTGGTTAGAAGTTTTTCTGTTGACCTTTTTGCTGTTGCGTTGAGTGTGCTGTGGATTGCGACGAAGATTTCTCTGTCTCAATGGGAGCATAAAAAAACTTGTGCGCAGTGCTCTTTAGGTTCGTGTGGCGCTGAATCGCCTGTTTGAGTGCCTTGCTATGCGTTATTTATGTTTGTTCATTCCGTAGATTGCGCCTGCAATCAGTAGGACGCCGAAGATGATTATGACTATCCACCAGAGGTCGAATGATTGGGTTATCCAGCCCATTTGGTGTGCTAATGTGGATAGTCCCCAGAGCACGATGATTATGCCGATTGCTAGTCCTACGATTGCGCCGCCGTGGGGAAGCCCGAAGCATTCTTTTTCCATTTTTTTGCGTTCGTACGTGCGTGATGCGTAGGTTCCTGTCCGTAGGTTTGCCCCACATTTGACGCAATATTCGGCTGTGTCCTCATTCTGCGTGCCACATTTGGAACAATAAACCATGTGGAGTTTCTCCTCTAGCAACGGGGTTTGTATCGTTTTGTTAATAAGTTTTGTGGCAGACCTAATCGCCTGCACAGAGCTGGGCATGTTGGTGTAGCCGTAAATGCGTAAAGATTAAGTGGTGCTGGCTTGCTTTTTATTCTCTGGTGGTTGCCTGATGAGCATTGAACTTCCAGAAGCCCACATTCTCGCTGCGCAAATGCGTGACGTGTTGCTTGGTAAAGTGGTTCAGGCTTACGAATTGCAGAATTGCAAGAACCTCCAGAAAATTGGCTGCGTTAACAAGGATGCTTCAGTTTTTGACAGGTTAATCGCTGGTAAAGTGGTTTCTGTTGTTTCACGGGGAAACATTGTCCTCGTTAAGTTCAGTAACGAGTGGAACTTGATTCTCGCGCCTGAGTACGGCGGCATCATACTTTTCCACAAAAACGAAGACACCCTGCCACAGAAGTTTCACCTCAAACTTAATTTTCAAGACGGTACACTCTTAACCGTTAGTTTAACTGGTTTAGGCTGTATACAAGCCGTGTTTGAAGCGGATTTGGCAGAGAATTACATGTATAAGCGCGACTTCGCGAAAGGCATCTCGCCGCTGGACACGAAAGAATTCACTCTAGAACGGTTCCTAACTGGTTTGGCTGAGAAAAACGTGAACATCAAAGCCGCCATAGTAGGCAAAGACGCTGTTCTAGTGGGCTTAAGCAACAGTGCCTTCCAAGACGTAATCTACCGCGCAAAAATTCACCCGAAACGTAACGTCTCCAGCCTAAACAACGACGAAAAAACCGCCCTTTACAAGGCGATAACGCTCCTAGTTCAAGAACGTATCAAGAGAGGCGGCAAAGACCAATTTGTTGACTTATACGGAAAGCAAGGTACTTACACGCCTGCGATGGGTTCAAATATGAAAGACCAAAACTGCCCAACCTGCAAAACGAAAATTGAAAAAATCAACCATGGCGGCGGGCAAGTCTACCTCTGCCCAAAATGCCAAAACTAACCCAGCCTATTAATGGTTCTAAGCAGAAGCCTAGGGAGGGTCTGTTACATCGGGTATTTTCAACGCTATTTATACTATTTACAAAAGGAAGTTTCACCTCTCAAGACCGATACAGAGACCTAAAGACAGGTCGCTTCATCAAGAAGCCTAAATAGGTTAAAGAAAAAGCATCAAGAAATTGACTACCTCTTCTTGTCAAGAAGCATGTACAAAACATTTTTACGCATAGAAAGCCCTAGTCTAGTATGTGCGCGAGGAATGAGAAAACCTATTGTTGCAGCAGTGATAATCATTCTTGCCGCTGGGATAGTCTTCTGTGTATTGCCCTTTGTCTATTTAAGCGAAACTATGTCTGAAGCATATGAAGTTCCGAAATCTGAGACGATACTTGGGGGATGGACGGGTATGGCTGCTTCTGCTTCATTCAGAGATGCCGCCAAGGGAACAGGTCTTGTTGCTGGTGACCTCCTAAATATTCAGGTGAATGCAACTCCTAGCAAGGAAATAGATTTTTACGTTAATGCTGTTAATAGCAGCAATGGTGCTATTCTAGCAACATACTTGTTTTATCCAGATGTCACCACTTTAAACAAGGATTGGATAGTTCCTCTAACTTCAAAGTATAATTTTGTTTTCAGCAGCACCAACCTGTTCACATACAGGGATGCCACTTTGCTCGTAACTAAACATTGGACTGAGACTGCCTACAGGGATGTTACCACAGACCGTCGATTGATTCCCATAGAATTCGCTTACCTCGGAGCAGTTCTTATTTCCTGCGGAATTGGACTCAGCGCTCTATTTTACTTAAAGAAACGCAAACGCTAAGCCACCCGATATTTTTGTCTTTTGCGGGTGGTTGACAAGGGTGACCGACAGACACACAGACAGGGAATACACGGACACACGCACGGGCACGGGGAAGCGTACACGCGAGAGAGAAAAAAAATTAGTTCAAAATTACCAGTTTGTAATTGGTGTTTGTAAATTTGTTTGTGGATTGGTGGATTTCGTTAGCGTTCATATAGCTTAGTTTCCTCCTTCGGTGCTTGGTGCCATTTTCATGCTGGGAGGTGAAACGCAAAGTAACCGCTTAACCTGCATTACGGGCTATTCTAAATCAGCCCAACCAACATATTCGGAGCCTATTAGTGGTTCATTCCAGAAACCTATAGGGTGTAGGTTCGCAACGCTTCTTTCAGAACTATATAAAGCAACTATAAATAAGGGGGCTATAGTTTTTTCTGAGCATAAGTTCACAACCCCGCAACCATGCAGGAGAAAGCTTGATATGCATTTGGAGGAAATGAAAAAAGAAATCGAAACCTTAGTCATCGAGAAAGGCTTCTACAACAAGCCTGAAGACATCCCTAAAAAGCTGCTTTTCGCCTTCATAGAACTCGGCGAAGCCAGCGACTCATGGAAAAAAGGCGCACCTGAAGAAAAAATAGCCGAAGAACTCATCGACGTAATCTTCTACATCCTCGACGCAAGCCGCTTAGCATGCCCAAACATAAACATGGACACAATGTTCAAGCAGAAACTGGAAAAAAACCACAACCGACCCTACCAGTACGGCGAAGGACACCGAAACAAATAACTCCGCATACAGCCCAATCACAATCAAGGGAAATAACAGTGACCTACGAATACCCCACAGAAATACGCTTCCAATGCACAAAATGCGGCTTATGCTGCGGAGACACACCCCAAAAAACCCGACACATACTCCTCCTAACCGCAGAAGCACAGCAAATCGCCACCGCAACCGCACAAGCCATAAGCGCCTTCGCAACGCCACTCAAAGGCAAAGCGCCATACACTTACGAAATGAAAAAAACACCCGCCAACGGCAAATGCCTCTTCCTCGCAGCAGACAACCGCTGCACAATCTACGCTTTACGCCCGTTAATCTGCAGATTCTACCCCTTCGAGCTTAAGCAAGCAGCAAACGGCAAGCACCAGTTCACGCCCACCAGCGAATGCCCAAGCATAGGCAAAGGCAAAAAACTCACCAAACACCATTTCAACGCGCTGTACGAGTTGGCGCTCAAAAAAACGCAATAGACAAACACGCTAAAGCATCTACAACTGCCGCAGCACATCAGCCTTCTCCAAAAAAGACCCACAATAATGACACTTCAACAACAAAGGCTCCTCACACTCAACATAAAACCGCGCCACAACAGGCTCCCCACTATTACTCACACACGCAGGATTCACACACCTAACCAAACCCTCAATAACCCCCGGCAACTTCACCAACAACTTCTCAACCACACAAAAATCACGCACAATATTAATCGTAGCATGAGGCGCAACCAACGCAATACGATTAACCTCACGCGCACTCAACGCCCGACCCTCCACCTTCACAACATCCTTCACACCAAAACGCCCACTAGGCACATTAACAGCAATAGTCATCACACGCCCCTCACGCCCAGTCAACCCCAAAATCTTCACCACATCCAACGCGTACCCACCACTAATATGATCAATAACC
>CAZDLK010000026.1:0-28115 GCA_964506435.1 uncultured Candidatus Bathyarchaeia archaeon | reverse complement strand
ATGGAGCTTATTCGTGTACCAGCCATAGCGCCAGAAAACGGCGGCGACGGCGAACTGCAAAAAGCAGAAAAACTCACCCAACTCCTAAGCACGGTTGGCTTTGACGAGATAGAACGCTACGACGCAGAAGACAAACGCGTCTCATCTGGAAAAAGACCGAACATAACAGCCTATTATCGCGGAGAAACCGACGCCGAACGATTATGGATAGTTACACACTTGGACGTTGTGCCGCCTGGAGAAGAATCCCTATGGACAAACACAAAACCTTTCGAGCCGATGCTAAAAAATAACTGCGTGTACGGCAGAGGAAGCGAAGACAACGGGCAATCACTAGTCTCCTCAGTTTTCGCCGTCAAAGCCCTAAAACGTTTAGGCATAAAACCCAAGAGAACCATTGCTTTAGCTTTCGTTGCAGACGAAGAACAAGGAAGCGCAAGGGGCATACAACACCTGATAAACAAAGGACTCTTCGGAAAAAACGACTTAATCGTCGTACCTGACGGCGGCAACCACGACGGAAGCTTCATAGAAACAGCCGAAAAAAGCGTCCTATGGTTCAAAATCCGTACAGTTGGAAAACAGGCCCACGGCAGCTTACCCAACACCGGTTTAAACGCGCACCGAGTAGGCATGCAACTAGCACTGGCACTGGACAAAACGCTGCATGAAAAATACACCGCTAAAGACAGCAACTTCGATGTACCTGGAAGCACCTTCGAACCCACCAAGAAAGACAAAAACGTGGACGCAGTCAACATAATCCCAGGCGAAGACACCGCATACTTCGACTGCCGAATCCTACCCGTCTATGACGTGGACGAAATCCTCGCAGAAATCATCCACCTCACAGCAGAGATTGAAAAGAAAACAGGCGCCACCATCACACTGGAAATCCTACAAAAACAGGCAGCGCCTAAACTGAAAGTCGACAACTCCGAAGCCGTTGCGTTACTCAAAAAAGCAATCAAAGAAACAAGAAATTTAGACGCAAAAGTAGGCGGCGTCGGAGGAGGCACATGTGCTGCTTTCTTCAGGCAAATAGGCATCCCAGCAGTGGTGTGGAGCACTGTTGACGACATGGCACATCAACCTAACGAGTATGCTAAAGTGGAGAACATGGTTAACGACGCGAAAACGTTTGCCCTGTTAGCCATGATTTGATTGTTTTTTGCTTGCTCAAAACGCTTATATGCATTGATGGATTATCCAACCTAATAGCCATGAACTCTAAAAAAATAGCAATCATCACAATACTAGCCGCCCTTTCAATAGCCACCAACTACGCGATGCTACCCTTCTTCAACATCAAGTTCATGGACTTCATAGTTTTCGTAAGCGGCTTCTGCTTCGGACCCTTAGTCGGCGGCTTCATCGGCATCACCTCATGGGCTATCTACGGCTCACTAAACCCCCTTGGCTTCTCCCTTCCAGTTTGGATTTCAACGATGTTCACAGAAGCAATCTTCGGCATCGCAGGCGGCTTATCCGCGCGGTTCATCAAATTACCCAAACATTCAAGCCTAAACAAAAACAAAATGGGCACATACGTTCTCTTCGGCGCCATCAGCATGGTATTGACGCTCATTTACGATTTCATCACCAACATCGCCTACGCATACGCATACGGCATAAACATCATCGTAGCCCTCATCGTAGGCTTCGTTCCCTTCGGCATAGTCCACTTACTCAGCAACATGATCCTCTTCAGCGTAGGCTGCGTTCCAACAATTAACACCATAGCAAAAATCAACGGAGGTGAGAAAAAAATCCATGAATAAATGGGCAATAGTTTCCCTACTTCTCGCTTGCTGGGCAATAGCCGCAACACTAACAACCGGCTATTACTGGCTGCAATACGAAGACCTCTCCCAACAAACAAGCGGACTGCGAATCACCGTCAACATCGGCATAGACTACGGCAACGGCACAAGAACATACTACAACAACACACAAGCCTTCACAGGCGAAACCGTACTCGCCGTAACCAAACGAATAGCCACCGTTGAAACCGCCACAAGCGCTTACGGAACATACGTCACCGCAATCAACGGCGCAGCAGTGGAGGGCGATTACGGATGGACTTACTGGCCGTGGAACAGCACAGGCAGCACATGGGATTTCGCCCCAGTAGGCGCTGACGTCTACCAAATTGTCGTCAACGACAGCACGTTTCTGTGGTACTACCAAAACGCCTTTAACCCGCCACCTTAAACCATGAATTCTTTAAACAAACAATTTTTCTTTTTTGCTTTGGCAAAACGATTTTAAACCCCAAAACGCTTGTTACCCCTTTAGCACGTTAAAGGGAAGTGGTAGCTTTGAATGAGACTACAAAAATAATCGCGCAAGCCCAAAAGGAAGGCAGAAAAGCCCTTTTGGAAACTGAAGCCAAAACAATCTGCACAGAATACGCCATTCCAGTTACCAAATTCAAACTGGCGAAAACCGCGGAGGAAGCAGCAGGATTCGCGGAGCAACTTGGGTACCCAGTGGTTTTGAAAATTGTCTCGCCTGACATCATCCACAAATCTGACGCTGGAGGCGTCATCGTTAACCTGAAAAGCAAAGCGGAAGTGCAAAATGCTTACGAGAAAATACTGGCAAACGCCAAGAAATACAAGGCAACCGCGAAAATCTCAGGCATCTTGATTCAGGAGATGGCGCCACAGTCCACCGAAGTTATAGTCGGCGCAGTTAAAGACCCGCAGTTCGGGCAAACCCTAATGTTCGGGCTAGGCGGAGTCTTCGTTGAAATCCTCAAAGACGTCGCTTTCAGAATTGCGCCGATAACGCGGGAAGACGCTGAGGAAATGGTAACAGGCATCAAAGCTTACCCGCTGCTGAAAGGTTACAGGAACACGCCGCCGACAGACATTGAAGCCATAATAAACAGCCTGTTAAACACTTCACGCTTAGTAATGGAAAACCCGCAGATCAAGGAACTGGACTTGAACCCAGTATTGACTTATGAGAAAGGCGCAAAAACCGTAGACGCACGAATCATACTCGAATAAAAAAACACTTCTAACAAAAAGTCAATGACTACTAAAACTTGTGGATACAAGGCAAAAGCTGCTGAACGTTTTCGAATTTCTCGGAAAGCGGCAAACACAAGTACGCACCATGCGCATTGAAGTATGGCGCGCCCTTCCGAGAAAACAAAGTCAACACTTTACCCGCATGATTAATCTTGAAACCCTCTTCGCACGGTTCATGTCCCCTTATCAGAACTTTAACGTTAAATTTTGCAAGCACTTTTTCTGTAACGCTTTCGCCGAAGAGTTTCCCTGCGCCTCTTGGCGACGGATACGCATCTTTGACTGCGTCGTCTGGGTCGCTCCACAGCAACTCTTCCAAGAATTCTTGCTGGGGATGGGTCTCGTGTGCACGGGCTAAATCGTCTACGCTGCTAAGCGCGGAAGGCAAGCCACCGTGAACCATCAGGCAACGCTCCTTCACAAGCACAGCAGTGTGCAAATAATGCCACAACTCGCGAGTTTTAGCGTACGCAACCGTCCACTTATCCTTGAATCTGCGCTGAAACTGCAGGGGCAAATCATGCGGAGACGCAGTTAGGTCTTCGGGTCCTTCGTGGTTTCCACGCAAAAGAAGAACTTGCTCTGGAAAAGCAAGCTTAAGCCTTAAAACCGCATAGTAGACTTCGGCTGAATATGCGCCTCTGTCGCCGTAATCGCCTAGAAAAACCACAACCGCGTCTTTGCTTTTTGTCAGTTTCTGCGTGAAACCACTGCTGTGCATTATGCTGCTGAGGCTTTCTAGGTCGCCGTGCAAATCTCCGATTACCAAAGCTTCGCCTGCAGGCTTCAGCGTGACTAAGCGTCCTGTAATGGTCAGGTTGCTTATTTTTCCGTTTTCGCCGCGGAGCAGGTTGATGGCGCTTTCTGCAGTTTTGACGAATTCGTCAGCGGTAACAGTGTGGGATTCGTTGGTGATTGAAGAGAAATTCACAGGCAAAGCGTGCTCCGATGGCTAGAGGATTTGGATTTTTTTGCCTAACGAGTTGTACACGTTTTTTTCGATGGAGCTTTTGTGGTTGCGGATTCTGTCCATTATTGTGTTGTACTCGTGTTCTTTGACAGCCTCATGGGATTCGACGCTTAGTTTTCTAGCTTTAAGCTGTCTGACTTGCTCCTGAAACGTTGCAATGTTGCAGCGTATTTCATCCAGCTTCGCTGAATTCAAAAGCTGGTTTTCTCGTGCGGTGACTTCAACGCACCGCGCGTAGATGCCTGCTAAAACGTTCCGCTGAAGTACGTCAGTTACCATTTGTTCAGCTTTCCGCGCTTTGTCCGCCTTCAACTTCAGCTTATCTTCAGCCATCAGGCGAGTTAGCTTCTGCAAAATCTGCTTCAGCACTGGGTACCCAGCTTCTTCAGTTGACAAGGCTTTGAAAGGATTCTCCAAATACTGCCCCAGTTTGTTCAATTCATCAGGTGTTAAACCTGCGCCGCCTCCTTGAAACGATAACGCCTGCATCTTTACGAACGGTTTCTGCAAATGCCGCATCTTATGCTTCAACTCATTGTTTAATGTCTCCGCTTCGTTCTCAACGAGAAAGAGTTGGTCAACAGGACCCTTGCTTTTTGACTCTACGATTTTCTGCTCAAGCCCAGTTATTTCCGTTTCAATTGGCAAGCGCTCGTTCTTCAACTCTTCCCTCTGCGCTGCAACGTCTGATAGCTGTTTTTCAAAGGCGTGAAGTTCGTTTATGTGTTGGAAAGTGTCCTCCAAAGTTTTAGTTTTAACGTACTCTTTAGTTAGAAAATCGTTCAGAGCCGTCAAGGTTAGCTTTGTTTTTTCGTAAACCATTAAGAATTTTCTTCTGTCCATAATGAAGAAGGGGGAAATTCTTGGGAACCATTTTTTGATGTCTATTTCTGTTACTGTGAATACTTTTTGGGTTTCTTGGGAGAACTTGTTCAAGCTGTCGTAAGAAGCTTTGTCGGGCGCGTTGAGTTTCTTAAGTCTGTCGAGAAACAGATGAGCCAGCTTGTTCATGGCTCTGGCGCGGTTGTATACGCGCATGTTTCTTTTCTCGATTTCTCTTGCGCTATTGTCTAGCAACATTTTGCTGGCGTCTGTTAAGCTTTGAAGTGCTGCATGCGTCTCGTCGCGGAGTTTCTGGGCTTGTGCGTGTACTGGAGCAAGCGTTGAGTTTGTTTCGCTTTCAAGCCAGTCTTGTATTTCGGTTGAGGAGAATTTAAGTTCAGACAACGCGGTTCACAACGGCAATATAATTGGGAATTCGTGTTTATCAAGTTTAGCCATATTTTAACCAGAATTATTATACTCATTAGCGAGTAGCTACTCTTAAATAATTACGCTGCAGTGAAACAACCAAAAAAAGAGAACGAAAAACCATGAACGCAAAAAACCTCGCCTTCGCAATAATGATGGGCGCCCTCGGAAACGTCCTCTTCATAATCTCATACTACACAGGACAAATATCGTCAGGAATAGCCTTAGACCTATCCCTAATCGGCGTCTTCATCGCAGGCTTCTACGGCGGACCAGTCACAGGCATAATCGCAGGATTCATCGCGGGAATACTCCCCGGCGTGATGTACGGTCCAATGGGAAGCAACGGAGTCCTAGGCTTAATCGGCTTGCCTCTTGGAAAAGCCCTCACAGGTTTAACAATAGGACTTTTAGCAAAAGGACTGAAAATACAGCAGAGAACCCGCCAATCACTCATCACTGCTCCAGCGACACTGCTGGCTTACGTTCCAGAAGGAACTTTCACCTACGCGTACTTCAGCTTTCTCCTGCCCCTATTCATGGGCAACATTCTGCCATGGGCAGTAATCAGCACGATACTGTTGAAAGCCACGGTGGAAGTGATTGTGATGAGCGTGATAATGGCCGCTTTAGTGGGAAACACAGGCTTCAAAAACTTCGTTACCGCGTACTTCACAGTAAAGAAAAACAGGGAATAGCAGGAGAACTACGAAACAGTCCTACTAATGCTGAAGCTTTCTTTTAACGCCTCAACATTTATTTTTCCAGCCCTAAACGTACGCCCAGTTCGCGCATTGTTGATTATCAGCGTTGCGGGCGCGAACAAGTTATGGTCTATTTTGTAGAAGTCACGGTCTGCTTCCTTGAAAATCTGCAGGAAAGGCTTACCGTAATCCTTGCTTTTCATAGAAGGCGCTTCCTCGACAATTTTCTGCAGTGCCGCTTCGTCTTTGCAGTCAACTGTGCAGTACACTGTTCCGCCGTAAAGTATCGCGTCATTCGTCTGCGCCATCGCCACCTCAAAATCCCTGCCTAAAGGCGGAATAGGCGCGTAGCCACACGCGTACCTGATAACTTTGGGGCTTAAACCTAAAGTGCGAAGCTTATGAATGCCAACCTCAACTATTCTGCCCGTAACCTGCGCTAACCCAGCTATACTAGCAGTTGGAGCCACGGCTACAATAAAGTTTTCAGCTTTAACGCCACAGGCAGTCGTGACCTTCTCGATAAGCGCATCCGAAGGCAACGCGTTACTTTCAAGCGTCAGCACTGCCTTGTCAGATGTGTCTTTGTAGTCTATTTCTGCGTAAACGTCTTTAGGCTTCAACGCTAAAGCACGCGCTGGACCTGAACCGATGGCAATGGAACCGTCGGGTTCTTTTATGCGCCAGCCTGCAAACTGCGAACCCAAAGTCGCTACAGCAGGATGGTCAGTGGACACAGTGATTGAGGGAAATGTTAAGTCGCCGTATGTTTTGAAGTCAATGCGGGCTTTTCCAGCGCCGCCCAAGCAAAGTTCAGTTAACATTTTTCCCGCTCGGAACCCACCAAGCACGTTGACGCCTGCGTCAATAACTGTGGCACCTGCGCTAGTTTTGGAAGCGTGCACGCCGTGGAAAGCCTGCTGTTTCAAGAGTTTTTCTGCAAGTTCCCAAGCTAAACGGTTTACGCTTAATGTTTCGTGCATTGTTTTCGCATCCTACAGGTACTTGTCGTATATTGGACCTAACTGGGGGTTATTCGGTTTAGACACGAAGAGTTTGCCGCTTCCATGCTCAGCTAAGTCGCCGAGAAACACGTAAAACGGACCGTCCACCTTCAGTTCATCGTCAACTTTGACTTTCGGCTTCACGCTGTCAATAGTGAACGTTGGCATGACAGACTCGACAACGCCTGCAATCACGATTTTGCCGCCAATCATGCGCGGAGCCAAACGAGTTTCACATGCTTTCTCAACATAAATCGTGCCGTTCAACATGTGGTATCCTAAGAAGCGCCCAGCATTACCTTTGACTTTTATGACGCCACCGCGCAGGTAACATGCCGAGTCAGTGCCGATGTCGCCGTCAACCACTATTAAGCCGCCAGACATGCCTGTGTCGCTTCCGCGGTAAGGAGAAGCCAAATAGTCACCGCCGTTGCCGTGAATTTCAATGACGCCGCCTTTCATTTGGCTGCCTGTCCAGCCGTCAGAGTTGCCATTCACCGTGATTTTGCCGCCAGTCATTTTCTCTCCCGTGTGCATGCCCACGTTGCCGTTGGTAACTATTTCGCCGCTTTTCATTCCCTGCCCAATCCGCTTTACTTTGCCGAAGTCACCGTTAAGCGTGATGTCGGGGGTTTCAGCGTTATCCTCTTTTATCTCAAACAGGTCGCCCAGCTTCATGTGGCGGTTTCCTTCAGTGACAGGCAGCTTCGCTATTTCCTGAACGGATTTGCCTTTGAACACATCAGGGCTTATGCATGCCGCAGCTACGGGCACAGTGAACTCTCTTAAGGGCGTTAAGGTTATCATTTTAGACACTTGCCTTTATTTCCAATTTTTGTGGAACCTTCAGGTAATGGTCAAACACTGGATAATTATCGTACTCAACTGTCCAGTACTCGCGGAACTTGCGCTTCATTTCCTCGTCAATCCTGCACGGTTCAGCAGTTTCAACATCAAGCCACATAGTTCTGCCACTAACGTTCTGCACCACTTCGCCGTCTTTCACCACGATTTTGCCGTCCTTAATCGTGTACGCCGCATTAGCGAATGCTTTGCGCGCAGGCTTGTACTTGCGTGCTATGTCAGTTGTTTCAGGGTTAATATTGTAAATTGCAACGTCACCGTCTGCGCCCACACCCAAGTGCCCCTTATTCTTCAAACCCAAAGCCTTAGCTTGACCAGCACGCGTCATAATCGCCAACTCGTAAAGCGTCAACTCGCGGTCAATCGAAGGCAGCAAACTCTTTTTTTGAGCCTTTTTGTGGCACTTGTTCAACGTCGCCGTACGCGCTTTGCGGCTCATAAGCCACGCGAGAATCCTCGGATACTTGAAGAATGGCCCACCGTTGGGGTGGTCTGTGGTCATGAACATTTTCCACGGGTCCTTAATCAACAACGCTAACTCCAAGCCAATCGACCACTGCGTCGCGTTAACCGCGTTATTCTTCTTGTAGTGGAACGGAATGATTCCGCCGCTGGTTTCAGTTTCAACGTCGCTGTTAACCCACTTGTGACCGCTTAACTGGTACAGCGTAAACTCGAATGGACCATCAGCCGTCATGGTAGTTGTGTCTGTGAATATCACTTGCCCCATGTCAAAAGTCATGTGATTGTGTGCGTTGATGTAGTTTGCAATTTCTTCCGCGGCAGACCGCATGGTGCCCCAGTCGTCGCCGCCGAAACTGCTGAACTGTAAGTGAGTAATGTGCCCAACGGGCTTGCCGTCTGTAGATAAATCCTCAAGAGCCCGCATCGTATCCAGCGTCGTCGAATAGTTACCAGGCAACCCCAAATTATTAGTATGCAAATGAATCGTATGAGGCAAATTAAGCAGCTTGTTAACCTTAGCCAAACCCCTCACAATCTCGCGGGGAGTAATGCAGAAGTTGGGAACTTCATCGTCGATGCTGTGAACGTTGCGACCGAAACCCCAAGACTCCAACCCGCCAGGGTTAACAATTTTGATAGCGTAACCCTTAGTCACGTCCAACATCCATGCTACATGTCTTGCGCATTCTTCGATGTCGCCTTTACGCAAGTTCTCCAGCACAAACCACCAGTCACCCAAAAGCGGGTAAGTTGCCTTGTCCAAGAGGGGTATGTCGTTTAACTCTTCATGTGTGTGCTTCGCTTCCAACGGCGCCATAGACGGATTCATAATCGTAGTGTAACCCATTCTGGAATAACGGTAACCCGTCGTAAAAGTAGACGGAATCGAGTAGCCGACGCCTGACCGCGTTACAGCAGTTTTACGCTCAACGTCCTTAACGTGATCTTCTGGACGTATCATCCTGCCAGTGTTAACTTCTGAACCAGCAACGTGCGTGTGAATGTCAACACCACCAGGCAGCACTGTCAAGCCAGCAGCGTCAATAACCTTAGCCTTTTGTACATTGACTTTTTCCACGATTCTGCCGTTCTTGATGCAGATGTCCATTTTTTCGCCATCAATCCCGTTTAAGGGGTCGAAGACGAAACCGTTTTTAATGAGCATCTCAGTCATTCAAGCAGCCTCCTTATGCTTCACTTCTTTTTTAGGCTCCTTCTCTGCCTTCTGCGCCTTGATCTCCCTTACTTTTGCAAGCAAACGCTCTAAGATTTGCTCATCATTGAGAATGCCCGGCGGCGGCTCAACCACTTTCCTAAGCATAATAGGCACATGGTCCATGCGGTACGCTGTGCCCTCATACTCTATGCCGCACCACTGAGTGGGAAACACCACATCACCAAGCCTCGAGATACAGTTCATATCGGGATTAATTGTTATCAACGGGTGCTTCATCATATTCTGAACCGCGGGCTTAGGAAAATGCGCCCCAGGATCAGCTGAAATCACCAGCGTTGCATCGTTGTCACCGCGTTTCAACAGGTCAATAGCCGTGAACTCGCCCGGATTGTACTGCGGATAGCCTTGCGAAAAGTCAAGCGCGTACGGATAACCCGTTGTCCAAGCGAAAACCACGTTTGCGCCTGTAACGTTAAAGTGACCCCTCATAGGCGAAATCACGAACTTGGTTTTCCTGTTCAAGTCGCGTGTTAACGCGATTGCTATTTCGACGTTTCTGAATCTGCCAGCGCTCGCAGTTAGGCCTAGACCGAAGAATATTACGCCGAACTCGCAGTTCACCATGGCGTCAGCTACCTCTTCCAAATAGTCAACTGGAACGCCGCCGACCGTGTCAACGTCTAACTCTTGGTCACTAACTAAACATCTAAGCGCCTCAAGTATCTCGTAGTCCTTGTTCGGTTCAACTTGAACGAAGTAATCAGCTGCTTCAGCAGTCATTGTTTTCCTTACGTCGAAAACAATCATTTTACGCCCCATTTTATGCATTGACTGCGGCGGCGCCGCTACAGCACATGCTTGTGGACGAGGCGGAGGATTATAATTAATCATTGTTCGCCTAACAGCTGCCTCCACTTTCTTCTTGCTTGACGTGCCCTTTACTTTTTGAATGTAACTTGGCCATTCGCTCTTTTCAAAGCGACCATCAGTGAAAGCTGTGTACCGTTCAACATGCCGCGGATGAGAAGCCCAAGGATTGCATGCCCAGTAAACTATCAAATCCGCACGGTGCCTGATTTGACCAAGAGTGCATGAGGGAATACCGATTTCCTGCGTAGCCATAACTGATGGCCCATGGCAAACACTACAACAGTTATCCAGCGTCGAGCCTAATTCTTCAGCTAACTCCACACCAACGCGTTGCGCTTCGCTGGTTGAACTGCTCCAGCCAAACAGCAACGGGTACTTGGCGTCAGTAAGAATCTGGGCTGCCTTGGCTATTGCTTCATCCATCGACACAGGAACCAATTTACCTTCCTTTCGTACTAGCGGCTTCAAAATTCGTTCTTCGCTTTTGTAGCCGTGAACCATTTTGGCTTCGCACACGGAACAGCCATTCTTCATTTTAACAATCTCGTTATTTTCCACGGTTACTTCAAGATCGTCACACAAGCAACCGCATATAGGACAAACAACCGATTTTACTTCTGTCATAATATTTCACCTTCCAAACTCTGCTTTAAGAAGCTCATCCAAGGTTAAGACTGGTTGGTCTGGAGCAGGTTCAACTTCAACTGGAAAACCCTTGAACAAGGGCATGCCCATGCTGTAGGTGTCGTCGCCGCAAACCGCATTTGCCCATAAACCACACGGCATGAAAGCCATCCCCACCAAGGAGCCACGCGGGAACTTTCTTGCTTTAACGATGACTGAACCAAACTTGGAAGTCACGCGAACAGGTGCCCCATTCCGTATACCAAGTTTTATCATGTCTGCCTTGTCCAGAAAACAGACCGCGACATTATCAAAGTACTCTTGTGAGCCTTTGCCCATCTCTTTGCCCACACCTTGGTCTATTGTGCGACCAGTAATCAAGGTCAAACGTAACTTTTGCACAGTCATGGTCTCTGACCTTATCAAGTAAGATTAAAAGGGTTATATTTAAGAATGAGTTTGGCGATTCCGCAAATCTCAACATCAACGCCTGTACTTGCTGAACAGGTAAAACGGAGACAAAGCATAGTTTATCTACGAAATCAGCTTTTCACACGGGCTTTTCTACTTCAGTTTGCCATGTTCAGCTTTGAAAGCAGCGTTATAGGTTCGCTTACCGCTTTCGCTAAGCACGTAAGTAACTTTTGATGTCATAGTAACGCCCCTTAAGCGCCGCAAATCCTTGCGCATGTCCGGTTCTTCATCGTCAAACCAGCACATGACATAAGTGTCAGTCATACCTTTCGGCGAAGACAGGTAGTCAGCGTCACCCATCAACGTGAAAAAGTCACGTATGCTTCCAGTTAATTTGCCGTCTTCGGATTTCAGAATGTTAACTTCTCGAGCTTTGACTACCACAAACGGGTCTATTTCAGGCTTATCGCGTTCTTTGAAAATGCAAATAACGGGTTTTTTCCAAACAAACTCATCCAAAACAACCAGCCTCAATAAATATAGAGTCGAAAGCAGTATATAATGATGGCGCTGTCACTTGCTTTCCAGCAATGCAACAGTAAATTGCCAAGTTTCTGAGGTTCTACACAGGCGGCAAACCTGAAGAAACACAATTCAACTTGCCCAAAAACATGCATCATAACACTTAAAGGTCATCAATCCCTTGATTAAAACAGAATCGGCAATATTTGTTAGATGAAAATGGTGAATAATTATGCCTGAAGGTTTCTTCAAAATACCCGAACCAACCAACGAACCAGCGCTATCATACGCTCCAAGAAGCAAAGAGCGGGTAGAACTCCAGAATATGCTTGCAGAACTCCGAAGCAAAGTCATCGAAATCCCACTCATAATAAACGGAAAACCTGTTAAAACCGAAAACTTCGGCGAATGCAGGTGCCCCCATGACCGCGCGCAGCTTCTTGCCAGATACCACAACGCTGGCGAAGCCGAGGCGAACACCGCAATCGAAAGCGCTTTAGCTGCCAAAGAAGCGTGGTCTGCAATGGAATGGAGTGACCGCGCCGCGATATTCCTGAAAGCTGCAGAGTTACTAGCTGGACCGTATAGGCTGAAACTCACCGCTGCCACAATGCTCTGCCAAAGCAAGAATCCTTTTCAAGCTGAGATGGACGCTGCAGCTGAACTTGTGGATTTCTGGCGTTTCAACGCTTATTACATGCAGAATTTATACGAGCAGCAGCCGGAATCGCCTAAGGGAATCTGGGACAGGCTCCAGTATCGACCTCTAGAAGGCTTCGTTTACGCAGTTTCACCTTTCAATTTCACTGCAATTGGCGGTAACTTGCCTTCAGCGCCTGCAATGATGGGAAACGTTGTCGTGTGGAAGCCCTCATCGACAGCGGTCTACTCTAATTATTTCATAATGGAGATTCTTCAGGAAGCTGGATTGCCCAGCGGAGTCATCAATTTCCTGCCGGGAAAGGCATCGGAAATCGGGAGCATACCGCTCTTGCATCCGCAGCTCGGCGGGTTGCACTTCACGGGCAGCACAGACACGTTCAGGACAATGTGGAAGGCAATTGGTGAAAACATTTACAATTACCGAACCTACCCGCGGATTGTTGGAGAGACTGGCGGAAAGAACTTTGTGTTCGTGCACCGTAGCGCAGACATGACTGAGGTGACAGCGTCCGTGATTAGAGGCGGGTTCGAGTATCAGGGTCAAAAATGCGCGGCGGTCGGCAGAGTTTACGTGCCTGAATCACGGTGGTTAGAGCTTAAGGACTGCTTGGTGAAGGAAACCAGCAGCATCAAAACGGGCGTAGTGGAGGATTTCACGAACTTTGTTAACGCCGTGATTGACAAAGCTGCATTCGACAAGATAGCCAGTTACATAGAATTTGCCAAAACGTCAGATGATGCTGAAATTGTCTTTGGCGGAGGATACGATGACTCCAAGGGATACTTCGTGGAGCCAACGATAATTCTGACTAAAGAACCGAAGTTTAAGACGATGCAGGAGGAAATCTTTGGTCCAGTAGTAACCGTGTACGTGTATCCAGACGACAAGTTTGAGGAAACGTTGACGCTGTGTGACCAAACCTCGGCGTACGGGCTTACAGGTTCTATTTTTGCAAAGGACCGTAGCGCAATTGCCATGGCGGAGCGCAAATTAGTCAATGCCGCAGGGAATTTTTACATTAATGATAAGCCGACTGGTTCAGTTGTGGGTCAGCAGCCTTTCGGTGGGGCACGGTTGTCGGGCACAAACGACAAGAGCGGCTCCATGAGTAACTTGATGAGGTGGGTCTCACAGAGAACGATCAAGGAGGTTCTCTTGCCGATTAAGGACTGGCGCTACCCGTTCATGTCTGAACAATAGAACTCGGCAATTTCAGCGTTAAACAAGTCAATTGCATGCAGCAAGCATCTGCACAGGCACGTTTAAATTGGTTAAAATTGGAAAATAATGAGAGAGGAACAAGAACATGAGTGAAGAGGACTACTTTGTGCCAGTTCTAGACGAGGAAGAACTGCAAGAAGGCTCAATGAAACTTGTAACCATTGAAGGCACACCAGTTCTGCTGGTTAAAGTGTCTGGGCAAATCTTCGCCATCGATAACCGTTGTCCACATATGGGTTGCGGCTTTTCAGGCGGCTCACTTGACGGCTACTGGATTATTTGCCCCTGCCATGACTGGCGCTTCGACCTAAGAACGGGCGAGTACGAAGAGCAAAAAGAAATAAAACTAGTTTTCTACGACTGGAAAATTAAAGCAGGCAAAATCTGCGTTAAAGTTGAAGAAGACTGGTAACAACAGATGTTTAGGAAAGGTTAGAATAAGTTAAATCTTCTATGCGCGTACATAGCTTAGGCAGGAGCATGGTTGGAATGGTAAAGACAGTTAGTTTACCTGAGGCAGTGTACGCGGATTTGGTTTCCTTGTCAGAGGAACTGACGCTCATAGCTAAAAAGCCCATATCATTATCAATGACTGTGCATCTTCTCAGCGCAGTGTACAATGCCTACATGAATAACCCATGCACAAGAGATGCGTTCAGTCAGCAGTTATCCAATTTGAAGTTGGTGACTCCTGAAGAATTTGACAAAATGTGGGATGAAGTGCCCTCAAAACCGCAGCGAAAACAATGAAGCACAAGCGGCAACTAAACGGGCAAACACCCGGCAGTAACTTTTTTCAACGTGTAGCCTTTGCAGAACTCCCAGAAAACTTCGGATGTTTTCAGAAGCACTCTTTTGGGACGCACCATGTAAAGCCGCCGCGAAGTATCTGCATCCTTGATTTTAATGATTCTCACTAAACCAGCTGCTTGGGCTTTTTTAGAGGCAATTGAGGAGATTATACTTATTCCTCTGCCCTCCGAAACAGCGGTAATCACTGATTCAGTGCTTCCAAGCTCCAATGTTGCCTTCAGCTTTGAAAATGGGATTCCTGAGGTTTCGAGCAATGTTTCTATTTCTTTCCTAGTTCCCGAGGTTTCTTCACGGTTAATATATGGGTACTTCAGAATTTCGTTCAGCTTAACTGATTTTCGCCCCGACAACTCGTGATTGCAGGGGACAATAAGCACTAATTCTTCTTTTCCAACTTCGATGGCGTCAAATTTTTCATTGTACCCTCTTATTGTGCCTACTGCCGCAAAGTCGGCAGCGTTGTTCTGCAGGCTAACGAGGCTGGATACGCTGTCTTCTGCTTTTATTTTGAATTTCACGTCTGGATGTTGCTTTTGGAAATCAGCGATTAAACTGGGAATCAAGTGCTCCTCAGGTATTGTGCTTGCTGCGATTCTTATCACGCCAGTGAGTTTGTTTTTTGCAGAAGATATCTGGGCTTTAGCAGTTTCAACTTCTGCAAGTATCTTTTTTGCCGATTCTTCAAGGATTCTGCCAGCATCCGTGGTTTCTACGCCTTTGGCTGTGCGTTTGAAAAGTTCAGCGTCAAAAAGTTCCTCTAGCGCGGCTATGTGGTTGCTGACTGTTCCTTGACTTGTTCCAAGTTCTTTAGCTGCTAATGAAAAATTACGAGTGTTAGCTACGGTTAAGAAAGTTTTCAGGTAATCGAGCCGCGTGTTTTCGTCCATTGCCAAAACTCCGATGCACGCGTTTATCCTTTGTTTAAAATGCTTATATGTTCTTCTGTTGCTGGAATGAAGCCAGCTGCAAACGTTTTCAAGCAATTGCGTTTCACTGCAGAATGCACTAAATTGTGAAGGGGATGTTCTTCCTTTTTTCTTGCATAGAAAGGGTATATGCCGCTGGAAACGCTTATATTAGTTATGTTAATAACCTCTATCAGATACGTTGAAGGTGCACATGTTCATGGTAACATACACAATCCTAATTACTGAAGCGCCTTACGGCACAGAGCGACCATACACAGCGCTAAGGTTTGCGAGAACATGCGACATTGAAGGCTACAAAGTGAAAATTTTCCTAATCGAAAACGGCGTTTACTTAGCCAAGAAGGGACAAAAGCCCGCTTCAGATCAGCCGAACCTTACCGAGTATTTGGAGGATTTGATTTCGGGAGGTCAAGAAGTAAAAGCCTGCGGTGTCTGCATGCAGGCACGAGGCTTAAGCGAAACCGACGTAATCACTGGAGTCAAAGCAGCAACAATGCATGAACTTGTCGACTGGACAACTAACAGCGACAAAATAGTAGTGTTCTAGTGAGAAAAATGGAAACCGAAAAATTAGATGTCAAGGGGAAAGTTTGCCCAATGCCGATTGCACTTGCCAAGCGCAAGCTTGAGAGCCTTAAGTCAGGGCAGATTTTGGAAGTCACTGGAGATTGCGGTCCAGGATTTGACAACTTGCAACACTGGGTTAAGAAGCAGGGACACGAGATAATTGAAGCTTCAAAAGCGGAAACTGAGTTCGTAATAAAGATAAAAAAGGTTTAAGGCTTTTTGCAGTTGGCAACTCGGTAGCTTTTTGGCACCCTCTCAGGGTAAAGGCTAGTCGGGATTGGGCGTGCTATAAAAGCCAAGTTGTTATCAAGTTTTTTAATTAATAACATAAAAAATTTTAATAATAACTTGTGTGGTTAACTATCGCCCATAGGTAGTGGTAACATGGCAGAAAAATATATGGACATGTGGACAAAATTAGGAATAGACCTTGAAAAACACAATCAACTCCTAGCGGCTTTGCCCAAAATCTATGCTGATTTCGTTCTGACGCAGAAGAACAGACCCAAAAAAATGGACTACTTCGACTTCGTCATCTCCGAAATCCACGGCATAAGAGTCGAAGAACTCGTGAAACTCCGAGACGCCGGAAACAAAGTGGTCGGCGCCTTTTGCCTCTATGCGCCTGAAGAATTGGCTTACGCAGCGAACGCCACCATGGTAGGCTTGTGCGGAGGAGCAGACTTCTCCATCCCAGATGCCGAGGCAGTTTTGCCCAGAAACCTTTGCCCCCTAATCAAATCGTTCTACGGCTTCAAAATAGGCTTAACCTGCCCATATTTCCAGTGCTGCGACATGCTGGTTGGAGAAACGACATGTGACGGCAAAAAGAAGGTCTACGAACTTTTGAACGAGCACGTTCCAACTTACGTAATTGAGGTTCCCCACAAGCCTGACACTGCTCAGGGAAGAAGCTTGTGGCTAAAAGAACTTGAAGAGTTCAAAGCGAAATTGGAACAGCTTACAGGCAACACGATAACCGCAGAGAAGCTAAAGGCATCCATTGAACTGATAAATGGCAAACGCAGAGCGCTGAAGCGCTTGTCTGAATTGAGGAAAGCGTCGCCTTCGCCGATCAGCGGCTTAGACGCCTTAATCGTAACGCAGATAGGCTTTTACGATGACGTTAAGCGGTTCACGGCTAAAGTGAATGAACTCTGCGACGAATTAGAGGAAAGAGTGAAAAACGGCGTTGGCGTCACCGACAAAAATGCCGCTAGGCTCATGGTTTCCGGTTGTCCTATGGCTGTGCCTAACTGGAAGTTACCCAGCATCGCAGAAGCTGCAGGCGCTTCAATAGTTGTGGAAGAAAGCTGCGTGGGAACACGGTACTTCACTGACATGGTTGAGCCGAAAGGCGACAGCCTAAACGATTTGCTTGAGGCGCTAGTTGAGAAATACGCCAAGATTCCCTGCGCATGCTTTACACCCAATGACGCACGAATTGCAAGCATAACGCAGTTGGCAGAGGACTTCAAAGTAGATGGCGTAGTGTACTATACGTTGCAGTTCTGCCATAGCTACAACGTGGAAGCAGTAAAAGTTGGAAAAAGCCTGAAAGGCAAAGGCTTGCCGATGCTTAAAATCGAGACGGATTACACGATGGAAGACGCTGGGCAAATCCGCACGAGAGTGGAAGCGTTCCTTGAGATGATCCGCGGGAAAAAGTAAAAAAGTTTCCCCTCTTTTCCCTTTTATTTTACTTTTTTGTTTTTTGTTAACGGTTAGGTTGAGAATAATTTGGCGGTTGCAGGTGTTGATGCTGGTTCAGCTGCGACGAAAGCGGCAATCGTTGAAAACAGTAAGCTCTTAGCGTATGCCATTGTGCCCACGGGTGCCAATGGAAGAAACGCTGCTGTGAACGCCTTAGAGAAGGCATTGACACTTGCAAAACTTACCCGTGAAGACCTAAAAACCATAATTTCAACTGGATACGGCAGAAGAAACGTTGTATTCGCCGACAGCACAATAACGGAGATTACGGCACATGCAAAAGGCGCTAAACTGCTGTTTCCTTCAGCCATGACCATAATTGACATTGGCGGACAAGACAGCAAAGTCATCAGCCTTGACGAAGAAGGGCGAATAAGCAATTTTGTGATGAATGACAAGTGCGCGGCTGGAACAGGAAGGTTCTTGGAGGTTATGGCGAGAACTTTGGAAGTTGCCCTTGAAAATTTAGGCAAATTATCTGTTTCTGCTGGGAAAGCGGCGAAAATCAGCAGCATGTGCACGGTTTTTGCAGAGTCCGAAGTAGTTTCACTGATTGCACAGGGCGAAAAGAGAGAAGCAATAATTGCAGGGTTGCATGAGGCGATTTCAAAGCGCATCGCGGGAATGGTTAAGCAGGTTGGTTTGAGGCGTGAAGTGGTTTTCACAGGCGGAGTTGCCAAGAACGTGGGAATGCAAGCTAGCTTGGAACAGGTTTTGGGTTTAAAGATTAATATCCCCGTGGAGCCTCAAATAATAGGTGCTCTTGGAGCAGCATTAACAGCTGAAGAGAGCATCAGTTAAAAGCAAAGGCGAAAAAGCATGGAGTACAGGCTCACCAAAGTTGTGCCCGTACACGGCTGAAGTTGCAAGCTCCCACAGTACCAGCTGGATAAACTTCTCTCCAAAGCGGGCGTATCCATAAAACCAAGCGGCGAGTTGTTAGCTGGACCATGGGAGAACTCCAGCGTCGTACAAATAACAGAAAACGTTGCGTTACTGGACACGCTGGACTTTTTTACACCCATCGTGGATGAGCCTGAAGTGCAAGGCAGAATCGCAGCATCCAACGTCACAAGCGACATCTACACGATGGCTGCCACGAAAATTGTGACAGTGCTATCGATTATGGCGTTTCCCGAAAACATGCCTAACGAACTCGCAGTCGGCATGCTGAAAGGGTTCGCGGATTTCTGCCGAGAAATGGATGCGCCACTCGTGGGCGGACACACCATCAGGAACCCTTGGCCAGTGATCGGCGGAGCCGCAACAGGCGTAGCTGAACCCAAAAGAATCGTCTACACTCGCGGAGCGAAGCTAGGCGACAAGCTGGTTTTAACAAAGCCGTTGGGCATTCAGCCGGCTATGGCGGCGTATCGGATGCGCAAAGATGAGGACGGGCGAGAACTTTTGCAGGATGTTCCAGCGGAAGTGGTTGAGGCGGCTGTTAATGGAGCAATTGAGGTTATGACGACTTCGAATAAGTCTATTGCAGAGGTTATGCAGGAAGTCGAAGTGCACGCGGCAACGGACATCACAGGGTTTGGGCTTAAGGGGCATGGGGAGAATATGGCGAGGCTTAGCGGTGTGGACATTGTTATTGACAAGTTGGCGGTTATCCGGGGAACTCCTGTGTTGGCGGATTTGCTGGGTTATTCTCTGCTTACGGGTGAAGCAAGTGAAACGGCAGGCGGAATTCTCATATCAGTACCTGAAAAAGCGTTGGATGACTTGCTGGATGAGTTGGATAAGCGGAAAGTTAGGCACTGGGAAGTCGGCTACGTAGCTAAAGGCGATGGGAAAGTGCATGTTCTCAAGGACGCAAAAGTTATCGAGGCTTAAGCTGTTGGTTACTGTGGGCTAGTGCTCGGCAGAACTATAGCCCCCCTTATTTAAAGGAACTAGAAGTAGGCAGTGTCAGTTGCTCGTAGCAGTTTATAGTTCGGTTATAGGGGTGTTTTCTTCTTGTTCAAGCGGGTTTAACTCAGCTTCAGGCAAAGCTTTACTTCGCTCTTCTCAAACTGGGAAAAACGGAAGTAGGCGTGCTCGTCAAAAACATAGATGTTGCAAGAACAGAAATCTATAGGGCACTTGAGGAACTGCAAAAGAGGGGTTTAGTCGAAAGAGAAATAAGCAGACCATACAAGTTTAAAGCCACCCCTCTTAAGAGGGGATTGAAAATTTTAATGCTACAAAGACTTCAGCAATACAAGGAAATGCAAAAGAAAGCAGAAGTAATACTCCAAAAAATCCGAGAGCAAAAGCAGTGTTTCCTGAGATCAACCTGTTTTTCACGCCTAACGCCAATTTCTCACCAGCACAACAGCATTAAATTTTACTCAGCTAAAAACAGCAGAAAACTGCAATTTCACGCTGGAGTTCCGCGTCGTCGCTATGTTTTGTTAGGACTTTAGTCTGAGGATAATATTTCCACTATCTTTTTGACAACATCAATCCCAGATACAACGCCTACAAGCTTCTCATGTTCATCAACGATAAATATGTGGTCTTGCTGTCCCTCCATCATCAACTGAGCAATCTTTTCCAACGTAACCGCTTTCTGGATCAGCATTGGCTTATGCATTACTGTTTCAGACAGGCACATTCCTCTGCGGTGCAAATCCACGTAACCCAAATCCTCCAAATTAACTACGCCGATAACGTGACCGTTGTCATCTACCGTTGGTATAACTCTTAATTTTGTTCCTTCAAACGTATCCAGCGCCTCTTCTATCGTTACGCCATGATGCAGTGTCACAGGCTTCTTTGTCATGATTTCACCTGCTGTGACCTTTTCCAGTTTTTCAGGAATTAGTTTTTTTGCTTTCAAGTAAAACCTCTCCAGCGCCAGCTCTTCCGTTTTCAACCTAGTCCGCGGCTGCAAAGGATAAAACGAGTGATTGCCCGAGACAAGATAGCTTATGCCGCTGGCAAGAAGCGCAGGTATCGCAAATATGCCGCCCAAGGTTTCCACGACAAAGGCTACAGGCGTCAAGAGAATTTTGTGGGTTCCAGCTAACAGCGCAGCCATGCCCACAGCAATAAACATCACCGCAAAGTTAACATTGACGTTAAAAGCGTTGGAGAAAATGTAACCTAAACCTGCGCCTACTACAATGGTTGGGAAGAACAAGCCTCCGCTTCCTCCAAAATTCAGCGTTGCAGCTGTTGCGAAAGTCTTCAGCAGCACAATCATGACTAAAACTAAAATGCTGAAAGAAGCTCCTTGAATCAGGGCTTTAGCAAAATTCAAGCCGACACCAATCGTGTAGATAGATAAACCTCCTGAAACAATAAGCACCAAAGAACCAACCGCCGTTGTGGCTGCGGCTCCAAATCTTTTTCGTATTTTGAAGCCAAGTTTTTCAACCCAAGAGAAAGTTTTCGTGAAGAAAACTCCGTACAAACCACAAATTAAACCAAGCAATAATGAAAGCCCAATCTCATAAGGCGTAAGAGAAGTGCTTCCTACTGCGCCAAAGAACGGTTCAGTGCCAAGTACAGCTACCGAAAGCAAATAGGCTGGAACAGACGCTATCACGGCTTCAATGAAGGTTTCTCTATCTAAATCGTTCTTGTAAGGAATCTCCAGCGCGAAAAGTATAGCTGTAAGCGGCGTTCGAAAAGTAGCTGCCAAACCTGCCGCTGCACCCGCTATGAACAGTTTTTGGCTTAGGTCCGCTTTAACCTTAAAGCGTTTTGCCAACGCTGAAGCAACGCCGCCTCCAGCAAAAAGGCTGGGCCCTTCAGGACCTGCGCTTCCTCCAAGCCCTATGGTTAGCATTGCGGCGATTGGCTTCACCACTGTGTCCTTTAATGGTAGTTCGCCGTTTGTCAGGTGGTACGCTTCCAGAACCGTGTGGGTGCCTGAACCCGTGGTTTTTGTTCTTGCAAAATACTTCACAAGCAAGTAGGGCACGCTGATGGCTAAGAAAGCCAAGGGTATCAGAGCAAGGATTGAGTATTGCAGTGCCTCTTGGGTTAAGCTTGATACGAACAAGTATAGTAGGTAGAATCCTGTGGATATGGAGGCTGCTAAAAGCCCGACCCCTATAACCAGCAGATAGTACCGTAAACTTTCCTGTAATCTGCTCATTGCTTCTGTCAGACTGCGTATTCAAAATATAAGCTTACTGCACCAGCTAAACATCAATTGCCATAACCGCGTATGCAATAGCCTTTTCATTCAGCTTACCATTATTTCGCGATGTGCAAAACGGCTTCAACTATTATGGTTTTATGTGTTGTACAAGTGTTGTGTTGGCTGAAAGCGTGTAGTTTAGCCCAATTTCTTCGTTGTAAACCGTGTTTTCCATGCTGTACGCGATTTGGCGTCCTGTACCGTATTCTATGTATGTGTGTCCGCTGCTGCTGATAACTGAAGACATGCTCACGGTAGAATTTGATGCTTGAGTTTTGGTGGTCATTATCACGTTGCTGCTTGACATGTCTATTCTGAAAACCGTGTACGTGCCTGCAGGCACAGTGATGTTCTGGATGCCTCCGAAAGTAAGCGTCATGTCTCCAGTTATGCTGACGTTTTCGTTGCTGCTGTCCAGCGGAATTTGCCAGTTTTCGCCCACCTTAACCTCTGGGCGCTCCAACAATGCCGTCAGTGAGTTGCTGCTGGCGTTGGACGCCAGTACGTTTCCTTCGGCGAGTAAGTATGTGGAGTATCCGGTCTTGTTCACTTTTTCAATTAGCGATGCTGTAACGAGCGAGGTGCCAGTGTCTAGGGTCATTGTGCGGTTCAAAGTGTAGGTTTCGCCGTCGAAAGCGATAACTTCTACGGTGGCTGTAGCGTTCAAATTAACCGTTCTTGTGTCTGGTACAAACGTCGGCAGCATCGTTGTCGCGTTTGATGGTTGATATATCATCGTCTCCGCGGTTTGGTATATCATTTTTTCTCCTACCGTGTACTCCACGTTGAGCGGTATTATAGCTGCGCCTTGAGGTATCAAAAGTGCCACGGCAACAACTGCAATCACAATTACCGCTGCAACAGCATAGAGTTTCTTTCTAGTCATCTTGATTCCTGAAGAGTGCTGGCTTTGCTGATTGCGTGCGGGCTTTTCAGAAGGAACAGCGCCAGCTTTGCTGTAAAGCACATTATTCCCCATGAAAAAGAAGGAGTGCCAAAAAGATTTTAAGTTTTTGACTAACTTCCTGTCAAAGCAAATTTCTGATTAATGAGTTTCTAAATTCTGAAATAACTTCGATTCTTAGGCTATCAGTGTTTTGATGACAAACCTTTTCAATGAATCATGTATTGCGTCAACTATCGATCGTAATAGGTTAAATATTTATTGGTGAACATTAGAAAAAGGAAATATAAACTAGCGGTGAAAGATTTTGTCGCGACTAAAAGAAAAGCAACGCATATTTGACGTCGTTAAGGCCATTGATAACCATGAGTTTAAGATTCCTTCTATACAAAGATCATTTGTGTGGGAGGAACCGCGAATTTACAAACTGTGGGATTCATTGATGAATGACTATCCTATTGGTTCTTTCTTAGTCTGGAATCCTCCAGAAAAATTGAAAGTAAAGACAAGGGACTTTATTGGAGATTATGAAACTGGAATGCGCCTGATTTCAGAGGAACCAGCATCTCAACCTTCTCGATTTCTAGTTTTAGATGGCCAACAACGCCTTCAATCTTTGTATATTGGTTTCTTCGGTAAATATGATCAAGCTCGCATGTACTTCAAAGTGGACAGTGACCCTGTCGCTGAAGAAAATGACCTTCGCTATCAATTTGCGTTTATTGGTTCTGAAGAAAATCCTGACCCACATTGGGTTAAACCCATAGAACTTGTGGGTCTAAAGATTGAAAATATAGATGAATTCGTTTCAGAAAGATTTGCTGCAGACGTAGAAGACGTAAAGAAAAGGATTAAGAAAAATTTGGGAAAGTTCGTTAGGGTATTCAACCTCGATGAGAAAATCATTTTTCAAGAAATCACTGCTGACATGGAATATGATGATGTACTCGAAGTATTCGTAAGAGTCAACTCAGGAGGGATAATCCTTACAAAATCAGATTTGGTTTTCTCAACGTTAGTATTAGCTGCTCCTAAGTTAGAGAGGGACTTCACTGAACTCGTTGATACCCTGAACGGTGACAAGAGTTTTGACTTTGATATAGATTTCCTCAGCAAGTCTTCATTTGTGGTCCATGATAAAAAAGCAAGATATGATGTGGCAAAACTGGAGGATGCAGATTTTGTCGATAAGCTTGAGCACAAGTTTAGTTCATTCGAAGCAGCCCTTACCTCCATGATGAACTTTTTGGAATCAGATGCCAAGATACTTTCAAAGCGGTTCCTAAAATCAGACCTTGCGCTAATACCCATTATTGATTTCATAATGAAGCAACCACATCAGCAGTTATCGGAGGGACAAGCAACCGCTTTGCGGCAATATTTGTATATGTCCTTCTTTATGAAGTTCTACTCCTATGGTGCTGACACGAAGCTGGATCGTATACATCAAATTTTAACAGAAAATACGACTTCCAACGTCTTCCCTCTCAAGGAAATAAGTGAATACTTGGCAAACAGAACAGAGAAGACTTATGCTTTCTCCAAAGATATGCTTAGTAATTTGGACTTGGTTCTCAATATTATCCAAGGAGGCGTTAAGGAGATACCGCGAAGAAAGGGTTGGAGTCTCGAAAGAGATCATATTTTTCCGCGAGCTATGCTAGAAAAGTTGCACATGCCTGATGAATTGATAAATAACGTCGGCAATCTCAGACTAATTACCAAAACAAGGAATATACTCAAGAGTGACGGACTTCCTGAGGAAAACACTGACTTCTTTGGTTCAAATGATTCAGAATTAAGACAGCTATTTATCAGGGCGAGGCAAGATTTAACGATAGACAACTTCGAAAAGTTTGTCCGGAAAAGGGAACAGCTAACATATGCACAGGTGATTAGTTTTCTCGGGTTGCACACACAGCTTGACTGACTGATTGCCATTTGGATTTTCAGATTTTAGGAATCGTGATATAGCCTATCTTTCTGAGCTAACGGTGTTTTTCTGCAATAGCTTTTTTAATCTTCAACTTACCATTATTTCCGCGGTGTGATAAAAACGGCTTCAACTACCAACTGGATGCCCGCTGACGGAGACACCTTCGTAACACGAGAAGGCTTCATCTTCAACACCTTCGGCTACGAGCACCCAGCAGACCGAGTTTTCGCCTTCCTAAAATACATCCCAGCAGAATTCAAAGAACTTTTCCACGTTGACATGCTGGAGCGCACATGGAAATACGCTGGAAAAACGCTGTTCAGGGCGGAAAAACTCTACACTGCAAAAAACTACAAATCCTTCATCGCAACGTTCAGAAAAAACTTCCCAGAATACATTTACTACTGCTACCTGCGAAACAAGGAACTCATAACTGCACCATTGAAATCAATCGAGCGAGTTTACGTTCCCAGAGACTGCTTAACCGCCTTGACAAAAATAAAGCAACCTGACACGTTGCAGAAAATGGCACTAGAACTAATCCAAATGATATCTGAAGCATCAGACGTGAACATAAGCGACTTCGGCATCCACGGCTCAATAGCCCTAAACATGCATGCCCCTGAATCAGACATAGACTTCGTCGTCTACGGCTCACCAAACTTCCGCAAAGTAGAAAACGCAATAGCCCAACTCACTAACGCTGGAAAATTAAGCTACATAATCAGCAACCGCTTGGACGCAGCAAGAAAATTCCAAGGACGCTACAACAAAAAAATATTCATGTACAACGCCACCCGCACGCCAGCGGAAGTCAAAACCCACTATGGCATGCACCGCTTCTCATCCCTTATGCCCCTGCGCTTTCAATGCACTGTCAGCGATGACACTGAAACAATGTTCCGCCCAGCCACATACAAAATCACCGATTACATGCCGTTGGACGCCGAGTCAGAACTGCCCGTCGACAGAATTCCCGACCGCGTAATCGCGAACATAGGCTGCTACCGCAACGTCGCCCGCCAAGGCAGCCAAATCAAAGTCGCAGGCGCACTGGAACGCGTGGAAGAAATAAAAACAGGCGAAGTCTCCTACCAAGTCGTAGTAGGCACAGCCACCTCAGAGGAAGAATACATTTGGCCCCTTTAACACTTAGAGACCGCGACGCCATAACTACGCCTGAAGGCTTAATCCTCCGAGTCTTCGGCTACTCGCATCCGCCACAGGCGTTCATATGCGACGCGGAATACACTTCAGCAAAAATCTTCACATCCACTGACCCACGAGCACCGAGAACAGGCGGAAACCAAACCTTCTACAAATTCTACAATGACGAAGGATGGAAACTCATCTCCGCAAAGTTCCCACAGTACACAATTTTCCACGAAATGCTCGGGCAACGCGTCGTAGGCATCAAACAAAGCGCCATCGCCGAAGTACGAAAACCCGAAGAACAACTGCAAGCATTAATTGCGGCAGAAGCGAAGGATGAACTTCAAGACGCCACGCAGCGCGTCCTAAACATTATCCTGCAGCGTTCAGGCTTGTCCACAGCGAATTTCGGCGTGTTCGGCAGCATGCTCCACGGCTTTCATCACCCGAAATTCTCAGACATAGACCTCGTAGTCTACGGTATACGGGAAAACGCCAAAGTCCGCGAAACGCTGGCGGCACTGTATGCGGATACAGGTTCAGGCTTCAAGAACGAGTTCGGCTCAGACGATGCCATGGCGGGCAAAAAATGGCGCTTCAACAACTACAGCGTCAAAGAGTTCATCTGGCATCAAAAAAGAAAACAAATCTACGGCCTATTCAATGCCGCTAAAAGCGGAAGAACCATAAAAGCCGAGTTTGAACCCGTGAAAGCGTGGAGTGAAATCGCTTCAGAGTACAATTCAAAAGCGAGGATTCTGCGGAAAGGCTGGGCGAAAATCACAGCCCGCATAACAGCCGACAGCGAAGCACCGTTTATTCCATCAATCTACGGCATAAAGCCACTGACAGTTTTAAGCGGCACAAACGACGCCCTTGAAGCCACACGCGTGATTTCGTACATGGAAGAGTTCCGAGCGCAAACGCAAAAAGACGAAGAAGTCTATATTGAAGGTAACCTTGAAGAAGTCATAACGCCAAACGGCAATTTCCACCAAATCGCCTTAACCTATTGCCCACGCTACTACGAGCAGGTTCTGAAAGTTGCCGCTTTAAACCCGTGACAGCGCCATAAAATCCGACGGCACATTGCCCAGAATCATCCTGTAATGTTCACGTTGCGTTCGCGTGTCTGTCACGCGTTCAACTTTTCCCTGAGCCACGACTGCCTCGCCCGTTTTGGCTTGTTCACAGAACCTTCCGCGGAACGACACGATTTCCCGTACTGGCTCCAATTTTGCGCCGTCAACAACCTCGACATTTTCCAGCTTGTAGGTGCACGGCGTGAAAAGCGCTTCAGCATCATCCTCCACCGTGGCTGTTATCTTGGCGTATCCGCAGTTCTTGTAGCACACGTCACCATACTGTTCACTTATCTGATCCCAGTTTTTCACGAAGCGGACAAAATAGTCTGTTCCGCTGAACATGCCTTGGAACGCTTTTCGCGATTCGGTTCTTTCGAAGTCTTCGAAGCTCATTCTGGTGTCTTTCGAACGGAAATCGAACAGCGCATTCAGTTCCCTGCGGTTGTAAGGCTTAAACTGTGACGCCCCAGCCTCACGCAGGCTCTCCAGCGCCGCGTAAGCCTTGCGGCAGCTTTCAACACCGTACACAACTGGGTCAATATCCGACTGCAACGTATACAAACCAACCAGCAACGAACCTGAAATTCCAATGGCGCTCCACGGGATACCAGCGGCTTCCTTCAGCGTTTCAGCCAACTGCACGGCTTTCCGTTCCAGTTCGCTTAGTGTTTTAGCTGAGCGCAACTTTCTGAGCCCTTCAACAGGGTTATAATGCCTTGTAATCACTTCTACTGGGACTTCGCACATGACTTCGTCGAACACTGTGTCGCGCACTATCAGCGCTGGCGCTTTTTCCTGCAGAAACTTAAAGCGTTCGCTGAGACTGTAAACCTTGTCGTATATGCTCTTGCCGTGCTTGCGGTTGCCCTGTGGCGAAGGAATATAACGGGGAAACGCAATGACGCGGTTCGGCGGATGCACTAAGCCTTTAACGTCGAAGATTACGTTGCCGCCTGTTTTGATTAGGTCACCTTCGCGTGCTCGCATGCTAAAAAGCTCCTGCGGGTTCATTATGTAAGTGGATTCAATTGTTTGTAGTTTTTTACACAACGTTAATAAACCTTTTTTGAACATTTCCCCTTATGCC
>CAZDLK010000025.1:0-28311 GCA_964506435.1 uncultured Candidatus Bathyarchaeia archaeon | reverse complement strand
CACTGGATATGTAACGCATAATGTCTATGTCGTGAATCGCCGTGTCCTTAACCACGCCAACATCACCAATCCGCTCAGGCCACTGAGAAACCCTCTTCGCCGTAACACACACAAGCTCCCCAATCTCCCGTTTCGCAACCGCTTCCCGAATACGCTGCAGCCCTGGAATAAACCGCATCAAAAAACCCACCGTCAAATGCAAACTGTTCTCTTCAGCCGCAGCCACAAGTTTTTCTGCCTGCTTAACGGTAGTAGCCATCGGCTTTTCCACAAGAACATGTTTTCCAGCGTTTAATGCTTTAAGAGCTTCCTTGGCAAGACTAGTTGACCAAGTGCATATGTTGACCGCCTCAATTGCCTCATTCTTCAGCATCCTTGCGCTGTTAGTGTAGGCTTTCACGCCGAATTGCGCAGCGACGTTTTTCGCACGTTCAGCGTTCGCGTCACAAATAGCTACAAGCTCTGTGGATTGCAGTTCCTTGTAAGCTCTTGCGTGATTCTTTCCCCAAAATCCAGTGCCTACAACTGCCACACCTAATTTTTTCATTTCTTCTCAACTCCTCTTCCTAAACCACGATATACAAAACCTTCTTTTTCAACCTTTTGAAGCTCAATCGCTCCTGTTAAATCAACAATTGCTGCGGGCATCTTCATCACCGTACGCAGCTTCTTCAGGTTCAAATGTTTAAACTGTTCATGCTCCGCCAATACTGTTATACAATCTGTGCCTTCTACTGCTTCGTTTAAGCTTCTTTTGAACGCACGCGCCATTTCCGACGGCCCATTTTTGACAGCCAATGGGTCATAGATGCTAACTTTGGCGCCCTTCGCTTCTAATAATTTAACAAGCGTGTCCGCCATTGTTCGCGGCCCCACAATGCCCAGCACAGCAACTCTGGCTCTTCGCAGCGTCTTTCCGCAACTCCGCAACGTACTCTGCACCAAATTAACCACATGTCTGACCATGCTTTCGTTTATTTGTCTAGCAAGTGCCGCAAGCCTGAGCTTAGCGTTCAAATTTTCCGCGCTTTCAAACAACAGATACGCTTCGTTTCCGCCCTCTTCCGCCGCGACCGCCGGCGCAAAACTTGCACCTGCATCTGAAAACAAGAACTTGCATGTTTCAAAATAATCTATTCCAGCGTTTTCGCAGAGAATAGCCAACTCATTAGTTAAAGCTGTATTTACATCTCGTCTAGCAACCGCAAAAAGCGCAGCCAACTCTGCTGTTTTAACATCCAACATTTGCTTGACGCCTTTTTTCGTAACCGTTCTCAGAACCGCTGAAGCCGCTTCTAGACTGGCTTTATCATTTGCGGCAACCGTCAACTCCTCATCGCCGAGTTCCGTGGCTTGCGCATTTGAAAACCACAGGGGATTGTAGGCTAAGCCGAAGTCTTCGCCTACTTTGAGCCCTGATGTGTTCTCCAGAGTTTCTTTGATGGTGCCTTCGGTGAAGCCGAAACCTGCTATGCCAGAATAGATAACCAATGAGCCTTGATGAAGTGCCGCTCCGATTTGCTTGCAACTGCTTTCTACTTCGGAATAATATGGGTTCTTCTTATCATCAATCTTGGCGGTAACTGTTATGATTACGATGTCGCTTTGCGTAACTGAGTTTTTGATTTCGCTTGTAGCGCTTAATTGCCCAGTTCGCACAAAACTCTTCAATTTATCTTCCACATCTCGCTCAGAAAAAGAGGTTTTACCTCTCGCCAACCGCTTAACCAAGCTTTGATCTGCATCAGCGCATATTACTTTGTAGCCTGCGTCAGCAAAGGCAATAGCGCAAAGCACGCCTTTTTCTTCGCAGCCGATAACACTCACCGTGTATTTTCCGCGTTTCTCAACTGTGTCTATTTCTTCTGGCGTCAAGCGCAGAACAGCAGGCATAACCAATTATTCTCCACAGTGCTTTCCTATTTAGACAGATTCGAGGATTTTCTGAAGCTTCAAACTGTAATCCTCAACCAGCTCTAACGCTTTCTTCTGGTTTTTCGCTTCAGCATACAACCTGTAAACAGGCTCAGTTCCGCTAGGCCTCACTAAAATGGCACTTTTATCTTCAAACCAAATTTTCACGCCGTCAATAGTGCTCACGTTCGCGCCCTGCACCTGCACAGCCAACTTTTCCAGCACTGTTTCCTTCTTTTCTTCAGGGCATTCCACTTTGCCTTTTTCGATAAAGTACTGTGGTTGCTCAGCGATAAGGCTTGAAAGCTTTGCTTCGCGTTCAGCCATTATCTCCAGAATTAAAGCTGTAGTCATGGCGCCATCGCGAACTGCCTGATGTGGACCGTAGAAAACTCCGCCGTTTTCTTCTCCGCCCAGTTTAGCGTTCAACTCTTTCATTTTGTGCGAAACAGTTACGCTGCCCACTTTGGTCCACACAATCTCGCCTTTGTACGCGTCTGCAACGTCTTTGACAAGCGTTGAAGAGCTTACAGGCGTAACTATTTTCGCGTTTGGGTTTGCCTCTAAAAAGTGCTTTTCGATGACGGCGAAGGTTTTGTCTCCCCAGTAAATCTCACCGTTTTCGTTAACGAATATGGAACGGTCAGCGTCACCGTCGAAGGCTACACCTAAATCTGCGCCTACGGCTTTCACGGTTAAAGCTATTTCCTGAAGGTTTTCAGGTCGCGGTTCCGGCATTCTTCCAGGAAACGTGCCGTCTATGTTCGCGTTTATGCTGGTGACTTTGCAGCCGAGTTCTCGCAGAAGCAAAGGCGCGGTTAAGCCGCCTACGCTGTTCGCTGCGTCAATGACAACGTGATAATGTTTCGCGGCTATTTTGGCAACGTTTACGTGTGTTTTTATTGCTTCCACGTACTCGTCGTTTACGCCGAGCAGTTCACGGGTTGTTCCCAGCTTGTTCCAGTCTGCGAATACCGCGGTGTTTTCGAAGTAGATTTTTTCTATTTCGGTTTCTTGCTCGTGAGAAGTTTCTATGCCGTCGTTCCAGATGACTTTTATGCCGTTGTATTCAGGCGGGTTGTGAGATGCGGTTATTATCACTCCGCCGTCCATTTTGTGATTTTTCACGGCGTATTGCAGTGCAGGTGTAGGCGCCATGCCTGCGTTGTGTACGTTGCATCCTGTGGCTGTTATGCCTGCGATGGCTGCTTTTGCGAGCATGGGTCCGCTGGTTCTGGCGTCGTAGCCGACTAGCAGGTTTTTGTTGGGTCCGAAGAATGTGCCGATTGCTGAGCCTACTTTTGTTGCCATTTGCGGGGTTAGTTCTTTGTTGACTAGCCCGCGGATGCCGTTTGTTCCGAAGAGTTTGTTTGGGGTCATGTTTTTCACTTTTGGGTGTTTAACAGATTATTTTTGTTTTTAATATGTTTTCGGAGACTTCTTTTGCTGAGCAGACTGCTGTTTCTGGTGGAAGCGAAATGTTGTCTTTGATTTTTGCTTGGTCGGCGATTATGCAGCCTTTGTTGATTTTGACGTTTTTGCCGATGGTTGCTGCTTGGCCGATGATTGTGCCTGTTATTGAGGTGGATTCGGCTATTTGGGTGTCTGGGAAGATTACGGTGTTGTTGATTTGTGTGTTTTTGCCGATGGTTACGTTTTTTCCTATGACGGCGTATGGTCCGATGGTTGAGTTTTCGCCTATTTTGACGTTTTTGTCTATGGCTGTTGGGTTTTTTATGGTGAATTTGCGTGTGTTGGGGTGTTTTTGGTTTATGGCGTCGAGGAGGAGCTTGTTTGTTTGCAGGTACTCTTCAGGCTTACCTATGTCTATCCACATGTCTGTGGTTACGTGCCCGTAGAGTGTGCCTTGTTGGGCTAGTTGAGGGAAGATTTCGCGTTCCATTGAAACTGAGGTTTTCGGTGGGATGTATTGGAAGATTTTTGGGTTTAGAACGTAGATTCCTGCGTTTATGAGGTTGCTTGGCGCTGTTTCTTTTGGTGGTTTTTCTATGAATTGTGTTATGCGGTTGTCGTTTGTGATTTGTGCTACGCCGTATCTGCTTGGGTCTTCGACTTTGCAAAGGGCAATTGTGGCTGTGGCGTTTGTTTTTTTGTGTGCTTTGAGCAGTTCGGTGTAGCTTATGTTGGTGAGTATGTCTCCGTTTATGACGAGGAAAGGCTCGTTATGCCCGATTAGTTTTTCGGCTTTTTTTACTGGTCCTGCTGTTCCAAGCTGCATTCTCGCTGGGTCGTGGGAGTATTTCACGTGCAAACCGTATTTTGGGATGCGTTTTTGTTTTATGCTTAGGGCGGTTTGCTGGTTGACGGCGAGTATAACTTCCGTGATGCCGTCTTTGGCTAGTTTCTCGAAAATCCATTGCAGCAGGGGTTTATTGAGTATTGGGAATAGAGTTTTTGGTCTGGTGCAGCTTAGGGGTCGTAGGCGTGTGCCGAGTCCGCCTGCGAGAATTAGGGCTTTCATTGAGGTTACCACTTGTAAATTGCAGGGGTACTAGTCGCAGCTTCTTAATATATAAACAATTAGCCGACTTCGAAAGTGTTGTACAGTTTCTATGGTGAAAAACAAATTTTAGTAACTATTAGAGTATGCTGTGCTCTAGTGCTCAGAAAAGATTATACCCCCTTATATAAAGCAGCTTTATATAGCGTTGAAAGAAGCGTTAGGGACCTACCCCCTATAGGTTTCTGCAATGAACCACTAATAGGCTCCAAATATGAAGGGTTTCCAAGAAATCGTTAAGAAAAAAAGCAGTGGGTTTATTCCCATTCTATGGTTGCTGGTGGTTTGTGGGTTATGTCGTAAACTACGTGTGTGACTTCGGGCACTTCGTTGGTTATTCTTGTTGAGATTTTCTCTAGAATCTCGTAGGGGATTTTGGCGAAGCTGGCGGTCATGGCTTCGCGGCTTTCCATAGCTCTGACGGCGACGACGTAGCCGTACGCTCGGTGGTCGCCTTTAACGCCTGTGGCTTTAGTGTCCGTTAACACGGCAAAGTACTGCCAAAGGTTATCCGCTAGCCCGTTCTTTTCAATTTCTTCGGTGACGATGTGGTCGGCTCTCTTCGCCACTTTAACCTTGTCTTCGGTTAATTCGCCTATTATCCTCACTGCCAACCCAGGACCTGGAAACGGCTGCCGGTTAACAATCGCCTGAGGCAAACCAAGCATCTTCGCTACCTTGCGCACTTCATCCTTGTACAAGTCTCGAAGCGGCTCCAAGATTTTTTTGAAGTTGATTTTCGCAGGCAACCCAGCCACGTTATGATGCGTTTTTATTTTGTCGGAGTGCTTTCTGAAGCCTGACTCGATTCGGTCAGGGTAAATAGTGCCCTGAATCAAATAATCGGCATTTGCGCCTTCGGCTATTTCCTCGAAAACCCTGATGAACTCTTCCCCGATGACCTTCCGCTTCTTTTCAGGGTCAACCACGCCCGCAAGCTTGGCCATAAAGCGTTTCTGCGCGTTCGCGGTCACAAAGTTTATTCCAAACTTCTCAAACGCCTTCTCAATCGCTTCAGGCTCGCCTTCCCGCATGAAACCGTGGTCAACGAAAACCGCGGTAAGCCTGCCGCCTAACGCTTTAGCGGCAATAGCGGTTGCCACGCTTGAGTCTATGCCTCCGCTTAAGCCGATTATGGCTTTGGCGTCACCGACCTCTGCTTTTACTTCACTGACCATTTTGCCGATTAAGTCTTCCATTTGCCAGTTAGCCGTGCACTTGCAAACTTCAAAAACGAAGTTGCGCAGCATCCGCACGCCGTTCTCCGTGTGCACCACTTCGGGATGCCACTGCAAACCGTAAACAGGCTTAGTTTTATGCCTGAACGCGGCGACTGGGCAGCTTTCTGTGTGCGCCAAAACCTCATACTTAGATGGCATGGAAAAAACTGTGTCGCCGTGGCTCATCCAAACCTTCTCTTTCGCGCTTAAACCCTTGAGCACACCCGCGGCTTTATCAACCGACACGTAAGCAATGCCGTACTCCTTGCAAGTTGCAGGTTCAACCTTTCCGCCCGCAACTTGGGCTATAAGCTGCTGGCCGTAGCACAAACCTAAAACTGGCAAATCCAAAGCCAAGACGCGGCAGTCAATTTGCGGCGCATCCTGCTCGTAAACGCTTGCGGGTCCACCTGAAAGAATCAAGCCTTTGATGTTGAATTTCTCGTTCAGGGCTTTTATCTCGTCTGGAGTTATGTCTTGGGGAACGATTTCAGAGTAGACGCCGTGCTCTCTGATTCTTCTGCCTATAAGGTGGCAGTATTGCCCCCCGAAATCCAGCACCAGTATAGTGTCATATTTCATTTGTTCTTCGCCGCGGCTTGCGATACTGGTTTTTTCGCTCTAGTAATTTAACGTTGCTATCTGGTTCATGTTAATTACAGCCAAGCGGGTTTAAGGGGGTATTTCAGCGGAAAACTAAACTTATATAAATACATACAGGTGATTATTAGAAGCATGTCTCGTAAAAATCGGTTTGACTGTAAAAATGCACAAGGAGCCGTTTAAAAATGGAATTAAATGAAACAGACGTTAAAATCCTGCAGGGACTTTTAGAAGACGCCCGATTTTCAAGCAGGCAAATAGCAAAAAAAGTAGGCGTCTCCGTTGGAACCGTACTTGCAAGAATTAAAAAAATGGAAAACGACGGCATCATAAAAAACTACTCAGCCCTGTTGAACCATGAGAAACTCGGCTACCAACTCACAGTTGTCACGGAAATAACTGTTGCAAAAGGCAGACTTGTTGAAACAGAAAAAGAAATAGCTAAAATCCCAAACGTATGCAGCGTTTACGACGTGACAGGATTAACAGACGCTGTCATCATCGCAAAATTCAAAGGACGCGAAGACCTTGGGCAATTCACCAAACGACTCTTGTCTCTGCCCTACATTGAACGCACAAACACGCACGTAGTGCTGACAACTGTCAAAGAAGACTTCCGCCTGCTCTAAACAAAACATGAACGTATAGCACCCAATTTTTTGTAATTGCATCAATCTGCAGAGAACAAAAGGCGTAGTGTAGTGCTGACCTGCTCAGTATTGCAATGAGCGTTGGCATTAGATACCTATTCAACGGTACTTTTTTCAATTTTTGGTTCTATTGACTGCAGCTTGTGCATCATAGAAAAATTTTTAAAGCAATTGAATTGAATAAATTCAACTGTTTCAAACAAGGGAGAGAAGGGAATGAAAAGAAAACTAGCGGTTGCTTTCTGCATAATCACGTTATTCAGCCTATGCTTAATTGTGAACACAGGAAACGTGAAAGCCTACAAAGAAGGATACACAGTGGATGACTTCACTGCAGTGACAGTCCCGACTATGGATGGACAGTGGACCGCCCCCGACGAATGGGTTGACTCAGTAGAAAAACAACTAGACGGCAGCCTCAACGCTGTTTTCAGACTAAAATATAACGCGGCCAGTGACCTTACATGGATCAACCAATACTACCTCATCGAATTTTTAGATGACGACACCAACGATGCAGACGACTTCTGGCAACTATGCTATTACGCATCAACAGAACTGATGGGCACCCTAGACCCCGCCGACACTCCTCAAACAAACTGTTTCCTAATAAATTATACAGGCCACAGCGCAACAACACTAACGGTATACAAAGGAACAGGAACAGACTGGAACGAATTCACTGATTACACGGTGCCAACCCACCTCCAAGTAATTGATTCAATAAGTGCAACTCCGACATCAAGCACTCCACACTGGGTAGTTGAAATCAAAATAGACCACGCGCACTTCGGTATAATGCCTGAATTTTGGATTAGAGTAGCAGCATATGACGCAAGTAACAGCGCTGCCGGCGTCCAATCGTGGCCAGAAGGAAGCCCTGACGTGCCTAACGACTGGGGACTAATGAACGCACAGCAAAGTGCAATTCCTGAAACTGTTCCCATAGTGGTTATGCTGATGCTATCATCTGTTGCAGTGATAGCTGGCGTCCGATATTTCCGCAAGGAGACAAAAATCAGCAGACACAATTCAGGAAAACTGAAGAAATAAACTGCACAAAGTCATGCCTGCAAAAGGCTCACTCCAATATTCCCTCTTTTTTATTGCTCTCTGCTAAGCAACAGCAACACCAAAACAGCACCAAGCCTGCCAACAGAGTAAACTGTAAACGTCAACCAGCGAAAAACCAGAATAAGAGGCACATGTCTCAAACTGAAGAAAAGTTAGAATCACATGCCGTCTGCTTGTCACCGCCGCGTCTTCTAGAATACACAATCTTGAGCCTACCCCACAAAACGCGACTTCCAATTATTATCAACGGATAAGACACAATCCATATCGCAGAGTACAAAATCCCGTAAAAATCATGGAAAGCCCAGACATCGCCATTATTCAGTGCAAGCGTAAAAATAGTAACTATCCTCAAAACGTTAATGAAGTACGTGACAACAGCGCCGACTGCGAAATAAATTATCCGATGAATCCAACGCATATTGGATTTCTTCAAAAACAGCAGAATCACAACCGTGTACAGCAACAGGCTTTCCACTCCCGCGCAAGGCCACGCTATTTGGAAACCCCAGATAGCCTCAGAGTTCCACGCATACAACGTCGGCATCGGATTAGTCGGGCTCAGTATCACTCGTGTTTGATACCCCATCAAATTAAGAACATTCGCCGACAACGTGGTCGTCGTAGGCACAATAAACTGAAACGGCGCGAACTCGCCGTAAGGATACAAAATATTAATCATATGATACGCTGCAACAGCGCCTAACAGTGCTATTGGAAGCGAAAAATCCGCCAACCCCTTACGACCATAAGAAAGCAAAATGATTACTGCAAACAACACTGTGAAAGCCACAAACTCCATCGTGAGAGACGTATTATCCAGCCACGGAGAAGGAATACCAAACGGCCTATACAATTCAACAATAGCCGCGTTCAACCCAAAAAACTGCGAAGCAACAACATAACACGTGGGAAGCAGTACAGCTATACCAAACGCCAAATTCCTCTTAACAGAATTACCCGCCGCGTTTGCGCCATACGTGTCCCAATCTAACGCAAACTCCAGAACAACAAGCCAAACAAAAAACAAGTAATACGCTCGCCCATTAAACGCTCTGTCAAATGAAAGCGGATCAAAAAAATAAAGCACAACAAGAGGCAAGACAACACTCAAGAAAACCAGAAAAATCCTCAAATAACGGCGATACCGCCTAAAGTAAGCAGCAACCGAAAACAACTTACGCTCACTCATGAATCAGCCTTCTCTCGCAAGCAAGCTTGTCCAAGAGCCAGAGCACTTCCAGCGGAAAATGTTTCACCTGCCTTGAACTATAGTTCAGTTTAATTCAATGATATAACTTACGGTTGTTTCTTCTTTTTGTACTTAAGCTCCGGCGGCGCAATAGTAATTATAGTACCTGAAGCAACATGGGAAGTTATCCAAACGTTGCCACCTATAACCACATCATTGCCTACTTTCGCATCAGCCCCAAGAAGCGTGGCACCTGAATAAATCACCACGTTATTTCCAACCGCAGGATGCCTCTTCCTCCCCCTGATCAAACGGCCCTTTTCGTCTTTCGGAAAACTTAACGCACCCAAAGTAACACCCTGATAAATCTTCACGTTATCCCCAATCTCCGCTGTTTCGCCGATAACCACGCCCGTGCCGTGGTCGATGAAGAAGTTTTTACCTATAGTGGCGCCTGGATGAATATCAATGCCCGTTTGCGAATGCACATGCTCACTCATTATTCGGGGAATAAGCGGAACCCCGCGGAGATACAATTCATGGGCTATCCTGTAAGTGGCAATAGCCAGCACACACGGATAGCTTAGAATGACCTCTTCAGCGCTGACAGCAGCAGGGTCGCCATTGTACGCTGCTTCTATATCGCCGCTGAGCAGCGAACGTATTTCAGGAATCTTCTCAAGGAACTCTTTAACGATAACTTGCGCCCTTTGCTGGCAGATGTCTTCAGGACACTCCTTAATTTTTCGGCAAATATACTTCAAACTTTTGTCCACTTCATCAGTTAGCCTAGTATAAACTGAAGTCAAAGTGTTGCCGAGAAAGTATTTGATATTGGATTTGGTGATCCCAGTTTTGCCCAAGTACCCTGGGAAGAAAACTGTTAACAAGTCTTCGAGAACTTCAATGACGACTTTTTTCGACGGCAGATCCTTGCCTTCAAGGTGATCCATGCTGCCGAATGTCTCGTAGTTTTTTATGATTTCGTCAACAAGCGCGGGCAGCCCTGTCTCGCTCCACTTGCTCTCTATGCTCTGCTGACTTTTCATCAGCGCGTCACGTAGTTTCTCTGGGTTCCAGCAATCCGCTTCGGCGTCTTGGTTTTTGGGCTGGTTTTTCTTTTCTTGTCGCGGTTGATTTGAGTTGGTTCCCAATAGGTGTCGCCTCTTTTTACGCGGAAGACTCGATATAAAGGGATTATTCCTGCTCATAAATGGTTATGTACATGATGCTGTTAGGATAGCGTTTTTTCTTGGTACAGCGGCGTACTGAGGTAGCGTTCCCCGGTGTCTGGAAGAATAACCACCACGAGTTTGCCCGCGTTTTCGGGTCTCTTAGCCACTTCAACTGCAGCGTAAGTTGCTGCGCCAGCCGAAATACCCACGAGCAAGCCTTCTTTCTTAGCGAGCAATCGCGCGGTTTGCATTGCGTCTTCATCTGTAACTTTGACGACCTCAGCTACTAAATCGCGTTTTAAGACTTCTGGGATGAAGCCTGCGCCTATTCCTTGAATTTTGTGCGCGCCTGCTTTGCCGCCGCTTAGAACTGCTGAACTGGCGGGTTCTACTGCCACTGCTTTGAACTGGGGTTTAAGCGGTTTGATGTACTGGGCTATGCCTGTGATTGTGCCGCCTGTGCCTACGCCCGCGACTAATATGTCAACTTTGCCGTCTGTAGCGTTCCATATCTCGGGTCCTGTGGTTTCTCTGTGTATTTTCGGGTTAGCCAAGTTCTTGAATTGCTGCGGCATAAAGGAGTTCGGCGTGTTAGCGGCGAGTTCTTCGGCTTTTTTAACTGCGCCCGCCATGCCTTCTGCTCCTGCGGTGAGAACTATTTCTGCGCCGTAGGCTTTCAGCAGAGTGCGGCGTTCGATGCTCATTGTTTCGGGCATGGTGAGGATTAGGCGGTAGCCTTTTACTGCGGCGACAAGGGCTAAGCCTATGCCTGTGTTGCCGCTTGTGGATTCAATAAGCACTGTGCCGGGTTTGATTAGTCCTTGTTTTTCGGCTGCAGTGATCATGCTTAGGCCTATGCGGTCTTTGATGCTTCCGCCTGGGTTTCGCGCTTCCAGTTTTGCCACTATTGTGCACTTTAAGCCTGCGGTTAGCTTGTTTAGGCGTATTAGCGGTGTTTCTCCGATGGTTTCGAGGACGTTGTTGCAGATTTTTTTCATGAAGTTCACTGTTCCCTTTATAATAACGTCGTTATAGCTGCCGTGTCTTATAAATAGCTACTGCCCACACCCAACCCAAGACAGCCACGTTCTGCTGACAAACGCGTTGTCGCCTATCTTGAAGCGAGCATACTGCGTAGAAGTATTTGTTGCGGAGCTGCGAAGTAAAGCCTTTTAATATGTTGGCTGTTTCTATTATCTGCCACGCAATAATGCTTGCCATAACACGGCACAGCAGATGGGCGGGGGTTGCCAAGCATGGTCAAAGGCGTAGGACTGAGGCTCCTATCCTGTAGAGGTTCGTGGGTTCAAATCCCACCCCCCGCATTATGTTGTTTTTTCTGTTAGCAGAAGTGGGAGGTTGCTAAGCACAACTACTTCTCAGGGTTTGTTTTTTGGGTTGTGTTTGGGTGTTGGATTGTTTTTGGTTTTATTTTTAGGTTGTACTGGTTGTAACAAGCAGATGCAGGCGGCGATGGCTTGATGTGTTGCACCTTTGATTTTCTTCCGTGTTTTACATTGAGATGGATTTTCTTAGGTAGTTTGATGGTATTACTATTTTTTAAAATAGTAACACTTATATTGGCATTACTTTTCCTAAAAATAGTAACACTGGAGAAGACCTTAAATGGTGAAAATCGGAAAAAAATATCTAGTGACTGCAATCTTCATAATTTTGATTGTAGCTGCCTTTGCAGGAGGATTCTATACATCTCAAACAACGGCTAGCAACAGGAAAAAAAGCACAGTTACAGTTCAAGATTCAGCCGATCGCTACGTGGAAGTTCCGTACCCAGTTGAAAGCGTTGTAGTGCTATGGAACAACGCCCCGCAGGTAATGAAAGCACTTGGCGCATCAGATAGAATTATTGGTATCGATGTCGCAACCAAAGCTGAAGTGGATCAAGGATTATATCCAGAACTGGTGAACACGCCCGTCATTGGTTCTTATGACGAGCCAAACTATGAAGCGATTGCACAGTTGAATCCCGATGTCGTAATTATGCTATCTACGTACCCGCCTTTGCCTGATGAAGTTCAGAGGCAACTAGAGCCTTTTGGAATTGCTGTTGTAGCCTTAGATTTCTACAGAACTGAAGTTTGGTATCGGGAAGTAACCACACTTGGCTTCATGCTTGGCTTAGAAGAGAAAGCTGCCTCTTACTCTGCATTCCTCAAAAACGTTACCGACATGATAACGGAAAGACTGAAAAGCGTTTCTGATGCAGACAAAAAGCTTGTCTATTTTGAAGGTGCTGCTACTTACAGCACATATGGAGGAGCAGGCTACGGCGCTGGAATCCCTGGAATGATACGAGCAGCCGGAGGCAAGGACCTTTATCCCGAATTATTTACTGGAGGTACAGTTGACCCTGAAGACGTTGCGCTACGAAACCCAGATTTCATATTCAAGGGACAATCCGCAGGCTATTTCCTTACTAACACTACACAATTCGAAGCTGTTCACAGCTCAATAATCTCTCGACCTGAACTTGCGCAAACAACAGCAGTACGTAACGGCGATGTATACGTTATCTCCTTTGATGTGACAGGGGGTTCTAGGAAAATATTCGGGCCAATGTACTTAGCCAAAGTTCTCTACCCAGAGCTATTTACTGATTTCGACCCTGAAGCAGTTTTGAGAGAGTACTTAGAGACCTATTTAGGTCGCACTTGGCAAGGCGTGTATATCTACCCTGCACTATAAGGCAAGACAGGATTGAATGAATGTGAGTAACACGTCAATAGCAGATGTAAAAAGGAGCTATTCAAAGTTCGTTGCGAGAAAATCCCTTTTTCTTCTGCTGGGCGCGGTTTTCCTCTTTTTTTTAGTTATTTTTGCAACGTGCGCTGGTGCGGCTGATCTTTCATTCATGGATGTTCTTAATGCTATATTTGCACGGTTTGTTCCTATGGTTGTGGCTCCACAGTTTAATGATGCTGTTATTTGGAGTCTTAGGCTTCCACGGGTTGTTATGGGTATTGTTTGTGGAATTGGTCTTGCTGTTTCAGGTGTTCAAATGCAAGGCATTACCAGAAACCCTCTAGTAAGCCCTTTTACTCTAGGAATTTCCTCAGCCGCTGCCTTAGGTGCTTCAATTACTATATTGTCTGGTGTTGTCTTTGTTGGTATGGGTTCTATAATTGTGATTGGTTCCGCCTTTGCCTGTAGCATGTTGTGTGCATTTACCGTTTTTGGTTTCGCCAAATTAAAAGGGACGTCTCCTGAAACTCTTATATTAGCTGGAATTGCCCTTTCGTACTTCTTTAGTGCGGTAACATCGATGTTGCACTTTTTTGCATCCGAGCAGGATTTAATGGCAATGGTTCATTGGACTTTCGGTTCTTTCACAGGTGTTTCTTGGAACGAAATCGGTATAGTATCACTGGTAATCGCGTTTTGTGTTCCTCTCTGCATGAAATTTTCTTGGGATTTAAACGCAATGTCTGCTGGAGGTGATGAAGCTGCAAAAGCTTTAGGTGTTAACACCTCTCGCGTTAGAAATGCTAGTCTTTTGCTTTCTGCTTTTATGACCGCTACAATAATTTCTTTTACTGGAATTATTGGTTTTATTTGCCTTGTTTCCCCTCACATTGCACGATATCTTGTAGGTGGCGACCACCGGTTCCTCATTCCAGCGGCTTGCATAATTGGCGCAATACTCACGGTTGGTGCAGATACTGTTGGAAGAACAATTATCTCACCAATTATTCTCCCGATAAGCATTGTAGTATCCTTCGTGGGTGTTCCCCTCTTTCTGTATCTCATGTTAACCAGAAAACAAAACTATTGGAGGAAATAAAAATGAAAGAAGAAACTCTTAGCTTTAAAAACAAAGATTTTAAACTCGAAGGAGTTCTACGTTACCCCGACCAATTGCAAAAACCCGTGGGCTGCCTGCTTTTTATTCACGGTTCTATGGAACATGACCGTGACGGCGACCTTTTAAAAACCCCCGACAACAAACAAGCACACAAGAAAAACTTTCTAGAATTATCACGCAGATTGTGTGCAGCGGGATTTGCGACTTTTTCTTGGGATAAGAGAGGGTTTGGTAAAAGTGAAGGCCCATCTGGAGACTATTATATGCAGGCTGAGGATGCTAGGGCTGCTTATGACTTGCTATGTTCAAGACCTGACATAGTTGATGCTGACAAGATTGCTGTGTTTGGCCAAAGTGCAGGTGTGCTTGTCGCGTGTTTGTTGGCAAAAGTGGATAATCGCCCTTGCGCGTATGTACTTAGCGGGGGACTCTACAGCGACTACAAAGTTATGGGGTCTTTTAATTTTCATCGCGCTCGAGATTATGCTGCCAAAAGCCCTGAGAATCTGGAATGGGTGGAGAAACACGATTTGTGGGGTCTAGTTGTAGGTTTGAATCTTGAAAAGAAGGCTGAGGCTATCAAAAGAGGCGAAAAAGAGTTCAGAATGGAGTACAAAGGGCATGTTTGGGTTATTCCTCTTAATCCTAAATTGCACTCTGAAGAGGAAGCCCCGAGGAACCAGTTCAAATACATTAAAAGCCCAACGTTAGTTATTCATGGGGATGCAGACCTCAATGTGCCAGTTCAAGATGCTGAAAAGGTTGAAGCAGAACTGAGACGTTGGGGCAACAATAACGTTAAACGAGTCATCATTGACGGTGCTGACCACTCTTTTCAGCAAACTGCACCTGATGAGGAAACACGGATTCGCGAACGTATGTCTTTGGAGAGTTTCAAACGACCTTACGTGGAAAGTTACTATCAGCATATAATCGACTTTTTGAAAGAGAGGTTCTCCTGTAGTGCTTGAATTAAAAAAAGTAGGTTTCACTTACGGAAAGCGTACGGCTTTAAGTGGTATAACACTACGTTTTCCAGAAACAGGCATAGTCTGTCTAGTCGGTCCAAACGGTTCAGGGAAAAGCACATTGATAAAATGCATCAATAAAATACTCAAACCAATTGGTGCAGTAGTCTTCAATGGAAAGCCAGTTAATGGTATGCCTACTTCGGAAATCGCTAAAACCTTTGGTTATGTACCTCAAGAAATCTCAAGTGCTTTCCCAATAACTGTTTTCGATATGATACTGCTGGGCAGACGTGCTTATCTTGGTTGGAATCCCACCGAGCATGACTTAGAGGTAGTCTCGGAGAACATCTCAATTATGCAACTTGACGATTTTGCACTTAGGCGAGTTAACGAATTAAGCGGAGGCGAACGTCAAAAAGTGCTTATTGCAACGGCGCTCTCACAGGAACCTAAAGTTTTGCTTTTAGACGAGCCAACCAGCAATTTAGATGTTAAGCATCAGTTGGACGTCATGAAGTACATAAAGACGATTGTGGAGCGCAAAAAGATGTTGGCTCTGATGGCGATGCATGACCTTAATCTTGCTTCGCAGTATTCTGATGAGATAGTCATGTTGCACAGGGGGCAACTTTTTGCCCAAGGTAGGCCTCGAGAGATTCTTACAAGGGAAAATATCAAAACTGTCTACCATGTTGATGTGGCTATTCATACGTATGGGACAACTCAGCACATAGTGCCGGTAGATAATGACGGTTTATGTCTCATAGAAAAAACATAAACAAAACAAAAGTGAGGATAAAAAAATGAGTGAAAAACAAAATAAAAAAATTGATTATATCAAAATGTTAGCTCAAATACCCATTGTAGACTCTATTGATGAAGCGCCTAGCGTGGAAACTTTGGAGGGGCTAATTGGCCCCTTGGTTAATGGAATCAAAGGGGCTGCTCACTATATCAAGATGCCTGCAGACATGTATTGTAAAGCACATAAGCATTCTACTGAAAGTATAATCTACACTGCTAATGGAAATTGGGTACTGTACAGTGAAGGCCAAAGGCACCTTATGAAAGAGGGGTCATTGTATTTTATGCCACCAAACGTGGAGACAGGCTATGAAGTTCCATTCGACAAACCAGCAACTATACTTATAGTAAAATTTGAAGGCCCAAATGACATTGAAGCGTTCATGTCACGCATGGAGAATATGAAAGTACGGCTTGAGGAACGTAAAGCACAAGGGGAACCATTATGCCTGTCTGATTTGCCACCAGAACACCCTGCGAGAATTTACGCCAAAAAGTTAACGCTATCTGAAAGGTAAAAAGTTTTCCCCTTTTTCTTCTAATTAATCTTTACTTTTCTTTCAAATATTGTCTAAATTCTCAAAAAAACTGGTGAACAAGCAAATTTTTTTGACTTGGTTTCTGGGTTCAAATCCCACCCCCCGCACCAATTAGCGTTCGAAGTTTTTCAGCATTAAAACATATGCAGGGTATAGCTTTAGGTTTGGTTTAGATGACGAAGTATTTTGGGCAGAGCTCTGTTTTTTCTGTCCAAAAAGACACTTCTAAATCCTTAACGCCGGGTATTTTTGCTATCTCGTTTCTCACGTTGATTAAATGTTCAAAGTCCATGATCACGCCTATAGCCAGCAAATCGCAGTCTCCAACGGTTTTCGTAGCCACGATTATGTCGCGCATTTTGATCAGCGTATCTAAGATTAATGATGAATCAACGGGGACAGTTTCGTTTGCCAAGATATGCGTGGGCGAAGTGCCAATCATGAAAACAGCCATCGCGGGGTACCCAATTTTCTTAGGGTTAATTACGACTGTGGAACCGCGAATCACGCCTTTTTCTTGCAGCGCCGTGTACCTGTTTATGACAGTATCTGGCGAAAGACCAAGTTCTTCTGCGATTTTCCTGAAAGATGTGCGAGCATCTTCGATTAATTTGTTTATTATGAACAGGTCTGTTTCATCCAATGTCGGTCACTTCGTTTTGAGGTGTTCAAGTTCAAAGTTTTCTGGGCACAGCAGTATCTCGTTGACCCAAATGCTAGTAGCTATCTCTCTAACCATGGGGTGCCCCTTTATTGATTCTTTCAGTTGGCTTAGTTTGCCGACGTTTTTTACAATTGCTATGGCGAATATGTTATGTCTTCCCATGGATGCGGCGCAGAAAACCACATCAGACATTTTCCCGATGAAACCCACAACTTCTTGTACATGCGAGTATTCAACGCGTATGCCGAAGCTGGCAACACAATCGTAGCCGAAGCTTTTCGGGTTCAACAGCACTGTTGTTCCTCTGGCAACGCCTGTGCGTTTAATCTTTTTGAATCGTTTGCTTATTGTGTCTGTTGACACGCCGCATTTTTTTGCGATGTCTGCAAAGTTGGTGCGGGCATCTTTTTGTAAGGCCCTGATAATGTTGAGGTCAATCTCGTCGATTTTTACGTGTAGAGCCATTGATGTAGCCTCTTAACTGACAAGAGATATTCAAGGCATTTAAATTATATTATTTTTGCCCCGTGAAATCTTATAGTGTCGAGTTAGAGCCCGCGATAACTGCCTGTCTTCGACATTATCTACAATTAATCCAATAAAGTCTTACAATGTTTAATTTTAACGTAAAAATTCCAACAAAATCTATAAATATTGTGAACACAGCTTAGAATGTTTGTGGGCATAATGAGACTCAAAGAGGCACTTGAAAAACTTGAAAACAAAAATTCCTCCGAAGAGTTGACAAAGAAGAGATTTGCCTGCGCGCATTGTGGAAAAACTTGGACGGAACTTGTCGGGTTAGTTGCTGGTCTAAAAGAAGGAAACGAAGAATTTTATCTTCAAATCGGCGTGGAATCAGAAATTTGCGAAACTTGCAGATTTCGACCTAGAGCCTGCCCAGAATGCGGATCAAAAGATTCATATGAAATAAAGTTTCCAGCAGGAAAGCCCAACGAAGCTCCGCTTAGTTTTGAGGGAATAAGGAAAGTTAGCAGAGGGTAATTGCACACATGAGCAACAACGGAGAATACGAAAGCAAAGACGAAATGAACTTTCTGAAAAGAACACAGTTAGAATTTGAAAAGGCAGCCAAATTCGTAAATTCAGAGATAAGACCAGTTGAAAAAGGAGTCTTCCAATTCTTGAAGCAGCCGTTCAGGCAACTAACCGTTAGGTTTCCTGTTCAACTGGATGATGGCTCAATAGAACTGTTCACTGGATACCGAGTTCAGCACAGCCGATTATACGAAGCCACAAAAGGCGGCATAAGATACTCGCCAGAAGTAGACTTGGACATGATAACCGCTCTCGCCTTTGACATGACAATGAAATGCCAAGTTATTGGCCTCCCCTACGGCGGAGGAAAAGGCGGCGTTTGCTGCGACCCGAAAAAAATGTCACGAGCAGAACTTGACAGGATAACAAGAAGATATGCTTACGAGATTCTGTCAATTATAGGACCTGATTCGGATGTTCCCGCACCAGACGTAGGCACTGGGGAAAGAGAAATGGGACTAATTTACGATACTTACAAAATGTTTAATCCAAAAGCTCAATATGGCTCTGCGGTTGTCACGGGCAAGCCGCTCAGTTTAGGCGGCTCTAGAGGCAGAAAGGAAGCCACAGCACTGGGCGGCGCGTACGTTCTAGAAGAAGCTGTAAAGCAAGGGCACATCAAAGAATTAGGCACTTTGAAAGATGCCACTGTTGTGGTTCAAGGATGTGGAAACGCGGGGTACAACATCGCGAACATTCTGAATGAAGATTACGGGTGCAAAATTTCAGGAATCTGCGACTCAAAAGGCGGAATCTACTGCAAAGATGGATTGAAACCCAAAGAAGTATTGAACTATAAAGAAAACGGAAACACTGAGCATTCAGTATGCGGATTCAACGGATTGGAGCGCCTAGATACAGAGCAAGTACTAACAAGCCCATGCGACATTTTAGTACCAGCCGCCAAAGAAACACAACTCACAGGCACGCTCGCCAAAGAAGTAAAAGCCAAAGTAATTCTTGAACTCGCAAATGGACCATCCACCAACGGTGCTGACAAAATCTTGTTCGATAACAATGTCTACATGTTGCCCGATATACTCGCGAATGCGGGCGGTGTCACGGTTAGCTACTTCGAATGGCTTCAAAACAAAGCAGGCGAAAACTGGGAACTAAACCAAGTTAACGAAAAACTTAGAAAAAGAATGGCAAGTGCCTATGGGGATATAGTGAAAACCTCCGAAACCTACGACCTTAACATGAGAAGCGCAGCGTTTGTTTTCGCCATTTCAAAAGCAGTAGACGTCGTGCACCAAAGAGGAATCTTCCCATAAGTCTCCAATGGCGCAAACGTCTATTTCGGCATTGCCCACAGCGGGAACCAGTACAACTGGGTTTTTACATTTTTTCAGGCGCAACTACGCCGATCAGGTTCAGCGCATTGTGAAGCACTATGCGAATGGCATCAGTTAAAACGATTCGCGCGTCGCTGAGTCCCTGCGGTTCCGCCTTCAGAACTGGCAGCGCATTGTAGAAGGTGTTAAACTTGTCCGCAAGCGCATTAGTGAAGTCAGCGATTAGGTTGGGTTTGAGGTAGTCTGTTGCTTCAACGAAGGTGTCTGGGAAACTAGCTAAAGCCAAGATAAGCTCGCGTTCCAGCCGTTCAGATAGCAATTCGAAAGCGGGTGTTTCAGGTTGTCTTTCAGCTTTGCGCAGAATGCTGCATGCTCGTGCGTGGGTGTATTGCACGTAAGGTGCGCTGTTGGTTTCGAAGTTTAGCACTCTGTCCCAGGTGAAAACCACAGGTTTGGAGGCGTCAACGTCTACGAGAGCGTAGCGCACGGCGCCGATGCCTACGAAGTTGGCGATTTTCCGTTTTTCTTCTTCTGTTAACTGCGGGGAACGCTTCGAAACTTCTTCGTAGGCTCGTTGAACTGCTTCGGTGAGAACGTCGTCGAAAGTGATGTAGCGTCCTCTGCGGCTGGACATTTTGTAGCCTGGAAGCGTGACCAAGTTGTAGGCGAAGTGAACGAAGTTGTCAGCGAAATTGCCGTAGCCTAGCGCGTACAACAATAGCTTCAGTTGCAACTGCGCTAGCGATTGTTCCATGCCGATGACGTTTATGACTTTTTCTGCTCTGTTGAACTTCCATAGGGTGTAGGCTACGTCGCGGGTTGTGTATAGTGTTGTGCCGTCGGCGCGTACAAGCGTCAGCGGTGGAACCTCATGATTCTCGTTCAAGCCTAGTTTGGTTTTCAGTTGCAGTTCATGTGCCACTTTTTCAGAGTTGAACTCTAAAACGCCGCCTTCAGTGTAAACGAACGGTGAAGCCTTTAGCCGTTGGAGAACTTCAGAGACTTGGCTGCTCCATACGAAGCTGCTTTCCCAGTCCCAAGAGTCGTAAAATATTTCTACGCGTTTCTGCGTTTCCCTGAAGCCTTGAAGGCAGAGCTCGCTTACTTCTCTTATGAGTTCTTTTGCTGCAGGTTCGCCGTTTTCGTAAGCGAGATTCAACCTGCTGATTTCTTCCTCAGGGTTTTCGTCTTCGCTTATTTTCGCCATAAGTTTTTCAAAGATTGACGGATACTTTTCTTTAAGCTCTGCAGCAATAGACATCCACTCGTCAATGTCCTTGTTAATTTTTGCCACTTCGTCAATGTTCGAAACTGCTTTAGCCAGTGCAAGCGCTTTTTTCAGGCGGTTAAGTTCCACCAAGCAGCTTGTGACTGTGTAGATTTTGCCCACGAAGTGGTCTGCTTTCTCGTCAGGCTGCGGCTTGCCCAGTTTAGCGTAGCCGTAAGCGATAACTGAGGATTGGCGACCCACATCATCAATATAGTAATGCCTTGACACTTTGTGCCCCCTGCACTGGAGAATGCGAGCTAAAGCGTCGCCCAACATGGGGTTCCTTGCTTGCCCGATGTGGATGGGGTGAAGCGGGTTAACACTGGTGTGTTCGATGATGACTTTAAGAGGTTTCTCAGTTTTCGAAAATCCATACTCATAATTCAACTGCTTAACTGACGTGAGAGTTAGAGCAGATAATTTGGCGAAATCCGCGTGAAAATTTATGTAACCGTTGCCAGCAGGGGATACTTTTTCGATTAAGGAGAAACGGGACTTATCAATGGCTTTTGCCAACTGCTCGGCTAAGCTGATTGGTTTCTGGTTAAGTTTCTTTGCAAGTTCAAAGCATAGAGAAGAGGCTAATTGCCCGAACTCGATGTTTGGCGGTTTGCTCAAAGTTAAAGTGTCAACGTTGATTTCTGGAAGAACCTTTTTCAGTGCATCAGCTAACGCGGTTTCGCATTCCCTGCGGAACTCAGCAAAGGGATTTTCGGAAATCATCCGGCATCAACTCCAAATTCTCGGATATGCGCTAAATCTTTAAGGCAGATTGTATGTTAATTTGCCAAACGTCACTTATCTACCTATGGATGCAACTTGCCATGAACACAAAAATAGTTTTCTCAGAAAAATGCTTAGGCTACGGCACATGGCACATCGAAGGCCCCCAAAGAGTAAAACTGGCACATGAAATTCTGAAAGAAAAAGGCTACGAGTTCCTAGAACCCACACCAGCGCCCGAAGATGATTTGCTGAAGGTACATGATGCAGAGTACATTTGGAACCTCAAGAAAGGCTTAGTTGAAGACCCTGACACGCCAGCCTACGGCAACATCTACGAGTATGCACAGCTTTCAGCTGGAAGCGCATTGTTAGCGGCGAAAACTGGCGGTTTTTCACTTATGCGTCCACCAGGTCATCATGCTGGGAGAAACGGGGCGGCGTTGGGAGTTTACACGCGGGGTTTCTGCTATTTGAATAACGTTGCGATAGCGGTGAAAAGCCTCAACAAGCCAGCGTTGATATTGGATGTGGATGGGCACCATGGGAATGGAACGCAGGAGATTTTCCAAGGCGACCAGAAAGTGGTTTATGTTTCGCTGCATCGTTTTCCGCATTATCCTGGCACGGGAGCGCGCTCTGAAGGGAACTGCCTGAATTTTCCTTTGCCCGCTGACTGCGGCGAAACAGCGTATTTGAAAACTTTTGACCAAGCGTTAGGCATGGTTGATATGGGCAAGTTTGAGGTAGTAGCTGTTTCAGCAGGTTTTGACACGCACCTGGGCGATTTAGCGTCTCTCGGTTTGACAGAAAACAGCTACCGAAAGATAGGCAAGCGTATTGCCGCGTTGAAGAAGCCTACGTTCTTTGTTTTGGAAGGCGGCTACATGGGTGAGAAAAACGGAAAAGACATTGACCAGTTGCTGAAAGGCTACGAAGAAAAACTATAGCGTGTTTATTTCTGTTTTTTAGCGCTTGCCTTCTTTTTCAAGGTTTCAAGTTTCTCGTTGACTTTCATGGCTCTTGTCTCAGCATCCGCCAACAAAGAGTTCCACTCTTTATTCTTGGCGATTTTTGCTAAGCGTTCGGTTTCTGCGGGGAGCTTCTCTAAAGCGTCGTTAAACTTCTTGTCCGCTTCTTCATCATTGGAAACAAGCTCTAAGGCTTCTTCTGGGCAGAATTCGACACATTGGGGTTCGCCGTTGCAGAGGTCGCAAGTTACAGCTTTGCCCGTTTCAGAGTGAATCATGATTCCGCCGTGTGGACAAGCTTGAACGCACCAGTCGCAGCCCTTGCATTGGTTATCTTTAACTATAATTGTGCCTGTTTTTTCAGATTGCGTCAACGCTTTCTCTGGGCAGGATTTCACGCATGGAGCATCCTCGCAGGCTTTGCAAGCGAGAGCAAAATTGAACAAAGGCGCCATACGAATTACACGTATCCGCGAGCACATGGGGTTCCCAAGAGACTCCTCTTTCTCTATTGCGCACGCATACTCGCAGATTCCGCAGCCTGTGCACTTGTCGGGGTTGACTACAACGAATTTTCTTGCTTCGAACTTTGTCGATGACATTGTTGTAATCTGACCTTTGTGAAGTATCTAAATATTTCTGTGTGGCCATGAGTTTTTAACCGTTGCTTTTCTAAAGATGGAAATCTGTTGTTTTCTGCGAGATTTTTCACGCGCTCCGTTTTTGAATAGTCAGAACCGCCTTCTCGGATGAAGGTTAGTCGCTCCGTTGTGCAAAGATTTTAAGTGTAGATTGCTGTTAGTGTTCTGAGCGTGAAGTTTGCGCATGTTAACTCTGGCGCGTTCCTCTGGACGTGGGCGTTTAAGAATTGCCCTTGCAGTGATGCTCGCAGCGTTGGCGATAGTTGCCTTTATTCCGTCTCTGCAGGCTGTTTCTGAAGCGCCTAACGTGGAGTGGAGCAGAACGTACAACGCGTTGCAGCCTAGTTCTGTCATCCAGACTGCAGACGGCGGATACGCCACAGCTGGAGGCTATGCAGGCCAAGCAGTACTGGTTAAGACTGATTCTTCAGGTGGGTTGCAGTGGCAAAAATCGTACGGAACTGAAGTTTTTGGAGTTGTCACAACCGTTGTCTCTGTAGTGCAAACCGCTGATTCAGGCTACGTTCTGTTCGGTGCAGGCGGTTACCTCGTTAAGACGGATGCTGATGGAAATGTTCAGTGGAACAGAAACTTAGGATTAGAAGCTTCAGTCATAGGCGACGGCAGCGTTCAGATGGGCATCCAAACCAGCGATGGTGCTTATGTTTTGGTGGGAAACACTATGGAAGCTGGTGAAAATGTTGCTTGGCTACTCAAAGTTAACGAGCAAGGCGGCATCCTGTGGAATAAAACGTTCACTGGAGGCTTCAACGTTCGCGCGGTAATTGAGACAAACGACCGCGGATGTGCGCTGGCGGGCAGTTGGAGAAACGATTTCTGGTTTGCAAAAATTGATTCCAACAGCAACCTGCAGTATAGCCAAACTTACGCTTATGGGGAACCAACCGATTTTCATTACGTATCGTCCATCGTAAAAACCAAGGATGGTGGATACGTGCTTGCGGGCACAGGCATGTGGCAGGCAAGTGGCGGGATTGTTCCTTGGCTGATTAAAATCAATTCTCAAGGGCACCCGCAATGGAGTTTGCCTTATGGGCACATACCGTTTAACGGTTTTAACTCAGTTGTGCAAACTGACGATGAAGGATACTTAGTAGCGTTAAGCGATTCTCCAGTGCTAGTTAGGATGGATTCCTCTGGTAGCGACCAGTGGAGCCTTAATATGGGTGCAAGCGGGGGAAACGCTGCCTCCTCACTCATACGAACTAGCGATGGTGGATACGCGATTGTGGGCACAAATGAATATGGCGCCGCCGTGCTCACCAAGATTTTGCCAGAACCTGACTCTTCACCGCCAGTGGTCTCTGTTTCAAGTCCGCAAAGCAAAACGTACGAGGCGGGCAACATTTCGTTAATTTTCACGGTTAATGAGCTTACCTCGTGGATTGGCTACAGCCTTGACGGACAAGATAGCGTAACCATCACCGGGAACACGGATTTAGCTGGGCTTTCCAAAGGCGAGCATACGTTAACTGTCTATGCTAAAGATGCTGCGGGAAACGTCGGTGCTTCACAAACGATTAGCTTCACAATAGTAGAGCGTTTCCCGATTGAATGGGTTGTTGCTGTTGTAGTTGTAGTGGTTGTCGTCGTTGTTTGTCTCCTGTTTCGCTTCAAAAGAGAAACTTTGAAAAGGCACTTCAAGAAGCAGAAGCTAACTGCAATTGCAGACAACAACATAGTTAGGAGTTTAACTATCACGAGTCTATGCATACTTCTGGTGCTTGTCCAAATTTTCTTCCCCTGCTTCTACTTCTCATCCGCATCCAGAAGTTCAAGCGGGCAATTCGAAGTCGGCGTAAGCTACGTTTACGAGCAAGACAACGTCGGGCAAATCTACGATGAAGTGTCACGCATTCACGATTTAGGCATAAGCATAATTCGCGTAAACATGGTGTGCGATTCCACCGAACTGAATGATTACTTAAACAGCATGACAGACACATTCTTCGCCGCCACTCAACAGTGCAACATGCGCGTTGCCCTCATAATCCCGAACAACGTAGACACTGACGAAATACACTACTACCTCAACCGATGGGGCAAGTACCTCACCAACATTCAAATCCTCAACGAGCCCGAGTTATCCTCGGCATGGGACATAGGCGCGCTGTTCACGGATGACGAGGCAATCTCCAAATTCGAACAAGTGTACTCAATAGTTAAACAGCATCAACTTCCAGCGCTACTGTACACGAACTTCGAAGCAGGCTTCATCATTCGCTCCAACCTGCCCATCCAATTCAGCGAAAAACTCGATTTCGTAGGCTTCGACGTTTTCATGGAATCATTCCTAGTATTGTCTCCAAACTTCATTGAACTTCTCCACAAGATAACAAACAAAGACGTAGTCATCACCGAGTTCGGCATGTCCACAAACGATGACTTAGCCCAAAGCGACTACATAATACGTGGACTCAACCTGTTCAAGAACATGGGACTCAAAGGATGCTGGATAGTTTACTGGAACAGTGCGAACAACTGTTATGGAATACGCGGAAGACTCGCAGAACAAAAAGTAGGTGAATGGATTGCCCAAAATGCCTAAACTATCTAAACCCATATTCATCCACGGCTTAATACTTGTGGTCACGCTAGTCATAATTCAAGTGCTGCTGGATGTTTTTGAGAATTCGTTTCTGCTGTACATGCCGCCGATAGGCTTCGCCTTCTTCCTCTTCGCCCAATACGGCATCCAAGCAATAGCGGTAGGGACAATAAACGTCATCATGCTGCGCCGCTTCTACAAGTGCGAAGAGTGGCAAACAGGCTTCTGGTTCAGCGGACTATTTCTGCTACTCACATTTTCAACAATCACGCTCATACTGCAAACAGTCACAGGCTTACCCTTCGCCCCATACATCGCGTTAATTGTCATCCTCATACTGCCCTACCCATTCGGATACCTTGGAAAATTCAGCAACCGAGCACGCAAAAACACTAAACCACAACAACCAGCCACAGTTTCGGTAACTTGATCCAATACCCCATTGAAAAATGCGTTGGTTCTAAAAAACTATGGCAAAATGAGCAACTACATAGCAAATGGCCAAAAAGGTAAATAGGCAAACGCGAGAAATAGGCAACCATGACATCCGCTACTTCAAGTGATTTTTACAGAAAATTAGACGAACTATTCGCAGGTTTTGAGAAAATTCTTAACAATTATGGCAAATCAGAGATTTTACAGAAGCAGTTAATGAATATGTTCAAGTCCTTTTTCTATGCGACGTTGATTAACAACTTTTTTGCAAATTTAAACGATATAAACGTGAAGGAACTAAAATTACCAAGAGGTAAAATTGGACAAATTATCAGTGGCTATAAGGACTTGCGAAAAGGCGTTAGATTGACTTTGTCTTGCAAAGAAATGGTAGTTAATGCTGAAGCATATACCATTTTCAAACACAGTGTACAAAAAAATTTCCCAGGATTCGAGAAAATTTCCCAAGAAATTGAAAAACAAATTGATTTTGGTAAAGCTGAAATCTATCTTAAAGAAAAAGAAGAAGCAATTCGAAAGTTGGGTAAAGAAGAGACAGACTCCAACGATTTTGTACTGACCAAACTTCTAGAAACCTACGTGAAAAAGGAAAAGAATCTGCCAATCGGTAGGAACCTTGAAAAGCTCATCAAAGTCGGGATGAAAAGTTTCATTTCAGAGTTCTCTGAAATACTTAAGAAGAGACTCGATGAAAATAGCAACAGAATGCTTGCTTTTCAACGAAAAATGACACTTAATTACGTAAATCGATTATACAAAACTTGGAAAACTCCTATAGATCTACTTGAATGCTTAATTCGCGTCTCTCTGGAAAGCGGGCAAAAGCAACAAAACAAACTACAAAATATGCCTGATTTCAGAGACAACTTCAAATATGGAGCCTTGCTGAAAATTCACGCAAGAGCGTTACACATTTCTAATGAAATCTTGGTTCTCTTAAAGGCAGGCTATCCTGACGGCGCTAATTCAAGGTGGAGGAGTCTACATGAACTCGCAGTAATCTCGTTCTTTTTATATAAAAATGGCTCTGAAGTTTCAGAGAGATATTTGTACCATGAAAGAGTAAGATTATTCAAGGAAGCCGCTGATTACCAAGTTGGATGCAGAAAGTTAGGGTATGAACCAATATCCAGAAAAGAAGTCAATAGAATTAGAAGAGAAAAAGAGAGACTCTGCGCTAAATACAACGATAATTTTCAGGATGATTATGGATGGGTTCCAAGTTCTCTATTACCCAATAGAAAGTTTAGAGCCCTAGAAGAGGATGTTCAACTGAACAAACTGCGACCATTCTACAATCTTTCGTGCGATGCTGTCCATGGCGGCCCAAAGGGCTTCTATCGCCTAGGCTTAATTGCCGAACAACAAGAAAAGGTGTTGCTCACAGGTCCAAGCGATTATGGCTTAGCAGATCCAATACAAAATACTGCGATTTCCTTAACTCAAATTTCCGCTTGTCTCTTAGGATTGATACGCGACTTTGAAAATATAGTCCAGATGAACGCTATGAATATGTACACTAAGGAAATCGGAGAAGAAGCAGTTCACGTTCATGAGAATATTGAAAAAAGGAACCGCTCTGCACATTAATCGTGATTTTTGCTAAAGCGCAACTTAGAGCACCAGAATCTAATGCCATAGTTTCAACTCTGAATTGAGGCTTTATATAGGGGGGTATAGACTGAAATCGCACGTCAGAGAACCGCAACCTGCAATAACAAATTTCAAATACAACCCAACTAATCTAAAACGAGGTGCACATTAATGAGCGACTCATACTTCACCAAAAAACTTGAACCCATCCAAGTTAAAGAAAAAACCATATCCCAGCTACTAGCCGAAATGAGCCGAACCGCGTATCAAGGGAGAAAACTAGGCGAAACAGTCGAAGTCTGGGAAAACATGATCAAAGAAAAAGACTTAACAATCGTCATGGGCTTCGCAGGCTCCATGAGCACTGCTGGACAGTGGACGATAATCAACTGGCTCATCCAAAACCGCTTCATCGACGTACTCGTCAGCACAGGAGCAAACGTGTCCGAGGATATAGTGGACGCAATGGGATTCGGCTACTGGCAAGGCAGCCACAACGTAGACGACGAAGCCCTGCTCAAAGCAGACATCAACAGGTACTACGATGTTTTCGGCAAAGAAACCGACTACCGCAAAATGGAAGA
>CAZDLK010000024.1:0-28707 GCA_964506435.1 uncultured Candidatus Bathyarchaeia archaeon | reverse complement strand
GCGGCTGCCTTGTAAGCAGCAGGCCGCGGGATCAAGGCCCGCTCGAGGCTCCTCAACTTTCGTTATTCAGGCAGTTCAGGCTCATCTTCTTTGGGTGCGCTAGGCGTTTTGGTTGCAAGCGCATATTTGCGTGCCTTTGTGTTAATAAGTTCGTTTTCGAAAAGTTTCTTCAAGGACTTGAAAATTTTCTTGGATGCTTCGCCTGTTTTTTCGCTGATTTCTTGAAGGCTCAGTTCTCCGCCTTCCTTCAAGGCAGCCAATACAAGTTCATCCGTCTTGTTAAGTTTCACGGTGACTCACCCAGCCTCTTATCAACTCAACGCTACAGCTTTTTAACCTTTTTCAATTTTACGGCAAACCCACACGACAGGCAACATGGCAACACGCAATTGCTTTAAGAAGCGAACCCGACAATAAATCACACTGTGGCTGAAACAATGCGCGAATATATCCTCTTCTCACGCTCAGGCAAAACCGACCCAGCTTTCACTGGTCTTCACGACGCAGGACGCCTAGACATAGTACATGAATGCGTCGTAGCCAGCCTTTTTCTTTCGCATGGCTTACGCAGAGACGTGACTTTCCACGCTGTGCTGAATGGCCCATCAAACCCACCATTGCATATCCAAATCAACGGTGAAACACTCTACGACGTGCGCACAGACGTTGACACTTGGCAAAGCATCCTGCGCAAAGTCATCGCAGGCAAAAGCCACCCTGGAATAACCACAAGCAAAACAAGCTTCGAGGCGCTGCTTAAGTCAAAAGCGGAAAACCACACAATCTACGTTCTTGAAGAAGGCGGCAAAAACATTGCTGAAACAGTGCTTGCAGATAACGCTGTGTTTGTGCTCGGCGACCATGTTGGCTTACCCAAAAAAGCTGAAACGTTCGCACTGCGATACGGAGAAAAAATCAGCCTTGGACGGCAGCCATATCTTGCGGCGTCATGCATAACCATAATCAATTATCTGCTGGACCGCCAAAGCTAAAACTGTCTCTTAAAATGCTCCCAGCCTCTTGCTTCAATGGGGCATTTTTTGCCTTCAACTTCCAGCATCAACTGCTTGTCACGAGTTACTTTCCCAATGGGCAAAAGCCTGCCGCCGACAGCTTCAACCGCCCTCTCCGCAGCAACCCACCGTTTAGGCTTAACAGTAACCACCAACTCATACTCCTCGCCACCGTAAAGCGCCAGCTCCACAGCGTCAAGCCCGTTAAACTCAGCAAAACACTTCACCTCATGCGCAAGCGGCACATTGTTAATCAAAAAACCAACCCCGCTCATTCTGGCCAGTTCATGCAGGCTCCAAGCTAAGCCGTCGCTGGAGTCAATGGAAGCCGTCACCGCCCGCGAACCACTTAACGCTAAGCCTTCTTTCAGCCTAGCCTGCGGCATAAAAACTGCCTTCACCAACACCTCACGTAGCTCTTGCGAAACCGCTAGGTCGTCTAGAAGCAACCGCAAACCCGCAGCAGACTTGCCGAAGAAACCCGTAACCGCCACAATATCCCCAACTTTAGCGCCGCTGCGCAGCATCAACGCTTTTTTCTTGGCAGTTCCGAAAAGAGACACTGCTATAACAAGGTCTGAAGCTTCACCAGTGTCCCCGCCTACAACGTACGCGCCGTACTGCCGCGCACCAGTGTTTAAGCCCTCTGCGATTTCCTCCGTGTCCCTCCGTAGCATGCTCCTTGGCAATCCCAACGCAACAAGCGCTGCCTTCGGCGCAACACCTTTCGCTGCGAAATCACTGACGTTCATGACAATTGCTTTGCGCGCTGCCTGCCACAAACTCATCCCTTTCGGAACATCCGTTTTATCCACCAGCATGTCTGTTTTCAACACGGCTACTTGTTCACCGCCAAGAGCCACAGCGGAAACATCATCCCCGAAAGACACAGGCGAATCAGCCATAACCTCAAAGCGTTTTCTCATAATTTCAATTATCTTTCGCTCTCCCAGTTCTCCGCTGGTTTTGTTTGAACTAGTTTTTTTGGCGTTTACTTTGTCCACTTAGAATCCCCCGCGAAAAATCCTTTCAAGCTAACCTCAACTTTAAGCTAGGTTCACACCGCTTTTTAAAATTAATGCTTACCACAGCAAAAGGCTTCCGAACATTTAAAAACACGTTCTGCATCACTGAATTAGCGTTTGCATAGTGCCTCGATAGCTCAGCCCGGTAGAGCGGCTGCCTCGTAAGCAGCAGGCCGCGGGGTCAAAGCCCGCTCGAGGCTCCAAATATTCACCACTTTGCTGCTTTTTGTGTATTTGTGTAGTTATGTTGTACTGTATTTCTGTTGTGCGTGCCAACAGAAACATTTATAATATCTGAATATGCCAGATACAGTTCAGTGCTAAGGGAGAGCGCGAACTGTATGTTTCACCTACACGAAGAAAAACTACACTGCCCCTACAAAGGCTGCGAAAAAACATTCGACAAACCCACAGTGCTAACAGACGAAACCACAATCCCACGTCAATCATACTACGCTTGTCCTCACTGTATGTCTAAACTCGAAATTATCACCGAAGGCCTAAAAGTCGTAGACATAAAACCCGTAGAGTACCCCATGGTTTTTGATTCGCCTGCTAAATGCGCGCACTTCTCTGGGCTCATGAGCAACATGCCGGAAAACGCGGCTATAGCAGATGACTGCCTAGTCTGCCCAAAAGTTCTCCAGTGCAACCTCCGCCAAAGATAAACTGCGCCTGCGCACTCAATTTCTTAACAAAAGAGTTAATCCGCCAAACTGTGCAACACGCGCACCAACCGCGGACTCAACATCAACAACCCGCACTTTAATGCCCTTATTGGCGGCAATCTGCATCAGCCTCTGCAGCCTGCTTTTCGCACGGAAACCCGCAAGATACACGTCAGTAAGCAACAGGTAATCCGGCTTTGGCTTGTTTGGGTTCCACACGCCGAAAACTGAATCCTCTATTTCCTTAAGCGAATAAAACACAAGCGTATCATTACTGGATGCGTTAAGCCGTTTCTCAAGCAACTCAATAAGCGCTTCAGATTCTTCCACGACGGTTTCACTGATTAGCTTATGAAACGCAGCGTTCTTCGCGAGCGCAGCAACTTTAGGCAGCGTATCCGCTGAACCTGCCATTTCCGAGAATGAAGCTTTGTGCACGCCTTGAGTAAGCCACACATGATGCAACTGAACGTGAGCTAAGAAAGCTTTGCTGTAGTTGCTTTTCAGAGGCGAAACGAGAATAACGCTGCGCACGCCTTCTTTCAATGTGGTTCTTAAAGCGTTGACTATGGCTTCGTGGAAAGCGTATGCTGCTTTCGCGTCATTTCTTGCGCTGTCAAGCTGGATGGTTTTTTCATGTTTGATTATGTTGCTGAAGATTTTCCACAATACAGCAAGATTCTCTTCTATCCCAATTAACATCGCTACGGGATAACCTCGTTTGCGTCTTTTCTGTTTCAATGGCGTTCGCCTTTGTCCTTTAACTCACGCTTCCCTTTTAGAGCTTATCGTATGCCCACCGCGTTCAAGCTGAGGCTGTAGCGGAGGAGAATTGGAAAAAATGGTGAAGCCTGTAAACTATGAATTGTGAGGTAAAAGAAAGAAGGTTGTAGCGGTTCTTTACGGTCTGTCTCTGCTTTTTGAGAAGTATGCCCAAACGCTTACTAAGACAAGTGTCAATGCGGCGCCAGCACACCCTGCAACTAGGAATCTAATTTGCACAAGCGCTGGCAAAACTACCATCAGCCATGGAATAATATAGTCTGCTGTTACCTGCACTATCACGCCGGCCAAGAACCCGAAGAGCGCTATTATTGCGAATACTTTTAGTCTTTCGCCCATTTAATTCACCTTTGTATCTTAGCATGGACTAAGCTTCTTTTTAGTCTAACTTACACGTTTTTGTCTAATATCGGAAATCTGCTCCCCCTGTCTTTTAATTTTCCAATTAAAGCTTAAAACAAGTTTTGATGCCCCGTATATCTCTACATATATACGTGCATATTGACGCCATATTAACAATGTATAAGACACTTCGATGCATGTGTTGTTTTCTGGAGGTATTAATTTGTCAGAAAGGTTCGCAAAGAAATGGGAAAGTAAACGGAATGAACAGCCGTTCACCGACCGCATAAAAGACACAGTGAAACCACCAGGTCCACTGAAGCCACGACTAGACTTCGCCGTCAGGCGTATCGAACTGCAAGTGCAGAAACTCGACCAGGCCACAGACCGGTTCAGTCAAAGAGACAAAGCAATTTTCGCAAGGATAGTTGATGCCTACACTAAGCATGACACTTCACGTGCAAACGTCTTCGCAAATGAACTCGCAGAAGTCCGCAAGATGGAACGCCTCATCATAAACGCTAGACTCGCCCTCGAACAGATCGTTTTAAGATTACGCACAGTATCAGAACTTGGAGATGTAGTGTCCACATTAGGACCAGCCGTTGGTGTTCTGCGATCCGTCAGAGCGGGATTGGTCAGTGTGTTTCCAGAGGCAGAGAATGAACTTGGCGAAATAGGCAACATGCTAAGCGGAATAATGATTGAAGCAGGTCAAGGTTCAGGAATGACGTTGAACTTCGATGCTGTGAACGACGACGCGCAGAAGATTCTCACAGAAGCCGCAACTGTAGCTGAGCAGAAAATCAAGGATAAATTCCCTGATCTACCAGCAGGCATGCCAGCAGCCTCTCAAACAGAGAAAGCAAGCGAAGGATTCTAAGCTAAAGGAGGAAAAACTATGTCTCAAATCTCCAATCTTTTTCTTTCCATCGGTAAACCAGTTAAAGATGAGTATGGTCATGCAATAGGCAAAATTGTTTCGTTTGCGTTATCACCCAATGGACAGTTTGACGCCGCATTTGTTGAATTCAGCGACGGGAATTTTTCCAAACAGCCCATGGAACGTTTAAAATTCGATGGCGCTGAAATTACATTCATCTCAACAATTAAATCTCGAATGAGAAATCTCTGCGATCAAATTCCCCTCATATGGCGCAAAGATCAAGCCCTCAAAGATTTATCTGAAAAGAAAAAAATCTCCCCTGAAATCTACCAAGAGCTCCACAGCAGTTTCGACAGCATCCTGAGCCAACTGAAAAAAGACGCGCAGATTCTCATAGATGAAGCCTCAGACGAAATAGACCACTGCGACGAAGGACTGAAAACCATGAGCTACGCAGTTGTCAACCTTGAACTAGAGCACGAAATAGGAAAAATCGACGATGTAACCTACAAATCCGCCTTCGCAACGCTTCAGGAAAGCCTCAAACGCTTAAACACGCGCAAAAACGACATGGAACAAACCAAAGCCAAAATTTCAAACATACTACTAGGCGATGCGCCATCACCTGAAATCGAACAAAAAATCAAAACCAAACTTCCAACAGAAAACAAAATCACCGCTGAAACCGTCACTGAAGCAGTTAACGAAGCACCTGAACTCCCAGAACCACCTGTAGTAGTCTACGTGAAAGAAGTCGGAAAGGCTGGAATATAGCCTAAAAAGGCAGGCAAAATAGCGGCTGGAGGGAAAAAACATCAAAGGTTTACTTAATTACAACCCTCCACCCATACGGGAAGTCGCCGCTAAATCCATCCTTACCCTTAGAGTGCAGCAGAACAAGCTGGAACAGGCAAGTTACCGGCTTAAAGAACGCGACAAAGTGCTTTTTGAATCTTGCATGGGAGCTTTAAAACGGAACAACAAGGAAAAAGCCGCCATATGCGCCAACGAGCTTGCTGAGATCAGAAAGCTGATAAAGTTTCTCTACAGCGTACAATTAGCCATTGAACGCGTAATTCTCAGACTTGAAACTATACGCGAACTAAGCGAGATAGTTGTCGACCTCAAGCCTGCTTTGAAACTTCTCCAGAACGTCTCACAGGACTTGTTCCAGGTTCTGCCTGATGTCTCGAATGAATTAAGCAATGTTAACGCTGCGATAACGGAAACGCTTCACGCGACAAAGATTACGACTGATGAGTCAGTGATACCTGTTAACACGAAGACTGTTGGCGGTGAAGAAATCCTGAAAGAAGTCTCCAACTTCTTAGAGCAAAAGCTGTCTGATTCTCTTCCTGAACCGCCTGCAACTTCTCCAGCGCCAGCAGTGAAGACTCCGATGAGGGAGCTTGTTGCTTTGTCAGCTACAAGTTCTCAGGTAGTTGGACGCAAATCTGTCAATGAGCCTGGTAAAGATCCTTCTCAAACCATGTTTTCTTACAAGAAATCTGAAATTAAGGAAATTTCGTTAACAGTTGAGAAGCCCTCCATTGAGGATATGCTTCTTGAGTACGTGAGAAAAAGCAACGGCGAAATAGATTTGAGTCGTTGTTCAAGTGACTTGCAAACTTCGAATGAGGAAATTGAGCGGGCACTTGAAAACTTAGGAACTAAGGGCAAAATAAAGATCGAGTTAAGATCGCCTGAATGAAAAATGGTGTAGAAAATAATGAGTGCTTCACAGGAACTTGAAAAAGCAGCAACTGCGTACGCATTGGATGCCGTGCGTTTGGATAGGCAAGGCGCGAAAGGCAGAGCGATTACTCTGTATCAGAAGGCGATTGAGAGTCTTCTGCAGCTTGTGCAGCTTTATCCAGAGTACGGTTTGAACAAGGTGTATGTGCAACGGGCAATTGCTTACCAAGAACGCATCAAAGCGTTGCAGGGTGCAGTTTCGCCTGTTGACATGCAGATGGCTGCTAACGAGGAAGACGGTACCGTTGAGAAACCCGCGGAAGGCGGCAACGGAAAGACGGCTGAGCTTGTGGTTACTGAAAAGCCTGAAGTGAACTGGAACGAAGTTGTAGGCTTGGATACTGCTAAAAAAGCCGTTAAAGAAGCCATAGTTTATCCTGTGCAGCGACCTGACTTGTTCCCGCTGGGTTGGCCGCGTGGCATTTTGCTGTTTGGTCCGCCTGGATGCGGAAAAACTTTGCTTGCGGCTGCTGTGGCTACGGAGATTGACGCGAACTTCTATTCAATTGACGCTGCGTCGATTATGTCCAAGTGGTTGGGTGAAGCGGAGCAGAACGTTGCGAAGCTTTTCGGTTCCGCTCGGAAGTCTTCAAACGAAGGCAAGCCTGCAATTGTGTTTGTGGATGAGTTGGATTCTTTGATGGGGCAGCATCAGAATGAGGTTGGTGGAGAAATTCGTGTTCGCAACCAGTTCTTGAAGGAAATGGACGGCATAGTTGATAAGGGCAAGAACCTGCACGTTTACGTTATCGGCGCTACGAACAAGCCGTGGGATTTGGATTGGGCGTTTATTCGCAGATTCCAGAAGCGCATTTTGGTTCCTCTTCCTGATCACCACACGCGTTTAACGATGCTTAAGCTTTACACAGGTAATCTTCAGATTGCGCCTGATGTGGACTTGCATGAGTTAGCTCGGCTTTCGGAAGGGTTCTCAGGAAGCGACATTCGCGACGTGTGCCAAGCAGCACAGTTGAAGCTTATAGGCGAATTCTTTGAGTCAGGCAAAGCTGCGGATAAGGAAGCTAAGCCGCGGTTTTTGACCATGACTGATTTCCGGCAGATACTGGAGGACAGGAAACCGAGTGTTTCGCTTGACATGCTGACGATGTACAGTCGCTGGTTTGAAGCTTTCAAAGCGTTGTAGAAAGGAGGTAAAGGCGGGAGAAAACTAAGTAAAAGTTGGGTGGAATGGTTTGGAGAATAATTCTTCCTTTTTGCACGCTCTCCCTTTCTCCCCCTAAAATAAGTCTCCAAACCCCACAACCCAACACTGTGCTTGTGTTATTTCATTTCTTCTTTAAAGATTTCTGCTAGTGTTTGCTTGTTTATGCCTAGATCTTCGGATAGGTTCTTGACCATTTTCACGTACGTGCGGAATAGGCTTTCGAGAATTTCGGCTTTTTCTTTTTCCGTAAGCTCCTTTTCTTCTGCAAGCAGCAGCGCAAACCATTTGCCTGCATCCGTGAGCTGGTAAGCTTTCACCCAGATTATGCGTCCGTCACGCTCGTTTTTCTCCATATCCTCGTTTAAAACACCGAGTTTTGTCAGCGACTTGAGATTTTCGATGATGGTTTTGTTTGAGTAGTTAAGTTTCCTGCACAAATCTTGCTGGTAAATGTTTTTCGCTATGCCCTGTTTTAATGAGAATTTCAGGAGGTCAACTGCGGCTTTTGAACCGAAGATAGCGCTTAATATCTTGTTTTTTTCTTCGGATGGAAGAAACACTACATAAGGATGTAATTTTACACTCAACAGTAACCCTTTGTACTCTTGAAGCAGCCTTAGCATTTAAGAATTGCGGCTTAAGAGCTGCTGTGCTCCAGTGCGATTTTTCTATAGCCCCCTTATTTAAAGGAACTATAACTGCAACCCAGTTATCGAGACGCATTGAATGCGCTAGCATATACTACATATACAATTTAAGACTGTTTTTTTACACATTAGCAAGTGCTGAAGACACCGTAGGTTCTTATAAAGCAGTATATGTAAGTATATGTAAATATCAGTTGAAAAATGTATTAGGCAGAGCATGTCTTGTAAATAGCAGGAGAAGAGGGGCATGGAAAGAAAAATAATGTCTCTAGGCAAATCATCCATGGTTATCTCGCTTCCAAAAGAATGGATGCAACTAAACGAACTGAAAAAAGGCGACGTCGTTTCCTTCAATATCCAACGCGACCGCTCCTTAGTTGTTTACCCAGGTGCACTAAGAAAAGCAGAGCCTAAAGAAATAACATTAGCCATAGACCAAACCGAAGATGAAACATCAATAACCCAAAAAATCCTAGGCGCCTTCCTAAACGGATATTCAGGCATAATGTTAACTGCAGAAAAAATTTTCACAGTCCCGCAGACAAAAGCGATCCGTAACATGGCGGGAAGACTTTACATGCGAGTCATGGAGGCCGACTCAAGATGCGTTTATATTCAAAGCCTCTCGGATGATTCAAAAGCTTCATTGGAACAGGCGATACAGCGCATGCATATGATTTCTCGCTCGATGTGTGAAGGGGCAATTAACGCGCTGAAAAACAGCGATTTAGCGTTGGCTAAATCAGTTTTTTCACTCGATGACGACGTTGACCACTTTGCATTTTTCATTCTGCGTGTCCTGCGCAACGCCGCTCAGGACCCCATGTTGGCAAACGAACTGCGTGTTGACCCGTTGGATTGTATGGATCATCAAATGCTTGTTTACCGAATGGAGTACGCTTCAGACTGCGCCAAGGACATTGCAAGGCACATAATAATGCTTAGCGGCATTCAACAAAAGATTCCAAGCGAGGTTTTGGCGCTTATGATTAGTGCGGGAACAAAGAGTACGGAGCTATACATCAGGGCAGTTGAAGCGTTCTTCTCGAAAGATGTGGCTGGCTCGGTTGGGATTAAGAAGTACGAACAAACAATAGAAAAACTCGACGTGGAAACTACGTCCAAAGCCTTTACTGGTACACAGAAAAGCGCTGAACTAGTTTGCGCCATTTGCTCACTACGCGACAGCATAAAGAAAATTGCGTACTGCGCTTTTAATATAGCTGAAATGGCGGTGAACCGCGCGTTTAAAGCTGCGGCTCCTGAAACTTTGGAGTAGCTAAAAGGCAACAGTGTAAAGGCAAGCGCTCGGTTAAGTATCCGTTTTAGAGGTCAAACTGCTTGACACTGCAGCTTTTTTCAGGGGCTTGCTTAGATAGTTGTGTATGCTTCTTGCCGCTATTTTGCCTGAGCCCATGGCGCTTATAACCGTGGCTTCGCCTGTTGCTATGTCGCCGCCAGCGTAGACTCCTTCCAAGCTAGTTGCGCCTGTTTCTTTGTTAATCGCTATTATGCCACCACGTAATGTTTCCAAGCCCTTCGTAGTGCCCTGAATTATAGGGTTAGGCGTGCGTCCTATGGCAACAATCACCGTGTCAACATCCAGCGTTGCTTCGGAACCCTTAACTGGAATGGGTTTCCGCCTGCCTGTAGCATCTGCTTCGCCAAGTTTCATTGCCACATACTGCATACCCGTAACTTTGCCTTGTTCATCTCCGATAAACCGCGTGGGCGCAGTAAGAAACATGAATTTAATGCCCTCTTCCTCAGCGTTTGAAATTTCCTCTTCTCTCGCAGGCATTTCCTCTCTTGTCCTACGGTAAACTATGCTGACGCTTTCTGCGCCCAGCCGCAATGCACATCTAGCGGAGTCTAAAGCTACGTTGCCGCCGCCTATTACGACTACTTTTTTGCCTATGTGTATGGGCGTTTTAAACTCTGGAAACCTGTATGATTTCATGAGGTTAACGCGGATCAGAAACTCGTTCGCCGAGTAAATGCCGCTCAAGTTCTCACCTGGGATACAGAGAAACTTGGGCAAGCCAGCGCCTGTGCCTATGAAAACCGCGTCAAAGCCTTTCGCAAATAACTCTTCCACCGTGAACAATCTGCCTATCAACGCGTCTGTATACAATTCTACGCCTAATTTCTTAATGTAATCAACTTCAGCCTGCACAATGCGCTTTGGCAATCGGAACTCTGGAATACCATAAACTAACACGCCTCCTGCAACATGAAGCGCCTCGAACACGACAACCGCGTACCCTAACTTAGCCAAGTCCGCTGCAACGGTTAACCCTGCAGGACCAGCGCCAACGACAGCAACTTTTTTGCCATTCAAAGACGCCGTAGGTTGAACGATCATGCCTTTTTTCAGTTCCATGTCCGCTGCAAACCGTTCAAGCCGCCCGATTGAAACTGGCTCGCCTTTTTTACCCAGCACGCATCGTTTTTGGCATTGCTCCTCTTGAGGGCAAACCCTGCCGCATATTGCGGGCAAACTGTTTTTCTCTTTTATTTTTGCGATGGCTGCGCGATACTTTTTCTCTTTAATCAACTTGATGAATGCAGGGATGTCAACTCCAACGGGGCAGCCTCTTACGCATTGAGGCTGAGGGCAAGTTAGACATCGTGAGGCTTCCGCCAGAGCCTGCGCCTCAGAGTAGCCCAGTACGACTTCTCGGAAATTCTTAATCCGTTCTTCTGGCTGCTGCTTTGATGCTGGAACCGCCTGCAAGCGATTCTGCGCTTTATTCAAGTTGTTTAATGCTTCTGGCAAGCGCAAGTGCCTCCTGATGTTTGGCTAGGTTCTGAACACGTTTTTTCTTCTGCTGAGTAGCATTTGAGCCGCTGCATTAATTCTTTAAAGTTCACTTGATGCGCGTCAAATTCTGGCCCGTCAACGCAGGCGAACAGTGTTTTGCCGCCGACAGATACTCTGCAAGCGCCGCACATGCCCATGCCGTCTACCATTATGGGGTTCAAACTGACAATTGTTTTGATGCCGAATGGACGGGTGACTTCGGATACTACGTACATCATAATTGGCGGTCCAATGGCGTAGACAACGTTAAATTTAACACCTTGGGCAATTAACGCTTTTAAAACGTCACTGACGAAGCCTTTTTGGCCTTTTGAGCCGTCGTCTGTGGAAATGTAAAATTCGTCAGAGGCTGCCTTCATTTCCTCTTCCAGAATAAACAGGTCTTTGTTTCTTGCCCCCATGATTGTTATGACTTTGTTTCCTGCTTCTTTAAGCGCTTTAGCTATGGGGTAAGCTGCTGCTGTTCCGACACCGCCGCAGACCATTGCAGCTGTGCCGTAGTTTTGGATGTCGCTTGGATTTCCTAGAGGTCCAGCGACGTTTTCTATTTTTTCGCCGACTTGAAGCTTGCCCAGTTCAATTGTTGAGAAGCCTACTTCTTGGAATATTATTGTGATTGTGCCGTTGTCCCATGTTGCCAGTGTAAGCGGGATTCTTTCGCTGTTCGCGTGTGCTTTCAATATTATGAATTGTCCTGCTTGGGCTTTTTCAGCGATGTCTGGTGCGTAGATTTTTATTAGTTTGACTTGGGGGTTTAGTTGTTGTTTTTGGGTGATTGTGTAGGGGGCTGTGATGGTTGTTTGCATTTTGATGTCTCCGTGAGCATATACTATACGTACCGATATATCGTGTATATACTATATATACTATAAAAGTTTTGCTGTAAAAACCAAACCAACCCCCCGACAACAAAAAACACACCTAAAAACACAACCAAACAGCCCAAAAAACACGCGAAACGCTAGAAATGCAATAAGCTTAAGTTCCCTCAACACGCTAACTATCAACGGCGACCAACCATTGTGCACCTTAAAATATGAAACTAAACTGTGGATGGTAAACGAAAAAGGCGAATCCGTATTCGGCGACGGCTTAGCAGAACTCCTAGAAGAAATCGACAAGCGCCATTCACTTTTGGAAACTGCTAAGCATTTAGGCATGTCTTATCGATATGCTTTGCATAGACTCACTTTGGCAGAGGAACGATTGGGTAGATCGTTAGTCACGCGGGTTCGTGGTGGCGCGAAAGGCGGCGGGTCTTCGGAAGTTACTGATTTTGGTCGAGATTTAGTTAAACGATACCGACATGCCCAAGCGGAACTTGGAAGAGTGCTTGAGAAAATGCCGTAAGTTGAATTGTGAGCTTTTGGGCAACGCTTTGTTTAAAGCGATATTTTTTGATTTGCTAGTTAGATTTATGTTGTAGCATTCTTGTTTTCAAGAAATGTTTATATGCTGACGATATTGCTAACTGATAATATCGAGGCTTATTAAATTGAACAAAAAATATGTCAGCATAGCATTAGTAATCGTAATAGTATGCGCTTCAGTAGCAGGTTATCTGGTATACAGTGGAGCATTTTCCGCCAGCCCAGCACCAGTAGAACTCCGAGTGTTCATGGCGTCAAGCTTAACCAACGTTGTTCAAAATATGACAGAGGAATTCAACAAGGAAAACAACTGCAACTTGGTAATCAACTGTGCCGGATCAAACACGTTATACCAGCAAATTACTTCTGGCTCACCCTGCGACGCCTATATGTCAGCAGACTTCAAATGGACCAAACAACTAAACGATTCAGGACTCCTATACAACAACGACTACAAGAATTTCACTACAAACATCCTCGAAGTGCTCCTGCCAGAAGACAACCCGAAAAACATTACGTCACTCTTAGACCTAATCAAACCCGGCGTGCAAATAGTAATAGCCGACCCAGCAGTACCCGTAGGCTCATACACCAATAAAACCCTGACGAAAATTGACGCAACGTGGGGCAATACAAGCAGCCCGCTATACTTGGGCGAAGAATGGCAGAATTACCGCGAGAAATTCCTAGCCAACGTTGTCTCTTACGAAACTTCTGTCGAAGAAGTAGTCGGCAAAGTCGCCCTCGGATTAGGCACAGTTGACGCTGGAGTCGCATTCGTCTCTGACGCAGTTTACAGCACCATGGGAGGAGCCCAATTCCAGTGCATCCAAATACCTGCGGCAGTGAACACGAAAGGCACATATGGCATAGCGGTCATAAACGGCGCCAGTCAACTAGATTTAGCACAAAAATTTGTGGGTTTCTGGCTTTCAACCGAAGGTCAAGCGCTACTGCAAACCTTTGGGTTTGGAACATAAAGGCGTATATTATGCGCCATCCAACCTTTTTTGTGAAAAACGCATTATCACGGTGCAAGCAACGTTGAAAAGCGCCACTCGCTTCCTCTCAAACAAAATCGTAATCGTGATCCTAAGCCTCACGGTATTAGCATACTTACTTTTTATAGCGTTACCAATCGTGGCAGTTTTCTTGAAAATCGACTTAAGCCAGCTCAGCACGCAACTGCAGAACCCGCAAATCATAGAAGCCATAAAACTCAGCCTGTTTACATCAGCCATAGCCACAATAGCAGCGTTGTTCTTAACGGTGCCTACCGCTTACGTACTCGTAACAAGAAAATTCCCCGGAAAAGCAATCATTGACACCCTAATCGATTTACCCATAGTGCTGCCGCCTGCTGTAGCGGGTGTAGCATTGCTTTTGGCTTTCGCGCCGAAGGGACTCTTAGGCGCACTATTGAATAGCTTAGGATTAACTGTGCCAGGCGGCATAATAGCGGTTGTGCTTGCCCAAATTTTCGTAGCGTCCCCATTCATCTTGCGCTCTGCAAAAGCAGGATTCGAAAACATGGACCAAAACATCATCAACAGCGCTAAGTTACTGACTGGTTCACGGCTTAGAGTCTTTTTCACAATTACTCTTCCACTTTCTGCACGCGTAATAATTTCAGGAGTCATGATGACTTGGGCAAGAGCCATGGGCGAGTTTGGCGCAACCATAATGTTCGCAGGAAACCTGCCAGGCATAACACAGACAATGCCGCTGGCAATTTACACGTTTATGAGTTCAGACCCATTAGCTGGAACCGTGCTAGCTTCCATTTTAATTGCTATATCATTTTCAATTCTTATAATCATTAAACTGCTGGAACAAAAGAAGTTCGGAGCCAAAAAATGATCAAGCTGGACTCAGTCACGAAGTCATTCGGCGAGAAAAAGGTAATCCAAAGGCTGACTCTTGAAGTGGAAAAGAATGAGCTTTTAGCGTTACTTGGACCCAACGGCTGCGGGAAAACAACTCTGCTGAACATGCTTTCAGGTTTAATACAGCCAGATGAAGGCAACATTTACATCAATGATGTCTTAGTCAGCGGAAAAGTAGGCGCAAAAAAAGTTTGCCTTAAACCTTCAGAACGCAAAGTAGGCTATGTCTTCCAAACAACATCCCTTTTCCCGCACATGCGAGCCCAAGACAACGTAGCGTACGGCTTAAAGACGCTGCATCTAGCCAAACAGGAAGTTAACAAAAGAACCAACACCCTGCTGGATTTTGTAGGTCTCCGCGAATACGCCAAGTTTTATCCGCATCAACTCAGCGGCGGGCAAAAGCAGCGCATTGCGTTGGCGCGGTCTTTAGCTACGGAACCGCAAGTGCTGCTTTTAGATGAGCCAGTCTCGGCTGTTGATCCTCAACTGAAGGAATCGTTTAGGCTGGAGCTCAAAAACTATTTGCAGGCACTTAAAATCACTGTTGTGTACGTTACGCATAATTTGACTGAAGCGTTCATAATGTCAGACCGCATAGCCGTGATGGGCAACGGGCACATAGAGCAGATAGGCAACAGAACAGAGATTTTCAACAAGCCCAGTTCAAAGTACGTGGCAAAGTTTCTTGGAATTAACGCTTATCAAGGCAAGGTTGTTAAAACTCGTTTAGGGCTTTTGGAGGTTGAGGTAAATGGTGTGCCGCTGTCAGCGCCGTCTGTGCCTGAGCTTGTTGGGCGAGAGGTTATTGTCACAATTAGACCTGAAAGCATCATGCTCGCGACAAGGGTTTCTAAGGGTGCTTCAGTTAATTCTGTTGAAGGCGTTATAACTGAAATGGTTCAAATGCGGTCAACGACTCAGGTTACTGTGGATGTGGGGTTTCTGGTGAAGGCAAGGCTTCTTTCCAAAGCCATTAAAGATTTGGGCTTTAGCGTGGGAGATAAAGTGTATGTGTGTTTCGATGCAGAGGCGTTGAATGTGTGTGCCAGTAATAGCGGTGAATGAAAGCGCAGGTTAGGTTGAGTTTTTCTGTTTGGGGGAAAAAAAGTTTATTTTCAACGATATTATGAAAGTGTAATATCGAATCAGCGATGAACCCAACTAACCAAACCATGCACAAAGGCAACCTGAAAATAGCAACCACCGACCTAGTGTTAATGGCGCTTTTCGCAAGTTTAGGAGTAGCCTCAAAACAACTCATCCGCCCGCTCGTCGCCGCCATAACCAGCCCGCTTTACATTCCAGGAGGCGCAGTGGCAGGGGGAATATACATGATGTGGCCAGTCATGGCATACGGCCTCGTGCGGAAAACTGGAGCAGCTTCAATAACTTCGCTCACGCAAGCCTTAATCAGCCTTGTAATGCCTTTCGGCAACTTTGGGCTGCTAACGTTCATCATTTACCTTGCTCCTGGCGTGGCAATAGACTGCTTCTTTCTGCTTTCAAGACACAAAGCCTGCTGTGCGGTATGCTGCATTGGTGCAACAGCAGTTGCCAACGTTGTTGGAACCGTTTTAGTGGGCGCACTGGTGCTTGTGTTGCCTTGGGTTGTGTTATCATTTTTAGCTGTAATCGCGGCTATAAGCGGTTGCATAGGCGGATTCATCGCAAACATGTTGCTTGTCAGGATTAGAAAAATCGGTTTTGGAGGAAAACTAGGCGTTGAACAGAAAACAGCACAAACAAGCCGCCAAGACAACCGCAGACAAAACTGTAGCGGCGTAGAGGTGGTGAAGAAATGAAGAAAAGCGCGAAAATAACCATAATAATTTTCGTTCTCTTGATTGCGGCAGCAGTGCCGCTTTATTACTATACGCGTCCAGCGGCAACGCAGGAAGGCACGATACAAATCAGCGGAAACATAAACAATCCCGTGGACCTCAATTTCACCCAGCTTGAAGCGTACCCCGCGTCAACCGTCGAGGCTACGCTTACTTCAAGCGGCAATCCGTCAGACAACGGCGTCTACAGTTACACTGGCGTTCCGCTGAAAGATTTACTTGACCAAGTGCAGGTAGCGGATAACGCGACTTCCGTGTATGTTCAAGCTTCAGACGGCTATGGGACAACGCTGACTATTGAGGAGGCTATGGATCAAAACACGATAATAGCTTACGCCAAAGACGGCGTAGCACTGGCGGCCTTGCAGAACGGCGGCGAAGGACCAGCGAGGCTCATCATAGCCAGCGACCAGTACGCGCAGAGATGGGTCAAAGGCGTGGTGGCAATCACAGTTAGATAGGCCGCGCATTAAAGTTACAGCTTTCTTTATTGCTTAGTGCCAAAACGGTAATTTGGCTGTTTCAGCTGAGAAATCAAGTGCCAGCCACCGTGGTTTTTCTCGTATGTTTCCCTCGCCGATGACCGCAGTATGTTTTGGTAAACACGGGTATTTCCGTCAACTTTTCTCTAAACGTGATGAGTCATAGGTTGTTTTGTAATTTGTTTAAATGAAAAAAAGGTTGGGTGTGGGTTGTTTATGCCAGTTGGACAACTTCAACTTGTACAGTTGCTTTAACCCACATGCTGCTGAGTGTCAACAGACCTTCAGGACCAATAAAAGCTGACCGTAACGGTCCAGAAGAAGGCGATAGCAACTCATCGTCCACAGCGTATGCAAGTATAGCGGTTATCGGTTGTGTGGCGTCAGTTGCATCGTTTGTCACTGGATCAAATGTGCCGTAGCCTGTACCGCTTGTTATTTGTTCATAAGTGTAGTCTTTGGTGTATGTGTCTGCGGCTGTAAGGCGTACAAAGCTGTTGCTTGGCATACCGCCGACCATGTTGACAAGTGAAAGAATTGAGATGCCTGTGTAGTTACCGACGCCCTTGATTTCACCGTGTGAATTCATTCCACCCATTCCGCTGACAGAAGGCAGAGCAGCGATGCCGCTTGTGTCAAACACTAAGGTTGTTCCATTGGCGCCCTTGATGGTTAGGGTCATATCTTCGGGTAAAGCGGTGTTGATTTGGATTTGAGCTATGCATTTGACTGATTCTTTCTTAGTTACACCTGAGCCGGTTAGTGTCAATGGGTAGTATTTATCTGAAAGGGTTGTGCCGTTTGCGTTGTTGGCGATTATAATGTTGTTGTTTGCTTGCACGCGGCTGTCTTCCAGTACAATTGTGTAGTCATCGCTGCCAATTACTGAGACGTTATAGCCTAAAGATAATACACCAGCGCTTATGTAACCGTTGTCTACATACCAGTTTACCAGTTGATAGAGTGGAGTGCCTGCCCATGTGGTGTCGGAGGTATCCTGATTCCATGTTGCTGGATTTTGGCTAGCTTGATCTTCAAAGTCCAAATCGGTCATGTTGACGGAAGTTCCGCCGCTGAAAAGGATGTTCCATGTTACAACTGGGGTTGGGGTAGGAGTTGGTGTGGGACTTGAGGAAGGAGCGGGAGTGGGAGTTGCGGTATGCGTAGGTGATGGGGAAGGCGAAGGTGAAGGCGACGTTGGAGACTTAATTTCTAATTTGGTTACCATTTTCACCCAGAAATGTCCGTTAGTTATTAATCCTTCACTGCCTAAGACACTTAGCCTTAGTGGCCCTTCATCAGAAGGCAATGCTGCTCCGTTTAGGTAATAGGTTAAGACCAAGTTCAGGGATTGCGTTGACGCTGCTTCACTTCCTGTTTCTGGGTCGTAGGTTGGGAAGTCTTGACCGTTTACTACTTGATCGTACGTGAAATCCATTGTGTACCCGTCAGAAGCTGTCACGGTTAACGTTTGGTCGCTTGTCATTCCCCCGACTAGGTTCAAGAGGTCTGTGACAAGTACACCTGTGTAAGTGCCGACACCGGAGATTACTCCGCTGCTAGTTTTGAGACCGCCTGACGCTGAGTAGGATTCAAGCGCTGTGATGTCTTGTTCGGTGAGGACTTTCTGTTGGCCGTTGCTGCCGATGAGCGTTAGTGACATTGATGGAAGAGTACTGGGCGAGTTTGATGGTTGTGATAACATGTATACTGCTGCAACTGCTACTACAGCGACAGCGACTATTGTTATTGCGACTGCTGCCATGATTTTCGTGTTAAATTTGCCTGTTTTTGGTTTGGAAGTCATTTGATTTCCCTTCGTGCGTAAAATTACGATATTACTATATAATAATATCGGATTTTAAAGAAACAATTATCCATAAACCCTATCAAAAAACAACAAAAGTCAACTAACCACCAGAGCCGCCTTAGCGCCCTTTTTAATGCGGGCTTTCCAGAGGTAAACTAAACACAACGCAGCGAAAGATAAACTCACAACCAAGACGGCAATCACTAAAAAGTCATAGGAGCTTTTGCCTGCCAAATCATTGCGGAACTCCGTCTCTAACGTGAAACTATTATCTGAGTCTTGCAGGAACTGGTCTGCATAAAGAATGCAAGTTTGCACGTTCACGGTTCCGTTATCAATATCAAAGGTCAGAATTCTTGCGCTGTCAGCCCCTATTTGATCGCAAGTGTCTTGTTGATTAAACAGCAACTCATCACGGTTGCCTACCCGTGTCCTGTTGCCAGAAGTCGGATAATAATGCCCGCTTAAAGTCAGGAACACGTTAGCGTGAGTTTCTAGGACGCTGTTTTTGAAGTTAGTTGCCCACGAATCATAGTAGCAATAGCGATTAATGTAAGCGTGCATTGCCACGATAACATGCGATTGCGGGTTAGAATCCAGAAGGTTGTTAGCCCAAGCTAACACCGTGTCATTCGCATTATACGCAATGTTTACTATTAGGCAGTCCCAGCCTGCAACGTTAAAGCGAACCGCCGTGTTCATGCCGTCGAACGCGTCGCTTACCCAATATGGCTTTGTATGCATCGTCTGCGGGTTAAACGCTGAAAACTGGTTGCCTATCCAACATGTGGTATTGTAGTCGTGGTTTCCCGCGTTCCAGCAGTACGGTACGCCGTTGGCGAGCAGGATGCTCATTGACTGGTTCGCGTTTGTCCATTGGGTACGGTTCCCTTCTTGGTTGACGAGGTCGCCTGTGTGAACAACCATCTTCACATTGTAGGCGTCTTTGTTGTTTACTATCCAGTGGCACAGGGCATCGTAATACTCTGGGTGGCTTTCGGAGAGGTACTGTGTGTCGGTTATCCAGATTATCGAAAAGCTGGAAGTGGAGTCCGCTGAGGCACCGCATGGTTGAGTGCTGGTGGGAATTAGCAGGGCAACTGTAAGTGCTATTAGTGCCATGGCGTGGGCGTGAATTGTTGCTTGTTTTTTCACGGATTTTTCCTTCTTTTCCATGCAATGCCGTTTTTCGCGGTGTGAAAATTTAAATAAAACTGCCATGATGTGACTATTTAATCATATCGGTTTAAGGTCAACAGTTACAATGGTGCTAGCCAAGAAATGCCAAACACGAAAAAAAGGACCACAGTCCTCGCAATAGCCACAACTATAATAGTTGTTTTAGCAGCAGTCGCAACAGTATACTTCACGCAGACAACATCAAACAGTCCGCAGACAAGCACAAAGCAACTGCCCGAAGGAGAACCAGCCCACTGGCAAATCAAAATCACAGACGACATGAGCGAAGAGAACACGTGGACGCTGAACGAAATAGCTGAAATGCCCCTAACCGATGTTATAGTGGAAAGTGAAAACGCAACCTACCGCGGCGTCACACTTATCGAGTTCTGCAACCTAACAGGCATCGCTTGGGACGCAGGACCATTGAACATAATCAGCGAAAACGGGCAATCCGCAACACTAAACATTTTCCAAGCATGGAACAGCACACACTATCCCTACGGCTACGACTACAACGCAATAGTGCTGGCTTTCATAAAAGACAACCAATGGCTAACCAACACCACGGGAGGACCAGTTAAACTGATAGCGCCATATTTCGCGGACAGCTACCAAATTGAGCAAGTAACAGAAATCTGCAGTGAGCCATGGACTGTCGCCATAACAGGCAACGTAGCAAACCCGCTGACAATAACTGGAAGAAACCTCACAGCTTTCCAATCGGAAACAGTGCACGCCGAGTTTAGACCCGGAGGCGAAGCCAACAGAACCTCAGACTGGACAGGCATACCCATCTTGGGCGTGCTTCAAGCGGCAAAAATGTCAGACACAGCCGAAAAAATCAGCATAATCGGAATCGACGGCTACGCGAAGAACTTCACGTTAAACCAAGTTAGCGACGGACAAATGATGATTGGCTACCAAGAGAACGGGCAACCCCTCCCAACAAGCGAAGGCGGGCCATTCAGGCTTTTTGCTCCAACCGACGAGTACAAATGGGGACAAAACTGGGTGAAGTTCATACACGAAATTATAGTCTTCTAATCTTTTCGCGATTGAAACCCTGCTGGAAATTTTCACTCTTTTTTAACTTCAATTTTCAACTCTTTCACTTCTGGAACCCCACTAAGAGATGAAACCATTTCTTCCACCATTTTTTTGATGATTTCTCTGGGAAACTCTTTAAGCGGTAGTCTAACGCCATTAACCTCAACTGTAACATCATCTTCTCTCAACGCCAACAAGCAATTCTTAGCTTCGCTGTCGCCCTTTACTATCGCCTTCGCCATTTCATAACAGGACTCGTAGCCGCATTCGCCACAGTGAGGCAAGTCGGGAAGTTTGGCAAACGCTTTCCGCTCCACCATATCCGCCAATTTTACAGCTTCGCTATTGCTTTTGAAAATTGGAATCTGCAACTGTGAAGCCTTCGCCACCTCCACATCTGACTCCATTATGAGACCCGATATGGCTATGGCTAGACCATCGGAGAAACTTGCAGCTTCCTCAGCGTTCTTCGCAGTAATTATTTTTGGAAGTGTTTTCTCCGTCTCAAAGCCCTCTAAAACCACGTAGTCAAGACCCTGCAGAAAAGGCAAAACATCACCTATACTTAATCGTCTCTTGATGAAAAGCACGGTTTCACTTCGCGGAACAGCCACCACAATTTCTGCGCCTGAGTTACTATACCTGTCAGTTTCAGTGGCAGGCGTATCAAGCGTGGGAATCCTAACCATTTCCTTAATTACACCAACACGGTAACCACGCCGTTTAAGCTCAGCCGTTAAATGCTCAACTACCGTGGTTTTCCCAGAATGCTTCCCGCCTACAACCGCCACAAGCCGCGGCAAACAAAACACACCTCAACCGTTTATCGGCAACGCAGCATATATGGTTTAACATAGAAAAACCAACCCCACTACTTGCCCACCAGCATTATCATAATTTCAGAAGAGAGCAGGAAGCCCTCGGTAACAAAACACCAGCAGAAGCATGCGGAATAAAAGTGGAAGGCGAAAACAAGTAGAAAACCCTGATACAAAACGCAAGTTGCAACAAAATCAACTAAGTATTTCTTTTCTTGGGTGACTAAGACGACGTAAAAAGTCACCAAGTAAGAACCCGCCAATTACGAATCCACAAAGCATAACCCCATTTTGATATGTTAGTACAGCAACACCATTAATTGTAATTACTTCCCACTTTGTTATCCCGATGGCAATTAAAGTAATAGCTTCTATTGATTCCAAAATAAGAAAAAACACATTTCTAAATATGGTTACTTTCTTTATTGGTGATGTTGGTTTGGTAGAATCAGGTATCTCAACTAGCGGTGGTGACGTGATTTTTGGTTTTCGCTTTTTATGAGTTTTGTTGTAATCACAATAGAAGTACCCCGTTGTGGATAACCAAAACAAAACTGTGAAAAGTGCACCGACTAAAAGTCTGCTTCCCTCTGAGGTAAAATACACCAGTACCGCAACTATTGCACCCCACGCCATCCCTGCCTGCATTATTGCATTGAATGTTTCATGCTTTGTCATTTTTGCCCAGCGTTTTAGTATTTGACCCATTAGGTATATAACAGATATGTACGTAGTAAGCCAGCAGACGAAATTTTACATGAACCCCCTAACAGTCGAAGAGTTTACAGAATCTAACAGAACCCTATAAATAGTTTAAATAGAGGGGGTATAAGTTTTTTCACGCGCTAGCGCACAGCGAAAAAACAACAAATATGCACAGAAACAAAATGCAAAACCGAAAAACCAAAGCATAAGTTATAAAAGCAAAAATAGTTGATTCCAAGAACGGAGCGTGAAACACACGGTTTTAGTTATTGCCGCTGTCGGCGTAAGCGGTTCAGGAAAAACAGTCACCTTGGAATACTTAATTTCTCACCTTTCAGCCGAAGGCTACAAAATCGGCTCAATAAAACACGTGCACCACAAAGGCTTTACAATGGATAAAGAAGGCACCAACACATGGCGCTACGCTAAAGCAGGCTCCAAAGTGATTGTGGCAATTTCACCTGAAGAAATTGACATAATCAAAAAAACCGAAATGGCGCTAAACGATTTAGACCAAGTAATTGCTTTGCTGGAACAGGAAAAGTTGGACATTGTTTTCATCGAGGGCTTCCACAGCCTAATCGCAAAAAGAAAAGACGTGCCAAAGATTATTACTGCCAAAGACCAAAGCGGTCTTGAGCAGACCTTAGAAGGAACCCTCGCACCAATAATGGCAATCGCAGGCATAGTTGCCAAAAAAACAAACACCCCCACATACAAGAATATACCAGTAATCAAGTTGCCTGAAGAAGGCCAAAAACTCATCGAACTAATCAAAAAACAATTACAAAAGACAAAAGCCAACTGAGGAAACAACACATGACACAACGGGCTGCACTCATCCTTGCAGGAGGAAAAGCCCGCCGATTCCAAAACAAAAACGGAACATGGCAAGACAAAGCCCTCGCCGAACTTGCAGGGAAACCACTTCTAATCCACGCCATCGACAACGTCCACGATGTTGTAGAAAAAATCTTAATCTGCGTAGACACAGAAAACAGAAAAACACAATACACGAAAATTCTAACAAAACACCACCACACAGAAAAAGTCACAGTAGTCACCGACGAAAAAATCAACCACACAAAAGGACCCACCGTGGCAATTTACACAGGACTAAAAGCTGTTAACGCAAAACATTGCCTCACATTACCCTGCGACATGCCCCTGTTAAAGCCGAAAGTAGTTGACTACTTATTCAACGCAGCGGAAGACTCTGACATCGCAGTCCCCATGTGGCCAAACAGCAGACTAGAAACGCTAGTTATGGTTCTTGAAAGAGACAGCGCCCTGGAAATCACGCACACGCTATGCCAGCTGATGCGCCCACGTTCCGACGACATAATGCGCGGCGCATCAAACGTATCGTTCATCTCCACAGTCGGCGAAATCAAAACCCTCGACCCAGAATTAAAAAGCTTCGTCAACATCAACTCTCCACAGGATTTAACGCGGCTGCAAACACGCCATGCACAAGGTCCAATCACTGGAAACCTACGACTGAAATTGGACAAACTACCGCTACTGGAACTGCAGCAACTCCGAAACGCATCTGCATTGAACAATGAAGGCGCATTCGCAGAAGCCTCAAAAACCTTCTCCGCCTGCGCAACCAATCTGGAAATGAAAGCCTCAGCTTTTTGGGCAGGAGTCAGCCGAGAAAACGAAGGCGAAAACCTGCTGAAATGGTCTAAACAACAAAAAGAAACGGCACCAGCCACAGAACTGGACTTCAAAAGCAAAGAAGCACTCTTGAAAGCAGCCGACAATTATAGGCTGGAAGCGGAAATGTACGAAAAAAGCCACTGCCGCTTCTTAGCTGAACGGGCAAGAGCAGATAAAGCGTGGTGCGAATCTTGGGCAATGGGAAAACTCCAAACCACCCGTTACCCTCCAAAATGGAACGTTTAACGCATTATCACAAAGGCTCACGCTGTTCCTGTCCAAGTTGCGCCAACTCCTGCTTGCCAAACAGAAAAACAGTCACCGCAGTTTCTTTGCATAGCTTCGTGTGAGAAGGCATTATCACGTAGCCGTTAGACTTCACAATAGTAGTCAAAGCGCTTGAACCGCCCTTAACTGGCTCCGCAACAAACTTCCCGTCAATTCTTCTTACGCGAACCAGCAAAAACCTGAACTGTGGTCCCGACTCCACATCTTCATTCAAATCGGCGCTGACGCATGGAGGCAGAGCATCGCTGCTTAATCCACTGTACACGCTGATTAAGGGAACAACAAAAAAATAGAACCCAGCGATGCAAGAGCCAATATGTCCAGGCAACATCACAACTGGTTTGCCGTTCACTAATCCGAAGCCTGAGATTGCGCCTGGTCGCAATGAAACACCTTGAACCAGCACGCCGGGTTTTCCAAGGGCGTTAACGGCGTCTGGAACAAAATCTTTCACGCCTACCGAAGAACCGCCAATGGTAACGACTATGTCCGACCCAGCCAAAGCTTCGCTGAGTTTACCCTTAACGGTGGCTAACATGTCAGCGGCTATTCCCTGTATCTGCGGAGCAGCACCCAACTCCGACAATAAACCTGCAACTACCAGAGCATAGTTGTTCGCAATCGCCGTTGGGTTTTCTTGGCGCTGCCTGATTAATTCGTCGCCGCCAGAAATTATAGCCACCACAGGCTTTTTGACAACTTCAACTGCTGGCATTCGAATAGAAGCCAACAACCCAAGATCTTGCGGTCGCAGAACTTGCCCCTTCCTGAAAATTAAGGTGCCTTTCTTCACGTCGTCGCCAAGGGGAATTAAGCCTTCTCCAGCCGTGATTTCGCGGACTATTTCGATTTTGTCTGCGCGGAGTCTGGTTTCTTCAACTTTCACCGTTGCCGTTGCGCCTTTCGGAATGGGTGCTCCGCATGCGACGTAGATGGCTTCGCCGCGTGAGACTTCCGCCGCTGTGGGATAGTCGGCTGGAAACAGTTTCCCAACTATCTTGAGCACTGCAGGTTTTGCTGTTGTCGCGTCTTTGGTGTCTTCTGGGTTAACTGCGTAGCCATCTATGAAGGTTTTATCGTAATCAGGAATGTTTAGAGTTGAAAACACGTCTTTTGCCAGAACTCTTCCGAGGCATTCTTCAATGGGTCTGGTTTCGGTGGGCATGACGTTTGAGCGCACAGCGTCAAGCAACACGGTCAAAGCCTCGTAAGGGTTGGCGCGTTTTGGTAATCGTCTAATGTCTGGTCTGTTCATTAAAGGGCACCAGCGAATGCTATTATTGTTAGCACTGCTCAAAAGATTATTCTTTCGGCTCCAGCGTAGATGTTCATGCGGTTTCCCCGCACAAACCCAACCAACGCTATGTTCGCCTTTTCAGCCGTTACAATGCCTGAAGAAAGCACACTGCACATGGACGCTACAAGCGGCAAGCCAACTTTGGCGGCTTTGAAAATCATGTCGCCTGGCACTCGCCCAGTAATCGCCATGAAGCACTCGCCGAAATTCACTTTGCTCAGCAAGCCCATGCCGATTACTTTGTCTACAGTGTTGTGGCGTCCAATATCCTCAGCGAAGGCAACCAATGTGCCATCGGCTTTGTAGATTGCTGAGTCATGGAGACCGCCAGTCTGAACGAAGCCTTTGGCGCGGGTGTTCATCTCGACAACGCAGTCTAAGAGGGTCTTGGCTTTGACACGCAGGTTAGATTCCACTTTAGGAGTTGCCTCTTTACGCTGGTAAGGTGACGTGCTTGCCTTGATTAAGGGCACGACTCGCGCGTGGCGCCGCGGGAACTTCATCCGCTCAGCCACTTCAACGTTTGCCTTCAGCTTAATTCTGCAAGAGGGTTTGCTTTCGTCCACAGTTATTTCTTCAATTTCTGAGACTGATTTCAGTATGTCTTCAGAATGTAAATAGCCGATTGCCAGTTCCTTGTATTGCGCTGGCGAGCACCAAATCACAAAAGAATACTGCGTGTTCACGAATATCTGAAGAGGCACTTCTTCAGCAACACAATCAACAGTTTTCTGGCTTTTGCCAGTCGAGAGGTCAAGTTTTATAATGTCGACTTGACGCATAACGGTCACCACTCACCCTGTTTTAGTCTGAGCTTACTATTTAAGAATAGATTCCAAAAAACGTCAATTCCAACATCCAACATTGCCCTATTCAAAAAACAACAAGACGTCTTCACTCACAGTTCCATTCGCGCCGTAAATAAAAAAAAAGAAAGGAGGATGATAAGGCTATTTTGTTGGCAGTTCCTTTTTGCACAGGAACCAATCTACGCATTCGTAGCCTTCTTTTTCGCGTTGCTCAGCAGCGTCAGTAGTGAGCGGCGGCGGAACAATCACTTTGTCGCCTGGACGCCAGTTCGCTGGACACGCGACTTTGTATTTGTCGGCTGTCTGCAAGGCATCGATAACTCGCACTATTTCGTCCATGTTTCTGCCCACGTTCAACGGGTAGTAAACCATGGCTCTCAACGTCATTTCTGGGTCGATGAAGAAGACGCAGCGTATGGCTGTTGTTGCGCTTTCGCCGGGGTGAATCATGCCGTAGAGCGTGGCGACTTTCATGTCTAAATCGGCTATTACTGGGAAAGGTATGGTTACGCCGAGTTTTTCTTTGATTCTGCGTATCCAAGCAATATGCGAGTAGACGCTGTCTATGCTTAGGCCAATTAGCTGCACGTTTCGCTTTGTTAATTCGTCGTTTATTTTTGCGAAGGCAACGAATTCTGTTGTGCATACGGGTGTGAAGTCGGCTGGATGTGAAAACAGGATTACCCATTTGCCTTTGTAGTCTGACAGTTTAATTTTGCCTTTTGAGGTTACTGCTTCAAAATCTGGGGCAGTTTCGCTTAACCGCGGCATCGCAGTTTTTTGCTCAATTTTTTCTTCCATAGTTCTTGCACCATCATTTAAAATTTCAGAAACAAAATACTTATTAGCAGTCGCCTCATATTTATTTATCGGAACAAAACAGCACGTAAAAACACAAAAAAGTGCGGAAACAGGAAATAATTATGCTGAAAACGGATGAAGTTGACAAGAAAATAGTGCAACTGCTAGAGCAAGACGGCCGAAGGTCTTTCAACGAAATAGCCAAGAAACTGAAGTTAAGCGAGTCAGCCATAAGAAAAAGAGTCGTAGCGCTACAAGACAAGGGTGTAATCAAGAAATTCACTATCCAAGTTGACCCCGCAAAACTGGGCACAAGCAGCGTTTCCATAGTAGGCGTAGACGTGGAGCCGACGAAACTGCTGGAAGTTGCTCAGAAACTCTGCGAGGTAGACGAAATCAGAAGCGTTGCCACATCAACAGGCGACCACATGATAATGACTGAGATATGGACAAAAGACGGGCGAGAATTAACAAAGCTTTTGTCGGAAAAAATAGGCGCGATAGATGGCGTTAAAAAGATTTGTCCCGCGATGATTCTGGAGAGATTCAAAGAATAATTATATTTCTAATAAAGTTCCCAAAAAAGAAACGTGTAAGTTATGGTCTGTAACCGCTCAAAGTGCACAGCGCCAGCGTTGCCGCCGTGATGTCTGCCGTTGTCCCCGGGTTATAGTTGTTGCCTTGCTCACGGAGTTTTCTATCGAACAGCAGAATTTGCGCTTTGCCTTTTTCTGTTTCCACACCGCCTAACTCCAGAACTTTTGCAGCGTCTGAGGAGACTTCCTTTGTCTTTTCTAAGCCGACTTTTCGAGCTATGAAAGTGTCGGGTCGCTCCGCGAGAACCTTCAAGAAAGTGTCTATGATAGCGGAGTTTAAGCACTTCTTGCCAAGCTGCTCCATCAGGTACGGGTAAGCCAGATCAAACGTTAGTGGGTAGTTGTTTACCCATTCGAAGCATATGTCATCGTAGCTTGCGGCTATTTTGAAAACTTCAAAAAGCGAAACGTTCTCCTTTATCAGGCGCTCTTTTGAGTCCGCGGCGTTCACGTCCAAGTCTGGGGCGCTGTTGAGTCCGCTGGGTTTCGCGATGTCTATTGCCTCGTAAAGATGCACTGCATCCTGTGCTGTTGTGGATTCAACTGTCAGTTTTATGTTTCTGCGCAGTTGCTTCATATCAAATTCGCCTTTGTCGTTCATCGGGGTCATGCCAGCAGCCACAGCTATTGGTACGAACAGCATGATTGTGCCGATTAATGTGTTGCCGCCTGTCTGCCAAGCGTCAATGTCTGCTGTGCAATTCCGTATGAGTTCGCCGATGTCTGCTTCGCTTATGTTGAGCGTGCGGTTTGCCACGGCGATTCCGCGTTTAGCTGCCTCTTCAAAAGATGCATGTGCAGCTACGGCGGAAGCTAAAAAGTGCTCGACTCGTGTGCCTTCGAAGCCGACGACGAAGTTTACGTTGCCAGGCTTGTCTGCGCTGACTTCAAGCAGTATCGCCAGCTCTAAGCATTTGCTGATGTGCTTTGCTTTTTCGCAGTGAGGCATAAGGGGAAATGTTCAAAAAAGGTTTATTAACGTTGTGTAAAAAACTACAA
>CAZDLK010000023.1:0-28855 GCA_964506435.1 uncultured Candidatus Bathyarchaeia archaeon | reverse complement strand
CGTGGGCATGCTCCGCGTGAAAGCGCTTGAAATACAAAGCGACAGCCTCAGCGACATAGCACAATCAAGCGCCATAGACGCTTTTGAACGATGCCATTTGCCAATCATAGTGGAAGACGCTGGTTTGTTCGTGGATGTGCTGAATGGCTTTCCAGGACCTTACGCGGCTTACGTTTACAAGACAGTGGGGAACGTGGGACTGCTTAAGCTGATGGGGAAAGTGGCATATAGAAAAGCCGTGTTCAAATCAGCAATAGCCTACTACGATGGGCACGGGGCGCCAGTGTGCTTTGAAGGGGAAGCCGCTGGAAAAATAACCAATGAAGAGCGCGTAGGCAACGGTAAATCGGGTTTTGGCTTTGACCCCATATTCCAGCCTAATGGTAGCGCTAAGACGTTTGCGGAGATGGCTATTGAAGAGAAAAATGGTTTTTCGCATCGTGCAAACGCTGTCCGCAAATTCGCTGAATGGTATAAAAAAGCATAGTTCACGTGTTGCTGTTGGCGAGCATAATCATATTTAGTAACTTGCAAAATTACTTCAAAACGCAGTTCAGCTTCAATGAGGTTCGTAGCTGGCGGTAACTTCTACGAATCTGCCGTCTTCAAACGCGTAGATTTTGACGCTGGACCCGATTTCTTTGCCCCAGTCCCAGCTTTGATATCTTGACGGATTGTTCCACACTTTGTCGGAAGGGTCCACGTGAACCCAGTTGCCATCGAAGTAGTCTTCAGCCCAAGCGTGTATGAAGTTCCAGTTTGCCGTATTAGCCGCTACTACAAGTCGGCTCTGGTAGCCATTCGCTAAGCACGCGGAAACGTAAACGATGCTCCATTGTACGCAGATTCCTTTGCTACTGTGTAGAATCTGGGTTGGGTCTTCAAACCAGCCTGCGGTATCCTGTGTAAACGTCAGTTTGGTCTGCTCCCAACTGAAAAGGTCAGTTTGATTATATCTTGCATTTAGTTGCGATGCCATTTGGGCTTTGGTTGCGGTTGAGTTCAAGTTCTGCATTATGCCCATGTAGTGGTCTGTGAAATCCCTGAAAGCCGCTGACTCGTTCGGCGTGTTGTTCTCCGCTTCATTCTTAGGATAACAAAAGTATGCAACTGCAATCAGCGTTACAGCAATTAGCAGAGCAGAAACAATGATTATCCATCTCCGAGACTGTTTATATCGCCTTGTTGCACGCACTTTCCTAACAGGATTCATAACTTCTTAGTACGTCTTCTTCCATCGTAAAAAGTTATCCTTTCCCTAATTTTGTTTGCCGCCAGCGTGTTCTTGCAACCACAAAAACAAAACCCAAGAAGTAGTTGTACTAAGCAACAAACCACAACTACAAACAAAAAATTACCCCACCGAAAAATGGCGCTGGGGATGGGAGTTGCATCCTCTGCGATTGGATAAATCACCCGTAAACTCCTCTTTTTTATCTTGCTGAGAGTGAAACTCTAGTTGAACAAAATTTTGCCAATAGGTTCTTCTCTCCTAAAATGATGTGAGCTCTTACGTAAGTGTTATTATCTAAAACCGCAACTACAAGCATACAGTGTAGGTTTATGTCGGCACAACAAAAAAATGAATTAAACCGCGAAAACAAAATTATGAACGCGGTTATTAACACCAGCATAATTTTAATGAGTACCCTAATGGATGGCTTTGCAGAAATAGTAGCGGGAGCAGCAGGCGCAATGGCCTCGGGAATGGCTGAAATGGTGGGTGGAGAAAAAGCTAAAGAAGAAACCGAAAAAGAACTCACCCAAAAACTGCCCCAAGTCTCTGACAAAATGAGATCAATGATCTCTGACATGAGAAAAGACCTATATGAGCAGATGGAACAGAAAAGAAAAGAAATTAAACCATTTATTTCAGACCCAATTTTTGATGTAGGCCCAGCGACAATTGAAAAATACGATTTCGGAATCCCAAAACTAACCCAAGAACTCGACGACAGCACCCTTGCACAGTATGCCTATTTGCTACTCAGTGAGGACGCAACATTTGGTGAACTCTTTAATTCACTTGGAGAATGGATGAACAGCCTACCTCAATTTCCAGACAAAAAATAGACGACAACTCATCCGCAAGGCAATCTGGACATGCTAAGAAGCACCCACAAAATAATTGCAGATACAATTGCGGGATGCTTGGGCTTTTCAACACAGAACGCCTATATTTTTGTTGACGGCACGTTGGGACCAGACACCCATGGAGACTTCCCACACAAGACAGGAAAAAACAGCAAAATACTTCAAAAAATCGATGAAGCACGCCAGCTATTCTTTCTAAATGACGAATATGCTTATGGTGAACTTGGAAACGCACTGCATTATATACAGGATAAATGGGTTGACGACGTCAAGATTGCTAACGAAACAACTCTAACCACAGACGACAAAGAATTTGCAGAAAAAATCAAACAAGCGCAAATACCCGAAAACCTAAAGAAAGAATACCTAAACATTGCAAACATACTTCTCACAATAAAAAACAATGGAATAGACTCATGGTTTAATCACCACTGGGGAATCTGGCATATAGACTACGCAAGCTGCGTCTACGTGTTCGCAGACATAGTGGAAATGATGTTGCCTACTTTGCAACCAGACACGACAGTTACAAGTGACAAAACAAAACTGAAACAATATGTTCAATCTGAAGCATTTAAACAGGCAACAAAAGAAGGCTTCCTTGCTTCACTACAAACAAACTATCTTGACCCAAAAATACAAGGATACACAGCAGCAATGTTTACGCTCTCACTAATTAAACCACCAACAAACCAAAGCAATTCAGAAATAAATCTTCAAATAGTCTACAGACTAAGCCAAGAAATAGCAAGATACACACTTGCCAAACCTGAACAATTCAAATACCAAGACAACTGGACACACAAAACCAACGCTCAACAAGTAAAACTTGGTTTACTAAAACCCCAATATCTAACGCTATTGCAACAACCTATAAACGAAGCCCACAAAGAAAGACTGACCAGTTTCTTTAACGAAAAACAAAAATTCCTCCATGCATGGCCAAGCATCCAAAATGCGCTGCTAACGATATCGCGCACAGAAACTTGGAAAATCATACTTTCAGGACTAATAGAAATACTCAAAACAGAATAAAAATAGGCTGCAGTTATAAGCCAGTATCCAAAGCGCGCTTATAGGTCCAAATTATGCCAATCAAAGCCCGCTTAATTTTAGAACAAACCTCATAGAATGCACTTGCATCTGCGTCATTAATGAATAGGCGCGATTGAACTTCCCAAGCATCAGGGTCAAACTCGTCAGCCCCAACCACTGTAAAATCAACACCCATACGCAATAAACTCAACTTAAGATCCCATATCAAACCACCAAATCGACCAACATCGATTCTTTTTAATAAATCGCGGTCAGATTTTGGAATATTTACCAGACTAACTATCAAAAAATACGCCGATTCCGCTTTCTGATGAATAAGCTGCAATTGAGGTGACTTTTCATTCTCAGAGAAAGTTAGCACAAAATCGTACTTTGAATCTGGCGAAGACTCAAACCTAAACCCACACTGTGCAATCCAATCTTTAACCTGCAAGATAAGTTGTTCGCGATTAAACGTTGACATTACAACCGAAGTAGTGTTACGCAAAAACTGCTATTTATGACTAAGCCATGAAATTTAAGACTCATAGATTATTTTTCGATGCCCTATTTTGACGTTTTTCTAATAAGTAACCAGGGAGTAGCTTGACTTTTTGGGCGGAAAGATATTCCGTAAACCCCAATAGACAATTGATGAGGAAATGGAGCTGGGGATGGGAGTTGAACCCATATAGAGCAGCTCTGCAGGCTACCGCCTGAACGGTTCGGCCACCCCAGCGCAAAGACTCTAGGTTGAGACTGGAATAAAAATATTATTGGCACACACGACAACATTACATCTGCAACGCTGTCCATACGCGGGCTTAACCCACGTAAAAAGCTGCCTAACAGAAACTGCCGCTTTCAGCGTTATTGCTTGTTAGGTTCAGACGATGTTTCTTTTTTCTGTGCAGTGGCTTGTTTAATTATCTGTCTAAGGCTGTAAACAAATGCCACCAGCCAAAATACAGCGGTGAATAGCCCCAACACGAAGCTTACCATGTTCTCCATGAGAAAGAAGGCAATTTGGAAACAGCCAATCGCCAGCAACGTCAAGAAGCAACCGCTCACGCTGTATCCTCTTAGGATATTCCTGTCTTTTATCACGGTTCTTAACAGCAGAATCACCCCAATCACATTGACTACGCTGCCGAAATTCAAAGCCATATCTACACTGTTCATTTTCTTGTTCTTCTCTCCTTTAACATTGAATGAATCTTAAGTTACTGTTTTGAATTGCGCTTTTGAGGCTTTCGCTATACGCGCTGTTTCGCTACTTTTTTATTCTATTTTTCCCTCTGAATCATAGAGTGTGATGCCCTTGAAGGTTATAGCATTCAATGGTAGCGCAAGAAAAGACGGCAACACAGCCATATTGCTTAAGCGTGTTTTGCAAGTTCTCGAAGCTGAAGGCATCGAAACCGAACTGATACAGCTTGCTGGTGAACTGATTCGCGGCTGCAACGCGTGCCGAACCTGCTACACAACCAAAAACAACCGCTGCGTCATCGAGGATGACCACGTAAACGTGTACATACAGAAAATGCTGGAAGCAGACGGCATCATCTTAGGCTCACCTGTTTACTTCTCAATGATGACGCCTGAACTTAAAGCGCTTATCGACAGGGCTGGCTACGTGGCACGCGCCAACGGCGACATATTCAAGAGAAAAGTAGGCGCCGCAGTCGTTGCCGTTAGAAGAGCAGGCGCAATGCCGACGTTTGATGCAATAAACCACTTTTTCCTGATAAGCCAAATGATTGTGCCCGGTTCATCATACTGGAACATTGGAATTGGACATAAAAAAGGCGAGATTGAAGGCGACAAGGAAGCTATGGAAACCATGGAGACGCTGGGGCGTAATATGGCTTGGGTGCTTAAAAAACTGAAACGCCCGAAGCGTTAGCTGCGCTGTTTCTTCAGTCTTTGCATACGAAGATTTTTTGTGTTGGGTAAGCCATCTGAATGCCTTCTTTCTCAAATTCTTCTAGTATACCGTAGTTTATTTTCTGCTGGGTGTCCATGTACTTGACGTAGTCGCCTGTTTTGATGTAATACACGACCTCGAAGTCAAGGCTGAAGTCGCCGAACTGCCTAAAATGAACCCTGTCTAATTCTGCTAGCTCTACGCATTTGACAACGCGGTCGATTATCTCTGGGATTTTTTTGAGTTTTTCAACAGAAGTGTCATAAGTTACCTTCACGTTGAACAGAATGCGCCTTCTTTGTAGCCTCTTGAAGTTACGCACTGCATTTGAAGTTAATTCTTTGTTAGACATCACTAGTTCTTCGCCCTGCAGCAACTGAATTCGCGTGGACTTCATTCCTATATGCTTGACAGTTCCAGCGTGTTCGCCGACAATGACAAAATCGCCTATTTCAAACGGTCTGTCAAAGTAGATTGAGAAGGCGCTGAACGCGTCGCTCAGCAGGTTCTGTACTGCTAAGGCTATAGCTATGCCGCCTACGCCGAGACCGACAACAACGCCTGAAAGCTCTACGTTGAAAACGAAAAGTATCGCCAGCAAAGCAAAGATGAGGACAACAGCCTGAACAGCTTTCTTCAGGATGAACAGGATGTGGTCGCTTACTTTTCCGCCCCGTTTACGGCTTTCTTCGCCGTACCAGCTTATCAGCACGTTAGCGATGCGCATTATCACGAAAGTTATGACCAAGATTTCGCCAACTGTGAACGCTAACGCTAATGTCTCAGCGTAAGCCTGAAGTGACGCGAAGCCTTCTAGACCATAATATACGCCGAGCAGAATTGCCATGAGAAATATTGGGGCTCGCACGTTGCGGAGTATCTCGTCGTCCAGATTTGTTTTGGTTTTTGAAGCCCATCTGAGTAAGTATCTCTTGAAGACAGCGTGCCCTATCCATGCGATAGTGACGGCGACCGCGAGAATAATAGCGAAAGCAATTATTTCACTAGCAAGTTGACCTAAACTAAGGTACTGTTGTAATAATTCGGCGAGACTCAGCGCAGCTCTGAACAGGTTAATTCACGCTTAAGGTTTCAATCGTTTGCATACGGCGACGTTTGGGTTTTACCGCCGTCGGGCGGGTTGCCGTGTTGAAGTCATCCAGCCACCCTGCGGTTTTGCTAACACGACGTTTAAACATCACGCCCAAGTTTGCCCTGTCTTTAGCTTCATGATACTTAAAGTACACGTTGCCGCGCATTATGCCCAGTATTTCTATTTTGCCCGTTTTGTGCGACATGACATATTTGAAGCGTTTACTGTGCCCATTACAGCTTGCCTTGGCTTCTTCAACTATTTTCACGCCTTCGCATATTGGAACTTGAAAATGATGCTTAACCCTTTTGACTGGGCGGCACTGAAAAACGTAGTAGGGTGCAACTCCAATGCTTACTAAGCGGTCCATTAAAGTCGCAAGCGTCTCAGGATTGTCATTAACTCCTCTGAGCAGAACCGTCTGGTTGCTCACCAGAACACCTGACTTCAGCAAGTTGCTTACTGCCCTAGTAGATTGGCGGGTTATTTCTCGCGGATGATTAAAATGGGTCACAACATACAACCGCTTATCAATCTTCGAGTACTTCTTGAAAATCGCAAGAATCTTGGAGTCAGAAAGCCTGCGCGGAAGAGTAACTGGCACTCTACTTCCAAAACGTATGAAACTCAGATGATCTATCTTTGTCAAAACTTCAAGAAAACGTTCAATGATATCGTTTTTAAGCACAAGCGGGTCACCGCCGCTGATGAGAACATTGTTTATCTCCTCATGTGCCTTGATGTACGCGGCTGCGTCTTCAAACCGCTTCAAAATCTCGCCGCTTGGCAACCCTACAAGGCGCTTCCTGAAACAGTGCCTGCAGTACATTGCGCAGCGGTTGGTTGCCAAAATCAACGCTGTTTCCGCGTACTTGTGCTGAAGCCCAGGCATTTTCGTGTTTTCAGCTTCGCCGCTTGTGTCGTAAATGCCTTCAAGGTTGAGTTCTTCGACAGACGGCACAGCCATTTTCCTCAATGGGTCCTGCGGGTCATCCCAGTTTATAAGCGACGCATAGTATGGACTGATGCGCATAGGATGAATTTTAACCGCTTGTTCTAAGTATTTCTCTTCTTCAGGAGTAAGAGTCGCATGTTTTTTGAGATTCTTTATGTTTGAGATACTTTTCGCTAATGCTTTGTGTTCTGGCATTTATTGAAACCTCCCCCAATGCCTACTATTCTGAAAATCCAGCGTAGCTGCCAACTAGAATGTGAAGTTCACGTCTTTGCTGGTTTTCCCAGCGGAGATAATGGTGTTACTCTTTAAATAAGTTATGGCACATAACCATCAAAACACAAATTTAACCTGTAAATTAACGCTTTTGTCTTCCACAGGAACGTTTTAAAGTGGCGTAGCTTATGTTTATGTGAATTTGCAGACCTACGTTAAACCGTACTTTGGCTGCAAAAATTTTGATTGAGCGAAGAAAACTCAATTCTCCACTTGTAAGGACTTTCTAGTTCTTGCTTTAGTGTACGTACGGTTTTGAAGGAAAAGGAATTAAGTAAAATGGAACTTAAAGATAAAATAGTCATTCGCGGGTTAAGGGATGTTGCCGCCGCCGAAACCAAAATCAGCTTCGTAGACCCTATAGGCGCGCTGTATTACTATGGCTACAACATCGACGATCTCGTAGAGCAAGTTTGTCACGAGGAAGTGATACACCTCCTATTACACGGCAGGTTGCCCAACAAGCAAGAGTTGGAGGCATTTCGCTCCCTTCTCGTTTCAGAGATGAACCTGCCTGACGCGATAATAGATAGCATCAAAGCTACACCCAAAAACTGCCACCCAATGGAAGTGTTACGCACCGAAGTCTCGCACCTCAGCTACTATGACGCTAACTGCAATGACCGCTCAAAAGCAGCAAACAAAAGACGCGCAATACAATTAGTGGCAAAAGTCCCCGCCATTGTCGCCACTCTTCACAGAGTGCAATCCAACCAGCAAGTTGTCGCACCAAACAAAGAATACGGTTTCGCCGAAAACTTTCTCTACATGTTTCGAGGAAAACCTGCGGACAGCGAAGAAAACACCGCGATAGACCGCATCATGGCGTTGCACGCTGACCACGGCTTCAACGCCTCCACGTTCGCTGCACGTGTGACCGCCAGCACAAACTCGGACATGTACTCGGCAATAACTTCTGCGATTGGCACGCTAAAAGGCCCCTTGCACGGTGGCGCTTGTGAAAAAGTGATGCATATGCTGGACGACATAAACACGGAGGAGGAAGTGGAAGAGTACATTCAAGGCATGCTAGATGACAAAAAGAAAATCATGGGTTTCGGGCATAGAGTCTATCAGACAGAAGACCCGCGAGCTAAACACCTCAGGTCAATAGCTGAAAACCTGTGCCACCGCACAAACACTTTAAACTTGTACAATTTATGCATCAAAATTGAAGATGTTGTTCACGAAAGGAAAAAGATATTCCCTAACGTTGACTTCTACGCGGCAGTAACCCTAGACACGCTAGGTGTAACCAGTACGTTCTTCACGCCGTTTTTTGCGTCAAGCCGAATAGCAGGCTGGGTTGCCCACGTGCTAGAGCAATACGAAGACGCGGTTCTCCTTCGCCCCTCATCAAAATACGTTGGAGAATACGAAAAACCCTTTGTCCCAATTGAACAACGCTGAACACTTCGCAACGCGCAACATCAAACCATCATGTGGCTTGCCTTCCGCTCTGCCGCGACGCGGAGCCATTTTGATACCTTGCGGAATCTTTGCAGCTTGCTCGCGGTCAAGCTCAATCAAATGCTTAACTGCACCAGTGCTTGAGCTTCTTATGTCTACGACTTTCAAATGCTTCAGCCCATGTGCAGCAAACTTTTTCAGCATTTGGCATTGCTTGTTTTCCACTTCGATGACAACATGGTATGGTTTGCGCCACATATCTGCCATTTAAACCAGAACCACCCTTTTATTCCGAAATTGCTGACAGGGTTTGCTGCTTGCGTCAAGTTTGGGGCGGCGGTCTTGTCCCCAGAACAACATCCACGCTTGTTTCCACATCATTTCTTACCACGGTGAACACCAAGTGTTCTTTCGGCAGTGTTTTCTCTTCAAGGTAACTTGCCAAATCATCATTGTTTCTAATGGTAGTGCCGTTCATGGCGATTATGATGTCGTCGACTTGTATCAAACCGTCTGATGGGCCATCAGCCGTGACTTCGGCGATTTTCCAGCCGTAAGTAACGTTTACGCCTATTTCCTGCGCTCTAGCATAGTTCATGTCTTGTCCTTTAACGCCTAAGTACGAGTGCCCAGTGTACTCGCCAGTTGCTATTAACGCGGCTATTTCTCTGAGTATGGTGTTTGAGGGAATGGCGAATCCTAAGCCCTGAGAGTCAGAAACTATGGCGAAAGTTATGCCCACAACCTTGCCAACAGCGTTAAGCAGTGGTCCACCTGAATTTCCAGGATTTATCGGCGCGCTAGTTTGTATGATGTTGGCTATTGAGAAGCCGCCTGAGTATTCTTCGTCCTCTGTGGTGGTTCTGCCGAGGGCGCTTATCACGCCTGTGGTCAGTGAACTGACCAGGTGATAGGGGTTTCCTATTGCTATAACTGGGTCGCCTACTTGCAGTGTGGATGAACTGACGATTTCGACGGGTTTAAACTCGTTTGCTGGGGCATCAACTGAAAGCACTGCCAAGTCCGCGTATGGGTCTGTTCCAAGGATGGTGGCTGAGTAGCCTCTTCCGTTTTGGAAGGTGACGCTTACGCTGGTCGTGTCATAAACGACGTGATAATTTGTTATAACAACCATTCTGCCTGCGAAGTCATAAACGAAGCCTGAACCTTGAACGCCACCGTCACTGGTGTCTCCTTCAACTAAAACAACAGAGTCACTTACGTTCTCGTAGATTTCTGTCAGCCACGTAGCGTTCTGGTATATCGTTATGCTTTGATAAGTAACATTTTGGGAACCTTTAAAATCCGACAGCTGATTCTGCAAAACTGCAACTTTATCGTCCAAGACCTTGATTTCTTGAAAGCTTATGTAATAAGTCACCAAGCCTCCAACAAGTATTCCTGCCGCGAACAAAAGCACAAGAACGCTAGCTGAAGCCTGAATGTAAACGTTAGACTTCCGCATCTCACTCGACCTCTAAAATGACATTTCAGCAGTTGCTCAGATAAAAGTTCCGATGCCTAATCACGCAGCTTCGCAAGCGCCACCAACGCCAAAGCCAAGGCGGCTACAACTCCGAAAATGAACGGGTAGTAAGGCGATGCCTCATAGAGAACGCCGCCAATGTAGGGCGCGAAAATAGCGCCTGCCCCGCTGATTGCTTGCGGAATAGCCACCCACAATGCACGAGCTGACTCTGGAGCGTGCGAACCGATGACTGCGTTCATCAGCGGCCACGTTAAGTAAGACGCCCCAAGAAGTATGTGCGTTGCCAGCAAGATGCGGAAATCGCCGAACAACATCAGCAGCACAAGCGAGGAAGCAATAAAAGCTAAGGCTGCGGCGAAAGCATAGGTTTTTTTGTATTTATCCCCGACTCTGCCTAAAGCGATGCCTAGGATGGCTGAGCCGAGGAAGAAACATGAGCCTAATATGCCTATTTCGAAACTCTTGTAGCCGTAAACGTCTGCTACGAATGTGGAGGCAAACGGTCGGAAAAGCAAGATAATGAACGTGGCTGCTCCTAGAAATACTGAGAATACGAGCAACTTGCGGTTCTTCAGAAGCTGCAGTTTAGACTGGCTTTTTTCTTGGGTCTGCTGCGGGCTTCTCGGCGGAACCTGTCTTCTAATGAAGAAGAGTATTATGCCTGCTGAAGCGTAGAAGATAGCGGCTAGAAAGAAAACGGTTTGCATACCTGTGTTTTCAGCTAAGTAGCCGCCTATGGCTGGCGAGAAAGTGTAGCCGAGCGACCACGCTGACGAGATTGCAGCCAAGGTTAAAGTCAACTTGCTTTTGTCTACTGTGGTGACGAGGTAGGCTGTGCTTGCGGGCTGGCTGAACAAGATGCCCCACAACAGCATTCCAGGCAGCATTTGAATCCAGCTGCCTGCGAAGGCGAAGATAATTGGCGCGGGCACCCATAAGAGCCAGCTTAGAATCAGGATTTTTTTGCGGTCGTATTTGTCTGCGAGGAAGCCGCCTGCAAGCATAGTTACTGCTATGAAGCTGTTTGCTGAGGCGTAGAGTATGCCTATTTCAACGGGGCTGGCGCTAAGCGTGTCTCTTATGTAGTAAGGCAAAACGTAAGCGTAAAGCCCATCTCCGAAAGCGCCCACTAAATTCGCGAAGAACAGTATCTGCACGTCTCTAGTCAGCAGCCCTGCTGTGAAGCGAGAGTTTGGGGCGCTGGGCAAGCGGGCTACGGTTTAAGCCTCCTTTTTTGGTTTAAACAGTAACGAGTGAAAGACCTAAAATAACTGTTGGTGCCCGCGGCACAGCTTTATTGTCTTCACAATGCTTTTTCCGACTGAGCGCTATTTTCTTCTGTCGATTATGTCCAAAGCGTCAGGTCCAGTGCCTATCAGCACCACGGGTACGCCTGTTCGGTTTTCAATTTCTTTTATGAACTGTTTAGCTTCGCTGGATAATGTGTCAAATTTTCTCGCGCCTTGGCAGTTGGGAAACATGATGTCCAACTTCGTCAAAGCAGCTTGTGTTGCCCCGTTAATTTTAGCAGTTTTCTTAGCTAAGTCAAAATCGAATGGCGCCGACCGCCTGTTTCGTCCTGTGCCCGCGGCAGTTTCAAACCAACCTCTTTTCTGGGCCTCTTCCATTGTTATTTCTCCCGGCAGCTCCCCAGCGCCTACGCGCGTTATGAACGACTTGTACACTATCAGCACATCATCCACTCTTGTGGGGCCTACTCCTGCTTCGGAGCATATTGCCGCGGCGCCTGTGTCTCTGCTAGTCACATACGGGTACGTTCCGAAAAACAGCGACAGCATGAAGCCCTGTGTGCCTTCCAAAAGCACGTTTTTGCCCGCGTCCAAGCCGTCGTTGACTTCCTGCACTTGGTCAGTTATGTAGCCTTTGAGTTCAGGAAGGTCTTTGGCAAGTTTAGCTGTGCGTTTTACTCGTTCTTCAATGGCTGGTCCAACTCCTCTGCCAGTGGTTCCTATGCCTCTGTTGACGGCGCTGGCTTTGTCAGCGGCGCTATGTTTTTCCTCAATGATGGAGGCGTTTTGGTCAATGGCAATTCGATCTTGAACCTTAGTTTGTTCCACTTCGCTAAAAAAAGTGTTAACATCCACGTTTGCCCCTGCAGCAATGAGCAGGCGGGTTTTCGGATTGATGAACGCAGCGGGCACCATGTGCAGAGCGTATTTTTTGCCATCAATCCAAACAGTGTGAGCAGCGTTCACTGAACCTGTTCTCACGCAAAAATCCAGTTTGTCTTTAAGGGCTAGATAAGAGCTTATTTTTCCTTTGCCTTCGTCTCCCCAGAAGGCGCCAACGATAACTGTGCAGGGCATTTATAGTTCACCACGGAAAGGTTTGCCCAGACTTATTTAAGACTGTTGGGACAAAAAGCATATAGGATTAATCAAAGCTCTTGTTTTTTGTCAAACCGCAAGCGAAGCACATACAGAGGAGGACACATTCACGTCTGAGCAGTTCGTTGTTTCTTTAACAGAGAGCGTTCCTAACTTAGTCCGAGCAGTGCTAGCTCTCTTCATTGTGGTTGACCCCTTTGGGAACCTCCCAATTTTCATCGGTTTAACAGAGAAAATGGAAAAACAACAGAGAAAACGCGTTTTCAATTCTGCAACCCTCACTGGCTTCATTCTTCTTCTGGTTTTCTCACTGGTTGGACAACAAATACTGGCTTTCTTCAACATTTCGATTTACAGCTTCATGATTGCAGGAGGCATACTACTGCTGATAATTGCAATTCAAATTCTCATTGAAGACGAATGGAAGAAACCTACTGGCTCCCCAGAAAAACTAGGCTCAGTCCCAATCGCTGTGCCGCTGCTAGTTGGACCCGGAGCTATGACAACGACGATGCTTAACTTTCAAGATTTCGGAATAATTATCACCGTAGCTGCAGTGGCAATAGTATTCTTCATCGTTTTTTTAGTCTTAAAACTCATCGACCCAATCCACCGATTCATGGGAAAATCAGGAGCAGCAATAATCACAAGAATAATGGCTCTGCTAATAGCAGCAATAGCCATCCAATACATAATAAACGGCATAACCTACTACGTACCAACATCAACTTAACTCTGGCAAAAACAACACGAGCCACAAACAGGGCTATTCCAAAACAGCCCAACCATCATATTTGGAGCCTAATAGTCAAACATTGCAGAAAAATAGGAGGGGGAGGGGTCGCTATTGGCGTTTTCCAGCGCCAAAGGCATGCTGTTTTCTTTATATAAGAGCGACTATAAGCTGCTCCACGCTCTAATGTAGCGAACAGGTTTTCAAGTGAAAAGTGAATTCAGATACATAACATTTTAATTACCCGTATACAGAAACGCTATCTCGTAGAAGGTTGCCTGCTAATGGTTACTTTGAACTTGGACAAAATTTTCAACCCTAAAAGCGTAGCCATTATAGGCGCAAGCGACCAAGAAGGCTCAGTTGGCTGCGCCATAGTAAAAAACTTCACTCAACTCGGCTACGCTGGAAAAGTCTATTTGGTTAACATGCGCAAACCCGAAATTTTCGGAGTAAAAACCTATCCCACAGTGGGTCAAATCCCTGAACCCGTTGACTTAGCCATGATAGCTACGCCAGCTAAAACCGTTCCAGACGTAGTGGAACAATGTGGAAAAGCAGGTGTGAAAGGCGCAATCATAGTTTCAGCAGGCTTCAAAGAAACAGGCTCTGAAGGCAAAGAATTGGAAGCCAAAATTCTTGAAATAAAGAAAAAATACGGCATGCGCATAATCGGACCAAACTGCATAGGCGTAATCCGCCCGAAAATAAACCTGAACGCAACGTTCGTGGGTAAAATGCCGAAACCCGGAAAAATTGCCTTCCTTTCTCAAAGTGGTGCTTTAGGCTCAGCCATTTTGGATTGGGCGATACATGAGAACATTGGTTTCAGCAACTTCGTCTCCGTAGGTTCAATGATTGACGTGGATTTCGGTGATCTTATAGACTACTTCGGCACTGACCCGCAGACCCGAAGCATACTCATGTACGTGGAAGGTATCACGGAAGCCCGCAAGTTCATGAGTGCCGCAAGGCACTTCGCAAGAACCAAGCCCATAATCGTGGTGAAAGCGGGTAAATTCACTGAAAGTGCTAAAGCCGTGGCGTCTCACACAGGTTCGCTTTCAGGTGAAGATGCGATTTATGACGCTGCCTTCAAGCGAGCAGGCATAGTGCGCGTTGAGGAAATTGAAGATTTATTCAACGCTGCTGAAGTTTTAGGAACGCAGCCGTTGCCTCGTGGACCTAATTTGGCTGTGATAACAAACGCAGGTGGCGCTGGAGTTATGGCTACTGACGCTTTAATCGCTAAGGGCGGCAAATTGGCTAAGCTAAGTCAGAAGACGTTTGACGTTCTCAACGCTGCTCTGCCGAGTTTCTGGAGCAGAGGAAACCCCATAGACGTTCTCGGAGACGCTCAAGCTGACCGCTACAAAACCGCGGTTGAAGCTTGCCTCAACGATGAAAACATTGATGGCATACTCATCATTTTTACTCAGCAAGCAGTAGGCGACCCAATAGCGATAACCAAAGCCATTGTGGATATGGTGAAAAGCAAAGCCTACCAGAACAAGACCATCTTAACTTCATTCATGGGCTACGATTCAGTGCAGGAGGCAAACCGCATCTTAAACGCGAATAACATCCCCACTTACTCCACGCCTGAGCAAGCGATAACAACGTACATGCAAATGTACCAGTACGAGCGCAATGTTGAACTGATTTATGAGACGCCTGAAGAACTGCCCGTTGACGCTGCACCGCCTAAACGACCAATCATGAGCATCCTCAGAAACGTTGCGGCGGAAGACCGCGAACTGCTAACGGAAGATGAGGCCAAGAGGCTCCTTAAGTACTACAATTTTCCCGTCGTGCCCACTGAAGTTGCCACAACTGCAGATGAAGCAGTTGCGTTTGCGCGGCAACTGGGCTTCCCAGTGGTTTTGAAGATACTGTCGCCGCAGATTACCCACAAAACCGATGCAGGCGGAGTCCTTTTAGACTTGAACTCGGCGACGGAAGTTCGCCAAGCGTTTGACATGATTATGCAGCGCGCGAAGGCGTATGACCCAAAAGCGCAGATAATCGGCGTTACAGTTCAGCCGATGATTAAGAAAAAAGGCATTGAAGTTATACTCGGAGGAAAAACTGACCCGCTTTTTGGCCCAGTCATCTTGTTCGGCATGGGCGGCGTCGGCGTTGAACTCTTCAAGGATTACTCCATCGGGTTGCCGCCGTTAAACACGACGCTTGCAAGGCGGATGATGGAGGAAACAAAAGTCTACAAGTTGCTGAAAGGTTACAGGAACGCGCCGCCAGCCAATCTCAAGTTGCTGGATGAAACGGTGTTGATGTTTTCGCAGTTGCTCATGGACTTTCCCCAGATAAAGGAGATTGACATAAACCCGCTTCTGATAGACGAGAAAGACGCGTTCATTCTCGACGCAAGGATAATGATCGATAAGGAGAATGTCTTCAAGAAGTTTGATCCTCACGAGCACATGGTGATAAGTCCCTACCCGAAGAAATACGAGTTGCTGTGGACGCTTAAAGACGGGCGAGAAGTGCTGCTGCGTCCGATAAAGCCTGAAGATGAGCCGATGTGGCTGGAGATGTTCCAAAGCTTTTCCGATGAATCCATACGCTATCGCTTCTTCCAGATGCTGAAAGACACGCCGCATGAAGTTCGTGTCCGCTACTGTAACATTGACTACGACCGCGAAGTCGCCATAGTGGCGGAAATTACTGAGAAAAACCGCAAAAGAATCTTGGGCGTAAGCAGACTCAGCACTGAACCAGACGGAAAAAGCGGAGAATTAGCGTTTATAGTAGGCGACCAGTGGCAAGGCTTAGGCTTAGGAACAAAACTTGTGGATTACACGCTTGAAATCATCAAAGAAATGGGTGTCGAATCAGTGTACGCTATTATGCTGCCTGACAATAAGAGAGCTTTGAATCTGACGAAGAAGATGGGCTTCAAATTTGAGTACTTGAGTGATGGCACAGTGAAAGGCTTTCTTGACCTTAAAGAAGAAATTGCTGATTCCAGTTGCCCGAAAACAGAAAACGAGCCAGAGAATTCGGAAAAAGAAAAGCCGAAAACTGCTTCAAAAGAAAAAGCAGAAGCTAAACAGGGAACAAAGGCAGCTTCCGCGCAGCTGGAAAAAAGTCCCAGCGCTCAATGAGCTTTAGACGAAATGCACTTTTAAGCAGTGGGTTGAGCAGGAAATGCACGGGTCGTAGGCGCGTACCAGCATTTCTAGGCTTAACTCAATTTCCTTCTCAGTTTTGTCAAGAACCTTCGGCAGTAGCGCTTTCAGGTCTAACTCTATGTTCCCGTGGTTCTGGTTTGTCGGGATGACGCAGTTGGCTTTTGTGCAGACGCCTTTCTGGTTGTACGTGTAGTCGTGGAACAGTATGCCTCTTGGAACTTCCACCGCGCCGACTCCTCGACCTGCTTTAACTGCAATGTCTGGCGTGTAATATTCTGGTTGACTCTGCAACCTCATCTTTTCAAGTTCATCAATCAGCTTTATTGAATCTTCTACACTGTGCACGACTTCAACCAGTTGCGCAATGTTGTTCATGAACGGGTTATGGCAAAGGGGTTTTAAGCCGAATAGTTCAGCGGTCTTTTTAGCCAGCGGAGAAAGCTTATCATAGTTAATGTTTAGCCTAGCCAACGCGCCAACCATGTACGATTCACGCGCATGTTTCGCCCGCTTCGCCGTGGATATCGGCACAATATACTCGTTAGTGAATGACAGGTACTCGGCTACTGGCGCTTTGCCTGTGTCAGAGGATGCTATGTCGCCGTCGTAAAGCGCGTACTCGCCAGGGCTAGTTAACGCTATGAACTCTGTTTCTCTGGCGAAATCAGGGAACTTGGAGGCTACGCTTTTGAAGAGTTCTGCGACTGCCTGCAGTTTGGGAACAGAATCCTGTAGCTTCTTCTTGAGTTCCTTCAGTTCTCTAAGTGACGGAATTTTCGAGAAGCCGCCCGGTATCAGCCTTTGGGGATGCGTCGTTCTGCCGCATAGCAGAGTAGACATCTCATTTGCTAATCTGTGCAGTTGCAGAACTGTTGTGACTTCTTCAGGATTAGATGATGCCAGCGGAATAACTGAGCCTACGCCCATCAGGTCAGGCAGCACTAGAAAGCCTAAGTGCAGAATGTGGCTTTGCATGTTTTCTGCGTGCAACGCGATTTTCCTAAGCTTAAGATCTTGCTCGCTTATCTGTATGCCCATAGCTGCTTCTGTGGCTTTTAACGATGCAAGCGTGTGTCCTATAGAGCATATGCCGCAGATGCGTGAAGTTATGTGGTGCAGGTCAGTCCATTGGCGTCCAACAACCATAGCTTCAAAGAATCTTGGGGCTTCGGAAATGTTCCATTCGCATTTCTCTATGACGCCGTTTCTAACGTTTACGTAGATGTTGCCGTGTCCTTCCACACGCGTTACGTGGTGCACTTCAATGTCGAGGTTTGGTTTTTTCATTTCTTGCCCTCCTGCCAACCGAAATATAACCTAAACTTGCCTATTGCGTCGTCAACTGTGAGACCGTATTTAATCAGAACTTCTTTGTGGGCGTTCTCGTTTGGGTTGTCAACCAACCCGCGGCAGCCCCAGCAGACTGTGCCTTCATTTATGCAGCAGGAGTTGCAGCCTGCTCGGGTTACTGGTCCCACGCAGAACTGTCCTCTTTCGAAGGCGCAGACGTTTTCGTTTTTCTTGCATTCGACGCACACGGGATAAGTTGGAATGTCAGGGGCTTTTCCCAGCAAAAGCGACTTGACTACGTGGAGAAACTCGTCCTTGTCTATGGGGCAGCCATGCACGTACGCGTCCACAGGTATCACCGCGTCTATCGGTCGCGCCGCGTAAGTGTCAAATAACTTCGCATTATCGCCGTACACGGTTTTTCTAACCTCATCCAAGTCCTTGTAATTCCGTATGCAGTTGATGCCGCCTATGGTTGCGCACGAGCCAATGGCAACTACGATTTTAGCGTTTTTCCTGATTTGCTTCAGTCTATCCTCATCCTGAAGCCTTGTGCATGAGCCTTCAACAAACGCTATGTCGTAGTTGTCGCTTTGTTCCTTCATGACTTCCCTGAAGGTTACAACCTTAACTTGACCGAGAAGAGTCAAAAGTTCTTCTTCCAAGTTTGCGACTTGCAGTTGATCTCCTTCGCAACCAGCAAAATCAAAGAAAGCAACTTTCGGTTTCATCACAACGCCTCTGGTACTCCCTTTATCTTAGAATAATTAAACACGGGTCCGTCTTTGCACACGTATATTTGATTGATTTGGCAATGCCCGCATTTTCCAACTCCGCACTTCATCCGCCGCTCCAGAGACAAAATAATATGGTCATCTGGAACCTTGCGCGCTTTCAAATCTGCAATGACGAACTTGTACATGACTGGAGGCCCGCAGATTACTGCGTAGGTTTTTTCTGGGTCAAAATCAACTTGCGGAATCAAAGTGGTGATGACGCCTATGTTGCCCGTCCATGTTTCATTTTCAGGGCACCAGTTGACTGTAGGCTTAAACTCCACATCATCCCTAAGCGCCAGTGCAAGTATCTCGTCGCTGAAGAGTAATTCTCGCGGTTCTTTGCAGCCGTAGAGCAAAATAACACGCCCGTAGTCCTTGCGGTTATCCAGCACATAATTGAACAGAGACCGCAGCGGAGCAATGCCGAGACCGCCCGCGATGAACAAGAGGTCTTTGCCTTTCAAAAAGTCCGCGTCAAATCCGTTTCCAAACGGGCCTCTAACGCCTACTTCGTCGCCTACATTAAGCGTGTGCAGTTTGCTTGTTACGTTGCCTACTTTGCGGACGCAAAGCTCAAACGTGCCTTTCTTTGTCGGCGGCGACGACAGCGATATGGGTGCTTCGCCTATGCCGAAAACTGAGATTTCAGCGAATTGACCTGGCTTGTGACCTAATTCGGAGCCGTCATTCAATCTGATTTCAAGCAAGGTCTCGTTAGCGGTCATGGGCACTTTCTTAACGATGGTAGCCAGTTTCGGCACGTAATCTATGTTGCCTTCAGTTTCAATTTTCACTTCCGGCGTGGTTGCCGCAGTCGCCAATTTTTCTTTGTCGCGGATTTGATGGTACATGTCGTTGAATAAGCTAACTGGATTAGCGATGTCGGGGAGACAGTTTGATGAGCATCTGCCGCAGCCAACGCATGATATGAATCCGAAGCGGTCATAGAGGTACTTGCCTTTCTTGAAATATCTATGCCTGTAGCGTGTTGGTTTAGTGGAGCGGAAGTTCTCTCCTGACGCGATTTTCGCGAAGTCTTCCAGCAGGCAGCCATCCCACGTGCGTATTCTTTCGCCACGTGCAAGCGATAAGTCAGGGTTATCCTTAACATCAAAACAATAGCAAGTGGGACATACTAGAACACAGGAACCGCACGCTAAGCACTTCTCAGAATGGGTTTCCCAAAAAGCGCTTTTTTCGTAACTTTTGCTCAGCAATTCAGGGATTAACTCTGGTGGAAAATCAAATTTTTGCTGAGTCATGTACATAATTTCTCTTTTTTTCTGCCCGACCAACTGAATATCCCGCGCTAGAGCGTTTGTAACGTTCTTAGCGTATTTCTCCAGCAGTTCCTCGCCTTTTTGAGAGCCAATGTTTATGGCGTAGCGGTTGCCGAGGTCAGTCAGCATCAGGTCGTAGCCATAGTCAATTGTGGCGCAGCCCATGAAGGGGGCAAAACACCATTTGGACATTTTCTGGATGTTAACGCCGATGATTATTGAGGATTTTCTCTTTTCAAAGTAGTAGGGGTCAGATTTTGTCTCGGCAAATATCTCGTCCATGTGAAGCAAAGCCACTATGTCATACGGGTGCACACCGATGATTACTGTAGGTTTAGCTTCAGCAGAAACACCTTGGGCGGAAAAACCGTTTGCCAAGTCATAAGTGAACAGGGTTTCGCGTTGCGGAAAGAAATACTTCTTTGGAGGAAGCAGAGTTACATCATAGTCCAGTCGCAGTTCACTGGCTGAGTCTAAGGGTCCGAAAGCAAATTTGTTGCCCTTGGATTTGACGCCTATAACATTCAAAGCCTCATCTTTGAGTAAGGCGTTGACAAAGTCTATGAAGTCTTCTTTTGATATTATGCGCACGTTTTTTCCCTCATAGAATGCCTTAAACAGGCAGATTTATTGGAAGTATTGTGCGGGCGCGAAATTTATTGCTTTCCTATAAACAAGCCATTATTCAACAACAAAATGTCGAAGCTATGGTTCGTGAAAATTTTTGTTTTAAACTAATTTGCCGTGGTGAGTTTCTATACAAACTTAACGTGCCAATTTAAGCGAATATAACAATGATGTTTTCGGTTATTCTGCAGTTGCTACTTTATATACAAGACTTTTTTTAGGTATGTTTAGCGGGGGCAGTATATACCGAAAAGGTTTGGGATAAAACATGGGAGGATTGGACAATTGTTAAAAGACGATAAACGCCGCGAATTTCTCGACAGCTTCATGAAAAAACACGAATACGACGAAAGCGCACTCCTAGAAATACTTCACAAAGCCCAAGAGCTCTACGGATACCTTGACAGCGAGTCACTAATGTATGTTGCCCAGTCACTTAACCTTCCGCCCAGCCACGTGTACGGCGTAGCCACGTTCTACAGCTTTTTCAAACTGAAAGCGCCAGGCGAACACGTAGTCACAGGATGCTTAGGCACAGCTTGCTACGTGAAGGGCGTTGAAGAAATCATGCAGGCTGTCGAACAAGAATTCAACATTAAACGGGGCGAATCCACCCCTGATGGAAAGCTTTCGCTGTTCGTCACGCGCTGCATAGGCGCATGCGCCATGGCGCCAAGCGTCGTTGTCGACGGCGAAGTCATAGGCAAAGCAACACCCGAGATTGTGTTGAAGAGAATAAAAGATTTGATTGGAGGTGCCAAAGTTGAAAATAGGTGACCTTCAAAAAATAGCTGAACGCGAATTGGATTTTGAAAGAGCCTACAAACACCGCATCAACGTTTGCTGCTCAAGCGGCTGCGTTCCCTTCGGCGCTTTCGACGTGTTAAAGGCGTTTGAAGTAGCGGTTAAAGAATACGGCGTTGAGAACGAATGCAAAGTCGCAAGAACAGGCTGCGTAGGCACATGCGCTGTAGGTCCAGCAGTGGTTATAGAACCAGGCGACTATCTTTACCAGAATGTCACTCCTGAAAAAGCGCGAGAAATAGTGCGCGATCACATAGTCTTAGGTTTACCCATGAAGGACATGCTGTACCAAAACGAGGCATTCTTCAAAAAGCAGCGGCGCCTTGTTCTCAGGAACGCTGGGAAGATTGACCCAACGAGAATTCAGGATTACATAGCGATGGGCGGGTACTCTGCTCTTGTCAAATGCTTAGCAACTATGACGCCGCAGGGTGTTATCTACGAAATTGCCGGTAGCGGTCTCAGAGGCAGAGGAGGCGCTGGCTTTCCCACGGGACAAAAATGGAGCCTTGTCGCGCGGTCGCACAGTTCACCTAAATTCATAGTTGCAAATCTGGATGAAGGTGACCCAGGTGTTTTCGCTAACCGCACGTTGGCTGAAGCTGACCCGCATGCGATACTGGAAGGCATGCTTGTAGCTGCTTACGCTGTTGGCGCAGAGAAAGGTTACATCTATATACGCGCTGAGTATCCGCTTGCAATTGAGACTTTGCAGAAGGCTATTGCTCAGGCGAGGGCGTTGTCGCTGCTGGGTGAAAGTATTTTGGAAACGCCCTTCAAGTTTGACGTTGAACTTAGGTTTGGCGCAGGAGCGTTTGTAGCAGGTGAAGAAACAGCCATACTTGCTTCAGTTGAGGGCCGCAGGGCTATGCCGCGTTCGCGTCCGCCGTACCCTGCCAATTCTGGGCTGTGGGGTAAACCGACGCTGATACAGAACGTTGAAACCTTAGCGAATATCCCGCTGATAGTGCAGAATGGCGGGTTATGGTTTTCGAAAATTGGCACAGCCAAGTGCACTGGAACCAAGTGTTTCTCGCTCACTGGCAAAGTTAACAATCCGGGTCTCATAGAGGTTCCAATGGGCATAACACTGCGTGAAGTTGTGTTTGATATAGGCGGCGGAGTGGCAGACGATAGAAAGTTCAAGGCGGTTTTGGTTGGGGGTCCTTCAGGCGGCTGTCTTCCTGAAACTCTGTTGGAGTTGCCGATAGACTATGATTCGCTGACGCGTGTTGGCGCGATTATGGGTTCAGGAGGCATAGTTGTAATTGACGACCACTCATGCATGGTTGACACAGCGAAATTCTTCACGGATTTCTGCGTTGACGAGTCCTGCGGCAAATGCACGCCCTGCAGGTCTGGGTTGACTAAGATAAAAGAAATTTTTGATGGCATAACGCGCGGCGACGGCAAAATGGAGGATTTGGCTACGCTTGAGAAGTCCAGCGTTTACATCAGGGATGCTAGTCTCTGCGGATTGGGGCAGACAGCTCCGAACCCAGTTATAACTACCTTGCGGTACTTCAGGGATGAGTACGTACAGCACATCGAGAATAAAGTGTGTCCAGCAGGTAAGTGCTTCAAAAAGAAGAAGGAGGCGGAGGAACAATGAGCGATGCAATGGTTAAGCTGAAAATAGACGGTGTGGAAGTTGCAGTTCCAGACGGCACAACAATCCTGAAAGCGGCAACGGACAACGGCATCAAAATTCCCACTCTCTGCGCACTGGAGGGCTTAAGCAATTCTGGCGGGTGCCGCCTGTGCCTTGTCGAGATTGCAGGTTCGCCTAAGCTGTTTGCAGCCTGCGTCACGCCTGTCAGTTCAGGAATGGATGTTACCACCAACTCGGATAAGCTTAAGGAATACCGCAAAATGACCGTGCAGTTGCTGCTTTCTGAGCGAACGCACGTGTGCTCGGTGTGCGTAGCTAATGACCACTGTGAATTGCAGAGCTTGGCTAACGAGTTAGGCGTTGACCACGTTATGTTCGAGCGGAAATGGACAGACCACAAAATAGATTCTACACACGACTTCTTGGTTATCGACCGAAACAGGTGCATATTGTGCACGCGCTGCATACGCGCATGCGACGAAATTGAGGGTGCGCATACGTTGGATTTGAAGATGCGCGGCAAAGACACGCAAGTCATAATGGACCTTGACAACAACTGGAGCGATTCGTGCTCTTGTACTTCATGCAGGAAATGCGCTAAGGTTTGCCCAGTTGGCGCTATATACATTGAAGGTGAACCGCTTGCGCGCACGAAGCATAAGGAAATCGCCGAGTTCTTGCTGGCAAGGAGGAACCGATGATGGCGACTACTGAAAAAGTGCGTGTTGCGACTGTGTGGCTGAGCGGCTGTTCAGGTTGCCACATGTCTTTTCTGGATATGGACGAGGCGCTTATTGATTTGGCTGCGCAGATTCAGCTGGTTTACAGTCCGATTGCTGACGTGAAGGTGTTTCCTGAAAATGTTGACGTAACATTGATTGAAGGTGCAGTTGCAAACGAAGAACAGTTGGAGATGCTTAAGCAGGTGAGGGAGCGAACTAAGGTTTTGATTTCGCTGGGCGATTGCGCTGTGACTGGGAATGTTCCTGCTTTGCGGAACGCTTGGAACGACAGCGCAAAATTGGCTTTGGAGCGGGCTTACGTGGAGAATGCTGACGTGAACAAGCAGATTCCAACAGAGGTTCCTGAACTGTTAGCGAAGGTGCAGCCGTTGCATGAGGTTGTGAAGGTGGATTATTTTGTTCCCGGTTGTCCGCCGCCTGCAAACGTAATAGCCTATGTCGTAACGGAGTTGTTGGCTGGGAGGGCACCGAACATGGAGGGCAAATCCAAGTACGGTTAAGATGGTGATGTGTTATGGTTAAGGAAATTGTGATTAATCCTGTTACGCGAATTGAGGGGCACGCGAAAATAACCATTCTGCTGGATGATGAAGCGGCGGTTAAGGAAGCGCGGTTCCATGTTACTGACTTCCGAGGCTTCGAGAAGTTCTGCGAGGGACGACCATTCTATGAAATGCCCAACATAACCGCACGGTCCTGCGGCATCTGCCCTGTGAGCCATTTGCTTGCTTCAGCTAAAGCCTGCGACGAAATTGTGGGTGTGAACGCGCCTAAGACTGCAGTTATGCTGCGGCGTTTGATTCATGACGGACAGATGATTCAGTCTCACGCGTTGAACCTGTTTCACTTGTCTTTTCCTGACTTGCTTTTAGGCATGGACGCTGACCCTGCAGAACGCAACATTTTCGGCTTAATCGCTAAGCAACCTGATTTGGCGCGGCAAGGTATTCGACTGCGAAAGTTCGGGCAGGAAATCATAGAGAACGTAGCTGGCAAACGGATACACTCTGCGGATTGGGTTATGCCAGGCGGAGCAAAATGGCCGCTATCCAAGGAGCACGCGGATTATCTTTTGAGCGAATTGCCTGAGGCAATGGACATCACGGTTAAGACGCTCGCGATGTTCAAGAAGAGCTTGGCAGAGTTCGACGAGGAAGCGCGGAACTTTGGCAACTTCCCATCGCATTACATGGGCTTGGTGACTGCGAAAGGCGGACTGGAACATTACGACGGCAACCTACGCATTGTTGACGCTGATGGCAAAATTGTGGCTGACCAGCTTGACCCCACACGCTATTATGAGTATATTGGCGAGGCGGTGGAGCCGTGGTCTTACATGAAGTTTCCGTATTACAAGCCGCTGGGTTATCCTGAGGGCTTTTACCGTGTTGGTCCATTGGCTAGACTGAACGTAGCTTCACATTGCGATACGCCGATGGCAGATGAAGAGCTTAAAGAGTTCAAGAAGCTGGGCAAAAACGGCGTTGTGCAAAGCACCTTCCATTACCATTACGCGCGACTGGTGGAGATTCTATTCTGCCTTGAGGACGCAAAGCGGCTGCTTGATGACCCTGAGATTGTTTCAGAGCGTGTCAGCGCTAAGGCTTTTGTGAACAATTACGAAGGCGTGGGCGTGGCTGAAGCTCCGAGAGGCACGCTGATTCATCACTACCAGGTTGACCCGCTAGGCATGATGACTTGGGCAAACATGATTATCGCCACAGAGCACAACAACATTGCCTACAACAAAGCTATAACGCAGGTTGCCAAAAAATACGTGAAGGCAAAGCAACTGAATGAGGGCATGCTTAACAGGGTTGAAGCGGTTATCCGCGCGTTTGACCCGTGCTTAAGTTGTGCAACACACGCTGTCGGGCAAATGCCTTTAGCAGTGCAGCTTATTGATTCACAGGGCAGAACCGTAGACTGCAAAACCAGATAGTTTGCCCATGCGGCGTACTGTATCGCATGCCAATTCAGCCATTTTTTTAAATTTCCGATTTTTTTCACTGTCAATCTACTGTTTAGAAGCGAAAAACACTTTTCTGCCCACGGGAACCTAAGTCTAATCATTGGTCTGTTTTGGGCGTGTGTATACACAAGCCGTTATCACAACAAGTGTAAATAGTAAGAAAGGTCTAAAATATCGCCGAATGAAATGCATTTCACGTAACCCCTAAGGGTTGTTTCAGACATTTATGGGCTTACTGAAAAAAATAAGGTGAAAATGAAAGTGGAAAAATTTCAAAGATTTGCCCTGTTGGGCTTCTTGCTATTGTTGTCGGTTTGCTCCGCAGTTGTAGTGCAAGGCACAAATGTTCTGCAGAGTTTCGGCAACTTTGAAGAAGCTGAAGTCAACCTGCAATCAGCATCTGTAAGCCTAATTCTCTCTGCGGAAGAACGAGAAGCCGCCATTAACTTGGTGTTGGCGCTTCCTCAGATACAGGAACTGTTGCAGACAGCGGACAACTACACAGCCGATGCCTCTGAAATCTTTGACATTCAAGAAAGCAACGGTGACATTGCTCTGGTTCCGAAAGAAGGCGTAGCACTGGTTACGCTGGAAATAAACAATGATTACGACGAAGAATTCGGCGTTCAAACAGTCAAAGCCACGATTGACATCACACAGGAAAAGGTAACTGAACTTGAAGTGAACCCAGAAGTTCGCAAGCCAAAAGCTGTTGATAACCTGCTGAGTCCAAGTGAACTATTGGAGAACGCTGCGGAATACGACGGCGTAGTCGTGACAGTGTCTGGCAAAGTGAGCTTGCTAGGCGAAGTTTTCGGCTCCTTGTTCATGCTTGATGACACAGTGACAGTGTTCTACAGCCACGCGGATGCGACTGTTGATGTGGCTGGAATAGCAAACGGCGACACGGTGACGGTTACAGGAAAATTCGTTGCGCCCGACGCAGTATACGCGTTAGCAATCGAGAAAAACTGAAAAGGAGACATGTAAAGTGCAATCAAACAACTTCAACATCCTCACTTTTTTGCGTAGCTTGGAGGCTTTAAAGTGAAGACGACGCCCAAAATCATATTCATGGCAATCCTATGCGTATTGTCCGCGTTCGCCTTCACAATCAAGGTACTAATGCCCACTTCAACACACATAGTTATCCCCGGAGAAGAACCTATAATCGTAGGCGAAATCTTAAGGTACACCCAGCTTGACGTGGTAATAATCAGCGTATCCACCATAATCTTGGTAGCCAGCAGTTTCTATCTGCTCTTCGCAAACTCAGTAGAACACAAAAACGCTTTGCCAATCGTCACGGACAATGATTCGTCAGAAATTGATGTAGATTTTGCCCTTCGCCTCTTAGACGGCGACAAAAGAAAAGTCTTCAGCGAGATAGTTGAAGCTAAAGGCGAAATCCTGCAGAGCGACTTGCATGCAAAAACAGGTTTCTCCAAAGCAAAAATCACAAGAATCCTTGATTACTTAGAGGTAAAGGGCTTGATAGTCAGAAAAAGCTACGGTATGACCAACCAAATTGTCCTGAACAAAAACAAGCGCACCTAAAAGAAAAATTGGCTTTCCATTATGAAGCTAGTTTTTGGTGGGTGCGTTTTCTGTGAGGGGCATCACTTTTTTCAGTCTGTAACCTTTCGCACACACAGAAAACAAGGCAATGTTTACTGCTTGCGTTTCTTGAAGTAAACCAGCAGACCTACAACAATAACAGCGATTGCTATCGCAGCTACTATTCCATAACTTGTTTCTTGCGGATTGGACGATGACGAGGAAGTAGGCTCTGGTGTTTCATCTGCGTTGAAGTTAACAATTACGTTGTGACTGCTATGTGTATAGGCAAAAACCAGAATCCATGATTGATTCACTGACTCAACATCATACGCAATCGGTTGCCCGTCAAAAAGCACGCTAATGCCTTGAGGGTCAAATGAGGGGTCTTTTTCAAGAGTGATGTTGACGTAGCCGCTTGTTCCGCTTGGTCCTTCAGCTGAGAAGCGTAGAACACGAGTGGTCGAGTTGAAATCCAACCCAGATATTGTTGAATTGGACGAAAAATCTAATAAAATTCCCAAAGCCTTTTACAATAAGGATAAGGCTGGTGCTTGTCTCAGGATAGGTAGAATTACCTGGCCCAAGTGGCTCTAACCTGATAATATCCATAAATAGGTTTCCAGACAGCCGAGTACACGCCATAGCTATCCGTTTTCACAGTTGCTATATCCGTCCATACATCGCCCTCAACGTAAGTTTTGCTTGCAAGAGACACCTGAGCGTCTGGCACACCTGAGCCATTATATGTTAGGTTTCCGCTAATGGTGACTTCTTGACCCGTGTAGATTGAGTCGGTGCTCAAAGAAAGATGAACAGTTATTGCCGTTTGCTCCCTCACGTCAATTTCAAACTCGCTTGTTCCGCCATAGCCCCAGTTATCGGTAGCTGTAACGCCCGCAAGATAGATGCCTGAACTAGTGAATATGTGGGTTACAAGGGTGCCAGTTGCAGATGCACCATCGCCGAAATGCCAAACAAGCGAGACAATTGTTGACTCGCCCTGTTCATTCCACGTCTTTTCGAAGTCTGAAGCATCAAAAGTGACAACGTCTCCCACCCTCGGCGTAATTGGCGAGTAATCCCAAAAAGGACTTGGATACGTTATTTGCGCGTTAACGCTGGGATAGATTATCAAAGCCAGCAAAATGGCTACTGCGAAAAAAGACGCCACCACATTCTTTTTCATAAGCAGTACGACTCTTTTTTCCGTTAATTCAACCTGAATGATAACTGCAGGTGTTATTCTAAAAGCCTTTTTGTCAAGATTTCTTGACCAAATCCGCCTGAAACGCCTCTCGGAAAAATGCAAGAGCCCAAACGTTTCAACAATAAAAGTTCTAATCACGAGCTAAACATAACTCGCAGTGTTCTCACGTTAGCCTCGCCGCAGCAGGTTCAGAACAACCAAACTCAATAGCCCTCAAAGGCTGAAGGCTTAGAACCTCTTTTCTATTTATAGTTCCTTTATATAAGGGGGTATAGACTGCTCCACGCGCTAGCGCACACAACCGTTATAGTCCAACAACAAGGCGTCTTCAAGGGTAAAACTTTATATTTTTCGCTGGTTTTTGCATATTTCCGATTAAACAAGTTCTACCGTGAAAAGTGAGGTAATAATAACATGGCGTATTTAACAACCACAGGTTCAGGACAACCAGTCCTAATCCTCAAAGAAG
>CAZDLK010000022.1:0-29237 GCA_964506435.1 uncultured Candidatus Bathyarchaeia archaeon | reverse complement strand
CCGGACAGAAAAATAACGATGGCTTCATCGTTACCGCATTTTTCCTTTTCTCCTTAATTTAAAGTGCGCTGTCCAAAGCCTCCGCAAACCTTTCTTTGCCACAAAAAACAATAATTCTGTTTGACAGCATCAACGATTACATAAAACTATACTAGAATACGTTTCGCGGTGAAATGAACTACCTCTTCTCCCGCTGTCTTCTCTTTAAAATTATGTTTTCAAATCCATCGCATGCATAAATTCCAGCAGAAACTGCCAATCTCTCACGCGGAACAAATGACTCACACAACTGCAATCTGAAGCGCCGAAACCCGTTACTGCTTCTCCCCTTGCGCCAATTGTTTTTGCAATTACGCATTCTTCAGTTTTGTCGGCTTGCTTGTAGAACACAGCTATAACTTTTGCCGCGTCATCACTCAACAGATAATCAACATGCCAAAACTTGCGCTTCTCTTTCTTAAGATGGCGGCTCACCCGTTTTTCCAGATTATTCTGCGCAGAGCCAACGTACGCGTACAAGCCCTCTTTGAAGGCTACTTCGCCCAATGCACCCACTCGCACCGCAACATCATTGCTTACTTGGATAATTAAGACGTAAACGCCCTTCAAAACATTCAACCGCTAATCTTTAGGCAGCAAAAGGCTGATAAAAACTTTGTTTTTATCCCAAACTGAAGTTACAACAGTTGCCGCAATGCATCTTCAAGCTCTTCAAAACGCTTCACTATGGCATCGGAGTGCACTACAATCCACGGGCTCAAGCAAGCCATATCCGAGACCACCACAGTTTTTTTGCCTTTACGTTTGGCGTAAAAAAGCTCCATGCACGCTCCAGCTGAAAGCCTCGGCAAATAAGCAACCAGTACATCACATTTTTCGATATCCGCTAAATCGCGCCCAACAAAATCCTCTGCTGGAACGTTATTCCACCAGCATGGCTCATCTTTTCGGTAAATTATTTTTTCGCGAAGCCACGGGTCAATCGCTTCGCAACTTAATCGGGCGCATATTTCGCCAATAATTTGTCTATAATCCTGTTTATTCTCCATACCTTGGATTGGGCCTGAGATGAACACTTTCTTTTTCATGGCTATCTGCACAAGCCCTTTCTAGTATTTTGCGCTCAAGTATAACAGCACAGATAATGCCACGAGCTCCAACAAGTCAGGTAACAACGCAAACGGTCCTAGACCAGCCAGCCCGTAGCCAAAAGCCCTAATCACCATAGGATTCGACGCTAGATCTTTCATGAGAAAAACTGTTGAAAACATCAAAAGTCCAATTGTAAAATTAGACCGCGTCTTAACATATATGTCCGCGTAAATGAGTATCAGGAATGACAGCAGGGCTATGTTGACTGTGGAAACCATTGTTTTTGCTATGTAGTAAAACTCTATGTCGCCAGGAATGGTGCCTATAGAGGGTACTTGCCTCCAGAAAAACTCTGGAGTGTAAAATGTTAACACAGCCCAAAATCCCGCTAAAAGAGCTACCGCTATTAATGTAGCAAGTATTACTATCCAAATCCACATGTTTTTACTCATTTGATTTTCCCTCTTCGTTTTCTCCTTTTTTTACTTTTTCCAGATTTTATTCAGAATCTCCTCAAACATGGCATAATTGTCTTCCATTGTTTGAGATAGAAAATATGTTGCACCGTACTTGTCACCGACAGATGTGATTATTCGGTTCTTCTCCAGAACCTGAAGATGGTGCCTTATTGTCTTGTAGTCCATTCCCAGAAGATTTGCCATTTGGTTTGCATTTTGCGGAGCCTCATGAATTGCCTCGATTATTCGGGCGCGAGTCATGCCGCCTCTTGTACCTGCGATTAGCCATCCAAGCAGATACTTTAAGGGACGTACATTGGCAGACATTTCACGTAACTCCGCACAGAGATTCTTTATAGCAATTATCCAAACTGGCGTAATAAATATAACTTCTCATTTTTCCCGCTGGAGCGAGCGCTGCACGACGTAATTTGGAATAGAATTGGGTATAATTTTGAAAAATCATTTAATAATTCTTACGCGCTGAGCATGAAGACAGCCAAAAAGGAGAATGGTAATAACGACAATAAAATTGGTCACAAAATCGTCGCCAAAGACAGTTAGAGATAGCACCCGAACCCCTCTCTCCATTCTCTCTTTTTGGTTGTCTCCTTTTTTTGTAATGCTTTGAAAGGTGAATGCAATTGGGTATAGTAACTAGAGCTGTTAGAAATATTTCAAGACGCAAAATGAGAGCGTTGTTAGTGATTATTGCTTTGGGCTTTTCCATGGCTATTATGATTTCCATCCCCGCTGGTATTTCAGCAAATCAGGCGTCCACGCTGGGTTTAACTGAGAACCTCGGAGCCACCATAACTCAGACCCAAGCGACAATCAACCAGACGTTAACGCAAATCGACTGCAGTCTTACGTCAAGCATGGAAGGCTTCGGCTTTACACGTCCCGAAATGAACGATTCCAGCTCTGGATTCCCAGGTGGTCAAGGCGACTTCATGCCTGGCCAATTCGGTAATGGCACAGGTATGCCTGGGGCATTCGGCGGCGGCGCATTCGGTCGCGGCGGAACTACCGCCATGAACGAAACCCTCTACGAGGATCTCAGTTCCATTGAGGGTGTTGCCGCTGTGTCGCCAAGCTTGGAAGTGTCTGAAGGCGAAGAGGAGGAACTGGAGAGTGGTGGGCAGAGTTTCACACGCATGGTGCCTGATTACGTGATTGAAGGCATTTGTTTAACTTCTGATTTGGTTGATAATTACCCCATTTTGCCAACGAATATTACTGCTGGGCGAAACTTGGAGGCGGGAGACAGTGGGGTTGTGCTTCTAAGCGAAAGCAACACTGAGTTTTTCGACGCTGAAGTTGGCGATACAATTGAGATTTTGGATGAATCTTTTATGGTGATAGGCGTCTACGGATCGTCTGGAATTGAGGATTTGACGACGCTTTACATGAACCTGTCTGATGCGCAAGCGTTAACCAACAACACTGGTTACATAACTTCACTCACAGTGTTTGCTGCGAGCAGCGATCAGGTAACCGAAGTGGCAACCGCCATAAGCGATTTGCATCCTGAATTGTCAGTGACTACTGGTCAACAACGTTTGGACCAGCTTGAGGCTCTGCAGACAAACTATGAAACCGCGCTGGCGAATGCAGAAACAGCACTGGCGCAAACGCAGAGTGTTGCATTTCAAGAGATAATCGTTGCCATTGTTGCTACGAGCCTCATAGTCTTGTTTGTGATGCTGTACACTGTGCGTGAAAGAACCAAAGAAATAGGCACGCTTAAGGCGATAGGCTTCAGCAACTGGACTGTGATGAGCCAGTTCATGCTTGAAGGTGTGTTGCTAAGTTTGATAGCAGGTGTGGTCGGCATAGCGATAGGCAGCTTTGCTGCGCCTGCGTTGTCAGGGCTGCTGCTTCCAACAGTAAGCCAAAGTGGCACTTTCGGGCGTGGTTTCACTTCGATGAGTGACCCGGGGGCTGCATCTTCAGTTACGGCGTCTATATCTGTAACTCCTGAACTGATGCTGATCGCGATGGGTGCATCCGTGCTGTTAGGCGCATTAGGTAGCCTATATCCAGCGTGGAGAGCTTCCCGAACAAGACCAGCGGAGGCAATGCGATATGAATGAAACAGTACTTAAACTAGAAAACCTTTCAAAAACCTATGCGCTTGGCAAACGTAATGTTCACGCTCTTTCCGGCGTCAACATGCAAGTAAATAAAGGCGATTTTGTCGCAATCATGGGTCCTTCAGGTTCAGGTAAAACGACGTTGCTGAATGTGCTGGGTTGTCTTGACAAACCCACCGCTGGAACAGTGCTGCTGGACGGCGTGAACGTAGCGAAAATGCCTGAAAAAGAACTTTACAAGATACGGAGACGCAAGATAGGGTTTGTTTTTCAAACTTTTAATTTGTTGCCCTATTTGAACGCCAGAGAGAACGTTGAGCTTCCAATGGAAGGCACTAATATCCCAAAGGAAGAGCGTAGCCACAGGGCTAAGGAACTGCTGCAGCTTGTGAATCTTTCTGGAAGAGAAGAGCACAGGCCACATAGGCTAAGTGCGGGCGAGCAGCAACGCGTCGCTATTGCAAGGGCTTTGGCTAATAATCCGGCAATAATATTGGCGGATGAGCCGACTGGAAACTTGGATGCAAAAAATAAACGCGAAATTGTCACTTTGCTTGCAAACCTAAACCTCAAACAGGAAACAACCATAATCATGGTCACTCACGATGGTCAAGTAGCTGCCCACACCGAGCGTGTGCTGCTTCTGAAAGATGGCAAAATAATGAAAGAAAAGCAGGGTCTTCACTCAGCCAAGAAAAAGCTTATGTGCCCGCATTGCGGTAGTAAAATTCAACTCAACGATAAGATATGCCCTTCTTGCCAGAAAGCACTGAACATTTAGAAGAGGATAATTGTTGGAAACTAATCAAAAACCTGAAAAACCCCGCTTCTCAACCGCCTTCATCGTAACCATTATACTGGTAAGCTTAGTCGCGGGGGGGCTATTCGGTTGCCTGGTGAGTACCGTGGTTATTTCAGGGAACATGAGCGACTTGCAAAGTCAAATTTCAACGCTTCAAGGTCAATTGGCAGCTCTACAATCTGGGCAGAACATATCTCCCCAAAGTAACACTTACATCGCAGGAGAGAACGCTTCACTTGCTCAACTGTACGCGGAAGTTAAAGACTCCGTAGTCTTAATCCAAGGATTAACAGTAGAGTACGATGTTTTTCGTCGCCCTTACTACAGCACAGTGCAGGGCTCGGGTTTCATTTACAACTTTGATGGGCAGATGGTTGTCATCACGAACTATCATGTTGTCCAAGATACGCTTAACCTCACTGTGACGTTCATTAACGGAGACGCTTATGCAGCCGCAGTTCTCGGTTCAGACCCTTACGCTGACCTCGCAGTGCTCTCAACAGATGCGCCGCAAACCGAGTACAAGCCGCTGGGCATCGTTAGCTCCTCAACCTTAAGCGTGGGTGACGCGCTGATAGCCGTCGGCGGTCCTTACGGATTAGCTGGGTCAATGACCACGGGCATAGTGAGCGCGTTGGGCAGGACATTAACCGAAGACCTGTCAGGCGGTTACCCGATAGCAAACGTTATACAAATGAACGTTCTGATAAACCCCGGCAACTCTGGTGGTCCACTGTTGAACTATCAAGGTCAAGTGGTGGGCATAACCTTCGCGGTCGTAAGCGATTCTCAAGGAGTTGGCTTTGCAATCCCATCCAGCACCGTGCTGAGAGAAATTTCAGATTTGGTAACTACGGGTTCTTATAATAAGCATCCCACGATAGGCGCGTCGGGGACGGACATGACCTATGAAATCGCAAAAGCAATGGACGCAGATGTAACCTACGGTTGGCTCATAGCTCAGGTTACAAGCGGCGGACCTGCGGCTGAAGCAGGTTTGCAAGGTGGAACAAAGCAAGCCACGGTTGGCGGGGAATCTGTCATGATTGGCGGCGACATAATCATAGCTTTAAACAGCGTAAGAGTCAGAGGCATAGATGACCTGTCAACTTATCTGGAAGAAAACACTCAGCCCGGTCAAACAATCACCGTAACAATAGCCAGAAACAGCGAAACAATGACTGTCTCGCTTAAGCTTGGAACACGACCCGCAGCAACATAAGGTTGCTGTTAGCCTATTTTTTGTTTACCCCTGAAAACCCAAGGAGCTGCAACAACTTCTCCACTTCATTTGTCGGTGGCATACACACTTGACCCTGACACACGTAAGCCGTGGCTTTTCCGTCAATTTTCTTGTAGCCCAACCCTGCCTCGCTGGGTTTCTTCAACGAAACCACCATGTTCGGCAGATAATTTTCTCTCAAAACTTTCAGCATGTTCCGTATGTTGTCTTCACCAGTGTCACTTACCAAAATGACGTTGTACGCTGGGCCAATAGCGAAATCCGCTGCGAGAAGCAGAAAAGTGTGTGCTGTCGGCGCATTTCGTACTTCTCCAGAAAACGCTTTGATGGTTTTGCTGGCTATTTCCTCAAAAACAGCGTTGTCGCTTAAACGCGATAGGCGCAGCAGATTAAGCAGCGCCACTGAATTCCCCGAAGGCATTGCACCATCGTATACTTCTTTTCTTCTATTCAAAACGTGCTCAGCGGTTTCTGCAGTGAAGTTGAAGCCGCCGCTTTTTTCATCCCAAAACTGCGCCACCATAGTGTTGGTCAATTCTGTCGCCGCCCGCAAGTACTCATCTTCGAACCCTGCCTCGTAAATTTCGATTAACCCCCATGTGAGAAAGGCATAATCATCCAGAAATCCATCTATTGCCTTCTCGCCTTTTGCATAGCGGTGATAAAGCCTTCCATTGCCAGTGCTCATCTGTTTCAGCACAAAATCGGCTGCTTTGACTGCTGCTTGCAGGTACCTTTGCTCGCCAAAAACCTGGTTAGCTTTTGCCAAGGCTGCAATCATCAAGCCGTTCCAGTCAGTTAGAATCTTGTCATCTTTCGCTGGATGAACCCGCTTCTGGCGCTCTTCAAAAAGAAGATTGCGAATTTTGCCGAGTCTAAGGATTAGCTCGTCAAGAGTCAAGTTTGCTTCTGAAGCAACTTTTTCCAGCGGCTTCGCAAGGTAAAGTATGTTCTTGCCGTTTCGGCTTCTGTTTGGCTCATAATAATTTCCTGTGGCGTTGATTCCGAAAAGGCTGGTGGCTAAATCCGCTTCTTCAGGCGGCAACATTTCCCTGATTTCTGCTTCAGTCCACAGGTAAAATTTGCCTTCTTCGCCTTCGCTGTCCGCGTCTTCAGCCGAGTAGAATCCTCCTTCTGGCGAAGTTAAATCTCTCAGCACGTACTCCAAAATTTCTTTGGCTGTTATCTTGAATTTTCCAGCGCCTGTTGCTTGGTACGCTTCCGTGTACGCCATAGCTAACAGTGCTTGGTCGTAAAGCATTTTTTCAAAGTGCGGAACCAGCCACTGTGCATCGGTGGAGTAGCGGTGGAAGCCGAAGCCTACTTGGTCAAAGATGCCGCCCAGCCGCATTGCCCGCAAAGTTTTCTCCACCATTTCTAAAGCGTTTTTCTCTTTGGTTCGGTTCCAGTATCTCAGCAGGAAAAGCAGGTTATGCGGTGTGGGAAATTTTGGTGCATTTCCAAAGCCGCCGTTTTCGGCGTCAAAGTTCAACGCCAACTGCTCATAGGCATCATGTAACTCTTCAGTATTCAATTCTTTTTCAGGTGTTCTTTGCTCTAAGGCGGCTATTCTCTGCTGGATGGTTTCGCCGACGGTTTCCAACTCTGACCTGCGCGTTCGCCAAATAGCATTAATCTGGGGAATAAGGTCTATCATGCCCATGAGACCGTATCGGCTGTTTTTCGGGATGTAGCTGGCTGCAAAGAACGGCTTTTTCTCCGGCGTCATTATTATGTTGAGAGGCCAGCCGCAGTTTCGCCCCATCGCGTGGCAGACCGCCATGTAGGCGCTGTCAAGATCAGGTCGTTCTTCCCTGTCAACTTTAACACAGACGAATGCCGCGTTCATCAGCTTAGCTACCTCTTCATCGGCAAAGCATTCTTGCTCCATGACGTGGCACCAGTGGCACGCTGAATAGCCTATGGAGACGAAAACTGGCTTATCCTGTGACTTAGCCTTCTCAAAGGCTTCGTTACCCCACGGGTACCAGTCTACAGGATTGTACGCGTGCTGAAGTAGATACGGACTCTTTTCATTTATCAGCCTGTTTGGTTTTCTTTCTCCCGTTGATTCGCTTTGCACAAAAATCACACTCTTTACTAAGAGCACTTACTGCTTGATGAATCAGTGTGATGGAAACTATTAAAACATCCGTTGGTAAGTTCAAGTCGCTATTTTTATAAGTCGAAAGCTTGCAGTAAATTGCCATGCAGGCAGAGATTGGTATAATCGGCGGAACAGGTCTCTACGATCCGAAACTACTCAAGAACGTTGAGGAAGTAACTATTGACACGCCCTACGGTGCGCCGTCTGACGCTATTATCCTAGGCGAGTTAGCAGGCAGACATGTGGCATTTCTAGCGCGCCACGGCAACAAACACACAATTAGACCGACAAACGTGAATTCACGCGCAAACCTTTTCGCATTAAAAAAACTCGGCGTTACAAGAGTGCTTACGTCTTCAACCGTAGGCTCACTACGCGAAGAATACAAGCCAGGTGAAATCGTGTTTGTTGACCAATTCATCGACCGCACCACGAGGCGCGAAGAATCATTTTACACTGAAAACCGAGTGTGCCACATATCCGTGGCTGAACCAATGTGCCCCGAAGTAAGAAGCACATTAATCGCTGTCGCTAAAGATTTAGGCATCAGTGCGCACAGCACAGGCACGTACGTGTGCATTGAAGGACCACGATTCTCAACTAAAGCTGAATCCCGCATGTACAGAATGTGGGGCGCGGATGTGGTGGGCATGACGCTTGTGCCTGAATGCGTCCTTGCACGCGAAGCTGAATTGTGCTACGCGACGATTGCCACGGTTACGGATTATGACGTGTGGAAAGAGCATGTAGTCTGCGTGGACGACATCGTGCAGACCATGCGTGCAAACATTGAGAACGTGAAGCGCATAATAGTTGAAACTGTTAAACGTTTGCCGAAAGAACCTAGCTGCGAATGCGGAGGCGCGTTAAAGGGCGCGTTTGCTTAGGGGGGTCAAGTTTTGAGTAAGACTATTGGCAAGAAGTTAAATCTTAAGTCGAAAGTGCGGCGGATACCTGAGTTTAAAGGCGTGGTTTTCTGGGATATTACGCCGTTGCTGAAAGATAAGCTGTGCTTTAGGGAATGCATTAAACTGTTGGCGGAGCATTACAAGGATAAAGCCATAGATGTTATCGTGTCAAACGAGGCGCGAGGTTTCATAGTGGGCGCAGCGTTGGCTTATGAACTTGGTGTCGGTTTTGTTCCAATACGGAAGAAGGGGAAGTTGCCATTCAAGTGCGTGGATTTGACTTATAAGAAAGAGTATGAGTGCGACACGATTGAGATACACGAGGACGCCGTTACGCGAGGGCAGAATGTTTTGCTTATTGATGATTTGCTGGCGACAGGCGGCACTGTTAAAGCGAACATTGAACTTGTGGAGAAGCTTGGCGGCAAAATCGTTGGCATAGGCTTCCTTATAGAACTGGGCTATCTTAATGGAAGAAAAGCCATCGGCAACAAATACGACATATACTCAATAATACAATACGATACAACAGACGGATAGCTGATTTCGCAGCGTATCAAAAGCCTCTTTAGCTTTGTTCAATAGTTTAAGGAGCTATGTTCCACTTTTCCTTGTCAGAACGCAAGTGTCCTTTTTTCTTAAATAGTTGAAATAGAATATGGTTTCTGGTGAGAAAACTTGAACTTGCTCCTGTTCCTCTTAATTTGGGGTGTCTTGTGGTATATTCCGCTGCCGCCTAAAAAATTCCAGCTAACTTCCCGCTGGCGCCTCGCCTCACTAACACTAGGCCTGCTGATTTTCTTTGTTGTTCAACTTTCCGAGACACCTCTGAGCATGTTCGTTTACGTGTTAATTTTCACAAGATTGTTCGTGGCGATTATTGAGTGGGCGGTTTCCGTGAAACCCATCCGATTTGACGAGCAGCAGACGTACTATGATATGGGCAAGCGCGTCTTTGTGAAGTTCTCTTTCAAGCATCGGAAGAAGCTGATTGGTCTCCTCCTCATCGGCATATTCCTGTTCTCGGCATTCGGAATAATGGTGTTCAGTGAAGTTCAGCGCGTAACGAACGCAGCGTATTTCAACGGGTTAATTCAATCAACCTCAGGGTTACCCTTCAGTAGCACAATATCGGATGATATGGTTCGGCTTGTCACTCGAGAACTTGCTATATCCATCTCGCGCAGGCACATGTCCGAGTTCGGAAGCAACACGCAGGTTCTGGACTGCCACATAACCAAATCGCCTGAAGGCAAACTCGTGTGGATAGCAGCAATAGGCTCAACCAACGTCATAGCTGAAAACTACGTGAAAGGCTTCGTCGTCGTTGACGCAACTGACCCAACAGCTGCGCCGACAATAATACACAGCGAATTCGCAGTCGGCGAAGGCTTATGGTTGGACCGCAATGTTCCGTTCCGCAATTACGTGGGGGACATGTCAAAAACTTATGGTGTATCTTATGTAACTTGGGATTTAACCGCTAACAGCCTTGTGTACGTAGTAACACGTTACAATTTGGGTTTTGATTTTGTGAGGCGATACGAAACGCCGATTGCTTATGACTCTCAAGGACAAGTGCAGTATTTGCCTGCCTCAATCTCAGATACTCCAGAGTGGATGACGCAGATTTATGATGAAGACTGGCTGGAAAACATGATAAACGAGATGGGCAGCTTCCGAAGAGGCAGCGGTTTTGACTATTGGGCAGGCGGTTTCCTCTGGATAATTGCGCCAAGCCGCGACCGCTTCGAAATGACCGAAGACACCCGATACATAGTTGACCCAGATACAAGTGATGTTGTTGCCCTCGTGTGCGTTAACCCCATAGGAAACGCAAGAACGTTAGCTGGAGTGTTCAAAGCTACACGGGAAGGCATATTGTTCTACGATTTCAAGTTGTCAAACTACATTTCTGGAATGACGGCTGAGGATTTAGTGGAAGGCAGGCTGCCAAAGCCAGCCACAGGCAACTATTATGCGATGATGCCTTTGCTGTACACTGTGGAAACTTCTCCGGGCAACTATAGACTTGCATGGTACGTGCCAATTTACTGGTATGAAGAAAGCGGAGAAACCGATGAAACTGTCTACTTAGCTGGGTTTGCTATTGTGGACGCAGTAGACACCAATAAAATAGCGTTGACAATCAACCAAGAAGGCATAACAAGCGAACAAATGGTTCGAAACACACGGTTGGACTTCATTAAACTGTTCGGCGTAACCACATATCTTGAATTGTATGCCTCTGTGTTGGGCAAGTACGATTACGTTGAAGACGGCACAACACACATCGTTCTGCATCTTGACAACGCCACTTATCCATGGGTGGAAGCTACTCCGAAAGACCTTGCAACTGAACAGTGGAACGAACTCATGGCGACAGAGCCAGCACAGGGAGTCACTGCACGCATAGAAAAACGCAGTGATAAATGGATAATGACCTACTTTGACGCTTACCCGTCATAGCCTATATAAAACGTTGCGAACATTTTGGAGCCGATGCTTGCCCAACGTTGTAGATTTCGGGCTATGGCAGAATTGACTGTTTACTGCCTAAATGACGCCTGTCAGATGCAGCGAAATGCAGGCGCTTTGATAAAAATGTGAGTTGCCACTGCAAGAAAAACTGCAGGGCAACGCTCGTTAGGGCATTAAAGTTTTTCTGCTCCGAAAGGCACAGTGTATGAAAAGCCCGCGTGATGCCCAATGAGGACGGAAGAAGCAAAAACTGTAACCAAGGCTGTGAACGAGTTAAGCGAATGTTACAGTGACGCGTTGGGCGCGTTAAACGGTACTGTTTGCGGTGTTAAGACTGCTGAAAAGTTGTGGCGGGCTGGTAACAAGTCTAGGCTGATAAAAATCGGTGTAGCCTTAATACTTTTTCCAGAGCCCACGCCGATAAGCGAGACTGTGGGCGCGTGTTTTGTGGCGGCTGGCGCAGTTCAGAAAGGCATACAGAATCGTGCGCTCTTTCTTGAAGATGTAACCAAAACTTTCAAGAGCACATTGAAAGATGTGATAGCAACCAAACATTCCCTTTAGCTATTCAGAAAATACCGTTTTCCTTGTTTTTCTATTCACAAGTTTTAAGGAAAGGCTATAGTGACACATAACGAACTGTGGAGGAACAAAAGGTTGCGATGCGCGGGATTTGAAGTGCATTTTGCTTTCTCTGCATGCGAAGACATCTGTTGCTTTCGCAGTGTGTGCTTATGAAATAGCGGCGCAGACTTGCCACGTACTCTGCGAAAACCAAGTCTGCCATAGGCGAGGCGTATCTGAAGTTGGGAGTTTTTTTGTGAAGTTTTACGATTATTTGCATTTCGATGAATTTTGCGCCTATTCCGAAGATTTGCTCAAGCGCTTTAGCGAACTCTTCGGTTTTTAGGGGGATTTCTTTTTTCTTAATGTTGAAAGTGTTTTTCAGTTGGAAGTATAGAGCCTGTTTGCAGGAGCGTCCGAATGATGAGAAAATCTCGTCGACTGTTTTCAGCATTAGCGCGTTGAATGTGCTTTCGCGTGTGTTCTTTTTCTCTTTACCGCGTCGCGTTCTGGGGGACGTGTTTGGGTTTGTTGTGTTCGTCATTTTTTTCGCCTTTTGTGTATTTGTGTTGAACAGTTAGTGTGTTTTACTTATATACACGCATTATCGTAAGACTTCATATAACGGTTATTTTACAGTTCGATATATTCCCAATTTCGATATATCTTTTTGAAAAGCTTCAGGGTGTAAACCGTGTATCGTGAACTCTAAGTCGTTGGGAAGCTGTGGGTGTTAGTGGGTGTGTTGTTTTTGATGTTGTCTTTTTCTAGAGCCTTCACTGTTTTATCCAGGTCTGTTTCTTTGACGAGTATGTGGTCGGTGGAGTAGGCTGAGACTGCGAATATGGGTATGTTTTCAGTTGCTAAGAGTGTGGCGATGTGTGCGAGGAAGCCGCTTAGCTCAAACGGCAGTGCGGTGTCGAAGGTGATGAGTTTGAAGAATTTTTCTTCGGAGATGTGTTGTGTTTTGGTTCCTTCTTTAGTTATGATTGTGACTTCGTTGGCGTCTTTGATTATGGCGAAGTTTTCTTTTGAAAACTTTGGGGTTTTTTTGAGTTTAGCTATGGTGTATCTGTCGTTGTCTACGCTGAATTGTAGGTTTGCTTTTTTTCTGAATTCGGTGAATTTCACTGGTGTTCGCCGTGTGTTTGTTAGAAAGCAGGAGGCATAAAAAGATGCGTGTGCTGCAGGTGCCTGTTAAGGCGAAAAGCAGGGTGTTGTAGTTGGTTGCGTTGGTTTTTGTTTTTCAGTTTAGGTTTTTTTGGATAATTGTTTTTGTTTGTTGGATTTGTTCAATTGTGCATTTGTGGTTCAGTTCAAGTGTTACGGGACCACGGTAACCGTGTTCTTGGAGTTTTGTGATGAAGTTTTTTAGGTTTGGTGTTTCGGTGTCGAATGGTTTGTGTGCTCGGTTGCTTAAGTGGACATTTAGCAGGCGTTTGCCGTATTTTTCGAGGAGGTTGGTGGTTTGTCCTGTGGCTTCGGCGTGGCAGAAATCTAGTGTTATGCCCATTGCGTCGTTGTCTATTGTTTTTAGGATTTCTTCGAGTTCGGTGACGTTTTTGCCGTATCCGTTTGAGGCGTATGAGAGGTTTTCTAAAGCCAATTTCAAGCTTAGGTTGTCCGTGTAGTGGCGTAGTTCTTTGAAGATTCGTGTTAGAAATTTGTGTCTTAGGTTTTCTGGTAGTTTTCGCGAAATATTGGAGTGGACTACGAGGATTGGTGCGGAGAGTTCGTGGGCGAAATTTGCTGAGACTTTGCCGTAGTAGATTGCTTTTGCTATTTCTGTTTCGTTTTGCACGTGGAGGGTAGCGGCGTGGACTGTTAGGCAGTTTAGTCCGTGTGCGGTGATGAGTTTTTTTGCGGTGTGTACGGATTCGTCAGGTTCTTTTTCTACGCATTTCATGTTGAATTCCAAGTTGTTGAAGCCTAATTGTTTGATTGAGGCTATGTTGTTGGCTAGGGTTTGTTTTGAGAATACTCCGTTGGATAGGCTTAGTTTCAATTTGTGTCGTTCCTTGTTTGTTGTTTAGAGAAGGGTTTTGTGGCAATAAACTGTTTTCTCTGCGGTTTTATGGTTAAGTGCTGGTTTTCTGCTGTGTGTTCTAGCGCGTGGAAAGACTATACCCCCCTTATTTAAATGAGCTGAACTGACAGTTCCCCGGTGTGCCTCTTATTCCTTCTCGCTACAAAGCACAACAACAGCCTCGCCATCATATTTGGAGCCTAATAGTGGTTCTATGCATAAAACTGTAGAGGGTAGGTCACTATTCGCGTTTTTCAGCGCCAAAAGTATGTTGAAAAAAACAATAGAAGAAAGGAACTGGAAAAAAGGGTTCCTTAGCTTATTTTCTTTGCTTTTGCTTCTTGGAAGAGCTTCTTCACTGCGCCGATTCTGGATTTCTGCGCCAGCACGTCGCTTGTTACTATCGTTAAAGCTTCTTCAGGGCACCATTTGACGCATTGTGGACCATCAGGCTTGTCTTTGCAGAGGTCGCAGACGTAAACGATTTTGGTTTCGGGATGCAGCATTATTGCGCCGTAGTCGCAGGCTTCGATGCACCATCCGCAGCCGTTGCATTTGTCATTGTCAATTATTATGGCTCCTGTGTCTTCTGACTGCGTTAATGCGTCGCGTGGGCATGCGGCGATGCAGGCTGGTTCTTCGCAGAGTCTGCATGAAACTGCCATGTTGGCTATTTGGTTTACGCGCACCACGCGTATTCGGGATTTCATGGGGTTGAAGGCTTTTTCCTTCGTCCATGAGCAAGCGTATTCGCAGATTTGGCAGCCTACGCATTTGTCTGGGTCGCAGGAGACGAATTCTCGTTCATGAATCTTGACCATTTTGGTTACGCCTCCTGTTTCCCTTCGACGATGCTTAACTCGTCGTCCATGCCGAGTGCCTTAAGCTTCTCTGTGGTGGGTACACCTTCAAGTGTCCAACCGCGAGATGTGTAGTAATCGTCCAGAAGCAAGTCAAGTTCGTCTTGCGTTACAACTGCGCCTTTTGCTGGTCCGTCGTCCGGTACTGGCGTGTTCATGACTTTCCACGGTAACGTGTCGTCTTTTCTGATTAAGCCTTCGCGTATGTTGATGAGTTTTGCGAGGGTGATTATTCGCTCGGCGGTTGTCTTCAGCTCTTCAGGTGTTGTATCGTAGCCTGTTGCTAAACTGTAGAGTTTAGCCATGTCCGCCATTTCCTTGTAGAATGTGCCTCGTGAGTTCTTGCAGACTATTAGTGAATCAATTACTGCGTAAGTGTCTTCTAGGTCTTTGACGAGTTTTCCTCTGCCTTTCTCGGCTTTCAATCGGTCAACATTGCCCTTCATGTCAATAACATAAGCGCTACTCCTGTTGTGGTCTGCTCCTCGGAAGGACACTGCAAAACTTAAAGCTGCGGTTTTGAGGCAGCGCAAATCGTAGCCTGTAACCTCCAAGCCTTTGATGTGCTGCGCCAGTTTCTCTGCGCCTTTGCCTATTTTCTGTGCAGCAATCCGCACGCCATCCGCGAGGACATCACCGATTCCTTCGCGCTTACCTATTTTTTCAAGAAGCTGAATCATAGCTTCCGCGTTGCCAAATTGTGCTTCTGTCACGCCAAGGTCTGCCTGCGACAGGATGCCGTTTTCGTAGCAGTCCATGGCAAAGCCCACAACAACACCTGCACTTTGAGCGTCCATTCCGTAATAGTTGCAAAGCTCGGCGGCTTTTACTATGGCGTCAAGCTTGGCTACGCCACAGTTTGGTCCCAGAGCCCATAGTGACTCGTATTCCATTCGCGCCATTGTTCCCTTGTATGGGCCTTCATGCACTACTGCTTCATGCTCACAACGCATTGGGCAAGAGTTGCATGCTATTATTTTCGCCACATACTTTTCGTTTAGTTCTTCTCCGCTTACCTTATCTGCTCCATCAAAATGCGCATTATTGTAGTTGCGCGTTGGCATGCAGTATAGCGCGTTGTTAACTAGAACGTTCTCCACTGTGCCTAAAGTTCGGTATTTCTGCGTAGCAGGACCCTTCATTCTCTCATGGAAGTCCTTAACCATGTCCATGAACTCGTCTGGCTTAGCTGGAACTATGTCGCGTGTTCCGCGGACAGCAATCGCCTTCAGGTTTTTGGAACCCATAACCGCACCTAAGCCTGTTCTTCCAGCAGCACGTGTTTTCTCGTTTATTATGCAGGCGATACGGCTTAGTTTCTCGCCTGCCAAGCCTATAGCTGCAACGCGCACGTAAAAGTCGCCCAACTCGTCTTTTATTGCATCTTCGCTTTCGGAAGGCGACTTGCCCATGAGCTGCGCCGCATCTAATAACTGCACTGAATCATCATCAACCCATAAGTAAACAGGCTTTTCCGATTTGCCTGTGATGATAACCGCGTCGTAGCCTGCGCGTTTCAGTTCTGCGCCGAAAGTGCCGTGCGACACGGCTTCGCCGATGCCTAAAGTGGCTGGAGACTTCGAGATAAACACATGTCCGTTTCCGCCTGTTGGAAACATTGTTCCCGATATTGGTCCAAGCGCCAGCACAAGCGGGTTGTCAGGGCTGAAGGGGTCTACGCCTTGCTGGGAATTGTCCAGCCACAGTTTCATTCCTAAGCCTATGCCGCCTATGTATTTTTTGGCTATATCAACATTTAATTGTTCAACACGGGTTTTTCCCGTTGTTAAGTCGACACGAAGAACTCTGCCAGCGTAACCGTACAACATTATGTTCCTCCATGCATGTGGAATTATTAGTCAGATGAAAACTATATTAAGTTAATGGGTTCTAGCCTTAAAAGTTGATGATTTGTCATAACGCTGATTACGTACTCAGGGCGCATGGCGTTTTTTCTGCTAACTGTTCCCGTTAGTTATTTAAGATTAAGTTCCAATTGTTTTTTAAAGACAAAATTCTAAGAAATGATATGATATAACTTGGCAGGAGATTGAGGCTTGTTCCTCGGGAGCAACAAATGGGCTGTGAAAACGGCGAAAACTTCAAGTCTCATGCTAATCGTGATTTTTCTATGTGGACTAGTTACCGTTCCTATTCAAGCCTCGGAATACACATTGGCAGACCAACTTAATGTAACGATAAATACGGTAAATTGGTCTTCGCCGTCATCCTGGGTTATTCCGCACTTCGGCTTAATATTTACTGGTCAAGGCAATTATGATGCAGTGGCTCCTGAGATTTCCGACTTCAAAACGTTGGTGCAAGCCAAACGGATAGCGGAAATTGACAACACCAACTCGTCTATTCTAAACCAAAAATTAACTGAAGCCTTGAACATGCAGCAGATGGCTGGGCACTGGCCCAACGTTGACCCACATGTAATGTCGGTTTACTGGAGGTTTCTGGTCTTCGCATACAACTATGCCGCTGAGCTTGGGGCTGACGTTTCCAAATGGAACAGAGATCTTGCTTTTCAGGAATATGTGCAGTGCTGGCAGGACGACAACGATTTCTTATGGTTCGACCCCGAAAATGCAACTGCTACTAACTACTTGAATCGGTACTACGACGAAAACGCCCAAGTTCTTTCATTTTTCCTGAAGTTTCACCAAACAGGTGTGCCTGACGCGATTGATTACGCAAGGCAGATGTGGACACACCTGTGCGCTTACCATTGGTCAGGCAGCTATTTCCCCTACGTTGGAAAATCAGGTCAAGTTGAATGTGAAGCAGGCTCTTTCGCTGAGATAATAGCCGAGCTTTATGCTGCCAACGGCTATGCGCTTCCTAATTTTCCAGAATACATACTTCAAGACCTCGATTACAAGTTCCTTTCTGGCGGTAACTGGTCAGCCAAACTTTGGAGCCCAAACGCTTACGTGGTTAGACATTCGGAATCAAACCCGGAGAAGCGACTGGAAAACACGGTTGCCGCTTGGGCTGCAATGCACAGTTACTACTGCTTGATGAACAGCTCCATGCAGTCAAACTTTATTGGTCTTTTATCAGGTTCTCCGAGGGCGTGGCAAGGCTTAGTTGACAACAGCAGCATGTACAGCAATGGACGGTTTAGTTGGAGAGAGAATGGAGGCTACAGTGACGACGCTACTTGTGCAGGCGCCATGATACTGTTTCTGAACGGAATAGTTCCCGACTCAGGCAGCTTGGCAATACCCCTGATTGAAGAGACATATCAGGACTGGTATTCCATGTTTCCAGCAGACGAATTCCGTTTTGACTACGAATCAAAGACTATTCGAATCCCCGTTTGGAAAGGAAAAATCAACTTCATCTTCGGAACAGAAACAGCCTCTTACACTTTCCCCGATGACGGCGTCTACGAAGTTCATTTCAGCTCAGACTGGAACACAGTGACAAGCGCACAGAAAGTCAACATATTGGATAGACGATTCACGTACATAAAGTCCCCAAGCAGATTGCCAGTCTATAACACCAACACTGGACTTGACTATGTTGGAATTCAAGAAGCCATCAACGCAGTCGAAACAAAGGACGGCCACGTGATTCATGTTGATGCTGGAACATACAGGGAAAACGTGGTTGCGAACAAGAGCATCACACTCAAAGGCGAAGACAACAAAACAGTAATCATCGACGGCGGAGGCGTAGCAAACGCTATTGTTGAAATAACAGCAAACAACGTGCGCATAACGGGCTTCACGATAGAAAACAGCAGCAAAACAGGTTCCACATCAGCCTGTGGCTGCCTCCTCAACAACGTCACCGGATGCAAAATATTTCAAAATAACATAGTTGACAATTGGAACGGCATTTCACTCAACCAATGCAGCGGCAACCTCATCTCTGGGAACACGATAACACTGAACGTTAACAGCGGCGTAAACTTGCAGGATTCTCTTGATAATAACATCTATGGCAACATCATTGCCAACAATAGCTACGGCATCACACTGAATTTCTCGCAGTACACTGCTTCAGAGAAGCGCAACAAAATTCACTATAACAGTTTCGAGAACAACACGGTACAAGCTGCTTTGTCCAACTCAATAGAGAACTGGGACAACGGCTATCCTTCCGGCGGCAACTACTGGAGCGACTACGAGGAAAAATACCCAAACGCCACAGAAATAGATGACTCAGACATATGGGATACACCGTATGTCTTAGACGAAAACAACCAAGACAACTATCCACTAATGCTTACGAAAGCACCTGTTCCACCACCAGACATCACAGCCCCAACCATCAACATCTCTTCCCCAACAAACACAGTATATCAGTCCACAACTGTTTCCTTAGAGTTCACCGTAGACGAACCAACATCAAGCCTACGTTACAGCCTTGACGGAAACGCAAACGTTACCCTTCTGGGAAACGTAACTCTCAACGGTTTATCCAACGGTTTGCACAGCCTAACAGTTTACGCCACTGATGCAGCTGGAAACTCTGCCGCTGCCACAGTCCACTTCACCATTAACAGCCCTATTTACACACAACCTGAGAACACAGCAACTCCAGCAAATGAAGACAAGCCAAATGACACAAATCCTCCCCAACCAACTGCGCCGCTTGCAGTCTCAGTTAACTCGCCACAAAACAAAACCTACAACACAAACAGCATTCCCTTAACATTCACAGTAAACAACACAGCGTCATGGATAGGCTACAGTCTAGACGGACAAGAAAACGTGACTATCACTGGAAACATAACGCTAACCGCCCTGTCAACTGGAGCACACAGCCTTTCCGTTTCCGTGAATGATACTGCTGGAAACACTGGAACCTCAGAAACAATCTACTTTACTGTCGCTGAAGAAATAGTTGTGCAGCCTAATCTAACAGAATGGGTTGCAGCGGCTATAATTTCAGGTGCCATTGTTGCCGCAGTCGCAGGCATAGTCTATTTTATGAAACTGAAGAAAGGAATAAAACAAAAAGAGAATGAAGCCTGACGCTTACTTGCTTGCTGTCTTTTTCTCTTTAGCTTCTTGGAACAGGTTCTTCACAGCTGTCAACCGCGACTTCTGAGCAAGCTGCTGAGCCGTAACGAAGCTTAAAGCTTCTTCAGGACACCACTTGACGCATTGTGGACCATCAGGCTGGTCTTTGCAACTGTTGCAGGTGAACACGACTTTTTTATCTGGATGCATCATCATCGCGCCGAATGGACAAGCGCTGATGCACCAAGCGCAACCGTTGCATGCTTCCTCATCAACCACTATTATCCCAGTGTCTTCCTCTTGACGCAACGCATCTCTCGGGCAGGCAGCCACACAGGCAGGCTCCTCACAGTGACGACACGTAACGGCTATGTTATTAAGTGGTCCCATGCGTAACGCGCGGATTCTTGACTTCGTCGGGTTAAAGGTTTTCTCGTTGGACATTGAGCAGGCGTATTCGCAGACTACGCAGCCTATGCATTTTTCTGGGTCTGCGGTGACGAATTTTCTGTCTTGCGGTCGCACCATCCCTTACGCACCTTCCTTATCTGCCTTTTCAGCTATGTAAGCCAAGTCTTCTAAACCCACTTCCTTCAGCTTCTCAACTGTGGGGACACCGTTTGGTGTCCAACCTCTCGCCGCATAATAATCATCTAAGCCTATTTGGAATTCCTCTTCGCTAACGACAACGCCTTTCGCTGGTCCCTCATCAGGCACTGGACAGTTCTCTATTTTCCATGGCAACGTGTCATATTTCCTAGTGCCTTTGCCTTCGCGGATATTGAAGAGCCTTGCGAGATTTTCAATTCTTTCGCCAGCTAGAATCATCTCCTCAGGAGTCATGGGGATTCCTGTAGCTAACGTATAATAGTTTGCCAAGTCCTTCCAACCGTCATAATAAGTGCCTCTTGAAAACTTGCACACTATAAGCGAGTCAATAATGTTATACATCTTGCTTTCATCAGCAATCATTTTGCCCCTGCCCGGCTCAATCTTGAAACGGTTCACTTTGCCCTTCACGTCAGGCGAGTAAGCGCCGTTTCTAAGGTGGCAAGCGCCACGGAACGAAACACTAAAGCCCAACGCTGCAGTCTTCAAAGTGCGCAGGTCGTAGCCTGGCAACTCCAAGCCTTTAATGTGGCAGGCGTACTTGTATGCGTCTCCGCCGATTAATTCAGCTGCTTTTGCAGTGCCTTCGGCGAGAATGTTGCCCAGCCAGCCTTCACGTTTGCCAATCTTGTGAATAATTGCTATGAGCGCTTCAGCGTTGCCGAATCGGAGGTCAATGCCGTCTGTCTGTTCCTTCGTTATCACGCCGTGCTCGTAACAATCCATTGCGAACGCGACGACGACGCCGATGGATATGCCGTCCATGCCATATTCGTTGGTGATGCGCATGGCTTCGATAACAGCGTCAAGACGGTCAACTCCGCATAACGGTCCCATTGACCAGAGGCACTCGAACTCCAAGCGGGAAGTTGAGCCTTGATAAGGTCCTTCAGGAACCACTGCGATGTGGTCGCAACGCATGCCGCACGTTGCACAACCCACGATTTTTTTAACATAATGCTCGTTCAAGTATTCGCCGCTGACTTTCTGGGCGCCCTCAAAAGTGGCGTTAGTCCAGTTTCTCGTCGCCAAAGCAGAAAGCGAATTCAAAACCAAAACGTTTTCCGGAGTTCCCAACGTCTTGTACTTCTTGGTTGCGGGTCCTTTCATGCGTTCGTAAATCATTTTAATAAATTCCTTGAACCCGTCAAAGTCTGCCACGTTGACATCATGTGTTCCTCGAACTGCTATGGCTTTAAGGTTTTTTGAACCCATAACAGCGCCCATGCCTGCTCGCCCAATTGCTCTGAACTCGTCGTTTATTATTGCTGCGAAACGGCAGAGTTTTTCGCCTGCTTCGCCGATTGCTGAAACTCGAATGTAGTAGTCGCCTAGTTCTTCCCTGATTTTCACGTCTGTGTGGTAGACTGTTTCATACTGGAGTTGTTCAGCGTTCCTGATTTCAACTTTATCATCATCAATCCACAAGTACGACAGCTTGTCCGCTTTGCCTGTGATGATAATCGCGTCGTATCCTGCACGTTTAAAGTCAGGACCAAAGAAGCCGTGGGATTCAGCATTACCGATACCGCCAGTGGCGGGAGATTTGGACACGACGGCGTAGCTGTTTCCGCCTGTTGGTCCCAAGGTGCCGCTGAGTGGTCCGGTTAAATAAATTAGCGGGTTATCTGGGTCAAACGCGTCTGCGCCTGGACGAGAATTGTCAAAAAGTAAACGGATGCCCAAGCCTATGCCGCCAATGTAATCCTTGGCCATTTTTTCGCTTAAGGGTTCAGTGGTAATTTTTCCGGTTGTGAGGTTTACACGGAGAATTTTGCCTGCGTAAGCAAACATTTTCTTTTTCTCCACATATGTTATTGGAATATTTAGACCGAGTGGAAACTATATTAATCTAGTGGCGTTTCACGGCGGAAATCGATGTTGAATCCTTAATTTGATTCCCTTATGAATTGGCGTTCAGAACGACGCTTAAACAGCCATTAACGCCCGTTTAAACAGGATTTTTCGTTAAGAAATGAATATATAACATCTTCAACACTGGTAATACTTGAAGGGCTTGGGTGATTCAAACTTTGAAATTAACGGTTGAATACTTGGGCTACATCAAACAAACATTAGGCTTGGAACAAGGCGAACACGTCGAGCTTAGAGACGGCGCTTTAGCCCACGATTTGCTGGTTGCGCTGGCTGAAAAACACGGCGAGCCCTTCAAGAAAGCCGTGTACGACCCTAAAGACGCTGAAATGAAACCGCATTACATTTTGTCTGTGAACGGCGTGTTTTTTACCCAGTTGAATGGTATGGAAACCCCGCTCAAAGAGGGCGACCGCATCGTTTTCATGCCCGTGGTCACTGGCGGCTAAAAAGCAAAAACGTTAAAGAATAGTCAGCAATTCTTTTCCATAGGTGAATGGTATGAGTCGGATAGACGCGTTGAAGCAAGCTGCTTTTGAGAAAAAAGGGTTCGACGGCTTTGCAGTTTTCAACTGGGCTAACATGCTTTATCTTTCTGGAGTTTCAGGCGCAGTGGCGCTTGTAATCCCAAGAAACGGCGAGAGCACAATTTACGTGTACAGCGTCAACTACGAGCAAGTAAAAGCGGAAGCTAAAGGCTTCAGGGTTGAACTGGTAGAGCGTAATGAAAGCTTGCTGGCGAAACTGGCAGAAAACGCCAAGAAATGCCGAATCAAGAAGCTTGCTGTGGACTCTTTAGGCTTTGAAGGCTGGCGTGCCTTAGACAGAGAAATCCGAGGCGCGAAACTTGAAACGGCAGGCACCATTATACGAGAACTTCGCAAAGTGAAGGACGCAGATGAAATCGCGCTGATACGCAAAGCTGCCGAGTTGACAAGTGAAGGCATGAAAGCGGCTTATGAAGTGCTGGCGCCTGGCATGAAGGAGTATGAGGTTGCAGCGGAAATCGAGTATGCAATGCGGAAACAGGGTTCTTATGGCGCGGCTTTTGAAACAATCGTTGCCTCAGGCGAGTGCTCAGCGTTTCCCCACGGCGGCTGCGGTGACAGAGTAATCCGCGAGGGCGATTTAGTGGTTGTTGACGCTGGCGCAACGTACAAGTTTTACCGTTCAGACATGACACGCACTTTGGTGGCGGGTAAGCCTTCGGATAAGCAGATGCAGTTGTACGAGATTGTGAAGGAAGCACATGATAAAGCGTTTGAAGCTGTGAAGCCAGGTGTTAAGGCACGGGATGTTGATGAGGCAGCAAGAAAAGTCATTGACGCTGCTGGTTATGGTGAGCATTTTGTGCATGGTTTAGGTCACGGTGTAGGCTTGGAGGTGCATGAATCGCCTACTTTGAACTCGAACAGTAAAGATGTGCTTGCGGCTGGTAACGTGGTGACTGATGAGCCTGGCATTTATCTTGTGGGTTACGGTGGGGTTCGCATTGAAGACACGGTGCTTGTGCTGGAGAGTGGTGCGGAAAAACTCACGTGTGGTTCGTACAGTTTAAGCGCGGAATAAGTGTAAAATTAAATAGGTTGTGTCGCATCATTTATTCTTGTTGAAGGAGGAGATGTGTTTTTGTTTGAAAATGCTGTCGTGGTAATAATCGACATGCTTAACGATTTTGTCACTGGAAAATTGGCGATAGACCGAGCTAAACACATTGTTCCGAACCTTAAGCGGCTAATTGAAGCTGCACGCGAAAGCAACGTGCCCGTCGTTTACAGCAATGACGCGCATTATGCTGAGGACTGGGAAGTGACGGAGAAGTGGGGTGAACACGCGATTAAAGGCACGAAGGGCGCTGAAGTTATCCCTGAGCTTGCGCCTACCAAAAAAGACTACATTATCGAGAAGAGGACGTACAGCAGTTTCTACGAGACAGGTTTAGACCAGCTACTAAAGAGCCTGTACGCTGGTGAAGGTGTAAAAACCGTTGTTCTCGGCGGCATGCACACGCACATATGCATTAGGCACATGGCTGCGGATTCTTTCTTCAGAGGCTACAAAATAGTAGTCGCAGAAGACGGCGTTGAAGCGTTTACGCAGGAAGACCATGAGCAGGGCTTAAAGTATTTGGCGTATGTTTACAACGCGAAGATAATGCCTGTTGACGAAATAATCAAGGCGTTCAAGTAGAACCCATGGCGTTTCCAGTGCTGACGCGTTTCAGTCTACAGTGGCATTCCAATAGTACACTTTATAGTATTTCTCGCCAACATTGAACTGGGCGTCATCGTAGACAATGTCCAGTTCGAAACCGTACTTTTGTATCAGCTTGTTCATGTTCCCCCAGATAATGGGCGCTTTTTCGTCTGCAGGCCACAAGCCCCACATGTTGTCCGCTACGTTTCTCATGCCCCACCCGTAATCTTTGGGAAGAACAAAAGCAACTTTGCCGTCAACTTCTCCGTAAGTGCCGCGTGGAGAATCGTGGACGTAACTCCAAAATTGCTGCATTGCTGCAAAGTGTTCCTCCTGCAATATGCCATACGGATTCCCCTCAGGGTACGTGGGGTAATCGAACACGACAACGTATTTTGCTCCTGCACGGTACGCTGCAGTCATGTCTTCAAGTATGTTTGTGCCGTTTGCAAGATAAGGCGGTTCATAATAGGTCCACACGATTATGGCGCCCCAGTCTTTGTCCTGCATGTTGGCTGCGCCTCGGCAAAGCGCTATGTGCTGCTGTGTGCTGTGGTTCCAGCCTAACTCCACAAAAACCGTGTCGTAGCCTGCTAGATAATCAAACCAGTACAGCGCATAATCAGAGATGAACATTGGCACGCCTTTGCTTTTTGCGTCTATCGTGCTGTTGGCCGATAGTATATTGGAGACGAAACGGTTTGCCGCATCACTGTAATCAGCCGCTTCGGTGAACGTCTTGTTTTCTGGAGCATCATCAATCTGTTTTCCGCCCAACTCATCCCTAAGGTGGACGCCGAGAAAACTGCCGTTCCACCGTTCTTTCGCTGTTTCCAGCCACGTTTGATGCCACGGATACTTTTCGCGGGAGATAAGATCAAAAAACACTATGAACTTCATCCCTGCCTGAGCGGCGTAATCGCACACTTCATCCAGAGCAGTCTCGTTAGTGGCGATATCCCAAGAATTAATCAAGAAAAAATTAGTGTAATCCTTCACTTTGTCAATTAGGACTTTTGCTTCCGCAGCAGTTTGCTGACCGAAAGAAACCCCGAAAAAGAACTCGTCTCCAGCGTTGGACTCTTGACTATAATACACTGCAGCGTACGCTAAACCAACAGAAACAAGCACAACCGCAAGGAGAAGCACAAAGACGCGTTTCATCATAGTTCTCACAAAGGTAAGTAACTTGAAAGATAAATGCCTCTCGCTAATTCCCATACTCCAACAGGGCAACTTACAGAAACTGAAACGCAGAACATGGTGGGCCCGGGGCGATTCGAACGCCCGACCAACAGGTTATGAGCCTGGCGCTCTGACCTGGCTGAGCTACGGGCCCGCGTGCTGTGCACTGGTTATTACTGCTGTTTTTGAGGGAATTTAAACGTTTTCCGCGCTTCCAGCACACACCGAGCAAAGTGGCACAGGCATGAGATACCGTGTTGACCTACCCCCTATAGGTTACTGCAATGAGTTTCTAATAGGATACAAATATGATTGATGCTTGCTAGCTGCGTAGTACTATCATGGTGTTGGTTTTCATTATGCCGTCTACGCGGCGGATTTTCTCTATGCACTCGTTGACTTCCACCACGTTCGTGCCGCTGATAACCGCCACAATATCATACTCGCCCGTAACCTCATACACAGTCTCCACATTCGCGATATGCCTAATCTTCTCAGAAACCTCATGCGTCGGAGCCGCAGGATTAGTCGCCAACAGCGTAATCGCCTCCGCGCCTTCAGCCACACTGACCTTAACCGTGAACTTCCGTATCACGCCAGCGTCAGCAAGCACCTTAATCCGTTTCCGCACCGCACCCTCAGACAACCCAACCTGTTTTCCGATGCTGTTGTAGCCTGCGCGTCCATCCTGCTTTAAGATGCGAATTATCTCTTTATCCGTGTCATCCATGCCTTGCGCCTCTTTATGTTCTTAACAGCGGAAAAATTTAACGTTTTCTGTAGTTTCAGTCGATAGCCACTGCGGATTCCGTCTGCGGCTGTGCTTGTCTGTGCAGTTTTCGGAAAACTGCCGCTTGCCACACTGTGCCATTTGGAACATTAAAAGCGCAATATGTCATAAATAAGTCACAATGTTTAAATGAAAGCCGCGTTAATCTGAGAGACATTTCCAATAATAAAAAACGTGGTAATAAACAATGATTAAGCCAATTGCCAATTTGAAAACCCAAGAGGTGAAAGCGATAAATAAAGCTAAATGCCCCGACTGCGACGCCGAACTCGACATTCCAGCCGACATTGTGAAAGGAGAAATCCTGAGCTGTCCAAGCTGCGGACTCGAACTTGAAGTGAAACACATAAACGGCGGATGCGTAGACCTTCAAGAACTAACCATTGAAGGAGAAGACTGGGGCGAATAAACAGTCAACGCAACGCGTTTTCCAATTAAACAATCTACTAAAATTTTTAAACAAATTTTTCCATAGAGGCGCAACAAACAATGAGCATCGCACTTCTTTATGAACGCTCAGAAAACGACGAAAACGGCATCAAACTCACCGCCGAACAACTAGGCGTCCCCTTAACTTACCTGCCATTCCGCAAAATCGCCATAGCCATCCACAAAGACGTTTACTCGGTCAAAACCAAAGGCAAAGACTACACAGACACAGTCAAAGACATCAGCGTAGTGCTGAACAGAGCACAAAGCAAAAACCGCCGCTTATACGCTTCGCACACGCTGGAACTTTTCGACAAAAAAGTCATCAACCCCTCCCAAATCGAATTCACCTGCTACAGCAAACTGCGCACATTACTGCACTTTTGGAAAGAAGGCATCCCCATCCCCAAAACAGTCTACGTACCCTGCGACCCTTATGACACTATGAAAAGCGGCGCACGAATCAGCAACGAAAAAGACATCGCGGACCTACTAGAAAACGAAATTGACTCAGCGGAAGGCATCGTGATTAAACCCGACGCAGGCACCCACGGCAACAAAATCGTTCTCTCCAAAACCCGCGACCAACTAATCACCAACATCCAAGAAATCACGCCTTCAATAACTAACCCCGTAGGCATCATAGCCCAAGAACAAATCAAAAAATGGTTCTACGACCTGCGCATAATAGTCTTCAAAGAAAAGGGCAAAGCGCCAGTCTGCCACCCAGTTGCATTGGCACGGGGCGGATTCAAAGATTTCCGGACCAACACTTACTTGGGCAATCTCGTGTTCGACGCCAAACTCCCGCCCAGCATTACGCAGTTAGCCGTGAAATGCGGCAAAGCACTGGGCAAAGAATACGAAGCATGGGTGTTCGCGTTGGATGCAATGATTGATGTGGGCGAAAACAAAACCGCAGACGAAAACCAACTCAAAAAGGAACTTGACAAGGCAGCAGTAGCGTTTAAAGCAGTGCAAAAGGTTAAAGCTGATGAAACCCGTCTAACGGATTTCCCAGCATGGAACACAAAGTTGGAAGCTGCGTTCCACGCTTTCATGAGCACGGAGCCCTACGCAAAAATCAAAAGCGTAATCGAAGAAAGCGTGGAGAAGAACCAGCAGGGCATAGTCTTCCATGAGGCGAATTCTTGCCCTGAATTCTGGGAGCAAACACGTCTCATCGCAGGCATAAACGTGGCTGTGCCGCTCATAAAAAGCGCCCAAAGCATGATTTAAACTCATAACTCAACAAAGGTGAAAAAAGAAATGTTGAAAATAGGAATAATCGGTGGTTCAGGATACGTCGGTAGCGAACTTCTACGCTTGCTGCTGCTCCACCCTGAAGTGGAAGTAACTATGGTTACCTCGCGTCAAAGCGCAGGTGAATACGTTTTCAACACGCACCCGAACCTCCGAGGGATAACACAACTAAAATTCGTACCCATGGACATTGCTGAGCTAAGCAAAAACTGCGACTTAGTTTTCACGGCAACCCCGCACGGAGGCTCAGTAAACCTCGTTCCCAACCTCCTAGAAGCAGGCTTGAAGGTTATTGATATGAGCGCGGACTTCCGCCTCAAAAACCCAGCCGACTACGAAACCTACTACGGCTGGACGCACGCTCACCCCGAAATGCTGAAAGACGCAGCCTACGGGTTACCTGAACTCCACCGCGAAGAAATCAAAACCGCCAAACTCATCGCTTGTGCAGGTTGCGAGGCAACAGCCGCCATTTTAGCCTTAGCGCCAATCGTGAAGGCAGGGTTTATAGAAAAAGACAAAATCGTCGTCGACTTGAAAGTCGGTTCTTCAGGAGGCGGCAGCAAACCCACGGTAGCCTCGCATCATCCAGAACGGTCCAGTGGAGTACGACCGTACAAGGTGGTTGGTCACCGCCACATCGCCGAGGTTGAACAAGAACTAAATGCCCTGTCAAGCGAGCCAATAACAATCTCTTTCACTCCGCACGCAGTGAACATTATCCGCGGCATCCTTGCAACAATTCACACTTTTCCCAAACAGAAAATAGAAAACAAAGACCTTTGGCGCGCCTACCGCGGAATGTACGGCAACGAACCGTTCATACGCTTAGTGAAATACCAGAAAGGACCCTACCAGCTTCCAGACCCCAAAGTTGCCGTTGGCACAAACTTCTGCGATGTCGGCTTTGAAATTGATGGGCACGCGAATCGGCTTATACTTTTCTCCGCCATAGACAACATGGTGAAAGGCGCCGCAGGACAAGGCGTCCAATGCTTAAACATACTCATGGGCGTAGACGAAACCACAGGGCTGAAAAGCACCGGTTTCCACCCGATGTGATCTGCCATGTTGCTCGTTGTGAAAATGGGCGGAAGCATACTCAAAGAAGGCGCCTCATCCACGCTTGTCGCTGACTTGAAAGCATTGGCTGCAGAGCATAAGCTGGTGTTAGTCCACGGCGGAGGCGCAGAAGTCACCGAAACCGCGGCGAAACTCGGCAAGCAGCAGCAGTTTATTGTTTCGCCTGAAGGCTTCCGAAGCCGCTACAC
>CAZDLK010000021.1:0-29373 GCA_964506435.1 uncultured Candidatus Bathyarchaeia archaeon | reverse complement strand
GGCAAATTTGCCTGTGACACTTGTATGGCGGTGGCGCCGTTGAAAGGCAGATTCAAAGCGTTGGCGACAACCTCGGCGAAAGGCTGTTTCTATTCACGGCAAAACCTCATGAAGACCAAAATGGGCAGCATGCAAGAATGCGTGCAAGCAGCGGTGACTGGAAAATGGAGTTGAAAGGCAGAATAATCTCAAGGGGCACGGGCGAAGGCGAAGCCTTGGTTACTTCGCAGCCCATCTCGTTTTACGGCGGCGTAGATCCGAACACAGGTGAAATAATCGAGAAAGGGCATGAGTTGCAGGGCAAAAGTGTGAAAGGCAAAGTGCTTGTGTTTCCAACTGGGAAAGGCTCAACCGTTGGTTCTTATACGCTTTATCGTATGAAGAAGAATGGCGTGGCGCCTGCAGGTATGGTCAACAAGGAATGCGAGACCGTGGTGGCGGTTGGCGCCATAATCTCTGAAATTCCAGCCGTGGACAAAATAGACATTACGCGCATAAAGACAGGCGACCGCGTGAGAATAGAGAACGAGATGGTTATAGTTTAAGTAATTAGGCGCAAGTATCCTAAGCAAGAAAGAGGAGCGAAAAAGGAAGTGAGCGAAGCAAAACCAGTAGTGTTGAAAATCGGCGGCTCTGTAATCACTGACAAAAACGGAGAGCTTGCCGCGCGAACCGAAGTTATAAACCGCTTAGCGGAAGAAATAGCGAAAGTAAACGCTAAAAACTTGATTATAGTGCATGGCGGCGGAAGCTTCGGGCACCCCACAGCCCAAAAATACGGTATCAAAGAAGGCTTAAGAGAGGAAGCGCAAAAAGTCGGGTTCGCAGAAACCCACCACGTAATGACCGTGCTGAATGGTTTAGTTATGGACGCTTTGGTGTGGCATGAGGTTCCAGCAGTAAGCATCACGCCGTCATCCTGCATGCTGACGGAGAACGGCAGAATCAAAATATTCGACGAAACATTGTCAAAAATGCTGCTGAAAATGGGTTTTACGCCTGTGCTTTACGGCGACGCAACCATAGATGCTAAGCTGGGTTTCACGGTGCTTTCAGGCGACCAGATTGTTGCGCACTTAGCCAGAAAGCTTGGTGCAAGCAAAATTGTGCTGGGCGTTGATGTTGACGGCTTATGCGACGCAGACCCTAAAACAGATAAAAACGCCAAAGTGCACCCGCACCTGACGCTGCAGGAACTGGTGGCGTTTGAGGGTAAACTGGGCAAGTCCACGGCTTCCGACGTTACAGGCGGCATGCTTGGCAAAGTAACTGAGCTCATTCCAGCCGTGGAACAGGGCATCCCAGTGGCAATCGTGAACGCTGCAAAGCCGAACCGCGTTTACCGCGCGTTGACAGGCGAAAAAGTGGAAGGCACCATCATTGAGAAGGGGTAGCATGTGGCTGAAGAAACTGAGAAGCGCAAAGCAGACCACATCCGCATCTGCTTAAGTGAGAACGCTCAAGCGCGAGAAGCCGCAACAGGCTTCAAAGACGTCAGCTTAGTGCATAGGGCTTTGCCTGAAATCAACAAGCAAAGCGTAAGTTTAGCCACAAACGTTTTTGGTCACAAGTTTGCTGCGCCAATAATCGTTGGCGCCATCACTGGCGGAACCGCTGAGGCAACGCGGATAAACGCCGCCATAGCTGAAGCCGTGGAAACACTGCATTTAGGCATGGGGGTGGGCAGCCAACGCGCAGCCATAGAAAACAAGAAACTGGAAGCAACCTTCGCAGTAGCCAGAAAAAAAGCACCCACCGCTTTTCTCGTCGCCAACATAGGCGGCGTACAACTTGCCCACGGCTACGGCGCAAAGGAAGTGAAGAAAGCCATAGAAATAATCGACGCGGACGCCGTGGCAATACACTTGAACTCGCTGCAGGAAGCCGTGCAGCCTGAAGGACAAACCAACTTTAAAGGCGTCCTCGAAAAAATAGGCGAAATCGCAAGTGCAGTGGATAAGCCTGTGATTGTTAAGGAGACTGGCTCAGGCATCTCCGCGGAGGACGCTGAGAAGCTGGAAGCGGCTGGCGTTAAAGGGATAGACGTCAGCGGCGCTGGCGGAACAAGTTTTGCAGCGGTTGAGTACTACCGCGCGAAAGGAAAAGAACACAGTGTCCAACGCTTTTTAGGTGACGCTTTCTGGGACTGGGGCATCCCAACAGTTGCAAGCCTCATAGAAACTGCGCAGACAGTTAAATTACCTGTAATCGCTTCGGGCGGTGTACGCAGCGGCGTGGATGTGGCTAAGGCGCTAGCGTTAGGCGCTAGTTTGGCAAGTCTTTCGCAGCCTGTGCTTCAAGCCGCAACTAAAGGCGCAAAAGACACTGAAAACGCGTTGGTGTTTTTGATGGAGGAACTGAGGAACGCCATGTTTCTTGTGGGAGCTGAAACTGTGGCGCAGTTGGCGAAAGCGCCTGTGGTGGTAACGGGCAAAACTGCTGAGTGGCTTAAGGCAAGAGGCTTCAACGTTGAAGGCTATGCAAGAAGAGGGGCGCGTTAGAACGTGGATATTGAAAGGTTTCTTGAAGAGACAGCGCCGCTGATAGATAAAGCCATTGAAAAGTACATCCCGAGAAAATTCACTGCTGACGCAGTTCTTTTCAAGGTTAATCCGCCTCGGCACAGTTACAACGTGGAAACTTTGAATAAAGCAGTCGCCGAGCCGATTTGGGAGTTTCTGGACAGAGGCGGAAAACGCTGGCGTCCAGCATTGTTTTTGCTGATTTGTGAAGCGTTAGGCAAAAACGCCAAGGACTACTTGGATTTTGCTGTTATTCCCGAGGTTGTTCATAATGGCACTTTGATGATTGATGATATAGAAGACGCTTCAGAGTTGAGAAGGGGCAAGCCTTGCACGTACAAGATTTACGGCGTGGACATAGCGGTTAACGCTGGAAACACGATGTATTATTTGCCGCTTTTGCCGCTTATGGAGAAACGCGCCGCGCTTCAGCCTGAGAAACTCCGCGACCTCTACGAAGTGTACGTGCAGGAAATGATTAACCTCAGCATGGGACAAGCAATGGATATTGCGTGGCACAGGGGCATAGCGAATGCAGATAACCTGAGTGAAGAGGATTACCTGCAGATGTGCGCGTATAAAACGGGAACGTTGGCGCGGATGGCAGCTAAACTTGCCGCGGTGCTGGCTGGCGCAAACAAAGAATTAGTCGAAAAGCTTGGGCGTTACGCCGAAAGCATAGGCGTTGCCTTCCAGATGCAAGATGACGTTTTGGATTTAACAGGTAAAGAGTTTGCGCAGAAGAAAGGCGGCTTAGGACAGGACATCACCGAAGGCAAAAGAACGTTGATGGTTATTTACACTTTGAAAAATGCAAGCGCCGCTGATAAGAAAAGGCTTATTCAGATTCTCGGCATGCACACCTCGGAGCAGGCGTTGCGGGATGAGGCGATTGCGATAATGCAGAAATACAAAGCCATCGAGCACACAAAGCAGACAGCCACACATACCGTGGAAGAGAGTTGGAAGGAAGCGGAGAAGCTTCTGCAAGCGTCGGAGGCTAAGGAAAAATTAAAAGCCTTCGCGGAATTCTTGATTAAACGAAGCATCTAACCATCGTGCAGAGTGTTAACCCTTTGGCATTAGAAAACGATAGTGAACTCAGAGAGCTTATTCGTAAAGCTGCGCTGCTGAACGCGATTCAGCACGACGGCAAAGCGCAAGCAGGCGCACTTGTAGGAAAAATCATCGGCGAAAGACAAGAACTGAAAACAAAAGCGAAAGAACTCTCAGCCTTAATCGGCACGGTGGTTACTGAAGTTAACAGCCTCTCTGCAGAAGCGCAGAAACGGATTGTTGAGGAGAAGTGGCCTGAAGCCCTCAAAAAAGAAAAAGTGGAAGAGCAAAAGCGCCTGCCTGCTTTGCCGAACGCAGACAAATACAAGCAGGTGGTTACGCGTTTCTCGCCGAACCCTGACTGCGTTTTGCACTTGGGTTCAGCAAGAGCCATAATCTTAAGCCATGAGTACGCGCGCATTTACAAAGGAAAATTCATCCTGCGCTTTGAAGACACAGACCCAAAAGTGAAGAGGCCTGTCTTAGAGTTTTACGACCGCATACGCGAAGACCTAAGCTGGCTCGGCTGCAAAATCGATGAGGAATACATCCAAAGCGACAGACTCCCCATCTACTACGAGTATACAGAGCGGCTTTTACAAGAAGGCAACGCTTACGTCTGCACATGCCCGCCTGAACAGTTTAGAACGCAAGCTTTAGCCCGCAAACCGTGCAGTTGCCGCAGCTTGCCTGTAGAGGAGCAGTTGGAGCGGTGGCGGCGCATGCTGGAAGGCGGCTACGCGGAAGGCGAAGCTGTAGTCCGCGTTAAAACCGATTTGGACCATCAGAATCCTGCGGTGCGCGATTGGCCTGCGCTCAGGATTATTGACACGGACAAGTATCCGCATCCGCGAGTTGGCAACAAATACCGCGTCTGGCCTTTGTACAATTTAGCTGCAGGAGTAGATGATCACCTTTTGGGTGTAACGCACATTATCCGCGGCAAAGAGCACTTGACGAATAAGGTTAGGCAGGAGTACATGTACCAGCATTTAGGCTGGAAGTACCCCGAGTCCATACACTACGGCAGGCTAAAAATTACGGGTGCTTTCCTGAGCAAGTCCAAAATTGTTCAAGGCATACGCGAAGGCAGCTACACGGGCTGGGATGACCCGCGGTTGGCAACGTTTGCTGCGTTGCGGAAGCGCGGCATAACGGCTGAGGCTATTAAGAAGATGATAGTTGACGTTGGACCTAAAACGGCGGATGTCACTTTAAGCTGGGAGAACTTGTATGCTTACAACCGCAAAATTCTGGATGCCCAGAGCAACAGGTACTTTTTCGTGGCTGAGCCGATTGAACTGAAAGTTCGGAATGTGCCCAAAACGTTCACGGCGAAACTTCCATTGCATCCTGAGCAGCCTGAACGAGGCTTCAGAGAATACACTGTAACGCCAATCGGCGAAACGCAAACAGCTATTTTCTGGATTGCGAAAAAAGACGCGGGAACCGCGGAAGCTGGGAAAATAATTAGGCTCATGGAGTTGTTCAACGTTAAGATTGAGCAGGCGAAATTGTATTCGGTGGAAGCCGTGTTTGCAAGTGCTGCTTATGAGGAAGCGCGGAAATCGAAAGCTCAGTTGATTCACTGGATACCTGTGAATGGTGATGTGCCCTGCCAAGTTGTTATGCCTGACGCCACGGTGATTGAAGGCATCGCGGAAAGCGCCTGCGAAAGGTTAAAGCCTAACACTGTGATACAGTTTGAACGCTTCGGCTTCGTGCACATAACTGAAGTCGCGCCGAAATTAACAGCCTATTACGCTCACAAATAACCACCAAGGTGAAAAAAGCAAAATGCGCAAACAAGACAAAGCCATAATCTGGCCAGCATACTTTGATCAGGCTAAAACTAGAAAAGAAGGACGACGCGTTCCTAAAAGCTTAGCAGTGCCGTCCCCGAAGATAGCGGAAGTCACCGCGGCAGCATTGAAGCTTGGTTTGAAGCATGAAGTTTCCGCGGAAGCTGGTTATTCTAAGACGCCTTGGGCTAAAACTGGGATGCTGCTGGTTGAAAAGAACGGGTCAAAAGAGCAGACAATAAGGAAAATTGCGAAACAACTGCTGAAAGTTCGAAGTGAACTCGTGAAGCAGAAGTAGCTTTTTAGCTTTTTTCTTCTTTGCCGCTGATGAGCACCGCGTTTATCACGCCATCGTTGCCTGGGCGCGAGGTGACGCGTGCTACGCCGAGCGACGTTTCGATTTCTGCGCCTTTCGTCATTACGCCTCTTCTGTCGTAGTCCACGTTCGCCGCATTTTTGACTACGTGCAGAATCTCGGTTTTCTCGGTTTTCCCAGTTTTCGGGTCAGTCACAGACGCGTATTTGGCGCTTAAGGCTTTAACTTTAATGTTGCCGCCTTGTCCCCTTGCGCACCGCGTTCTCGGTTCGCCCAGAATAGTTTCTGCTGGGAAACCGCCTTTCTCATAGTTTCTTTTCACTCGGTAAGCGCGCTTTCTGCCGCCTGTAAGTTTCCTTTTGCGTAAGCTGCCATGCCAAACGGACATTTTACATTTCCCTTTGCTAAGTGGTGACTAACAAACCGATAATTTACATATAAACATATCCGTCTGAATGAGCCCTTAACTTTCTTGCGACGACCTCTTCAGCAAGACGGCATACTTGGAGCCTAATAGCAGTTGTATGCAGAAACCTATAGGGGGTCTATTCTGCACAGCGTTTCCAGCACTATATAAAGGAACTATAAATAAGGGGGCTATAGAAAAAAATCGCACTAGAGCAGCGGCAATCCACAGCTATTTTCTGAAGCACACAGCAGCGTACCCGACGACGCTGGAGTAATCGCCGCTTACGTCTCCACTGGTCTTGTAACAAAGCAACTCAGCCTCTTCAGCGCCTAACCCTTTCGCAGCCACAATCAAAGCTGCAATTGGACCGTAACCGCAAGCAGTCACACTCTGCTCTTCAATAACCGAGTAAAACCCTTTTTCATCCATCGCTTCCACCGCCTTCAACGCCAACCTATCCTTCGCCGCTGCATTCCTCTGCGGTTCATAATGCGTCATATCTGAAGAAGCCACAACCACCGCATTTTCACCCGCTAAAACCTTAGCCAGCGCTTTTCCAACTTCCACAACAGAAGCTAAATCCTGCATCTGGAAGCACACAGGCACAAACCTGAACCCCGAACCATAAACGTACTGCAAAAAAGGCAACTGAACTTCAACCGAATGCTCAAACCGATGCGCCAACTCGTCTACATCCACAACACGCGCTTCACGCACAATGCTGTTGGCTAATTCGCCGTTAACTTCCACGTCGCCTAAAGGCGTGCGCCAAAAGCCCTCATTCACAACCGCCAAACCGCTGCCGTAACCCGTGTGATTTGGACCTAAAATCACCACAGTATCAGGCTTGCCATCACAAGCCAAAGCGTAATACGCGTTGGCTGCTACCGCTCCAGAATACATGTACCCTGCATGCGGACATACTACGCCAATTATCTTTCGTGGACCATTCTCGTTGACTATTGGCTGTTTCTTCGGACCAAACTCATCAAGAAAGCAACGTTTAATCTGAGCTCGTAAAGCTTCGGCGTTTCCCTCATAAAAGCTTCCCGCTTGAGTTGGACGCCGAACCTTCACCTACTCAGCCTTCCTCCTCATCGTCCCTTGAAATCTTCGCCTCAAAAGCCTCAATCGTCACCGCAGGATCCTTGTCAGCCGCCAACTCGCCGCGTTCACGCAAAATTTGCCTTGCAAGTAACCAGAAAACAACTGCTAACGCGCGTCTGCCCTTGTTGTTCGTGGGAATCACCAAGTCCACTCCAGCGAACTCGTTATCCGTACTGCATAAAGCCACAATTGGAAGCCCTACAGCACCAGCTTCCTTTACAGCCTGCGCATCTGCTCTGGGGTCAGAAACCACAATCACTTCAGGGTCGATGCGGTCAGGATACAATGGGTTCGACAACAAGCCAGGAATGAAACGTCCAACTATAGGCATAGCGCCCGTTAGCTCACAAAACTGTTTAATCGGTTCTTGAGCGTAAAGTCTTGCGGCTGCAACCGCTACTTTCGCTGGTTCAAACCGCGCTAGGAATTTTGCTGCGGCTCGTATGCGGTCGTCGGTTTTTTTCACGTCTAGAACGAATAATCCGTCTGATCTGACGCGGTAAATGAACGGTTCCATATCCCTAGTTTTCATGCGTGTGCCAATGTGTATGCCCGCTGACAAGATGGTGTCGCGTGGCAGCAAGAGCTCCTCTTCAACTGGTGCTTCTGGGCTTTTTTCAACTTCAGGTAAATTCTCTTTAATTTTTTCTTCACTCATTATTTCATGTTCCTCCATTAAATTACTTTTAAATCAGCCATTTCGGCTCTGTTCCCTAAGAAATGCTCGATCCTCACCAACTCGTTGATCTTCGCGATACGTGCACCTTCAACAACTCCGGTCTTAATCATCGGGCACTTGTAAGCTACGGCTAAATGTGCAATGTGCCAGTCACATGTGTCGCCTGAGCGGTGTGACATTACTGTGGTGTAGCCGTGTCTCTGCGCGTTCTCCATTGTTTCCGCGGCGTCTGTGAGTGTACCGATTTGGTTGACTTTGATTATGATGGCGTTTGCAGCGTTTAGTTTTATGCCTTCGCTTAGGCGTTCATTGTTGGTTGTGAAAAGGTCGTCACCGCAAATCAGGCAGTTTTTACTTTTCTCGGTGAGTTCTGCGGTGTTTTCGAAGTCCTCTTCATGGAATGGGTCTTCAACGTACGCGAGATGATATGTCTCAATTAAGTCTAAAAGGTATTCGAGTTGTTCTGTGGTGTCGCGCTTTTTTCCTTCTCTTGCGTAGACGTATTTTTCTTCTTTTGGTTTCCAGAGTGATGAGGCTGCTGCGTCGATGCCGAAGCCGCATTCGAAGTCCATTTCGTTGCCTACTTCTTCGCAGGCTTTGGCTATGGTTTCGAAGGCGTCTGCGTCGTTTATGTTGGCGATCCATGCGCCTTCGTCGCTTTTTCCGCCTGTGAATGTGGTGGTTTTCTTTTTGAGGGCGTCTGCGATTTTTTTGTGTATTAGGGTGTTTGCGGTTGCGGCTTCTAGGAATGTTTCAGCTCCGTATGGGAGTGCTAGGAATTCTTGTATGTCGGGTGTTTTGCCGTTGCTGTGTTGTCCGCCGCTTATGCAGTTGCCGAGTGGGTAGGGTAGGGTTGTGGCGGTGTTTCCGCCTAGAAATTGGAATAGGAGTAGACCGTGTGAGTTTGCGGCTGCTTCTGCGTTTGCTAGTGAGATTGCGACTGCGGTGTTTCCGCCTATGGCTTTGAAGTTGGTTGTGCCGTCGATTTCGTGGAGTGTGTTGTCGATTTCTTCTTGGAAGTCGGCGTTTAGTCCTGCGAGTTCTGGTGCGATGAGGTCGTCGATTTTTTTTATGGCTGCGTTTACTCCGCCTTGTGGGTAGTAGGCTACTTCGGCTTTTCCGCGGCTTTTGCCTGCTGGGGCGCTTGCGCGTCCGAATCCTGTTGTGGTTATTACGTCTACTTCGATGGTTTCTTCTCCGCGGTTGTTGAAGATTTTTCTGGCGATGAGGTCTTCGATGATTGATGACACGGTGTTAACCTTCGAGTGCGCTATACTCTAATTGTGGGTATTATTTTAGGTTTCGGAGATAATTGAGGCGGGTTTACGGGTGTTTTTGGAGGTGGTTGTGCTCTAGTGCTCGGAGCTACTACACCCCCCTTTAAATAGCGCTGCAAGAGACTGTTTGGATAGACCCTCTATAGGTTTCTGCAATGAACCACTAATAGGCTCCAAATATGATGGTTGGACTGTAACGGCATAGCCGGAAAATATGCTTCGGATTACCTTTTTGGCTTTCACCTCACACAAACAGCATAGAGACAATGCGTGTTCCGGCAAAACCAAAACAAAACACCACACTATAAGAACCCAAACGCAATTCACAAATTCACCAATTCACAAACAAATTTACAAACTAATTACAGGCGGGTATTCTTGGATTAAATTTCAATCCAACCAACTCGTTTTTCTCGATTTTTATTGCAGCTTTTCGTTTTTTGGAGTATAAACCTTTAAATGAGGTAAGTTGGCTCTCTTGATAGGTAATTGAGAATTTTCAATTTTCAATTTCAATATGGCGAAGAGGTGATTTTACACGACTCAAAGTACGTTCGAAATAAAATGTGATGCATGCGGCAAAATGGACACAGTCCCTTTCAAGCCTATGGCGGGCAGACCAGTTTATTGCAGATCCTGTTTCTCTGAACGCAGGTTAAAACAACCACGTGAAACCCAACGAAACTTCAGTTTCAACGAGAAGAATGCATGGGCACGACGGGGATGCGTTTTCACGGGCAAAAGGGAAAAAGCTCCAGCCAGCATTTTTCCAAAATAGAAGGGGTTCTTTGAAGCGACTAAACAAGCAGAGAAAGAATTCAGGTGACGCAACGGTATTTATTGCGTTTATTAGGTGTGTTTAGCACTTTTTTACCTGATGTTCAGTGTCTACTTGGACGCGGAATATTGCATAGTTTCGAATAAACAAACAAAAAAGGAGTGAAAAAAATGACAGAAGAAAAAAACCCGAAACCTGTAGTCGAAAAGGCAGAAGAGCCAAAATCTAAAGAAGCCGCTGAGGACTTGAAAAAATCCACCCCTGGCGCTGTCGTTGAAGAACCAAAGAAAATGACCAAGAAACCTGTAGAGAAAGAAACAGAGGTCGTTTTCATCGGAAACAAACCACCGATGAGCTATGTGATGGCAGTTATGACCGCTCTTTCTTCAGGCGCTACCACTGAAATTACGCTTAAGGCAAGAGGTAAAGCAATAGCCACCGCTGTTGATGTGGCTGAAATAACCTGCAACCGCTTCATAAAAGACCTCAGAGTCACAGCGATAGGTATCGGAACAGAAGATATGCCTGCAAGAGAAGGCGATAACAGGTCAAGGAACGTTTCAACATTGGATATAAAACTTGCGAAGAAATAGAATCGCATGTAAATCCAACTGATTCTCTTTTTTTGTGTTGCGTGCGTTGTTGGATTAAATTTTAATCCCAACCCCACCCAACCAACGCTTCAACACTGACCTCGGAAAAGAAGCAGGTAGTCAAGGTGTATACTGGATTCTGATAATATACTCAGTAGAATAAAGCAAGTCAATAATAAGCTATAGTATAATCGAAAACGAGTATACGGGTTTTAAGTGCTTAGTTCCATTCCATTTATTTGTGTGGTCACCGTACAGACATCAATATAATCCTTGACCGATTATGCCATATAGGTCAGTCTGTTTTCCCTTCTTCTTTAGAAGCTAACAGTTTGGCTAACTGAGAACGCTCAATTTCTCTTGTTCCCAGTCGCATGAGATAGCCATTCATTCTCTGTATTAAATTCTCTACGAATGGTGAGTCGATAGCCATCAAACAAGTTACCTCATTGCTCTCGATATCTTTTTGCAGTCGCTCCAATTTAATGTTAAAGATAGTATCGAACCTACAGACTAGGCCATCTTTTAGTCCGGCTGCGTAAGGAAGAAAGTGAACGCATGCGGTGTTATGGGAAATACAAGATTCTATGCTCCCTCGACTTACTGACGGACGGTTTTTTATGTATTCATCTAGAGGCTCAGCTTTTACCAAAAGCACATTTTCAATCTTTTCTGCATGCGAGAAATCGCATGCTGGAGTAACAACGACTGCATATTTTCCATTTTTGTTTCTTAAAATGCTCCCTGTCCAGAGGAATTTTGAATTTGTAGGTCGATATCTTTCAAAACTATGAAATGTCTTATATTCTTCCGATAGATACTCTGCTTTTTCATCGATTTCAGGTTTTTCAATTTGTTTCGTAGTGGTTTTCGCTTTCTTCTTGTTTTTGGATAGAGCATCGATATCGGCTTTAACGAGCTTTAGAAGTTGTTCATGATTTCCAAGCTTTCGGTACAAGATTCTGCTGAAGAAATTAATCAATTCTTCTTCTTGACTCAGTTGTGAAAAGGCATCATCAGTGTAAAGCAAGCGAATGATTGCTTTGATGCCCTCGGCGTTAAGATTATAGATGTCCCACAGGGTTTCATTTAGCTTATGCTCAACTTGTCTAGACCAACGTAGGAAGATTCTCAGTTCGGGCTTATTCGTCAACCAACTAGCAATTTCGTTAAAAAGGCTGTCACCTTTAACTTCACTCTTGTTGAAAACTATAGACAATCTGTCCAGTTTCTTCTCTCGCAGATAAAATCTCGGCGGGTCCTTGCCTTTGTCAGTGTAAATAATTACTGGAGCAAACGTTTGCTTGCGTAGGAATATAAGAAGTTCTTGTGCCTCAATTGCATCTTCCTCATTGAGAAGCCAGTCTAAAATTATAACATCCAATTCAGGCCTCTGTTGTATTATCGTCTTAGCTTCGGTTGACCCTTTTGCAACCATGACCATCAAGTTTCTTTTCTTCAAATCAGCCCTTAGCTGTTCGATATCTTCTGGTTTGTTGTCAATAATGAGAGCGCTTGAAAAAGGAATTTCAGAAATCACGGGGCTGGCAACGGACGTTTTTTACACCTCTGGAAATGTTATTTTGAAGTTTGCTCCACTCAGCAATTTGTTGTCTTCTAAGACCTCAACTTCAGCCTTGTAATTTTGCAAAATGTCATATATTATATACAGTCCTAATCCTCGGCCATCAGGTTTAGTGCTTACGAATGGCTCAAACAGGTGTCCACGAACCTTTTCGTCAATCCCTTGACCGTTATCAGCGAATACTACTGTTCTAGTCTTTCCAGAAACCTTGATTTTTATCTCTCTACCTCAGCCTTTGGTTTGAACTTGAGCCAATAAAGCGTGTTATCAAATAAATTATTGAAAACTTGCATTATATGACCTTTACCAGCATCCAATTCAAGTTTTGGCTCTTCTTCAATTATTTCGACTTTGACTCCAAGTTCCTCAATATTATTGGAGAAGAACATGCACATGCTTCGGGCAACTTCTGCTACATCTAATAGTTCTGTGTACTTACGTTTTGAGTAATAGAGTGGTTCCATTTGTTCCAAACCTATTGTTACAATTCCCAATTGACTAATTGCGGCCTCAATGGCGTTTCGAGCTTCTGGCGGTCTTCTTTCACGGTTTAAGATACTTAATGAAAGTTGAAGCTGTTCTATGGCATGTCTAATAGCTGAAGAAAATTCATGGGTCATTCTCTCTGCGGTCATCCCGATACCGCTTAATGCAATCAAGTTAGTAATTTGGTCATCTGAAACAGCCAATTCTTCGAGCAGTTTTCTCTTTCCTTCGTTGATTTGTTCCAGCGCTTCTTTGTTTTTGGATATAACTGTAAATGAGGAGGATAACGTGGTTTGTGCATCTTCAATTTTTCCTGTTTCTAAATTTGTTTTGGCATTTTCAAGGTCAAGCATTACTTTTGTCGATGTCCTTCCAATGGTATCGTTGCCTGTTTCTATATCTGCAGTAGCCTGCTCGACTTTTTCCTTCGACCTCTTCTCATGAGGCTGGTCTAACCACCTTTGCAGACCTACAAAATCGGTCGCTTCTGTAACCAAATCCCTCAGGTCTGAAAAAGCGAGCCCTTCCTCAAGCAGCCCCTCTCTGTTTGTTTTATCTTTTAGCTTCGGGTTTTGGCTTTGGGATATTTCAATATAGCCAATTACTCGGTCATTCCCGAGGATTTTACCAGGATTCTGAACTCTGCGGCGGTCAAAGTTCAGCCAATCGTCTCCTTGCTCACCATAGGGTAACACTCTGAAATTGTCTCTGTAAATGCTGACACCGCATAATGAATTCAAAACTTCTAATTTCGCTTTGTCCATACCATACTTTTTAGAGAATCTTTTGTCTCTTTCAAAAGTATATAATCTAAATCGAAACGGACCACAAGCAGGCTTTCTGTATTTAATATTATCGCCATTGTGGATGAAGAAATTTTCCAATTGTTTTCTGAGGTCTATACTTCCTGAACTATTTCCATTCGGACCTTCGAGCGTATAAGTCATTATTCCTGATTCGTCAACTGTGCCATCTAGAAAATAAGAGGCATTTCTTTGAAGTGGATTCTCAATTTTGCCAGATAATTTTCCGAATTCATTTGATTCTACTATAAGCTCAAAATCTTTCGCTTGCTCGATTGGGCTAGAAAGCCTTGCAAGTCCTAGTCTAATCTTTTTAACAGTTCCAAAAGTCCATGCACTTCTTAACTCTGATATTCTCAGAATTGTCCCATGTCTGTCCCCAGTAAATTCTACTGGAGCTCGGGTTGTCCATGCGCATTCTATTTCATCAAGATATGCATCATCCGTAAATTCTTTTCCATTAATAACAACTGCGACTTCTTCTGGGGCCAGATAGATAACTTGTTTGGTTTTGGGGTCGAACTTGCAAAAGCGACTGATGATTTCAAGATGTGAACCTAATTTGTCAGTTGAAAATCTTCCGACGCCTTTTTCGCCTAATGGTAACCTGCCAAATTTATCGGTTCTCTTTCTTTCCCCATGCTCATTCTTCTTGTTATCTCTGGCTGGTTCCATCCATGCGGATTCAATGATTTTCTGTGTCATTCCATGACCGTTGTCTCTAATTTCAATTTGACCTGTTTTCTTGGTGACATCAGTCAATTTTACTGTGACTTCACTAGCATCTGCATCGTAGCTATTTTTGGCAAGTTCAAGGATTGCAATCACTTCATCGGTAATTAACTCACGACCTAAAAGCTGAAGCAATCTTGCTTTTGGTCTGAATTTCAGAATTCCATTTTCGGTCTTAACTTCTGACATTTTATCCCTCTTTTGTATTTTCCAATATCGACTTACCGATTATTTCTGCAAGTTTAGGTGGAACGGCGTTGCCTAATAAAATAAATTGTGAAAAACCGTGTCCTAGAAAATTAAAATCGTCCGGAAATGACTGAATTCGGGCTCCCTCCCTGACAGTTATACCCCTATTGCAGTCAGGATGGATATATGAATTTGCATCTCTACTCAGATGTGCTATTATTGCAGGGCTTGGTAGGTTGCCGTCGATTTTTCTAAACTTAGTTCGAAAAGATTCAGAAGTATAGGGAAGAAGGGATGTGTCTTTGCATCGCTCGGAGAATTCTTTGTAGTCCTCTCCCTCAGTTAACAATTCATAAATTCTACGGTCTCTTGCCATATGTTTGCGAGCTAAATCATTGAAAATTAGATGAGGTTTTGAGTCGGGAAGATTTTTCGATACGGTTATATTGTCCATTAACACATTGGCTCCTTCACCGGCTTTAAGCAAAGGAAGCCCCGACAATACTTGTCTGAAAGATATTTTCGCCTCTGAACCGTTTTGTTCTAAAAATGATTGTATTCCAGATAAACGTTTCATTGCTTCTGCCCTAGAGCATTTTTCAGATGTTCTTTTGCCAAAGAAAAATACTCGGATTCTGTTTTGAGCTACGCCAAAGTCGCTCGCATTTAAAATAAGAGTTATTGACTCATAGTTGTGCTCTCTAAATTCTGCCTTTATCATATTAGCGTATTTACCATTATGGGCAGATAGGAGACCGGGCACATTTTCCATGACAAAATATTCTGGTTCAAAAATATCCAACTGCCTAATAAATTGTTTATACAATCTGTTTTTCGGGTCGCTCAAGAAATCTCGCCCATACTGTCCATTTTTGTGGTTCTTCCCTATATGAGACCATCCCTGACAAGGAGGGCCTCCAAAAAGCAGAAAGATTTTGTCCTTGACTTTACTTCGAAGGAAGTTAGAACTTAGTTCTTCGATATTGCAGTTTAACACTTGGTCGATTGAAATGTTCTTATGGTTGAGATAGTATGTATCGGTCGCTTTTGTATCGTTATCAATAGCAAGTTTTACTGAAAAACCCGCATCCGTTAAACCAAGGGAAGCGCCTCCCGCACCACAAAAAACATCAACCATTGGTGTGCCCGCTTCATTTCTCAATGACTGTTTTCTGTTAAATAGGCAGAACCTGTCCAAGTTGCAGAGATGGCACGCAGGGGAGTTTCTTCTACAAACTCTTCGACCATGTAGAATCATGTCAACATGGAGGCCGTATCTGAATTCTTTGGGAAAGATGTCAGCTAACGCTTTCTGTGCTTGGTCGTGGTCAAGTTTTGGCGGAAGAAACCCTAATCGCTCACTTATTGTATGAACATGCGTATCGACTGGAAAGACTTTCCTTCCAAGCGAGTACATCATAACGCATAAAGCACTTTTTGGTCCTATGCCTTTAAGAGATGTTAAGAATTCAAATACCTTATGATTAGACCATTTTCTAATAGGCTCTAAACTCTCTTCTCCGAACTTATCCCGTATTACTCTAAAGTTAGATTGTATCTCTTCAGCTCTTTGCTTACCTAACCCAGCAGATTCGATTAGTTGCTGTACCAATAAAGTGTCGGCATGAGCCAATCCCTTCCATTTTGGAAAGGCATTGGCAAGGTTATCAAAGGCTTGGACATACCCTTTTTCATTTGTCTTTTTCGACAAGTGGATATAAACAAGTTCATCTAAAGGGTCTTGCTTATTCCCGAGATTTGGCGACCCGTAAAGTGTATGCAGAATTTCGGAGATAGTTCTGATGTTGCGAAGAAGAAAACGCTTATGCGCTTCTTGAATAGTTGGTAGCTCAACTTTATCAGTCGGTACTCGGTTTTTAGACTGGAATGTAATCTTCTCTTTATCTATTCGAGTAGCTACCAAAGGTTTTTTCCTTCAACTTATACAATGGATAGCTAATTAATAATTATTAAGCAATATCCATTTGCGATGTAAGAAACGTGATAAAATGATTATTTGGAATTTTCGCACTTTTAACATCGTCGGTCACTTGGAATAGTGCAAAATTTCTCCGTAAATTGGTCAAGGCGCTTGAAATAGCAGTTTAATTCTGAAATCGCTGTTATCGTTAACATGTTTGGGTTGATATGGCGACCGCGCTAGTTACGCGTAGGGCGAGACGGCAGTTAAAAACAACTTTGAATGCACATTTATCGATAAGACTGAGTCAAGAATTCCTTTGCATACTTATTAGCTTCTTTTTCTTCGGTTTTAATAGGCATTTCTGAGACATTCTCTTTTATCAAATGATGATACAACTCATGAAGCACTGTTCTTTTCTTTAGCCCTCTTTTTGTGAAGAACGCCTCATTCTTAAAGTAGTAAGCGATATAGCCGTTCCCCACCTTTTTACCATTAAGAATTATTTTCATCTTTCTCACACCATAATAATCAGTTAAAAAGTTAACGGCTTTTTGACACCCGTAAAGTTCGTAGATTATAAAGAATTTCTCCCGTGTTCGTTTCGGAGGAACACGGATGTGCATAAGGACACCTTACCGCAGTTCCGCGATTCTCGGTATCCAATGCGTTTTCTCTTCTCTCAAATATTTTGCGAACAGAAGCGCTTCTTCACTGATTAAAGTTTCAATTTCTTGTTTTGCGCCTATTTTTATTCTTGGAATTATGATTGCATTTTTGAAGTATTCGTTTAGTTTTTCTGTGAATCGGCGTGTCTTGAAATCGTTCAGGTATTCGCGTTTTCCCTTTTTATCAGAGTGTTTCTCTGTTTTGAAGATAAAATCTCTCTTTTTCAGGTCTCGGCAATATTGTATTACAAAGTCATCTATAAGGTAACGATACAATTCTTCAAAGTCGCATACTAGTGAAGGTTTTCCGTGTTGCATGCTGTGGAGAAAGCCTAAGTATGGTTCAAGTTTTGCTTTTAGCAATGCTATGTGAACTTTCCATTTCAGCATTTCATAGGATAAGTTGAAGAGATTGTTTATTCCGTCGTAGGCTTTGAATGTGCTTCTCCGAATTGGTCGTATTAATTCTGGGAATAGTTTGTAAATTTCGCAGAAGTACAACATAGCTGCTCTGGCTTCGATCTGTGTGAGTTTTTGCCTGAGACGAATTATATCTGGTTCTTCGATTGTCTTTACTCTTTCAAAGTGAGAGTAGTCTAAGCGTCTTAAGCCATATTTTTTTAGAACTTGGTTGTGTCCTTCCATTTTCGCTAAAACTATACTTTTAGCAACTTCGAGGCATTTGTCAGTTTTCAAGCTTTCATACTGTGCAATTCTAGTTTTTACGTGGCTGTCGTCATCAAGGCTTTTCAGCACCGCTACAGCGTGGCCTTTCTGGGTTACAATTAAAACGTTTATTCCCCAGAAGCCGCAGGTAGCGAGCGCACCGGAGCTTATTGTATTTCCGCTTTTTACTTGTATTTCTCCTATCTCATTTTCGAACAGTGGGTATCTTTTTTCTTCGCACTCTTTGTTTCTAATTATTAGAGAGCCATTTTCTCTTCCTAAGTACGAGCCGTATCCGTCTACGACTATTTTCAGAGTTTTTGATCCTCGCATATCATTCATCTCCTATAGTTTCTATATTAACTATGGTTGCTATAGTTAACATATGAATATAGCAAGTTTATAGTATATAAGACTATAGCTACTATAGCAATACTTAAGACAATGAATAACGTCTTAACTACAGGGGAATCTTTGTGACAAATGAGAAAGAAATAACGACAATTCAAATAACCAAAGCAACACGAGACAAATTGAAAGAACTGGGAAAAAAAGGGGAAACTTACGACGACATTATCACAGAACTGCTGTCTTCTGCAAAAAGAAAAAGGTGAGAGCACAATTTTTCCCAGTTGCACTCTCACAGGAAATTACGGTCAATTCTTATCTTGTTTTCCTCAGCTTGCATTTTGTGTGCATTTAACTGCTTTTCTATTCCACCAAGCCTGCCTATGTTCTTACACCAGTTTCTGAAAGTTATGAACTCGATTATGCCAGTCATGTCGCCTAGTTTGTAGAATTTTACGACTTTCGGTGGCGGGGTTTTATTGTTTTTTGCGTTTACGCGGATAGTGATGTAACCAAATTTTCTCAGTGCGAGAAATGAACGCTCCACCATTCCAAGTCTTCTCGCTTCTTTAACGTGCCAGCAAATTTCTTCCCAGCTCAATGGTTTTCCAAAGACCGCGGAGTACTTGTTCAGTTTGTTTCCAGATAAGTCGATTTGAGTACTCGCAGACGTTAACAGTAGCAGAACGCTTCCAAGACTGTGAAATTTGGAGTAACTTCTTACAAACGTCTTGGCAACAGTCTCAGTGTGCAGATCCAAGTCCAGCATTAGAATATTGTTGCTGCAAAAGCCAAGCACCACATTTCCCTCATTGTAACACGGTATTATTGCTTTCTTTCCATCTAGCGTTGATTGATAACTAGCCATACTGCATGCCCACCTTGTACTCAGCGATTCTTCTGACCAGCGTCCAGTGTGTCTTATGCAAGAGTTCGTCGAAGCTAAAGATTTGACCAGGTTCGTGCACAGGAACTTTATTTTGTAGTAGATTCTGGCAGACTATTCGGATCTTAGTGTATTTCTCTGCGCCGCTTGATTGCGCTCCCATTCTTACCTGAAAGCTGAATCGTTTAAGCTTGCCAGTCAATGTTACAAAGTTGCCATAGAATCTTGCGAAGTCAAAAGGAGCAATACCTCTACGTAGATTTGCCAAGTGAACAGGGAGTGGATTAAACTTTGGAAGTTTTCTTTCAAATGTGGTTTTTAGCTTTGTCGCTTTCCAGTTAATTTGTTGCTTTGCGATTCGTGGTTCATAGAAGGTTTTTTGTTTTCTTATGGTCTTTATGCCCTTTTTGTTTTTTCTTTTCTTGGTTTCACAAATAATTTTTCGCATTTTTTTCACCTCCTCTTACGGCAGAACCTAAGCTGTTTCAATGGAGACAGTTGAAAGAAGGCAGACAGTGGCTCAGAGAATTTCTCTGCAGGCTGTTCTGTTTTATACTCAATAGCGTCGGGCAGAGCTTCCGCTAATTGTTCAATCAATTTTCTCAAAACCTCGTTCAACTATTTTTTCATATATCTATTGTGTGATATTTGTAGTTCAGCCAGTGTAAAAGTCTGCGAAACTCTTCATAATGTTCTTCTTTCACGGTTTTGCTTCCATGATAAAGCGCTATGGCTTTCAGTAACGTCATGAAGTTTTCTTTTATGCGGATTCCAATCAATCTTCTGGTATGTTTCTTGTTTTCAGTTTTATCTTGTGTAGAGTCCTCTTTTTTTGAAAACCTTTCAATTTCCTGTGCCAAGATTCGTGCAGGTTTATTGAGTTTTTTCGCATATTTCTTTGGCAATGTGACGTTAACTTTTTCGCGTCTATTAAAGTGTATTTTGTGCTGTTTGTTATGCTCTTCGTTTTCGACAAAATCGAGAATTTTCGCTTTCAAGGCATCACTGAAATCGTAGGTGAAAGGTATTATTCTTGATTGCCATGAGAGAGACCTGAAAACGCTTCTTCTATCACCAAGGTCATCAGGTGTCGTGCACATAAGGAAACCAATTTGTATCGGTCTTTCAAAATGAACTCTATCTCTGCCAGTGCAAACCTCTTTAATTCCTTCATCCATGCCAATTCGCATTTTTGCCATTAGTTCTTCTCTGACATTCCTGTTGCGTGTTTTCAATTTTTCCAAATCTGGAACTACTATATGGTGGAACATTCTGCGGTCTTCTTCTGTTAGTTCTAAGAGATACCTGTCAATTCCGAAAGACGTTAAATCCTGAATGAGAATTATTCCTTTCCCTTCAGGTCTTTTTGCTTCGGTGCTTTTTCCGCGTTCTGGCGGCGCTACTATCAAGGCTGAAACTGGTCGCGGCGCATTTTTTACGAATCCGGTGTACAACACATATCTGCAGAAATCTCTCAGCGGATCTAGCCCTATTGTTTTTGACAAAATTTTATCACCTCAGTTTTTAAATTTTTACAGCACACTTGAAGACTTCAGAAATGGTTTTCACTGGTAAGGTTATTTTTTTACAAAAATTGGGTTACATTTTTTTCCTGAAGCATCAGGTATGCTATACTGGGCTAGGCATCAGAAACGATATTTAAGCTTTTCCGCGGAGCAAAAATGGCTTCTGCCCCCGCGCAAAAACAGAAAACCTTAAATATCAGCAAAAAACGGCAAACTTTCTTACCCTTATCCCAAGTTTCTCATATAACAGAAAAATCCACTGCGAAATCGGAAATGTACGTCTTAAAACAATGTACGTCTTAACTATTTTTAGACATACATTTCTCCTAACCATCCAGTAACCACAATCAACAGGAAGAAACCACACCCAACAATCGGTAAAAACTAACCGTTTTGTGTGTGTGGGATTAAAATTTAATCTAACCAACCAACCAAAATGACGGGCGCAAAGCAGCATATACACGATTCAAAGCATAGTCAGTTCAGTATGCCAGTGGAGTTTTCCTTAAAGTAGAAGCAATACCATAATAGGTATAGTCGAAAACGAGTATGCGGCTTACCCATAAGGGCAGAGTTTAGAAAGGTCAGGGTTTTTGGCCGACTAATTCGACCGTTGTTCCTATTGCTTGACCAGGCACTCCATTTTTGAATTTGACCCGTAAGATTCCTTTTTTTCCGTGGATATCTATAATTTTCCCGCTGAGAGTCTTGTTTTCGCTTTTCCAAATAACTTTTTGACCTATAAGTTGCCCTGCTTGAGCGCCAGAGGTTACTTCATTGAATTGAATTAGGCATTCATGCGATGTCTGTGTTCGGATACCTATCCTGTAGTTGATTATTCTTCCATAGACTGGCTGAGACAAGATTTTCACCTTTGCAGAGTTTATTTGAAGACACCACTTGCTTTTAAACCTGTTTTAAGTGTCTTCGTTTCTTGATTGGTTAAGACGCATGTAAGCCTTCCAGTTCCAAGTTCAAGTGCGCCAGATTTGCGGAGATTGGTTTATAGTTCAGGATTGATAGTCATCTGAAATAATTTGTTGCCAGACTAAAAGTTAGTCTAACCAACGTTTTTAAGCTTTGATGGCGTTCACTTGCTGTACTTTGATCGAACCTTTATTTCCAACCAGCAGTTGCTTCTCGCCCTTAAACGCAAAAGTGCGTGCGTTTTTAATCTGGATGTTGTCGCCCACCGCAATGCAGCCTATTTGGCCATTCCAGAGACAAAGTTTAATCGTTCCAGTGTCATCTCCAATAACGGCGTTAGTCACAACAGCGTTATTTCCAAATCGAGTATACACGCACTTTGGTTCTGGGATCTCGAGAACCATCGCGTTAAGATTAACATGGCTCATGCCAACCCGCAAATCTTTGATTAAATTTGACTGAAGCATGATATTCTTTTTAGCTATGTACTTACGAATCCTGTCGGCACCCATAAACTTGCTAAGCGGATTAGCCTTCCCCAAAAGAAACTCGTCAGAAACTCTCAACTGCGCAACCACCGTGGAGCCTTGCCTTATCAAAAAAATTCGTTCAGTACCAACTTTACCTCGGCACTCGACTGAAATTTCGCCGCACCCTGCTTTTTGCTGCTCTTTCGTTGAAATTAAAACCTGAAAAAGTTTGTCAGGGTCAACACTATATTTTACTGAAAGAAAAGCGAGATATTCGCCCAACGGTACCTTCTTTTCTCTCAAAGTCGTCGCCAGTTACCTGCCAGAATTATTTGAAGAAAAGCAAATATCCGTGCCTCAGACATAGGCTCTCTTAGACAATCCTAGCAACCAAAATGAAATGGCGACTACCTATATTAGGTTAGCCAAAACGAAAACACGTTTCAGCTTAAGGAGAAGCTAAGCAAATAGGGTTTAACGTTTTATTTAACTAATGGCATGTTTGGGTTTGGACTAAATTTGGATACCAACCAAAAACTACGAATTGAGAGGCAACTGAGAGAAGAGCAGCCATGCAGCGTATACTGGATTCAGTGAATACGGTAGAAAGAATATCAAGTCAACATCAACATAGGGTATAGTCGGCCGAGTACACGATATCTTCAGTTGTCGAAAAAAGGACAACGTTTTAAAGCTTAATGCTTGTATTGCCTGTTAAGTTGATGAAGTTATGTCAAGAAGAGAAAAGAAAGCTGCAGGTCTGGAGCAGCATAAGAAACTACAACGCGAGAAAGAGTTGAAAAGAAAACAGAAAAAGCAGGTTTCGCTTCCTGCAAAACACGCGAAAGGTAGAAAATAGTTGCTATGGATTTGGATCAAATCTTAATCCAACCAAAAATTTTTTCAGATAGCAGAAAAAACACTCACTCAAAGCTTTTAATGCACTTGGTTCAAAACTTGTCACCTATTTTGTTTTATTTCATTAAAAAATGATGTTTCAGTGGGGAACTCTTAAATAATATCACGTTGCTTTGTGCGCTATGTTACGGGATTTGAAGGGCCTCACCCAGTTCATTTCTGCAGAACGGGGCTTAATGCTTTTTATGATAAGCGTCGGCGCCGCTTTCCTCATGGGGGAAACTCTGGCGTGGACCAGCGCGGTTTTTCTCGGTGCAATCGCGTTTTGTATTTGGAGCGCTGCGGACGCGATAAACAATTTTTTCGACGTTGACCTTGACGTTCTTTCCGACCCAGCTAGGGCAGAGTACACCAAACGCTTGGGAAAAGTCGGCTTGTTAATCGCCGCAGGATTCACGGTATTGTCATTAGCGTTGGGCGCGGTTACTCTGGCACCTTACGTGGTGCTGTTTGTTGCGCTTGGCCTATTGTTTGGCGTGCTATATTCTGCTCCGCCTTTTCGGCTTAGGAAAACTCTTTCCAAACCTATTGTGAACTTTACTGTTGGTGCGGTTCCTGTTTTGATTGTTGCTGCTTTTTTTGGAGCATTCTCAGTTAACATTGTGACGCTTGTGTTGCTTATTGGAGTTACCACAGCGGTCAATAGTCTTTGGGAGGATTTGGCAGATTACGCCTCAGACTTTGCCAGTGGTGCCCGAACGATTCCGGTTGTTCTGGGTTTCAGGCGCGGACTCTTCTTCACTATAATAATGGGTTACAGCTTGATTCCATTGATGATTTTGGTTGGATTGAGTTTCCAGTTGGGTTTACTTTATTATTTTGTGCTATCAGCGCTCGCAGTGTTTGTGTCACTTCGCCTGTACCAGAAAAGGCACACGCTGTTAAAAGACGACAAAGCAGACACTAAGAAACTGTTTGAGCTGGGCGAAGTGTTAGCCAAAGACTTCGTAATAATAGCCCTCGTATTCACGTTAAGCCTAATGATCAGCAGTCTACTGAAAATCAATCCAATCTTATTCTGAAAACTTCCTGAATCCAGCAACAATTTGCACCTATAATTCTTAATGCCAGAATCGAACAGATTCTCAATGTCCTTAAACACTATGGGCGATAAAGGGTTATTACCTTAGTTTCTCGATTGCGTTGAACAAAGTCCCGTATCACTTGTTTATTTGTCCACGTTTCTTGAAGTAGAACAGCAAACCTATGCCTATGACAACCATCTCGAACATGGAAAAAGAAGAAAAACGTTGATTTTTTAGATCATGCGTTTTACGAGTTCGTTTATGGCTTCTCCGCGGTAGCCTGCTTCACCACCAGCACGAAAACTCTTCTTCGTTTTGCCTTTGAAGCCTTTAGTTGGCGGAGACAGTTTGAAAACAGGCTGCACATCAGGCAGCTTCCAGTACTCAGCTTTGCAGCTTGCAATAGCCTTCGCCAAATCAGCCAAAGACTTGTAACCAGCTTTCACCGCGTACTCATCCGTCAACTTCTTGCCACCCGCAAGCCTGCCCCGTTTCTGAAGCATATACGCCACGGTCTCAGGCGCCGCTTCACCCCAAGTCACGTAAGCCTGCGCCTGCCTCAGCATACCAATAAACGCTGGCCGATTATCAACCAGCACCGCATGATTAGTCCTGTTTAAACGCAGCAAATCCAACGTTGCCCTGGCTTCACGCATGGCGCTAACGGTTCCGCGAACCCGCACCGCAACAAGGCATTTACGCTCATCAGCTTTTTTGCTCAATTATCTCACCCAATCCGCCTGAGTAATCAAATTATAAGTCCGCTTCAACGCATCAAAAACCGCAAAAGCATAAGAAGGCACAGTCCGCGTCGCACCGAAACTCCGCATCCACAAATCCTTCACGCCAGCCAAACCAAGAATAACCTTAGCAACTTCGCTAGCAACAAGCCCCAAGCCCCTAGGACCAGGAACAATAACCACACGCACACCACCGCATTTACCCTCAACCATGAACGGCACCGAATGAGGCTTACCGCAACCGCACTCCCAACTGCCACAGCCACGCTTTACAGGAACAATGTTCAAACGCGCCGCAGCAGCAGCCTTCTCAATCGCGTTACGCACCTGATTAGCTTTACCAGCGCCTAAGCCGATGTAGCCATCACGGTTGCCAACAGCAACAATAGCTTTAAACCTTGATTTTTCGCCAGCGTCAGTCTGCTTCTGCACCAAGTTAACGTTAATAACCTCTTCCTGCAAGTCAGGAAGCAAAGCGTCAACAATCTGATACTCAGAAATCTTTAAGCCACTCAGGAAAACCTCGTCAATAGACGTGACTTTGCCTTCCTGAATCATCTTGCCTAAACGTGTTCTAGGAACCCATGTTTCTAAACTTGAAGTTTCCCTATCCCTGCTTCTTCCCCTTTGCATCATGCTTTCTTATCACTCTTCTTAGTAACTTTCTTTTTAACGGGCTTAGCCTTAGCTTTTGCTTTGGCTTTTGCCTCAGCGGGTTTAGCTTTGGCTTTAGCGGCGCTCTTAGGCTCAGCTTTAGGCGCAGCCTTGGGCTCAACCTTAGCCTCAACTTCAGCTTTAGCTTCAGCCTCTTTCTTCACAACAGGCTTAGCCTCAACCTTACCGCCAGCCTTAAACGCGCCAGCAATCTCACCCTTAACCTTCACAACCAATTCAGGAAGCTTCTCAGGAGCCGCCTTCTCAGCTAAATACTTACTAAACTTCGCCGAATACTCTTCAGAGCCAGCACCCAAACTCTTCCCATACTTAGCAATATGCTCGCCCTTCACACGCTCCTTAACAATCTGCTTCTCCTCATGCGGAACCACCACGCCAGCATCCACAACACCGCTCAGCACGGCAAAAAGCCTCGAGCCCTTAGTCGGCGCAACCAACCCAACATCCAAAATCGCCGCCTCAATACCCTTAGCCTTAGCTTTGGAGCCGCAGAGAAAACCAGTAAGATACGCCGCTGGAACATTACCAGTCGGAGCCACCCAACCGTACTTCACAAGCTCCTTGCTGTGCGCCGCAGCCAAAACCACGTCGCCAACAGGCTTAGCGAGAACAAGCTGAACAGACGAATTCTTAAGTGAATTACGTGCAACGATCCGCACCCGCCCAGAAAGCACCAAAGCCTTCCGCGCCTGATAATCAGTTTTACCCTCACGCCTACGCCGCAAAGCAACACGATACCTACGATAACGCGCCATCAACGCTTCCTCCACAAATCATGTGACCGCAAATAACGCTCCAAATCAGCAATCGACTCAAACTTGCCACTGCCAGCCATCCTGTACATCTGAGTATACGTAGTCTCAGCAATAACACGCTCAGCCTTCAACTCACGCAGCCTCCGACGCAGAGAACGAATCTTTATCATCCAAACCTCTTTCCGAGGAATCTTCGCGAAACCGCTGCCAGTGCGACTGCCAGGACCCATACGCCTGCCCCGCCGCTTCTTACCTTGAATAGTCTTCGCTCTACCCCGACTCACACCCTGCTCCGGCAAAGACACAATAACCTTCTCATGAATCAACCGTCTAATCTCCTCCCGCGTAATGGCACCTTCCACGTCATCAACCCGCGCAGGGTCAATCCACACGCGGTTCTGCCCAATCTTCAAAATCTGAGCTGCCAAACGCCTCTGACTACTAAGATTCGTCATTACTCTTCAGCCTCCTCAGTTTTAGCTGCCTTAGCTGGCTTCTTGGATTTCTTCGGCTTCTCCGCTGTTTCCTCTTCAGCTTCCTTTTTCTTTCGCGTTTTCTTCGGCTTCTCCTCTTCCTCTTCGGGCTCCTCCTGTTCCTCCTCAGGCTTTTCCTCCGCTTCCGTCTCTGCTTCGGCCTCTACCTCAGCCGCCGCCTCAACAGCCTCCTTAACTTCCTTAACGTTCAAAACAACCACATTGCGCTCCTTAGCCGCAGCCAAAATCTCAGCCCGCTTCTTCTTCCCAACCGTATGCGCAACCCGAACAGCCTGCGTAGCCGCGTCAACAAGAGCAATCTCAGCCACGTTATGCACTAAAACTTCTCGGTAACCAGAAGGATGAAGCCCACGGGCAACCTTAGGACCCTTATAGCCGGTGCTAACGGTAGGCGGCCAACCCTTAATTTTCCTCCGCATTTTGTTATCTAAACCGCGAGGCTTCCGCCAATTCTTCTTCAACTTCAAATACCGCCAGCTCTCGCCCCTAGCAAACTCAGGCTTCTTCGCTTTCGCACGCGCCCTTGCCTTAAGCGCTTTCTGCTGGAGAGGTTTCTTTCTTTCCGCCATTTTACTCCATACCCTCGATTCGTTCGTAAACGTAAATACCGTCCAAGAAAACACGCGGGTCCTTCTTCTTCACCTTCGTAGCCTGCTCAATGTTCGCAGCAGTCTGGCTAACCTCCTCCAAATTCAAGCCCTGAACCACAATGTCTTCACTTTCAACTTTCACCTTAACGTCGCCGACGATCTTTATGTTCCGCGCTCGCCGTTCGCCAGTGAAGTTCTCAATCAAAATAGATTTACCTTGAATCTTGGCTGAAATTGGAAAGTGAGAAAACACAATCTTAAGCTTGTACGTGAAGCCCTTTTGAACTCCTGTAATCATGTTTTGAATGTGAGAGTAAACCGTGCCCACCAACGCCGCTTCTTTTTTGCGGGGCCATTCAGCCCGAACAGTAACTGTCTGCCCCTCAGCCTCAATAAATATGGGAACAAAGGAAAAATCCCGCGTCAAAGTGCCCTTAGCACCTTTAACCGTAACAACCTTTCCCTCAAGGGTAACAGACGCGCCCTCAGGAACTTGAATGGTTCTGGAAATTTCTGGCAGCCGCATAACAACACCCTGTTAATAGACGAAGGCTAACAGCCTGCCTCCAACGTTTTTTTCTTCAGCATCCCTGTGGGCTATGACGCCTTTGGAAGTGGAAACCACCATTATGCCCACGTCCCGCGACGGCAAAAACTTCTTTTCCCAAATTTCGAAGTCGCCGACTTTAACTGGGAAGCGAGGTTTGATGGCGCCGCACTTGTTTATGCGCCCTAAAAGCTGAACCTTGAACTTTCCAGAGCGGCCATCATCGATGAATTCGAATTCTCCGATGTAACCGTTCAACTGCATAATCCGCAGCACTCGGCCTAAGAGTTTAGAGGCGGGGCTAATAATACACTCGCGCTTGTTGCGGCTTTCATTGTTTATGACGGTGATCAAACCGTTCGTTAAAGTGTCCATCTTGCCACCTCATTACTCATATTTTTTAAACCCAAGTTTGGGCGCTGCTTCTCTAAAACAATGCCTGCATAAATATAAATTGTAACGTCGGATAACTGGCCCGTAAGAACCGCATCTAACGCATGGTCTTGCGCCTTTGCCGTACTTTCTTTCTTTCTTCAATTTTTGTTTAGCCATTCACTCTTCCCTCTCTAGACTATTTCCACTCCTAACGTTTGCTTAATGAAAACAACCGACTCATCAGGAGACAAAACATGCTTAGAACCCAGCGGCGCTTTGCCTTTCCTGCGGTTTTTCACGCGGTACCCAGGACGACACATGGAGACACAGATGTCCATGCCGAAAATTCCCACGTCAGGGTCATATTTTACGCCTGCGATTTCAATGTGCTCCTTTAAGCCGAAAGCAAAATTGCCCTGCTTGTCAAAAGCTGACCGCGAAATCTTGTTTTCAACAACAGGCAGAACCTTCTTCAGGAAATCAATTGCCTTTTGTTTCCTAAGCGTCACAACACAGGCGATGGGTTCACCTTGCCTTATTCCAAAGTCTCTTATCGTTTTCTTGGCTTTCTTTTTAACTGGCATTTGATCTGTCAATTCCTGCAGCACTGTGGAAGCTTTCTCCAGCGGTTCACCTGATTTCCCAACGTTAATGTTAACGACGACTTTCTCGATTCTCGGCTTGAGCATGGGCTGCTCTTCCCACTGCTTAAGCATCGTTTCCTCAGACAGGTGCGGTCGCCTCCGATGATGCCTTAACAGACTGAGCTGTTCCTACTGAAAAAATAAAGTCTAAAATTGTTTGGTAACGGCTGCCCTTTTCATCTTCAACTACAACAAGCGCGTGACGGCGCTTCTTAGCTTCAGTCTTTTCAATTTCAACGACACGCCCTTGCTTGCCAATGTTCTTTCCGCCAGTAATAACAGCTACATTTCCTTTTTTGATCTTTATGTGATCAACAACTTGTTTTTCAGGAAGACTCAGCTTCAACACGTCAAACGTTCCATACGTGACTTCCTGCGGGTTTTCTGTGTCTGCTGCTTTTATAAACAGGTTAGAGCCGTCATGCAGTGCGACTTGCACGCTGCCGTTTTTGACTGTGGCTCTGTCTTCGACTCGGCACAGTTTGAAACTGGCTTCTTCCTTAGTAATTGGATTGAGAAAGAGGCCTTTATGGAAGGGTATTATCCTGAAGAACTTGTTCACTTCAGGTATTGAAATTACGTCCATTAACCCAACTGGAAAATCATCTTTTCGCCTGACTTTCCCGTCAACGTAAACTTGGCCTGATGTGACTATTTTCTTAGCTTCTTTTCTGGTTTTTGCCAGTTCAAGGATGTCACGGAGAACAAGCGAAAGAGGTAAACAATTTTCAAGAGAGTGAGGCCCAGCTGAAGGTTTCACTACCCATACCCGTTCTTTCCTGTGAATAGCCCAGATTCTCGGCGCTGGATTGCGCTTTAGCCTTCCAGTTTTTCCTTTTTTACCCACTTATTTTCCTCCTTTTT
>CAZDLK010000020.1:0-29439 GCA_964506435.1 uncultured Candidatus Bathyarchaeia archaeon | reverse complement strand
GATTGAACGGGCGAAATGGTAAGAAAAGCACGAATCCGCTTAACAAGCACAGACTTCACGAAACTCGAAGAGGTATGTCAAGAACTGAAAAACATCGCCCAGAAAACAGGCGTAAAAATCAACGGGCCAGTCCCACTGCCCACAAAACGCCTGCGCGTACCAGTTTTGAAAGCGCCCTCCGGTGAAGGAACCGCTACATGGGACAGATGGGAAATGCGCATCCACAAGCGTCTAGTAGACATAGACTCTGAGGAACGCGTCATGCGACGCATAATGCGCATCCGCGTGCCAGAAGAAGTCCACGTTACAATAGAACTCATCTAAACCCGTGCAAAAACACCAATTTTGCTTTTTTGCAAATAGAATTAGCGGTTAATCTATGTTTTGCGAATCCACAAAAAGTTAAATACCAGTAGCCTTCAAATCAGTTTTGAGAGGGGCACAATTGAAGGAATGGAAATGCATACTGGCAAGTAACCAGGAGGATGTGCATAAAACAATCCGAAAATGGGCAAAAAAAGGGTGGCAACTGCAATCCTGCACAATAACAGGTACAACTGGAGCAATTGTCTCAACCAACTACTACCTGTTCTTCGAAAGAGCCACACAAAAAAAGCAGACACCAGTTATTCAACAAGCAAATGTTGACTTAAAACGTTCCGGACGCTCTCTACCAGCCTACGAGACTATAAGCAATTACCAGCAAGAGTAAACTTGACGCAAAAAGCAAAACCCACGCCTTTTTGTTAACGCTGAAAATCTTGAACCCGTCAAAAATCCCAATGGGAATAAGGTTAAAAACCGCCATAAACGCATTCCAGAAACCTCCGAAAAGGCACGAAACAGCAAAAGGACTAGGCACAAACGCTAAACCGAGAAAAACCGCGGCTAAACCAATGTTGGTGCTTGGTCCAGCAACAGACACTTTTAACACTGCTTTAGGTGTAAGCGGTCCTGAAATCATAACGGCGCCTGGAGCAAAAATCTTAAACAAGGGCGAAATTGCCGTGATCAAAGTTAATACACTGCCCCACAATGTTAAGCGGAACTCAGCCCACATTCCTTCTCTCTGAGCAGCAATTTTATGCGCGAACTCGTGAATGAAAAACGATAACGCGAAAATAACGATGAGGTCAACCACTGGCACAAACAGTGGCTCCTCAAAAATCACAGCGTATAACCAAGAAAACACGCCTAACAGGACAATAAGCGACGCTGCAACCGCCAGATGCTTAATCTCTTTAATGCTGAAGTAAACGCGTCCTTTAGCGCGTTGCGGATGCCCAAAAGTAACTGTGTACTTGTAATCAGTAGGCGTTTTGAACACTGTAGTGTCTTCCTGCTTGGGTGCGCGAGCTAACTCCAGTTTTGGGCAGTCGTGGTTTTCAGGTAAACGGTGCGCAGCGCAGAATTGTCCGCCGCAGTATGGACACTGGAAAGGCAGAAACGTTTCTTCCCCGCACTTCTGGCACCGCATGCTCAACACGCACCTTTCCATGCTAAAAAGAAAAAAGACCGTTTATACGTTTCCCTCAAGAAACGCAGTGCTGGCACACGTAACATGCTAAACGCTTAAAACCGTTAGTCCCAAAAATCTAAATCAGACACTTGACAATAAACGGGACAACGGGAGAGCAAAACACGGCGTGAAAGCAGTCAGTTTTGTCCACGCTTCAGATTTGCACTTGGGCTACGCGCAATACGGGTTAGAAGCTAGAAGGCAAGATTTCGACAACGCCTTCGCCGAGTTAGTGGACAAAACCATCGAGTTAAAACCTGATTTCATGATAATCGCAGGCGACATTTTCCACCACGCACGTCCATCGAACACCACGCTGGAAAACACCATACGTAGCTTCAAGCGGTTAAAAGACGCTGGGATTCCAGTGTTAGCCGTTGACGGTTCACATGATTCTGCGCCGAACACGATTACAGGCACGATTTTGAATCCGCTGGACAGCGCAGGATTAATTTATTATTTGCCAAGGCATAAAGGCGCATGTTGGCGCAAAGCAGGCTGCTGCTACGTTTACGGCGTACCCAACTTCCGAACCAGAAGCAAAACCGAAGAAGCGCTGCCAGCGTTTATGGCGCAGAACCTGCCGAAGCCAGACGTTTCAGTTACCAACATATTCGTGTTCCATATGGCTATTGATTTGCCAAGCGTTAAGCCGCCTTACATTGAAGCGGAAGCTTCGCCAGAACTGCTTCCCGACGGCTTCAACTACTACGCTGCTGGGCACGTGCATGAACGTTACCTTGTCAAATTCAAAACTGGACTACTAGCGTACAGCGGATGCACGGAAACTGTCAGCTACGACGAAGTCAAAAACAAGAAAGGCTTCTTCCATGTTAAGGTGGATGAGAAAGGCAAAGTTTCAGCCGAAGTTATAGAGCTTAAGTCTCCGCGCAAGTTCGTGGTTCTTGAGCAAGAATTTTCAGGCGTAAACGCAGCTAAAATCACTGAACGCGCCGTTCAAATGGTTAAGGAAGCTGACGAAGAAGGCACAGTGATAATCCCCGTGCTAAGAGGCATATTGCCTGCGGAAGCCAGCCGTGCAGAAGTGGACATAGCGCAAGTACGAAGCGCAGCTGAAAAAGCGTTGCTTGTGCACCCTGTTGTGCTGCTCAAGGAAAGCGCAGTTTCAGAGGAAATCGTGCGCTCCATTTTCGAAAGCGAATTCAAGGATTTGAAGACGAAGGCATTCGAGTATTTCATGCAGATTTTCACTGAACGATACAGCCGCGAAGAAGCCGAAAAAATAGCGCGTTCCGCAATCAGCTTAATCGAGCCGTTAACGCGGAAGCAGGAGGACAAGGTGAAGCAGACGTTGGAGGAACTGCTGAAGTGAAAATCGAAATCGTTCAGTTGGAGAATATTCGTTCGCACGTGAAATCCACTGTGCCCTTCACACGCGGATTCAACTGCATTGTCGGCGGTTTAGGCTGCGGAAAATCCAGCATTTTGTACGCTGTGGACTTTGCCCTATTCGGCGATCCGCTGGGCAGAAGCTTCGAGTACCTGCTGCGTGAAGGCGCTGAAGCTGGAAAAGTCAAGGTGCAGTTCACTCAGAACGGCAAAACGTACACGTTAACCCGTGGACTGAAAAGACGCGGAAAAGGCATAAGCCAAGATTTTGAAGCGCTGAAGTTGTTTGAGGATGAAACGCTGCTGGCAAGCATGAAAGGCGATGCTATCGCTGAGCAGTTCAAAGCGATAACTGGTTTGGATAAGGAGCTTTACCGCGAAATCATATGGGTCAGACAAGAACATTTGAAGGAACTGTTGGATGCTGCACCGAGAGAAAGACAAAAACGCTTGGACGAATTATTCGGTTTATCAGATTATGAAGTAGCATGGAGCAGTATTGCTGGATATCAGCGGGATTATGAGACCGAAAAAAGAATCTACGAGAAAGACCCTGACGTCGTTGGTCTAGAAAAGCTAAGCGCTGAACACAATCAGCTAACTGGCGAATTTGCGCTTTTGGAGGTAGAATTGCAGGGTGCAGTGGGCAAGTTAGCGGGAGCGAAAAGAACTTTAGATGATGCAGATGCGAAGCTCAAGAGGCTGGAAGAAAAACGGCTAGGCATTGAGGAACTTAAAAGAAAAGAAACTCGACTTCAAGCAAACATCACAAACGCCCGAGCTGGCTCTGCTTCGTTAACTCAGCGCGTGGAAGGCAAAAAATCCATTATAGAAAACTTGAGGCAACGACAGAGCTCCTTAGACACGCAGATAAACAGCTACAAGAGCAATCTTGAACAAGCAGGAATTTCTGGGCACCTAGCCATTGACGTTTTGCGGCAGCACGTAGCAGCGTTTGACGACCGCATTTCCAGTTTGAAAGCCGAGCAAGAAGCTACTTTGCAGAATATGCAGGCTGACCAGAAACGTAGCGCTTCGCTGTCTTTGGAAAATCGTTGCCCATTGTGCCTGCAACCTTTGAACGGCGAATACAAGGACGGCTTAATGCAGAGAATTCAGGAAGAGAACGCGGAAAGACAGAAATCTATTGAGCAGTTGCAGAGTAAACTGGAAGGGCTGCAGCGAACAAAGAGCATGGCTGCTGACGCGGTTTCGAACTTGCAGACGCTTGCGGCTAGAGCTGAAGATTTGAAGCTGCGCGTAAGCGAAGAAGAGAAGAATGTTGCCGAGTTAACAACTGAAGCTGAAGAAAATCAGCGGCTTGAAACTGAACTGCGGATGCAGCTTGAAAGCGTGCAGTTTGAGATTAGCAGATTTGACTTGGCGGACGTTGAAGCGGCACGTACACAGCGGGAGCAAGCGTTTAAACAGTATTATCTTTTGGAGTCGGATTTGCGGACCAAGGAGAACCGCAAGAAAGACTTGGCTAAACGGTTGGATGAGGCGAAGGAACGCATTGATAGGGCGCAGCAGAAGCTGGAGCGCGTGGAGAAAATCGCGAAAGCCATAGAAGTTATCGGCGCTATCCGCGATGCTTACCGCGGAATTCAGCCTAAGCTGCGCGGTGAATTTGTGAAAGTCCTGCGGAATTTTGTGCAGCAAGTTCTCGACGGTTTGGTGGGTGAAGCACCTTTGCTGAACGTTGTTGTTGATGAGACTTACACGCCTTATGTTAAAAGCGAAAGCGGCGTGGACAGAGAAGTTTCGAATCTTTCGGGTGGCGAACGCACTTTGCTTGCGTTTGCATATCGCTTGGGTTTAGGACAGTTGATTATGCAGTCGCGGACTGGTCACGGCTTAAGCATGCTTCTGCTGGATGAGCCTACGGAAAGCCTTGGCAGCGAAGACGGCTCCATAGAGCGGTTAGCTGAGGCTATTTCGCGTTTCAAGGCTATTGAGCAGATAATTGCAGTTACGCACAGTGAAGCGTTTGCGGAGAAAGCGGATTACGTGGTAACTCTTGAGAAGGAAGCGGGAATAAGCAAGATCTCAATCGAAAAAGAATGAACGCCGTTATTGTTCTTCAACTGTGTTTTCTAAAGTGCCTATGCCTTCAATTTCTATGCGCACTACGTCGCCGTTTTTGAGGAATTTTGGCGGTTTCATGGCGAATCCAACTCCTGCTGGAGTGCCTGTGGCAATTATGTCGCAAGGTTCAAGCGTCATCACGCGGCTTAGGTAATGCACGATTTCGCTGACGTTGAATGCCATGTTGCGGGTGGTTGAGTTTTGGCGGAGTTCGCCGTTAACCCATGTGCGCACAGCCAAGTTGCCTGTGTCGCGGAGCTGATTCGCTGTGGTTATGAAGGGTCCTGTGGGCGCGAAAGTGTCGAAGCTTTTGCCGCGTGTCCATTGTCCGTCTTTGAATTGGTAATCGCGTGCTGAAACATCATTGAATATCGTGTAGCCGAAAATGTGCTGTGCGGCTTCTGAGGCTGGCGTGTTTTTGGCTTTTTTGCCTATGACTATGGCTAATTCGCCCTCATAATCCAACTCATGCACAAAGCTGGGTTTGATGATGTTCTGGTTTGGGCTGATTATGGTGGTGTGAGGTTTCATGAAAATCACTGGCTCGTCTGGCACGGTTTTGTTTGTTTCGGCTGCGTGGTCAATGTAGTTTAAGCCTAGGCAGATGATTTTAGGTGGAAACGCTATTGGCGCAAGCAAAGCTACTTCGTTTAGTGGCGCTGAAACGTTTTCGATGTTGCGGCTGTTTTCGGCTTTGCTGAGCAAGGCTTCGGCTGTCTGCAATGTGTTTTTGCTTGAAGCCACAAACTCTTCGATTGTCGGGGACAGTTTTTCTTTAAAGTGCTCAGCTAAAGCTGGCAAAGACAACACGTTTTGCCCGTTTAAAATGCCATAATGCTCTTTGTTCTTGTGGCGATAACGCGCGATTTTCATCTATACCCCCCTATAAATAGGCGCAGTTTTTTCTAAGCGTTCCCAGCGTTTTTAGGGGTTTACGAGCGTTAGCAGTATGGCTTTGGCTGAGTATAGTCTGTTTTCTGCTTGTTCGTAAATTACGGCTTTCGGGTTCTCTATTGCTTCTACGTTTATTTCGTAGCCTCTGTGAATGGGCATGTCATGCATAATGTACGCGCTGCTTCCTTTCAGCAATGCACTGTTGACTTGGTAGGGCATCATGAGTTTCAGGCGTTTCTCTTTTTCCTCTGCGAATTTCGGGTCGGTGAAGAATTCCATGTCAATCCACGTGTCTGTGTAAACGAAATCCGCGTCCTTAACCGCTTTAGCAGCGTCCAGCGTAGTTTCCCATAAGCCAGTTTTCTTCGCTTCGCTCATTAACGCGTCGTCGCGTGCTGGCTCGTTGAAAATCGGCGTCACCGTGGTTAATTTAACGCCTGTTTTGGTGCAGCCTTCAATCAGTGAGTTGCACACGTTGTTGTGGACGCCTATGTAAACTAGCTTTGCGCCTTTCAGCTTGCCATGCTTCTCTTTAATGGTGATTAAGTCAGCTATAGCTTGGCTTGGATGATACTTCTCGTCGCAACCGTTAACCACGGGCACACGCGACGCTTGTGCCATCCGCTGCAAATCCGCGTTCCACAGCAACCGCGCCATAATGCAGTCCACGTTACGCGACAAGTACTCTGTCTCATCTTTCACGTCTGCCAAAGTGAAATTCGTCGTCCTCCAGTCAATGTACAATGCGTGACCGCCAAGCTGCGTCATCGCCACTTCAAAAGCCACACGCGTGCGCGTGCTGGTTTTCTGGAAAATTAAAGCTGAAGATTTGCCTTCTAACGCCTTTTGATATTTCTCTGGGTTATGCTTAACTTCTATGCCCAAATCAACTAAAGCGTTAAGTTGCTGAGCAGTTAACTCTTTGAAATTAATCAAATGCATCTTCATACGCCTCACACACAGAAACGTGAACCACACCAAGCAATTATAAGCTTTATGGAGAAAACTTTTTCCCCTCAACTCTGCATTTCCATTCTGGAAGGCACCGCGATGATTCTACTCGCTGCTTCAAGCAAAGACCCAGCAGGCTTAAACATAGCCAAACAAATCCTAAACCACTACCCATTCAAAAAAACCAATCAAACATTCCAAGAAAACCCAGTGTACAAAGCAGAAATCAACAGCAAACAAGTGCACCTTGTTATTTTAAAAGAAGAAACAGTAAACGCGCAAACCCTGCCAGAACACTTCGCAGACTTAAGCCTAGTCGTCTTCATATCCAGACACAGCAGCACAAGCGGCACACCCACTTTATCCGTGCACACACCAGGCAACTTCGCAGCAGCAGAACTAGGCGGACTACCATGCACAGTGTCCACCGCACCAGCCACAGCCATGCAAACCACACTCAAAGCGCTTAAGCATTACCAACAAGAAATGCAACTGGATTACGCAGTGTCCTACGAATGCACGCATCACGGACCATCACTGAAAGTGCCCACCATGTTCGCAGAGCTAGGCAGTTCCGAACGGCAATGGAGCGACACCAAAGCGGCAGAAGCAGTTGCGCACGCCGCAATGACCGCCATCGCAAACTTTAACGCTTCCACACGCACAGCAGTGCTGGGTATAGGCGGAACACATTACAACCAACGCTTCACACAAATGGCTCTTGCTGACGAAGCAGTTTTCAGCCACATGATTTCCAAATACGCTGTGCAGCACGTAACCGCTGAACTCTTAACTCACTGCGTGGAGCGCACACTGGAAAAAGTCACCAACGCCATTCTTGATTGGAAAGGCATAAAAGGCGCAGACAAACCGAAACTGCTAGCAGCGCTTCAGGAAAGTGGGCTTTCGTACACGCGAGTTTAACCGCTAATCGCTTCGAAGTTAACCTTTTTAAGGCGTAAAACTCACAGTAACCTTTATTATACCTAAATGAAATGTTGAGTGTGCGGTAAACATGGGCATACGATCATTCCTCGCTCAGTGCGCAAGAACACTGAAACTGGCAACAAAACCTGGAAGAACCGAGCTGTGGCTATCAATAAAAATCAGCTTCCTAGGCATAGGCGCAATCGGACTAATTGGCTTTTTAATCAAGCTGCTGTCTTTCGCAATAGGCGGAGCAGCAGCCGCAAGCTAGAAGGAAACAACCTATGGATAAAAAGGAAGAACAATTCGCGCCTAAAATTTTCGTTGTCAAAACCACAACTGGACAAGAACGCAACGTAGCGAGACTCATAGCCGCAAAAGTTGAAATGACAAAAATCCCAATAAAAGCCCTGCTTGTCCCAGAAACACTGAAAGGCTACGTGTTCGTCGAAGCAGACGGACCACACCATGTGGAAGAAGCCATAGCAGGCGTAAGACACGTACGCTCAAGAATACCAGGCTTAGTAAACTTCGCCGAAGTTGAACGGTACATCGTCCGCAAACCAGTCCTTGAAGACTTAGGCGAAGACGACATTGTGGAAATTACTGGCGGGCCATTCAAGGGTATGCGCGCAAAAATCACGCGCATCGACAAATCTAAAGGCGAAGTCACGTTGGAGCTGCTTGAGGCAACGTTTACTTTGCCAATCACGGTTCACTCAGATTATGTGAAACTGGTGGAAAGAGCAAAAACTGGAAGTAGTTGAACATAAAATGCCTGAAAAGAAAGTTGTAGAATTACTCGTAAATGGTGGTCAAGCAAACGCGGGTCCACCGTTGGGTCCAGCTATCGGACCATTAGGCGTCAACACAATGGCTGTTGTAACCAAAATCAACGAGCTTACACACGATTACGCTGGAATGAAAGTTCCAGTGAAAGTAACGGTTGACGTTGAAACCAAAACCTTTGAAGTTACAGTCGGCACTCCCACATCTTCAGCGCTCATCGTAAGCGAACTGAAGATAGAAAAAGGGTCAGGAACGCCCAACACTGCGAAAGTAGGCAACTTAACCATGGAGCAAGTGGTGCGCATAGCGAAGATTAAGCGGCCAGAGCTTTTGGCGCCAACCTTGAAGAGCGCCGCCAAAGAGATGCTGGGCACCTGCGTCAGCATGGGAGTTACGGTGGAAGGCAAAGACCCGCGAGAAGTGCAAACTGAAATTGACGCTGGCAAGTACGAAGAACTATTCGGCAAAAGCGAAGAATAAGCAAACATCCTTCTAGTTATTTTACGTTCTTTCGCTGAACCCTTTTCTCTTAAAGAGCAAGGCGCCTATCAACGTTGCTACAATCAAAGGAGAAAGGGCTATTGAATATGGAAATTCTGGGGCTACTGGAGGGTCAGGATCTGCTGGTGCTTCAGGATTCGGCGCATCTAAAAATGGAACAAAATCAACCGTGCCTAAATTGAAATCGTTCTTGAAATCGTGAATTGTCTGGTTTATTGTTTGCGTGTCAGTTGTTCCCCACCAATTGTAAGTAGCGCTTATGTTATCTGCTGTTTTCAAGTACACGTTATGTTCATTATTGTAGATGTTGTTATTTGCAATCGTCGGTGTGACTCCTGAGTTTATGGTAATTCCTACTTCATTGTTCACTATTGTGTTATTCTGAATAAGGGGAGTCGTTTGATATCCACTAGCTAGCCGCAATAGGATGCCGCCACCTTCCCCAACGCTTGTCGCACTTCCAACGTTATCTTTAACCAAGTTCCGTTGAATTATAGGGCTGCCTGCGGGGACGAAAATGCCTCCCCATACTCCTCCGATGACTGTGTTGTCTGAGACAAGCGCATCCCCACTGCAACATATTCCGCATCCGTAATCAACTTTGACGGTGTTATTTGAAATTACACCACTTTCTGCATCGATTATATAATGCATAACAATATTGCCAGCAAGAGTATTATTGTTTATCTTAGTAAACGAATGTATTGATACTAAAGTTGATGTAAGAACCGCGTTTTCGATGATACACCCACTACCAGTCTCCTCGTCCCAATTAGAACTGAATTGTGTGAAAGTGATATATCCCTCGTTGTAGAGGGAATCTTCGAGAGTCGCATTGATGTAAATTGGGTCGGTGTTGCTACCTCTTGCACACAACGTACCATTGACTTCTATATAATAGTCAAGAACCACGGTGACGCCAGGCTCAATTGTAAGAGTCACCCCATTATTTACGCGAACAGGTCCTGTGAGTGTGTATGGGCTGTTTGCTTTTGTCCATGTGGTGTCTGCGGTAATTATTCCCGTCACATCTGTAGCTGCTTGCACGGTGCCAAAATAACTCGAACCTATCAGAACAAATACGCTGACAGCCAAGATGCTTATCAAGATTTCAGTTGCAACTGTTTTCTTGTACACAACCATCCTTCTCCTCATAATGAATATTGGGCTGTTTGGCGTAAAAGTCTTTTTGTAAAAATTTATTGACAAGCAATTGTTTTTTAGGCAGCATCTCTTGACAAGCACAAAACTGCGCTTTAGCCTATATGCCAGAGGGCTATACCGTGTTCTGGGCGCAACAGTGGCGACAGCTCATTCATATTTGTAGTTTATTAGAAATAGTATGCAGAAACCTATAGAGGGTCTACCTGCACAGTACTTCCAACACTATATAAACCGCCTATAAATAAGGGGCTATAGACCTTTCCACGCGCTAGAGAACGCGGTTCAGAAAACGATGGAAACCTGTTTTCCATAAGCTAACTACACTACGAGCGCTATAGAGACACACAGTAATGCTCAGTAGCCAGCAATAAGCAAAAAACCATCCAGCAAAGGCAATTAATAAGCGAATATTTTTATAATGGGGTTCCAACACCTCATTGGCACGAGGCTAAAAAGATGCCCTTAGATAAGAAAACTATAGTAGATGCGATTAAAGAGGCAAAGGAGAAATCTGGGCAGAAGAAGTTCAACCAGACCATAGATCTAATCTTGAATCTTCAAGAGATCGACATGAAATCGCCTGAAGGCAAAATCCAAGCAGTAGTGGATCTTCCGCACGTCACGGCGAAGCCGAACAAGATCTGCATTGTTGCCTCTGGCGAGTTAGCGCTTAAAGCCCGCAAAGCAAACGCGGATAACGTTCTGGAAAAAGCTGACCTTGAAGCGTTAGCTGGCAAGAAGAAAGAATTGCGCAAGTTAGCCAGTGATTTTGACGTTTTCGTTTCTGAAGCGCCATTGATGCCTCTTGTGGGCAGAGTTTTAGGTCCAGTTTTGGGTCCTCGGGGAAAAATGCCTGTTCCTGTTCCGCCTAACGCTGACGTGACAGGTATAATTGCGAAGCACCGCAAAACAGTAGTTGTGCGTGCGCGCACTCAGCCAATCATACAGTGCTCTGTTGGAAGTGAGAACATGAGCGAGGACGAGTTATTTGATAATATTCAGGCTGTTCTGCGAGTTTTAGAGGGCAAACTTAAAAGAGGGCTGAAAAACATTAAAGTTGCCTACATTAAAACTTCCATGGGAACGCCTGTGAAGATTAAACCGTGATAAGGAAGGAAACTGAATGCCATCACAACAAGTTTTGGAAGAAAAATCCGGCGAAGTTGAAGCGATAAAAGGAATTTTAGGCGAGTACAAATCCATCGGCATCGCCAGCCTGCAGAAAGTCCGAGCGGCACAGCTTCAAGAATTGAAGAAAAGCTTAGCAGGCAAAGTTTACATGCGCGTCCTGAAAAACACGCTCATCAAAATAGCCTTAGAAAACATGGACAATGCGGAGTTGAAGAAACTTGAAGAGTATTTGGAGGGCTCAAATCTTTTCCTCTTCACAGACCTCAACCCGTTCAAACTGGCGCTTCTGCTGGAAAGAGGCAAAGTAAAAACCACCGCCAAATCAGGCGACAAAGCTGCAATGGACGTTGTGGTTCCAGCGGGCAACACGGGGCAACCGCCAGGACCAATCATCAGCCAGCTAAACGGTGTAGGCTTGCCTACGCGAATTGAATCTGGCAGCGTCTGGGTAAGCAAGGACACGCTGGTGGTTCGCAAAGGCGAAGTTATCAATGAGCACCTTGCAGCTGTCTTGTCTAAACTTGGGATAAAGGCGGTTGAAGCTGGCTTATCCATGCGGGCAGTTTACGATGAAGGTCTCATGATAGTTGGAGAACAGCTTAAAATTGACGTTGACGGCGCAAAAAGAAACGTGGAGCAAAGCCACAGCGAAGCTTTCGCTTTATCCTTAAGCATAGCCTATCCAACAACAGACAACGTAAACGCGTTGCTGCAGACTGCCCATCAGAAGGCTTTTGCGCTTTCGTTGAGTGCAGCTGTGCCTACAAAGGAAAACATCGGTGACTTGCTTAGAAAAGCGCAGGTGGAAATGCTTAGCTTAAGCAGCGTCGTGGAGAAAAAAGCGCCTAAAGCGTAAATGCTGCTTGACGCGCGTTTATTTGTGCTGTGGGGTGTTCTATAGCCCCTTATTTATACTATAAGTAGGTGGATTTGAGGTGGCTAGTTGTTTTGTGTCCCTTTGTGTGTAGGTGTGCAGTTTCGTTTTGTTTTGCGTTTGTTTGCTGTTTGTGTTTTTTGAAGTAGATTAGGAGAATTGCGGTAATTGCCATTGCTGTGATGGTTATGCCTATTATTGTGGCTAACTGTTCCATCTGCTGGGGGTTGTTGTCTGGTATTGGGCTTGTTGAGGGAGTTGGGGTGGATGAATTTATTTGGATGTCTGCTGTGTTGTCGCCGATTGTGTTAACGGAATTTTCTAGGTATGTGTTTATGTTTTCCGTGTTTTGTGTTATTAGGTTTTGGCTTATTGTGTTGTTTGTGCAGGGTGAAACTGTGCCGAAAAGAGCCACGCCGTAGTTGTTTTTCGCTATGTAGTTTCCAGTTACTATGGAATTGTTTGTTTCAATCAGCAATACGCCTTGTCCGTTGTGGGTTAGGTTTAAGCCTTGAACGATTATGTTGGAGCAGCGCACTAAGCCTACGTATCCCGCGTCGGAGGGTATGGTTTTGTCTTTTTGGTTAATCCAGTAATAGACAGGTTTTCCGTTTACCGTGTTTGAAGTATCAATGTCGTTAATGAACACTGAACCTGAATCCCAAAGCAGGCTGCCAATCCACAAGTTATATTCATTGTCGCTCATGCAGTTGTCTCTTAGAGTGTTGTCGTGAGAGTAGTAGATGCCGATGCCTATGCCGTTTCCAGTGATGTTGTTTCCTGAAATGAGGTTGTAGCAGGAGAAAATTTGAAGAGAGATGCCTACGCTATTGTTAGTTATAGTGTTCTTTAGAACGGTTATGTTTCTCGGTTTATTCTCTGAGTAGCCGAATGTTAATTTCATGCCGTACTGAAAATTGTTTATTTGCAGGTTTTTTATTGTGATGTTTGTTCTTCCTTGGAGAAAAATTCCGCTTGAAGTGCCCTGCCCGTGAATAGTGTAGCCTGCGCCATCAATCACAATGTTGTCGCACAACACAACTATGCTGTTATTTATGTTGCTGGTTAAAGTGTATAGGTTCCCATCGCGTTGAATATCGCTGGTGCCATTAACAGTTCCATCGCTTTCTATGCGAATGCCTGAAGGCAGAGTTTCGGGAATAAAATTAGCCTCAGCCACCTCAAGAGCCTGCATTCCAGCCATTATTGAAGCTAACAGCGCCAAGATAAGTGTCAGTGCTAACGCATTTCTCTTCATTGACGCTCAACCACACGCTTGCGTTTCTTGAAATAGAACAGTAGACCGATGCCAATTATAGCTATTGAGATTCCGGAAGCTGTTGCAACCAGTGTTGTTGGAAAAGGCTCTAGCGGGTGAAGCTGCCTTGTGAGTGTTATGACAATTTTGTGGCTGCTATGCGTGTAATTGATTGTTAAAATCCATGCGTAGTCTGTTATATTCAAAGTATATTCAAAGGGTTTACCGTCGAAATAGACCGTGATATCTTCAGGTTTATCTGCAAGGTCTTTTGCAATACGGACTACTGCATACCCGGTTGTTCCGTCTGGACCTGTAGCCAAGAAGCTTATTGCTTTTTCTGTTTCGTTGAAAGCACGTTCTGTTATGGTAGAGTTTGATACTATCTCGTAAACGAGGACTGGCGGAATATAAGCTGTGCTTTGTGGGGTCCATATCTTGTTGGAAACCAGTTGGGTGACTTCATTGATTTCGATGTTTACTCCATATAATAGTACATCAACGACACTATACCAGCCAGTTTGAGTTTGATTGTATGTCACAGTTGAGGAAACGGTTGTGGTTGTGCCGTTGGGGAATTTGATGGTCCACGATGTAGGGTTGACGGGGATGTCGTTGTTGTCGTAAAAGGTGGGGTCAATGGTTAGGCTGTAGACTCGGCATTTTATGTCGGGGTTGCCGTTAAATGAATCGAACGTGAAAGTTTCTTCAGGTTTTATCTCTGTTCCCTGCCACACAACAGAATACAGCACCGTTATTCCAGTGGGAATCTGATATGTTCCTACCTGCAGTGGAGCGGAAGTTGTGCCGTTTGGGAAAGTCAGCTTAAAAGAGGATGGACTGCTATACAGCAAGTTTCCATCGTTGTCTCTGAAGCTATTTGTGAAATCAACCATTTCGTAGCTGTCTTCAGAAATTATGACTGGAGTCATTAACGGGTAGTTATCTTTGTTGTCGGCGTCAATTATGCGTGGGTTGTCGCCTATGCCGTCGCCGTCTGAATCAGCGCCAGCATAGTCGCTCCAGTAATTTCCTCCAGAGGGATATCCATTGTCCCACGAGTTGGTTGAGTTTGGACCTAAATATGTCTGGTTAGTGTTGTCTATGAAGTTGTTATGGAAAATCTTGTTGTTCGAACACGGTCCATAACCTTCTGGATATGCTCCCAGATGGATTCCAGTGGTACAATCGCGTATGCTATTTTCGAAAATTTGGTTGTTAGAATTATACCAGTTGACTACAATACCTACCTCTGAGGATATTTTGTTCCTGAAAATGAGGTTATTAGATAAATATTGTCCTGCAACATTAATGCCACCGTATCTTGTTTGAATGTTATTGCCCGAGATGATGTTATCTGAACTACAAATGTCTATTCCAACGTTTGTGTTTGAGATAGTGTTGTTTATGATTTTATTTCCGTTACCGCCATCCACTGATATTGCAATAACCCATCCGTTGAAAATGCAGTTGCTGATGAAAGCTGCCGTCGTTGTGTGCTGATTACCAATGACTTGTAAGCCATAGCTAAATATGCCTCCTCCATTTCCTGTTTCAGGACCAACCAATGTGAACGAGTCAATTGCAACATCACTGGCTTTAACTGTAATTCCTCCATTAATAATCGATGACACCGAGGTCTCTCCTTTCAAAACGAGTGGTTTGTTTACGGTCACATTCTCAGAATATGTCCCTGACTTGACAAGTACCGTATCTCCATTGTTTGCGTGGTTGATAGCCTCTTGAATCGTGGAATAATCATCTGGAACCACCATCGCTTCTGCGTTTGCTGCGTTGACGAAGCAGAACCGCGTTGCTGCTGAGATTAAAAGTATCAAGATGAGCGCTAGTAACAACGCTGTTTTCTTCATAACAGCACCAACCACAGATGAAGTATTTCGCCTAAAAGGTTTTTTTGTCAAGTTTTCTTGACAAACGAGAATCCAGTTCATAAGTGCGGGTTTTAATCTGTGTTTTTCGTGTGCCGTTTCTTAAGCACTACTGCAGTTGTAGTAATTGTTGTAATGGCTACGGCGCTTGCTACCGCAGTATAGAAGAGGTCTATCTGTGGAGTCCCTGATGGTTGTTGCGGTGAAGGAGTTGGGGTTTCTGAAGGCGAAGATGTTGGGGACGGTGAAGAACTTGCAGAGGGTAGAGAAGAAGGCTTAGGAAGTGTAATTTCTGGGAGCTGTACGGTTACAAGTGAGATGTCCACAGGGGTCATAAGTGGATAGTGGTCTTGATTGTTTGAGTCTATCACGTAGGGCACATCACCGAGCCCATCAGCATTTTTGTCTGCGCCGTTGTAGTCGCTCCAGTAATTGCCTTTTTTGCCGTTATCCCAAATGTTGTTAACTGAATAGTCGCCCGTATGATAACCAGCTTGGTCAATGCTTGTGGAGTTGCTTATGAAATTGTTTTGATAGAAAGTATTGTTATCTGATAATCTTGTTTGAAGGTCTTTGGTGCCAAAAAAGTCGTCAACTTGAATACAGATAGGGGTTACAATATTGTTCGCAACTATTTGATTTCTGGCAGCAGACCGTAGTTCCATTCCAACTTCTCCTCCGGATATGTTGTTTTTGGCGACGAGATTATCCACAGAGTCTTCTATCCAGAGACCTGAATATCTTCCGACTCCGCTAACAATCGTGTTTTGTGCAATGGTTTGGTTGAACCCTCTCAGCAGAATAGATGACAGATCGTTATCAATCATTAAGGTTCCATGACCACTGACAAATATGCTCATATTGATGATGTTGCCGATTATTCGAGCACCGTTTCCCGTGACAGATATTTCACCGCCCTCAGTGGTAATTGTGAAACCTGAAAGGGCAACATCGTTTGCATCAATCTTGATTGGGTCAGAATAGACCAACCCCCATAAGTAATGTAAGGTCAAAGGCGGGTGCAGAATTATTTTGGTGCTGTTCGCGTTTTCCCCTATCAGCGAAAGTGTCTTGTTTATAACTAATTCTTGTTCATTGTAGATTCCACTCTTAACAAATATCGTGTCACTATCTGTGGCGTTTCCAATAGCGGCCATTATAGTTGGATAATCATCTGGAACAATGATTGTCGTCGAACCCGCTTTGATAGGATGAATCACAATTATATTTGCCGCTATGAGGCTGAAAAGAACCAATATGAGTGCCAGTTTCTTACTCACAGATAAATTGCGCAAAAGAGCCAACTCGCTCTCCACCTCCCTTGAACACGCTTATTTCAAAGTTTTTCCGATAAAAGGGTTCTTGTTAAGTTTTCTTGACCAAACTAGCTTTTTCTAAGTCAAAATTTCTTGACAAACAGGTTCCATCTTCAGTTTAGGCGGGCACTTCCCCGTTCAATGTGCAGTTCACTTGAAGGCTCCGAAAACAAATGCTAACAAGCCGAGGATAAACCACAACAGAACCAGCTTCTTTGTTCGCCGCGCGTTCTCCCGAGAATAATCCTTAAGCAAAAGGAAAGAGGAAACTGCAAACCCAACATCAGTCACCAAAGCCAGTGGTACGAACCAGAAAGAAACCAAGCCTAAATACCAAGGAAGCGGCGTCAAAGCCACAGCCGACAAGTAAAACACAGCAGCCACAACAGCAGCAGCACGCTCGCCGTAACGCACCGCCAGCGTCTTCATGCCCTCGGCGCTGTCGCCTTTAACGTCAACAATACCCTTAGTAATTTCCCTCCCCGTGTTAGAAAGAAACGCCATAGACGCAAACAACACCACGTTCAACTGCACTTGACCAGTGACTGCCATGCTGCCGTAGATGAATGGGATAGCCACGCACGCGCTGACAAGAAAGTTGCCGGGCAAACCAGTACGTTTTCCTTTCGTAACGTAAGTCGCAAGGATTATCCAAGAAACTATCGCAGTAGTAAAGCATAAATCACTTGTAAGAAAAGCGAAGACAAGACCTATTATTGAAAGAACCGAAGCGAATACCAAGGCTTCTCTTGAGCTGACTGAACCGCTTGGGATGGGACGTGACGGCTCGTTTACCGCGTCAATCGCCCTGTCATAATAATCGTTTATGGCCATTGATGCACCCGTCAACATGAACCCCGTCGCGAAGCCATAGAGAACACTTAGCCAGTCAGCGCTGGAAAACTGCGGATTCGCCAAAACCGCGCCAACCATCACCGCAAAGCCCATCATTGCACAGTTAACTGGACGCATCAACCGCACGAAACCGCTGACTTTGCGCATATCCGTTCGAACCTTATTCAGAATCATAAGGCTTGACCAAGTTATAAAACTCACTACCTGTTCCTGAAGAAAGCTGCCCTCTAAGAGAATTGGATTCAAACACACAAAAGGAACCATGGGCAAAGTAAAGAGCAAGTATCCATTGTGGCAAAAATACTTCCAAAAATATTTTATTGAAAAGTCTTCCCATAATATGAGTGATTCTGAATATAAAACGACATTAAGTGTTAGAAGAGATGTGATATGGGTTTTACTAACCTGCATGGTGGGGAAGAATCAAGGAAAAACTACGGCGTCGTCATCGGCATCGTAACCAACAACAAAGACCCTAACTTTTTGGGGCGAGTTAAGTTGAATTTTCCTTGGAGAGACAACAGCGACGAAAGCAACTGGGCTCGAGTGGCTACACTGATGGCGGGAGATAATCGAGGCACCTTTTTCTTGCCAGAAGTTGGGGATGAAGTTCTAGTTTCTTTTGATCACGGAGATATAACTCAACCCTACGTGATAGGGGCTCTTTGGAATGGCAAAGACAAGCCGCCGGAAAAAAACGCGGATGGAAAGAATAACGTGCGAGTAATAAAATCGAGAAGCGGTCACAAAATCATTCTTGACGACGAACAAGGAAGCGAGAAGGTTACGATCTGCACCAAATCTGGGCATCAGATAGTTCTTGATGATTCTGCAGATAATAAGAAAATAGAGATAAAGGACAAAACTGGGACTAACTCCATACTCATTGACTCGACGCAGCATAACATCAGCATATTAAGCCAAATGAAAATTACTATTCAGGCTCAGATGATCGAGATAAAAGCCGGAGCAACGCTGACGTTACAGGGCGGTATAGTCAAAATTAACTGAGAGGAAAAAAATGCCGCCAGCAGCAAGAATCGGTGACCTAACAAGTCACGGCACACCCTTGGCTCCAGGACCAGGAAGCCCCAACGTGACAATCGGCGGGAAGCCAGCTTGGCGAACGATGGCAGATTTCCACAGTTGCCCAATTGCATATCCCAAGCCACATGTTGGAGGCGTAGTCTTAGTGGGAAGCAAAACTGTGCTTATTAACGGCATGCCAGCTGCCCGGCTTGGAGACATCATTGGCGAAACCACTCCAAACGCTATTGTTACCGGATGCCTAACGGTGACAATAGGATAGTGAACATCACACAGGACCACCAATCTTAAAAAATGTTAAGTGACAACGAAAGGATAATCACTTCTTTATTCAGCGAAAGACGCAGAGCATAACAACGCTGTAACGCTGAAGATTTTGCTTGAGAAGAAATAGCGCCGTCCTTTGCTTACGATAGTGTAGATTCAAGAAAACACTTGAAAAGGTTAATACGCTTTAACTCGAATAAATAACGAAACTTGCGGGTGAACCGTTTTGAGCGACAACTACGCACCGCTGTTAGGCGACAACTACGACCCAGAAAGAATACGAGTAATAATCCCAGTAGGCGGAAAAGCAACACGCCTCCTGCCGCTCACGGCAGAAACAAGCAAAGCATGCCTCCGCCTGCTGAATAGGCCTCTAGTGGAGTTCTCGCTTTTGTCGCTCGCCCGCCAAGGCATACGCCACTTCATCTTCGGCGTAAAAGGCTACACCAACTACCGAGACCTGTATGACTACTTCGAATCAGGCTACGGCTTCTCCGTAAGATACAACATCAAACCACGCATCCACATAAAATACCAACCCAACGTAGAAGACCTTGGAAGCGCAGACTCCGCGAGAATAAACATGGAGTACTACAGCCTCAACAACCCCGTGTTCGCAGTGCAAGGCGACAACGTTTTCGAAATCAGCGTGAAAGACCTCATCCAGTTTCACCGAAAAAAAGGCGCAGCGATGACAATCGTGCTCCGAGAAGTGCAAAACGTGGAAGGCTTAGGCATAGCCGACATCGACAAAAACCACCGCATCCGCTGCTTCGTAGAGAAACCACAACCGAAAGAGGCACCCAGCAACCTTGCCAACACAGGCTTATACGTGCTTTCGCCCGAAGTAAAGAAAGTCTTCAAAGAAAAGGGCGTCAAACAAATAATCCAAGAGAAACATCGATTAGACTTCGGCTACGATTTCATACCATACCTGACGCAAGCAGGATACCCAGTTTACGGGTACACGTTGAAGGGAAACTGGTTTGACGTGGGCACACCTAAAAACTATTTGGAAGCCATGAAGCAACTGCTCAACGGCGGCTTCAGCATGCTAACGGACTTCGGCGGAAAAATCAACGAAAAACAAAACATTTGGGTTCAAGGCGAAAGCAACGATTCAGAAAAAAGAAGACAAGAAATCATCGCAAAAGTCAAACAGGGAAAAATAGAGCTTGACGGCGCAGTGTTAATCGGAAGACACTGCCAAATAGACGACGGCGCAAGAATAGCCAACTCGTGCATCGACAATTTCACGCGAATCGGCAAAGGCGCCACCATAGAAAACTCCGCAGTCCTAGACAGAGCCATAATCGGCGAAAAAGCAGAAGTGACCGACAGCATAATCGGCAGGCACGCCACAATTCTTTCCAGCAGCCGCAAACAAACAAAAATCAGCGACGTCTCAGTTGTCGCAGACGACGTCACCATAGAAGAAGGCTGCACACTTGCAACATCAAAAATCTACCCGCACCAACGCGTAAAAGGCGACCTACGGCATCAAACGCTGATTGTAAGCTAAGCCTTAAACCACTTAAAAATCAAATACTGCGTTTTCTCAGCATCCAAATCTGGAACAGCGATAATGAAGCGTTTCCGCACGGTTGTTGCTAATCGCCCAGCCTTAACAATCTCCGTTGCAGTCATATTAGACGCGGCGTTCTTGACGGAAACCATGTACGGCGCATGCTCCACGCCTGGACCGTACTTGTAAACTGCAAAGTCACAGCCGAACTTGATTCCTGGCGTAACAATTAAGCCGCTGTCGCGCAGGTCACGGTAAACAGCGTACTTCTCATCAAACTCCTCATACAACTGCTTCGCCTTCTGCCTGAGCTTTTTGAGTCCAACTTTGCGGTTTTCTGAATCGTAAATTGACACTTTGCCTTGTTCAGCTAGGTATAAGCCTTCCATCAAATCTAGAATTAAAGGAACTTTGAACTCGGGGATTTTTGGTTTCGAGATTCCAAGCGGCTTGCCGTAAAAGCCTGTTTTGTATAGCTGCGTTCCCTCTTCAGGGTTCCACACAACAAGAAAATTCTCAATCAATTCAACTTTTATTTTAGCCATGGCAAGTTTTCGCTCGCTGCTACATTATGAAGGAAAGCACTCTCGCAACATCCGCTGCATCCTCGGCTTTATCGGCAGAGTCCTCAAGCAGTTGAAGAACATCTTTCAAGAGAAATAGTACTGGGAGATCAAGTTTGCTGCTGAGAAGTTTTATTTCAAGCCCACGGTAAAGGTCGTCCACGGCTCTTTCGGCGATTTCAACATCCTTAGCTTTCTCCAAAGTCTTAGTTGAACCGTAGGTTAGAACCATCATTGTTTCTCTTAGCCTAAGCACTGTGTCGAGAACAGCCTCAGAAAGCTTCAGCAGTTCTTTCTTTATGTCGCCTGAAACGTTCCAGTTGTGCTCCATTATTTCCACAAGGCGGAAGGCAATTCCCTCGGAAAAATCAGCGATTTCACTTGTCAAGTTCGTGAACCGCAAAAAGTCCTCTCGGCTGACGAGAATGGCGCCTATTTCAGCTAGCTCCTGCGAAACCATGCGCCTCGCTTTGATAACTTCCTCCTCGTCTTTTCTGATTTCAGCGAAAAGCTGTCTAGCCATTTCCTTGTCGCCTTTCGCAAAATGCTCAACCATACGAGGAGATTTTCTAGTAAGCTCCAAAACCTTGCGCAGATTATCTTGACAAACGTTCAAAGCTCTGCGTTTCACACGCTCTTCTGTTTCCGCTGGAAGCACCAAACCAATTTCCCGCCACAATACATAACCTAAATTGTCTATTGACTAGTGCACACGTACATTAAAAAAGCTAGCTACTTAAATTTACAACAAATTGCCCAAGTCTCTGAAGTTTAATTTTCCCTGAAAGTACTTATGCAACAACTCAGGTAAATCCTTGATTGAGCTTCTAACTTGCTGCCATGAATCGCGGTCACGTATCGTAACTGTGCCGTCGCGCAACGTATCATAATCAATTGTAAGGCCCAACGGCACGCCTGCTTCGTCTGCACGCGCGTACCGCCTGCCAATAGAGCCCGCCTCGTCAAATTCAACCATAAAACCAGCGTCAGCTAACAGCTTGCGCACTTCCTCTGCTTTCTCCGCCAAGCCATCCTTGCCCATCAACGGGTAAACACCAACCTGCACTGGCGCAATACCGCGCGGAAAACTCATAAGCACGCGGTCATCCTTCACGCCGTAAGCGTACTCCAGAGCCACGTAAAAGAGCCTGTCTGAACCAAAACTGGGTTCCACAACATGCGGGATAAAACGTGTGCCGCGCACAACAGTCTTCTGGTTAACAATGTCCACGTGCTCAGGCAAAACTTTGTAATCGCCAACGGCGCAGTAACCGTTCGCCTTTAGTGAAGCTGTAACTTCTTCAGGCTCAGCTTTCGAAAGCAACTCGGCAACTTTTGCGGCGTCTTTTTTGAATGCTGGTCCAAGCTTCGCCAGCACAGGCTTCACCACAAGCTGTTCTTTCTCAACTGGCGTCGGGTATTCTTTGTAGACGCGCATGTCTGCGCCGCTGGCTTTCATGTGGCAAGTCAAATCGTAATCTGTGCGGTAAGCGTGGCCTGAGACTTCCACCCAGCCCCAGCGGTCAACGAGCACTTCTTGGTCGAAGCTTTGGCTGGAATAATGCGCTTTTTCCCATGGGAGCTTCTCGATGAAACGTTGTTTCTCCGCGGGAACGCCCAGCTCGATTAGGAGTTTTTTCGCCATGGCCATGAAGAAGGCTTGCCACTCAGCGCGGATTATTTTCTTTGCTACGGCTTCTTTAACGGTTAGTTCCACAGTTTCTTCTGAGTCTTTCTGTCGGGTTTCTGCGAGGAGCAGCCGCAACGTTTCGTTTTCCACTTGTTTCAGCAATCTGCATTGAGGTTCTTCAGGGTCGAAGAAGAACTCTAAATCCGCTATCGTGAATTCCCTAAGCCTAATCAAGCCTTGTCTGGGCGAGATTTCGTTTCTTAATGCGTGACCTATTTGGATTACGCCGAAGGGCAGTTTCTCCCGCGCCATAGCATAAAGGCGATTGAATTCCACGAATATGCCCTGTGCGGCTTCGGGTCTGCCGTAGCCTGTTGCGCCCGTGTACGGGCCAATGGTGGTTATGAACATGGTTAGGAACTGTTGAGGCTTGTTGAAGGTGCCGCCGCAGTCTGGGCACGTTACGCCGTTTTTCTCAAGTGCAGCTTGGATTTCGTCTAAGCTCATTTTTTCCGCTTCTGTCGAAGTGATTTTAGCGTATTCTTCCAGCAAGTGGTCAGCGCGGAAACGCTTGTTGCATTTTACGCATTCCACCATGGGCTCTTTAAAATGGTCCACGTGTCCTGAGGCTTCGAAGACTTTGCCAGGCGTGATTGCGGATGATTCCATTTCGAGGATGCCTGTTTGCTTCACGAAAAGTTCTCTAAGCTTGTTCTCAATGTTTTGCTTGAGCCTTGTGCCTAGTGGTCCGTAGGTTACGAAGCCGCCTACGCCGCCGTAAATTTCGTAGGAGTTCCAGAAGAAGCCGCGGCGTTTCGCTAGCTCGTTGACGGCTGTGAACTTGTCGTATGTTGGTTTTGAAGATTTGGTGTTGTCGCTCAATTCAAGTACCCTTTTTAAGCTTAGAAGCCGCTGGCAATTAAAATGTTACCGTAAAAAAACAATTGCTCAGAGATGAAAGTTCTGAAACAAATTGTTAATTTAAGTTCCGAGGAACAAGTTGGAAGGACAGTTGTTGATGAAAATGAAGTTGAACGAGAGGTGAATGCTAAGTGAGTTTGGTTGTTAGGAAGGTCGTACAGTATCTCGTTGTGATTTCCAGTTTTCTGGGTACAGCATATCGTTGCTTCATCGGGTAGGTAAAAAAACAGGAGGATTCTTGATTCATGAGAGGGTTATTCAACGACAGCACAACGCTCAGGGAAACCAACGAAAACACACTCATATTTGAAGTAGATCATAGATATTATGGTATTGAGATTGAAACTGTGATTTCAGTTTCTGTCAAATTACTCTATCAAACTACTTTTTTGCATAATTTACGTTAACTGGTTGTGAGTCTTACAGGAATTCTTGATTTTTAACAGTTGATTAATTATAAATATCTTAGGTCTTGATAATGGCAATTTGCCAGGACTATACTGTTCTGGGGGCGAGTAACCACCTAGTCCTAATTGAAGGACAGAAAAAGGTCAAGTGGAAAACAATGGAGAGTTCCACCTAAAGCATATGGAGGTAAAAAGAATGAGTAAAATCTCCAAAAAACTCCTTTCAAGTACAGTTATAGTGTTGCTGATGCTGCTAGTAGTTTGTAGTACTTATTCCTACCTTGCCCCTATTGCGCATGCTAGCCCTTCAACTTTGCAACAAGAAGGAGTAACTATACTAAGTAACACGGTTGGTTTAGATCTGTCAAAGTACACGCTGATGTCGCATACGTACCCGCAAAGTAATTCATCGTTTAAGGGAATTACTCAACAAGAAGACATCGAATATCAGCTTATTTCTCAGGACAACAGATTAAATGTATTTTGCACGTTTGCAAATGATAATTTGCAAATGCTACAAATCCTTGACAACGTAGGCTCACCAATTTTTGCAAAACCACAAAGCGTCGATGCTGTTGGAGCAGCTAAGGACTTCCTCAAAAGCTATCAAACATACACTGGAAGCTCAATTTATGGTCAACTAGAATCTACGCTTGGTACAGTAGACGGCAGCAAAAACCTAACACAAACCTCAGGTAACACAAAGCTTGAAGTTTGCACTGCTAGTAACGGTTACTCAAGTTTCAAATGGACTTATACAGTAAACAATATCCTAGCTCCAACCAAATTCGTAGCCTTAGGCTTCAACAATAACTCCTTAGCATACTTCGTAGACAATTGGCAACTTTTCACGATTGGTAGCACAAAGGTTACGATTTCCAAAAACGATGCCCAAACAATCGGGTTGAACGCTGCCAAAACTCATTTTGCGAACGCGCCTTTGGACGATGATGCTTTTGAATTTGAAAATTTCAATCAATCGAATGTAGCTTTTGCCGCTTTGATCTTCGACAGATCCTCATATGGTGACGCAACGCACAATGGTGATTCTTTGACTCTTTACCCTGTTTGGCGCGTGGGCGTACAATTAAACAAATGGTACGGTGATCTTTACGGTATAGAAGTTGATATGTACGCAGATACTGGACAAATAATCTCTGCTAAAGAAGCCCTTTCGTCATTGCATCCACAAGATTATTTAAATGCGCCAGCAAACGCAAATAATGTCGTTAATCAAACCTCTATTTTGAACACTGCACAAGCATTAAACAAAGAAGCCCTCACGGTTGAGAGTAATCCGAGTATGATTATGTGGCTCTTGCTGTTAACTTCTCTCGGCATACTTAGCACTGTTTCAGTCTTTTCAATAAAGAAGAAAGCCTACTCACATAAACTATTTCCATTTTTCAAGACCAAGGGCATGAAGTTAAGCGTTCATACGGGCAATATGAAAAAACTTCTTGGTCCAGTAAATGCTGCAATACTGATTTGTATAATTGCATTGCCATCTCTGGTATTTTCCGTTTCTATTTCACCAGTTAAGGCTACAACACCTGCCGGAACAGCTGTAGTCTGGGGATCCGAAAGCATAGGTCAGCTATTCGGGCAAACGCAGCCCTACTTTTATTGGCGTAAAGAGTACAACGAAATTATGGTTCAGCAAAATGAGGCTCAGTGGATTGAAGATGATTTCACTTTTGCGGGCTGGGCTGGAACGAACGGACATGTTATTAATCGGCAAGGAGACCCAGGATCATACAAATCCAATATCATCGACGATCTGACGTTTTTGAAAAACAGTGGTGCTACTAATGTGGCAATCGTCGATTTTGATCACGGCATTGGAACATCCTTATACTCAGGAGACCCAGGTGTTTTTCATTACATGTTTGAGGATGAAGAAGGAAATTATATTGGCAATTATCCGGGTAGCTATCAACCGAACAACGCAGTCTATGACAATCAGATTTACACACTTACAAATGAAGGAGAAGTAATTTTCGCGTTTATAAGTACGTGTATGTCGGCTGACTACTATAATTCTCTTGGAGCGATACCGCCCTCTGATCCTTACTATTCCGTCCTTCAGGGACACTTACATGATGGGATTTATCGTGGAATGGCGTATGCTTTTACCCACCGCTTGGTAGGACTTCAGATGAGTAGTGATGGCTATAATAGTGCTGATGCTGGTTCTCAAGTATACATTGGTTTTCCAATAGGTTCCCCATCTCTAAGTCAATGGCTACCTGACCCCGAAGTGTCTGGTTGGCTTTACGCCGACTGGGTTCCCTATTTCTTCTCTGCGCTTCTAAGGAGCCATATGACAGTGCACAACGCTTTAGACTATGCCTCAGGAATCCTTTGGGGAACAAACTTCAACCTCTCTCCGCTCTCACGTTACAGCCCGGAGGGAGGATTCGAGCCATATTGGTATATTTATGGTCAAGAGAACGAGTGGCCAACCAGTTGGATGACTGTCTTCGGAAACGCGAACATTCAATTACCATATCAACAGATTACCCCGCCGCCTCCTTACTCGCTGGACGTATATGCATCTGACGAATACTGGGGTCACTGTGATTTGCCAGTAAATGTTCAATTTGACGGCGGCTGGGTTGGAACAGCGCCAGTTTCTATTCAGGTGGCGACCGCGGGATATCATACAGTTACGGTGGACAGCTATGGATGGGATCCGAGATGGAGTATGTGGATGCATTTAGCATTCATATCGGACAACCATGGGAATGTTTGGTACACTAACGAGGCATCTGTACCCATTTATTCTGATACAACGGTTTGGGCATACTACTGTCCAGAATAAGATAAGAAAACTCGATTAAATTTAACCCCTCTCTTTTTCTATTTTTCATCGATATTGATGTAAAAGCAAGTAGAAGTAATCCGACATTCTAAGAGTCACGGTTACTCCTTTTTTTGAAGTAAGTCAGTAAACATACAACAGCCATAATGATGAAGATAACCAAAGCAACCTCAACTATTGCCATCGTGAAAGGCTCGAAAAATTCAGGTATTTTTACGCTGAAGGTAACATTTTCTGAAACGCCAACGTTTCCGTACGTGTCATTGGCGTATATTACTAGATGATGTTGTCCGTTTATCATGTTAGTAATTGTGATGCTAGTTACTGTACTGTTTGTCAATGTATTGTTGTCGATTACAGTAAGGTTTTGAGCACCATCCAAGCTGTAGCCGACCCAATTAACGGGTTTGTCAACTGAGAAAGTTATTGAAACACTAGAATTGTTGTAAGTTTGGTTTAAAGGTGACAAAAACGATATTTTTGGAGGAACATGCTCTAGCACGTAAGAAGGGTCTGGCGTACCGTATCCTACAGGAAAATACTGTTCGTTCGCTGCACTTGGCGCGTAAGAAGCAGCAAAGCCTTTGGGATTGTTACCGCCTCCGATAACGTAGAAAGTATCATTTATGACCGCGGCACCAAAGTTAACTCGTTCCTTTGACATACTAGCGCCTGAAGCCCAAGTGTCGTTGGAAGCATCATAGATATAGGTTCGATTTTCAAAGAAAACATAAATTCGTTCTGGAGCTAACATGCCAGTTGTAGTACCTATTGCTGCTTGAAAAGTTCCAAATCCTAAGAGCCCCTCAACGCTAAAAGGCTGACTTGAATGAGTTGAGCTCCATGCATCAGTTAGCGGGTCATAGATTAGGTTCAATCCGCTGATGCCTATAACATAAATCTTATTGTCGAATACTGCTGCGACAAATCCTGATATCGGGTTAGTATTAACTGATGGCGAGTTAGCCTTAGTCGTCCATGAATCCTTTGTGGGGTCATAAGCGTAAGTTGCCCCAGAGCGACCTATGACATAGATTTTTCCATCTACTACGCCAGCTTGAAGTGGCCACTCTATTTTTGGCAGAGGCGTTTTAGTTTGCCATGTATCCGTTTCTGGATCGTAAACTTGAGTTATTGCGGTAAAAGTTTGTGAGTTAAACAATGGAATGCTTGTGCGTCCGCCTATACAGTAGATTTTGTTTTGGTAAACAGCTATCGCAAAACTATCTCTTGGCGTTGGCATGGAGGCCTTGGAAGCCCACGTGTCTGTTACAGGATTGTATTGTTCATTCGTATTCACTGTTCCGCCAGTGATACCTGCATAGAAGCCTTGATTAAAATTATATTCTCCAGCGACAGTGTTGCCGCCTATTGCATATATGTTCCCATTCACTACTGCAACACCTAAGTTGGCTCTTGGCACCTTCATTGGTTCCTTAGGTACCCATGAATCAGCGACCACCGAAGTCCCAGAAACAGCCTTAGCTACCATTGTACATATTGATGTTAGGAGAATGAGAACAAGTAACAGCGTTACGCTTTTACGCATACTTATTCCCAGTATATGAGCGGTAGTTGACGACATAAAAAGGTTCTTGTCAGGGTTTCTTGACTAAACGGGCTTTTTCTAAGTCAAGAAGCCTTGACTAACCTGCGCATTCAATTCTGGCAGCAGTAGAGTCTATCGCAGATAGTTTATGTTAATGCTTGGATTGCGGGCAATACCTGGTTTAGCTAGTAACTCAACGAGTCTGAAACCCTTCGACGGGTGGAACACGTTTGAGGAGGCGCAGCTTCTGGTGATCCATGCTGTGTCGAGGCCGACTTCTGTGCCTGCACATGCGAGAACCATTTGCTCTTCAGGGATGAGTCCTGCGTCGACTGCCATCAGAACGATTTCCATGCATACAAGTGTGCCTGTGGAAATCAGTTCTAAGGTTTTCGCCATTACGTCAAGAGAGGTTATCTTGTGCAGGTGCAGCCGCATTGAGAAGCTTGGTCCGAAAAGCGGAATTGTTCCTCGGACAACTTCAACGTTAAGCTCGCGTAATTTGGCTTTGTTTTCTTCTGTCATGCTCATTGGGACTTTTTTCAGTCCTTTCTCGGTCCATTCGTCTCTTTTGTTTTTGAGTTCAGGTATTTCAGCGAACAAGTCAGTGTTCATGGCGTCTACTTGCCACCACATGCCTTGCGGGCAGGTAACGCAGACGATTTTTTTGTCTGTTATTTTTTCAGCAAGTTTTACTGCACTGTTGCCCGTGATGGAGGCCACTACTATGTAGTCAACCTTGGATGAAGCTTCCTTGGCGATTGCCACTACTTCATCCGTGTTTACTGGACCGGGTCTTTCGAAAACTTTCATGCTGTTTCCACCAACCTTCAAAGTGTATGCCTCTTGGGAGCATAAGTGTTTTTCCAGAAAAAACGTGATGCTATTCGCGGTTTTGTTCCTCGAGAAAGTGTTCTTTGACGCGTACGTTCTGCATTTTTCCTTCTTCGTCTATTGTGAACTCAAGCAGCACGCGGTCTGTGGTGTTGTCTTTGCCGTTGAATTCCGTTTGACAGCGTCCGCACTGGATGTCAGACTCCAATTCAATCAGGAACCATGAAGCGTCAACATGCACGTTGCCGCAGTTTGGGCAGCGCACTACAGCCGCATCTAACCAAGTACTCATGCAAACCAGCCTCTTCTATGGCATAGGAGCAGCGTAGCTTTTTATAAGGCAATCGCAAAATAAAACCCCAACAA
>CAZDLK010000019.1:0-29754 GCA_964506435.1 uncultured Candidatus Bathyarchaeia archaeon | reverse complement strand
TTGCGCTTTAGCCTTCCAGTTTTTCCTTTTTTACCCACTTATTTTCCTCCTTTTTTTGCTTTCGAAGCGGCTTTAGGTTTAGCCTGCGCTTTTTTAGCTGGCTTCACCGCTTTCGACGTTTTTTCTTTCGCGGTTGGCTTTTCTTCTTCTGCTGGTGCTGCTGTCTCTTTTGTCTTTTTCGGGGCTGCTTTCTTCTTTGCCTTTGCTGGCGCTGCCGCTGCTTTAGCTTTCGGCTTCACCTCAGCAACTTTTTCGGGCGCTTCAACGGGTTTTTCTTCTGCTACTTCTGCGGCTTCTTCCACTTCAGCTACTTTCGGAGCCTCTTCAGAAGGTTTCTTTTTGACTTTTTCAGCTTTCGCAGCTTTTTTCTGAGGCTTCTCAGTTTCTTTAGCTACTTTGGCTTGCTGTTTAAACAGTTCTTCTTTTCTTTCAACTATTGCCTTGCGCCATTTGTCGCTGAGATTCAGGTTTTTTATCATGACTTTTGAGGGGTGAATTGGGAGAAATATTGTTGTGCCGTCAACTTTCTCGCGTGTTAAACCTTCAAGGTAAATACGGTAGTGTTTCAGGTCTACACGTGAGATTTTTCCTTCGAATCCCTTGTTGTCTCCGCGCATTATGCGAACGGTGTCGCCTTTCCTGACTGGGAGAGATTTAACACTCTTTGAAGCGGTAAGCTGCGGCGAAAGAGGAGCTGACATAAGTTTGTGACGTAGATGAGCAGGCGCGTTATGGAGAAGTTTTCGCTGTTTACGCGGGTCTTTAACGGGTTTTGTTGTTTGCATGCATCTTCACCTATATTATTATGCTGGAGGCGCTGGCTATTCGTGACCATCTTTCAGCTGCTTCTCTGGCTACTGGCCCGCGGATTTCTGAACCTTTCATTTCGCCGTCAGGAGTTATTATCACTGCTGCGTTATCTTCAAATTGAACCCAGATGCCGTCAATTCGTCTGAAAGATTTTTTCTGTCTTACAATCACGGCTTGAAAAATTTTCTTTCTCATATCGGGCGTGCCTTGCCTGACAGAAACAGTAACTTTGTCGCCTACGGTCGCAGATGGATAACGCCTCAAGCGGCCTTTGTAGCCCATGGCTTGAATTAACCGTAATTGTCGGGCTCCAGTGTTATCGGTGCATTTTAGAACTGAGCCAGCTAGGAGACCGCGCGAAACTTTCTGCCCGTGTGCCAACATGCCTTTTGCGACAAGTGCTCTTTGCTTCGCTTTCGCCGCCATTTTACTTTGCCTCCAGTTTCTCTACAACAACGAAGGAGACGGTTTTGCTGAGAGGGCGGCATTCAGCCACGCGCACTTTGTCGCCTTCTTTCGCGTCAATACATGGCGGATTGTGGGATGGAATGTGACTGCGCCTTCGCTCGTATCTCACGAATTTAGGTGAGAATTGAAGGTATTCACGTTCCACGATAACGGTCTTGTCCATTTTTGCAGTGACGACTACGCCGTCCAATACGCGGCCTCTCACTGAAAGTGTTCCGTGAAATGGACAGTTGCGGTCGTCACAAGATTTTTTAGGTTTCTTGAAAGTTAGAGACATTACCATAACCTCTTTATGGTTTTTTTAAGGCGGTCTTCAGGTCTTCCCATGAGAAGTTTACCGTCGATTTCAACTATTGTTCCGTCGGAAAATTTGAAGTGAAAAACAACTGAGTCTTTTACTACGCTTTTTGCTTTTCCCGCCTGCAGAATTGTGAAAGTGTTTTTTGTTTCGTTAATCACTTCGCCACTTAAGCCCAAATAGCCTGAATGCGAGCTTTTAGCGATTTTTCCTTCAGTGCCTATGAATTCGCCGCGTATGATGGCAGGGGTTACTTTCATTTCTTCTTTTTCTCCTTTGGCTTCGATTTCTTCTCTTCTGCTTCGGTTGCTTCTGGCTTTTCAGCCGCTTGTTTAGACTCGTTTTCCACTGTCAATATTCGAGCAATAGTCTTGCGCAGTTCTCGTATTCTAGCGGCGTTTTCCACAGCGCCACCTGCGCTGATCATGGTTCTCAGTCTGGACAGCTCAGTTTTTAATTCGGAAATTTTCTTAGTTCGGTCTTCAGAAGACATGCCGCGGATTTCTTTAAGCCTCAGTATGGGCATTTACTCGGTTGCCTCCTCAGTTTTGTTTGGTTCTTCAGTAGCAGGCGCTTCCTCAGTTTCTTCTTCAGCAGGTTCTTCTTCAGTTTTTTCTTCAACTGGAGCTTCCTCAGGCGCCTCTTCGATAACAGCTTCCTCAGGAGCTACTTCAACTGGTTCCGCTTCAGGAGCTTCGGCAGGAGCTACTTCAGGGGCTTTCTCAACGGGTTTCGCTTCAGGAACCTCTTTCGCTGGAGCTTCTTCAGGTGTCTGCTCAACTGGTTCCGCAACAGGTGCTTCTTCAACGGCAGTTACTTCAACCGTTTTTTCAACGATTTCTTCAACTTTCTCTTCCGCTTTCTCTCGGATTCTCTCCCGAGGCACTTCTGCTGTCTCCTCAGACGGAGGCAATGCAGCGGCAATTTGGATTTTATCTGGAAACTGAGCATCCGGCGGCATCAACTTAACGCGAACGCCGATGATGCCAGGTTTAAGTTGAACGTGAACTTCGGCTTTCCGCATGTTCCTCAACGCGGGTTCGCCACATCTTGGGAAGTAGCCTGCGCGGAACTTCTCAAACCTTGCGCGTTCAGTTCGCAGTTTACCGCTAATTACAATCTCAATACCTAAGGCTCCTGCATCCATAACTTGGCTTAAAGCCCAAAAACCAGCGCGTCTAAAGTGAATGCCTCTCTGCAAGGCGGAGGCAACACGAGACGCAACTACATAAGCGTTCAATTCAGGAACTTCAATTTCAGAAACGGAAATTTGAGGATTAGAAATCTTAAAGTTTTCTTCTAAAACGGCGGCGAGCTCTTTGATTGTTTCTCCGCCACGACCAATGACTAAACCAGGACGCATGGCATAAACCACCACATGCGTTCCAAGTGGCGTTTTGGACAGGTTCACTCCGCCGTAACCTGCGCGTTCAAGTTTTTTCTGGAGAAACTCGTCAATTTCTGTTTTTTTGATGGATTCTGTTATAAAGCGTTTGACTATGGACATTACAATTGTTCTCCTTGTGCCGGTTTTTCACTGAGGATGATTTCGATATGCGTCAGTGTTTCATATTTTGGCGAAGTTCTTCCGTGCGCGCGTGGTATGTAACGTTTCATTTTCATTCCCGGATAAGCTGCAGCGTGCATTATTGTGAGTCGGTCTAGGTCCAAGCCTTTGTTTTCAGCGTTTGCCTCTGCGGATTCTATTACTGCAAGCACTTTCGCGGCGGCTTTTACTGGGTATCTTCCTGCAAAGGCTTTTTCTATTCCATGGCGGTGCCCAGCTTTTTTCTTGAACCTGCGGAAGGGCACGGGTTGCTTTTTGTCCATGACGTTTCTCAGGTATTCTTTTGCGCGGTTAAGCATCATGCCTTTGACTGTTCGGCATACTTCGCGTGTGTTCTTGTGGGATACTCTGATTTCTCGTCCACTTGCTTTCGCTGTTTTTTCCGGATCCAGTTCTTCTTTCAGGATAGAGTATCCCCATTTTGGCATTACGTATCGTCTCCAATTGCGCAATTGAACAGCGTAATGGCGATTTATATGGTTTTCCGTATCACGAGTAGTTTTTAAAAGAAGTAGACTAGGTGGGTTCCCTTTTTCAGAGGGCGAATTCGAGCAGTGAGGTGTACAATTTCTTGAGTGCGGTTAGGCTTTTATAGTTTTTCCAAAATCACGTTATTTTTTGGGGCTTGCAGAAACAAATCAAGAACTTTCAGGAACTTCTGGCGTGCTGTGCTCTAGCGCATGGAAGAGCCCTCCTATTTGAAAAAACTGAGAAAAAGTGCGTGTTGCCTTCTTCTTGCGGCAGTGTTTTGTTAAGGAGAGTTGCCGTGATTGGCTTAATGATTGTTGCAGAGTAAAAATGGTTATTAAAGAGAAGACAAAAATAGGCTAAAGAACAAAGGTATGCAAGGAGAGATGAAGTGGTGGATATTTCAGCTATACCGTATGCGACGCTGATAGTAATGTTTATCGCAATTGGTGTTTCGTTCCTTAACATGTTCATCAACCGTCTGCTAATCAATCGCATGATAGGTTGGAACGAATATCGCTCGATGCAAAAAGAAGTAACCGAGTACCGTTCGCAACTGATGCAGGCCACGCGCAATAACGATAAAAAACTTATTGACAAGCTGAAAAAGAAAGAAGCGCAAATTAACCGCATGCAGATGAAGATTAGCAAGCCAAGTATGATTCTTCTTCCAATCGGCTTCAGTTATGTCTTAATTTGGTGGTTCTTTCTGACGCCAGTCTACGGAGCAAATGCCGTGGCGTTTGTACCGGGAATTGCGCCGGCGCCGGGTGGTATACCTGTGTTCTATTGGTACATGATTTGTTCTTTTCTCTTCGGAACGCTTGCGGGTCGAATAATGGGTACTAACCCCATACAATAAAGTCAAAGATGCACGTTGAGGCAGCTAAATGAACGATAATGAAAAGGGAAACAGCGCGAAAGAAAATGGAATTGTGGTTTGTATTTCCGGCATGGCTGGAACTGGAAAGAGCACGCTGGCTAAGAAACTCGCTCAGAAGTACGGTTTGAAATACTATTCAGGCGGTGACGCTTTGAAAGCTTTAGCTGCAGAAGAAGGCTGCGACGTGTCTAGTAATGGGTGGTGGGAAAGCCCTGAAGGTCTGGCTTTTCTGCGGCAAAGGGAGAAAGACCCGCAGTTTGACAAGGCAGTTGACGAAAAACTTTTAGGGTACGCGAAGCAGGGCGACGTGCTCTTGGACAGTTGGGTGATGCCGTGGCTGCTGAAAACAGGCTTCAAAATCTGGCTGTTGGCGTCAATAGAAAAAAGAGCGGAAAGAATTGCGGAAAGAGACAAATTCACCTTTGAAGACGCGTTGCGGATACTGAAAGAAAAAGAAGCCAGAACAAAGGCTATTTACAAGAAACTTTACGGTTTCACTTTAGGTGAAGATTTCGCACCGTTCAATCTGGTTTTAGACACGGATGATTTGACTGCAGAAGAGGTCTTTCAAGTCCTTTGCAAGGTGTTGGACAACATAGTCCTCAAAAACTAAAACGCGCTGCACTTTTTGTTTTCCCAATTTTCTGGAAAAGCTCTTTCAGCTTTAAAGCGAGAGAGCATCGCAAGTTTTAAAACTGGAACTTAACTATAGAACTGTTTTCTAGAACTAACCTCTATATCTGTTACATTTGAAAAGCTGTAGCGTCAATGAGAAAGGGGAAAGGAGAGAGTGAACTGGAAAAAAACAGTAGCCACGCATTTGCTTTCAGTGCTCTTCTTAACAGCAATTGCGCTGTGTGTAGCTGCAGCGTTTAATTTCGTCAACACTGAAGCCGCAGTCATCCTCTTGTTTTTCAATTTCCTTTTTATCTGCATCACTTTTGAGTTGAACGGCACGCTGGCTAGAAAGCTGGGCATAATGGCACTGGGCAACATCGTTGGTCTATTTTGGAACGCTGTCCTTTTCTTCTTTGCCACTGCTGGAAGCGCGTATTTCGGGGAAACATTTAACGTTTTATACGCGATTTTCCGTCCTTTTCTGAACTTCATGTGGATTATCTCTTTTTGGTCGTTGAGCCTGTCTGTTTTTCCTAAGCCTGAAAACTTGCGTGTGGAGGCGAAAACGTGATTTTTGAGGTTTTCGAAGTTGTGTTCGCGCTGTTAACTGCTTTGATGATTCTCTATCTTATCAGGCATTATGTTTTCACGTTAACTGCTCTGAGAAAAGCCAAAAAAACCACAGAAATTGATCCCGCCACGGCAAGCGTGGAGTTCCAGCCCTCTGTCTCGATTCTAATTCCAGCACGCGACGAAGAAAAAGTGATTGGACGGCTGCTGCAGCGAATGACAGAGTTAACCTATCCCAAAGATAAACTGCAAGTTATAGTCATCAACGACGGCTCATCGGATAATACTGGAAGAATCGCAGAGGAATACTCTAAGAGATGTAAGTTCATTGAAGTGCTGAATCGAGGCAAAAGAGACGGCGGCAAAGGAAAAGCCGTAGCAATGAACGCTGGTTTCAGGCGGTCAACAGGCGAAATCGTACTCTGTTTTGACGCGGACTATTATCCCCAAAAGGACATTGTGGAGAAACTTGCGAGCGCGTTTGCAGATCCAAACATTGGTGCGGTGCAAGGCAGAGTCGTCGTCTTGAATGAACCGCAAAACATAGTGACGCGGTTAGTGGCGTTAGAGCGCATAGGCGGATACCGCGTTGACCAAGAAGCAAGAGACAAACTAAGCCTGATACCTCAATTCGGCGGAACTGTTGGCGGCTTCCGACGCAGTTTGCTGGAAAGCATGGGCGGCTGGGATGAATCCACGTTGGCAGAGGACACGGACTTAACTTTCAGAACCTGCCTTGCAGGCTACAAGATTCACTACGTCGGTGACGCAGAATGCTACGAAGAGGCAGTGGACAATTGGAAAGCGTATTGGAATCAAAGGTACAGGTGGGCACGCGGGCACATGCAGTGCTGCCTCAAGCACTCATGGAAAGTGCTGAGAAGCAAACAATTAAGGATGAAAGAGAAAATTGATGGCTTGCTCCTGCTGCACGTGTACTTCATGCCCGTTATCGCGCTCTTATCATTCGCCATAGGCATCTCGCTTATTTTGTTTGAGCCTTCGACGCTTGTTGGCGCACTTTGGTTTTCAATGCCGATTTCCATATACAGCTTCGTCGGAAACTTTGCACCGTTTTTTGAAGTAGGCATCGGCGCGTACTTGGACGGCAGAACACGAATCCAGTGGCTTATTCCGCTTCTGGCAGTCACGTTCTTTTATAACATCCTCATCTGCACGAAGGCTTTTCTCGACTTGCTTGCATCAAAAATCTTAAGAAAGAACCACAGCATCTGGGTGAAAACTTCGCATTTAGGCAATGGAAATAGTTATATTACGAATTGAATCATACTGCTTCAAAGATTGTGATGATTCCGAATCTGACTCCGATAATTGCCATGTTAACCATCAGCATACCCGCCCTCATCGTGATCATGCTTTTGCCAGCTATTTTGGAACTGAAAAAACCGAAAGACAAAGGACCACGCATGATAATGGACAATGTTTCTGAAATGCAAATCAAGACAATGCACATGAAGCCAATAGTTGCCATTGAAAACGAGCAAAAAGTTGACAGCGCAATAACCCAGCAGCTCGCTAAGATTATTGCAGTTTTACCAAACTTAGAGGCTTAGTGTCCTTCTTGCTTAACAGAAGCCGCGCGTTTTTCCATTGATCTTTTGCCAGCATCAAGTTTCCATAAGGGCTGCCGTGAAGAGAATAAAAAATATAGCACAGATACGTGCACTGCATGCAATCGCGGTAGGTTTTGCGCAGCGAATTAAATTTTTCACTGTCCCATGCTTTCGGCAAGTCAAACACTGACCCAGCAAAATTATGGACATGGCATCCTGCGATTCTGCCCAAGTGATCTATGACTAAGAAGTTCCGAAGCGCACGGCAATTCCAAGTTCGCTTTTCCTCTGCGTAAATGCTCCTAACCGCCTTCAACAGCCCAGTTGTAATAAGGATATTCACATTGTTCTTTTTCATCTCGATAAGCGAATCACAAAGCTGAACCATCGCCTGCTTGTCCCTTATCACGAACTCATCATTCGCTTTGCCGATTCTAAAAAGCTGATTCTTGTCAACAGAAAGATCATACGAGTAAAGGCAATACCAGACTGGAATTCCTTTCTGAGTAAAATAATTCGTAATGTCCACAATCTCGTAGAGGTTCATCTGCGAAATCGTCGGCGTAACGGCTACTTTTATGCCTTCATTGTGCAGTGTTTCCACGGTTTCCATGGCTTTTTTCCAAGAGCCTTCAACGCCTTTTATGTGGTCATTTTTGGCAGCATCTAAGCTGTCTATCGAAATCGCCACGAAATCAACATTACGTAACGCCTCAATTTTTTTAGCCGCCATGCTACCGTTATCGTACACTGTAGTTATGAAAAGACGCGAAGCATATTCGATGATTTCGGCAGCGTCGTCTCTTAGGAGCGGGTCGCCTCCAGAGAACACGATTTCTACGGTGCCGAGGCTTTTTAGTATGTCCAAGCCGCGTTTAATTTCGTCTGTTGACAGCTCATTCTGGTCTTGTTCTCGCCAGACGTTGCAGCCTTTGCATCGGTAGTTGCACTTTCTGGTGATTAGCCACTGCACATGGTGTGGTTTGCCCGGCATGAGCGAGCGGGCTGCCACTGTGGCGGCTTTTTTGAGGCTTTGATTCAAGTAATATTTCACTAGCTGACTTGTTGATACTGAAGGTAATTAGGTTAGCCCTATAAAAACCATATAGCACGATGCGCATATTAATGAGGATAATATGAGGATGTGGTGATGAACTCTGTTGACGTTGTGCTGTTGACAAAGAACAGCGAAAGAGCTCTGGAAAAATGCCTCACATCAGTGTACAAAAACGTGCCTGTTGGAAAACTGATAGCCGTTGACGGTTATTCTACTGACAGGACATTGGATATACTAAACAAATTTAACGAGAAATACGGCAACGTGAAAGTTGTTTTTGACAGAGGCACCAGAGCGACCGCAAGGCAGAAGGGTATACGTCAAGTCACCACGGAATGGTTCATGTTCGTCGACAGTGACGTTGTCCTAAGCAGAAACTGGCATCAAAAAGCCACACAGTACATAGACGAGAACGTGGGCGCAGTCTGGGGCATCGAAGTCTGGTCAACCATCCACAACCAAGCCACACTCAAGCTTTTCCTGTGGATAACGCGGAAGATATTTGAGATTCGCGGCGGCACACACGACACGCTTACGCGCACGAGGCTAGTTGCGGATATAGAAATTCCAAAAAACCTCCACGTTTTCGAAGACGCCTACATCAAAGACTGGATAAACAAGAAAGGCTACAAAACAGTCGCATGCTACGACCCGTACTGCATTCATTACAGACCCAGCAGCGTTTGGACACTGAAAGGCAGCTTAAACTTAGTAGCTGAAGCCTCAAAAATTGGCAGCTTCAAGCTGCTTGTCAAATTGCTACCGGCATACGGTTTTTACACAGCATACTCTGCGTACCAGATGTTTGCTAACAGGACAAAACACGGTGAAGCTTGAGTTACAGGAGCTTGCCGCATGAGGCGCCATGGAAAATTTGGGTGAGAATTTAAATAGTTTTCACCTTTTAAACTGTCTCAAAACCGCGCACTCATCAGGGCGCACGCCTCAAAAAACGTAGAAGGACACACACATGCAGCCAATTGACGTTGTAGTTCTCACAAAAAACAGCGAACACTTACTTGACAAGTGCATAACCTCCATCTACGCAAACGTGCCCGTTAAAAACCTAATAGTCATCGATGGCTTCTCAACCGATGACACGCTGAAAATTCTGGAGAAAGCCAACAGAAAACACGGCAACATCAAAATCGTGAAAATGAACGGCTCACGAGCTAAAGCGCGGGAAACAGCCGTGCAGCAAGTCACCACGGAATGGTTCATGTTCGTCGACAGCGACGTCATCCTAAGCAAAGGCTGGTTCAAGGAAGCGGAGAAACATATCAAATCTAGTGTTGGCGCCATCTGGGGCATAAACATCGATATCGTGCCTAACGTGAAAGACAAGAATTTCATAAAACTTCAACTTTTGATTGCACGACAGTGTTTTAACCTTCGCGGAGGCACACATGACACGCTTATTCGCCGTGACGCGGTGGCAGATATACAGATTCCTGAAGTGCTGCACATTTATGAAGACGCGTACATAATGAGGCGAATTAAAGAGAAAGGCTACAAGATTGTTGTAGGCAACGACATGTTTTGTTTACATTATAAGCCGCCTGCAAACTGGAGTTTTGAAAACGCGATTGCCCAAGCAATTTTAGAGTTCAGATGCGGCGTAATTTATTCACATATGTACTTGTACTCGGTTTTTTACCCGTTTTTCATGTTCTACTGGTTCCTGCAGATGTCCATCCAAAGCGCCAAAAGCCTGCTAACGCATTAGTGCCGCCCAAAGGTGGTCGGACGACGGACGCGGCAAAACTCGCACCTCACCGTTTTCCTGTATGAGCAACCGCTGGTTCGCGTCTGATAGAAACTCGCCGATGACCGCAGCCTCAATCTGCTGCTGCGCCAAATTCGCAATTATCTTCTCTGCGCGTTCTGCCTCAGCGGAAACCAACAGCGCACCTGAACCTATCAACTGCAACGGGTCAATTTTGAAGTGACTGCAGATTTTGGCGGTTTCAGGCTTAACTGGAATGGCTTCTGCATGGATTTTTACGCCTAAGCCTGCGGCGTCTGCCATTTCGTGGATTCCGCCTGCTACGCCGCCTTCAGTTGGATCATGCATAGCGTGCACTCCGCCTGTTTTGTAAGCGGTTAAGGCGTCTTTGACGACGCTTATCTGATTGTAGAAGTTCTTCGCGTTCTGCAACATTTCGCCGTTCAAGGTTTTCGCTAATTCTTTATCTCTGTCCGAAGCGAGAATCGCAGTGCCTTCTATGCCGGCGCTTTTGGTTAAAATTAGCTTATCGTGTGGTTTTGCCCCGCTTGCAGTAACGTAGCAGCCCTTTGCCGTGGTGCCCATTATGCAGCCGACAACTATCGGGTTCGCTAAGCTGGGTGTGGATTCGCAGTGTCCGCCGACTATGGCTACGCCTAAAGCTTTTGCCGCCGCGTTCATCTGCGTGCATATGGCGTCAACGATTGCGCTGTCAGCGTTTTCGGGCAGCATTATGCATGAGAAGAGGAAGGCGGGTGCAACGCCGAAGGTGGCTACGTCGTTGGCGTTGACGTTGACGGCGAGCCAGCCGATTCGTTCCACTGCGCCCGTGATTGGGTCCATGGAGACGATTAGTGATTTGTCTTCTAGGTCTAGCACTGCGCCGTCTACGCCTGCTGTTGGTCCTACGGTTACTTCTTGGCGTTCATCTCCTAGGTTTTTGAAGACGACTGTTTTGAGGATGTCTATGGGGATTTTTCCAGGGGGCAGTTTCATCGTGGACACTGGTTTAGAATTGTGTAGGTCTAGCTTTTAAGTTGTGGGAAACTTTTAAGCACGAATCTGACGATTGGGAGCGCCACGATTAATCCAATCAGCATCTGCCCGATGTTTACTGGTATCTCTAAGACTGCTCCGGCTTTGCTGAGCACCAGTTGCTCATAGAGGAAGTAGCCTATAACCATAGCCAAGCCGCCGAGCATGGTGGAGGATATGGTCCAGCCGAGTTGTGGTTCAACCCTGAGACTGACGAAGATAATCAGAAGCCCTGCGACTGCGCCTAGAATGTACCAGAATTCCGCTGGGACAAAAATAGTGGCTGATGGCGTTGCAGGCGGAGGAATGCCTATGTATAAGTCGACGTTTCCGCTGTAATAAACTGCGCCTGTTGCAGCCAGCAGAATCCCTATTATGGCGCCTAACAGTGTTGTGCAGATTCTCCATGTGGATTTTGAGGGTTGTTTTGTCAGTTTTTTTCCGAGAAATCCGACGATTGCGCCTTCGGCGCCTTTGATTATTAGTGTGCCAACAGCGAAGGGCGGTGCGACTAGGATGTCGGCGATTGCGGCGCCTACGCCTCCAGCGACAGCGCCCACGAGGGGTCCGAAAACTAGGGCTGCAACGTAGATTACTGTTTCGCCTAGGTTGAAGTAGCCGCCTGTTACTGGCACGTTTAGTGTGAAAGATAACGTTACTACGCACACCATTGCGGCGAATATTATTGCCGCTGTTAGTTTTAGCGGTGTTAAGGCGGGGGTTTGTTTAACAGTCATAGCTATCGCCATGTGACAGCGGCTATATCATTGCCGCGGTTGCTTTTATTTCTATTTTACTTTTGTATTGGCGTGTTTTGACAGGAAAATCTAAATTGAAGCGCATTACTTGATAATGGTGAGTGGCAATGATATGAGTGAGAAAGTTAGGGAAGACCCAGTTAAAATGCATAAAGACGCGAACAGCATCATGGAATCTGGAAAATACGTGGAGGCACGCGACCTTTTCTTGCGCACTGCGGAGCTTTACCGTAAATCGCAGAACTATTTTGACGCGACGACCATGTACTACAAGGCTGGCGAATGCAGTTTCGCTTTGAAGGAGTACGAGACGGCTATTGAGCAGTTTATGAAGTCTGCTGATCTTTCGTTTGATAAAGGCTTCGACAGGTTCGGCGTCAGCGCTTTAGACTACGTGAAGGACTGCCAGAAAGCTTTAGGCAACGCTGAGCAGGTAGCGGAGTTGGAGAAGAAGATTAAAGAAGTTAAGGCGAAACTTGAAAGCGCCTTCTAAAAGCGTTCACTGCTCATGTAGCAGCGTTTAGGGGCTGAACCACGCCTTCCTTTTTATTTGCTTTTTAGCGTTTCAGCTTTTGGGAAAGCCATAATAAAACCTTGAATCACCATTTCTAGCAGTCAGCAGGGTTCCCAGTTATGCCTACACTTTTCAAGTCTTTAGCGGAACTTCTTGAAAAAATAGAAGCCACCCGAAAGCGGCTTCAAATGATAAGTTTAACAGCTGATTTCCTGAAAGAATTAGAGGCAGCGGAGATAGAGCCTGCTGTATCCATGATTCTCGGAAGGGCTTTTCCGAAGTGGAGCCAAAAAACCTTAGAAGTAAGCTGGGCAACCTTAACCGAAATTTTAAAGCGCATAACGCAGGTTGACTGGAACGTTTTCCTCGAAGCTTTCAGTAGCACTGGCGATGTGGGCTCCGCTGCAAAAGCGGTTTTCGAAAAAGCCACCGTAAAACGGCAAGCGCTGCTGTTTGAGAAAGAGTTAACGATAGCCGAGGTTAGGCGCAGCTTGGAAGCCATCGCCGAAGCGGCGGGTTCAGGTTCAAGGGAAAAGAAAGAACGCTTGTTAACGGCGCTCTTGAGCCAAGCTTCGCCTGTGGAAGCTAAGTACTTGGTGAAAATTTTCACAGGCGAAATGCGCACAGGTTTCCATGAGGGACTTATGGAGCAGGCGGTGGCGAAAGCGTTTGAGCTGCCATTGGCAACTGTGCAGAAGGCAAGCATGACTCTGGGCGATATAAGCGAAGTAGCCGCTGTTGCCATGGCAGAAGGCAAAGAGCGCTTGTTGAAAGTGAATTTTAAGGTTTTCAGGCCTGTCCAGCTGATGCTTGCGCAAGTGGCAACCGATGTTAGTGAAGCGTTAACTGAGCACGACGGCGAAACAGCATTTGAATACAAGTACGACGGCGCCAGAGTGCAACTTCACAAGCGCGGCGAAGAAGTGCGAGTTTTCAGCAGGAGATTAACTGATGCAACGGTGAGTTTGCCTGATGTGGTGGAAACTGTACAGCGCAACGTCACTGCGCATGAGGCAATTTTGGAGGGGGAAGTTGTAGCCGTGGACAATGCGGGTAGTCCTATTCCGTTTCAGCATTTGATGCGCAGGTTTAAGCGAGTACATGATGTAAGCGAGGCGGCTGAGAAAATTCCCGTGAAACTTTTCCTGTTTGACATCATCTACCTTAACGGGGAAAGCCTGATTTCGCTTCCGTACATGCGGCGCAGGCAAATTTTAGCGGAAACTGCTGGCGGCATACAGTTGACCACGCAAATAGTCACTGGCGAGAAGGAAGCTGCAGAGAAGTTCCTAAGCGAAGCTATAACGGCTGGGCATGAAGGGTTAATGGCTAAAAAATTGGACAGCCCTTACACGCCTGGCACAAGGGGAAAGCGCTGGTTCAAGATAAAGCAGGTTTTGGAGCCTTTAGATTTAGTAATCACGGCAGCTGAGTACGGTTATGGACGCAGGCACGAGTGGCTTTCAGATTACTACTTGGCTGCACGAGATGCTGAAACTGGCGAGTTCCTCAACGTGGGCAAAACGTTCAAGGGGTTAACAGACGCGGAAATAATCGACATGACACGGCGGCTTAAAGAGATAGCCATAAGCAAAGAGCGTTGGCGAATGGTGGTTATGCCGAAAATAGTTGTTGAAGTGGCATACAACGAGGTGCAGAGAAGCCCAAAATACAAAAGCCAAATGGCGCTACGGTTCGCGCGGATAACCCGCATAAGAGACGACAAGAATCCAGAGGACGCGGACACCATAGCGAAAGTGAAGGAAATATATGAACGGCAGTTTGCGAAAAAAGGCAGATATAAAGCCTGATTACTAACACTTGATATGAGGAGCAAATAAACATGCATGTGACGGATAAAAAGGCGTTTACTTCTGAATTCTACAGCCGCCAAACCGCCATGAAAGAACTCGGCACAGAGGGACAACGGAAACTGGCGAAATCCAAAGTAGCCGTTGTCGGCGTAGGCGGGTTAGGCACTGTTTCTTCGCTTTATTTGGCGCTTGCTGGCGTTGAGTATTTGCGGTTGATAGACCAAGACACGGTGGAAACTCCGAACCTTCACAGGCAAATCCTCTACACCGCAGCGGACTTGCATTATCCGAAGGCTGAAATCGCCGCGGAACAACTCACAAAGCTGAACCCACTCGTAAAAGCTGAGCCTATCTCAGAAAATTTGCACTCAGGCAACGTTGAGAAACTGCTTTCAGGCGTGGACTGCGTCGTAGACGGCTTAGACAACATGCAGACGCGCTATCTAGTTAACCGCGCATGCGTCAAGCTTGGTGTGCCGTACGTTTTCGGCGCAGCCATAGGCATAGAGGGAAACCTCTCAGTGTTCTCTCCTCCAGACACGCCCTGTTTAGAGTGCATGTTGCCCAACCTGTTGGACAACGACTTGTTGAAGTGCAGCACCCGCGGAGTACTCGGCGCCACGCCAGGCATAATCGGCGCGATGCAAGCCATGGAAACCATCAAAGTGCTCACAGGCATTGGCGCGCCTTTGAAGGGCAAGCTTATGGTCTGCGACTTCAACGACATGACCTTCACCACCATAGACATCGCGAAACGCGTCGGCTGCCCAGCCTGCCAAGGCGCCTCGGCACAGCCTAAACTGAGCGAGAAGCTTGTTTGGCTCTGCGGCAGAGACACGGCGAACGTGAACCCTGAAAAACCGTTAAACCTGAATCTTTCTGAAGTTTACGACAGGATTAAGCAGCAGTTTGCTGTGCGGGTGAAATCGCATTTGGCGGTGATATTTGATTATAATGGCTTGGAAGTCAGCCTTTTCAACGGCGGACGCATGCTCATAAAAAACGTTCAGAACGAAGAGGCAGCGTTGAACGCGTACAGGGAAATTCTTAAAAAACTAAACGTAACATGACCACTGCACGGCTGGAGGCGGTTGCAGTTTTCAAGCGGGTTTCCGAGTGTTTCTTGCGGCTCGAACCAGCGCGTTAGCGCATAGTCTTGTGAAGTCGTAGAGGTCGTCAACTGGGATGCCGATGTTTGCGGTTGCTTTGCCGTAAAATGTTGCCACTTCATCTTCAAACTCAGGGCTGTAACGCTGAAGAACATAATAGATTTCCAAATCCTTAATGGGATTCATCACTATTGCCCAATCAGTCGCCGAATCGATAACCAAATCCGCAACCTCGCCGCCTACAACAGCGGCTATCTGCTGCGCGGTCTCCTTGGTGACTTCCTTTAAGTCTTTTGTGCGGACAGCCATCTCCCGCTTGTGCATAGCGTCAATGGCGTAGCAGCTTTGGCCATACCCCAACTCTTTTAATGCGAGAACATGGGTTCTCTCAACTTTCGCCATAAAAGACCACCCTAGAAATAGCGTTAAACGCGCTTAAATAAATTCGTTCAGCAAAATTCTGCGTAAGCCTGCAAAAACAAATATGTGTATTTCAAATCCACAAGAAACATATTTGGCTTCTTGCCGTTAGGCTGTTAGGGCACAGTTGGGGAAAAAGAGAGGTGGCAAGTGTGATTGCTAACATCTTAATTGTTGATGACGAGGAACAGATTAGGAGCATGCTTACGTCAATTTTGGAAGATGAGGGCTACGCGGTTGAGGCTGTGGAGAACGGCAAGAAAGCTGTTAAAAGCTGTGAAAAAGTGTCTTTTGACATTGCTCTTATTGATGTTGATTTGCCAGATATAAAAGGCGTTGAGCTGCTTCCTAAACTGAAGCGGATGCAACCTAAAATGGTTAGGGTAATTATCACGGGGCATCCTACGATAGAATATGCGATGAGGGCGGTTAATGAGCAGTCTGATGGTTTTGTAGTGAAGCCTATTAATGTGCCGGTGCTTTTGGAGATGATACGTAAACGTTTGAGTGAGAAGGAGAATGAGTATTTTCAGATGTTCTCGGAAGTGGAGAATGCGAAGAAGAATAAGCCTGTTTTCAGTTATAAGCGTCCAGATAAATGGTAACTCGAACAAATCCGCACGTTGGCATGGTGCAGCAGCAACGCAAAAAGGAAAGAACTCCTTAACGTCTGCCAACTGCGCGATCAATATTTTTAGTTTAAAATAAAGAGAGGGCAGTGTGTTTTCTGCGCGTTAATGCTTATTGTTGTAGTCTGTGGACAGCACGTTCATGCAGCCTAATACGGCGTCCATGCTTGCCATTACGATGTCTTCGCGTACGCCCATTGCGGTTGCTGTTCTGTCGCCTTTGCGCATGCGCACCATCACTTCTACCATGGCGTCTGTGCCGCCGGTGATTGCTTTCACTGCGTATTGTTCTAGGAGGATGGGTTCTACTTCTTGGATTGCGCGTTTAACTGCGTTTATGGCTGCGTCTACTGGTCCTACGCCGACTGCTGCGCCGCTGACTTCTTTGCTGTTGAGCGTGAGTCGCACGGAGGCTGTTGGTGTGACTGTGTTGCCGCTGACTACTGTGATTTCTCGTAGTTGGATTGGTTTTGCTTTGCTTAGGCCGAGGACGCTTTCTGCTATGGCTAGCAAGTCTGCGTCTGTGACTGTTTTGCCTTTGTCGCCGACGGTTTTTACGCGCGATTGAATCTCCTTAAGCTGGTCTTCGTTTGGTGTTAAGCCCATGGTGGCTAATGCGGCTTTTAGTCCTGCTGTGCCTGCGTGTTTTCCCGGTGCTAGGCGCCGTGTGCCGCCTACGAGTTCAGGTTCTATTGCCTCGTATGTTGCGGCGTTTGCGAGCATGCCTTGTGTGTGGATGCCTGATTCGTGGGTGAAGGCGTTTTCGCCGACTATGGCTTTGTTGGGTTGCATGTATACGCCTGTTAGGCGTTGTACTAGTTGTGAGGTGTTGTAGAGTAGTTGTGTTTTGATGTTGAGTTTGTGTTTGTATAGTGAGCGGAGTGAGACCACGATTTCTTCCAGTGACGCGTTGCCTGCGCGTTCGCCTAGGCCGTTGATTGTGGCGTGGAATTGGTTTGCGCCGCCGTGTAGGGCTGCGATTGTGTTTGCTACGGCCATGCCGAAGTCGTTGTGGCAGTGTACGCTGATTACTGGCACTGTGAGTGATTTGCGTAGTTCTGCGAATAGTGCGTAGGCTTTTTCTGGTGTTAGGACGCCGACTGTGTCGCATGCTACTATGCGGTCTGCGCCTGCGTTGATGCCTGTGGCGAATATTTGTTTTAGGTAGCCTATGTCGGCGCGTGTTGCGTCTTCAGCTGACAGCTCCACGGTTAAGCCGCTGTTTTTTGCGTGGTGTACCATGTCGTGTGTTATTTGTAGCATTTGTTCGCGTGTTTTTTTCAGTTTAGCCTCTATGTGTAGGTCTGAGACGGGTATGATTAGGTGGATGCTGTCTGCTCCGCTTTTTGCTACTGCGTCGATGTCGCCTTGTGTGCCGCGTGCTGCGCTGCAGATTTCCGCTTTTAAGCCTGCTTCAGCGATGAGTTTCACTGATTCAAACTCGCCTTCGGAGACTGCTGCGAAGCCTGCTTCGATTACGTCTACGCCAAGCTCATCTAGGCGCTGTGCTATGCGCAGTTTGTTTTCAGGTGTTAAAGATACTCCGGGGGTTTGTTCACCATCGCGTAGGGTGGTGTCAAAAACTCTTATTTTTTCAGGTAGGCTGCTAGATAAAGCAATACCCCATTTTACATCCCTTACAAACCAAAACAAAAAACACCCCAAACATATAAAACTTACGATACACCGATACTGCCAAGTTATTTGACCTTATTTTGACTGACCACAGATTTGGTCAAGTTGCTTAAGCATTTCTTTTGAAAGATAAAATCTACACTTTTTTATCTTGTTACGAATCGCTTTTAGCTCATCGAAATTTAACAAGCAACAATCTTTCATTTCTCGAATAATACCTATTGTACCAGTCACCTTTACGTTCATTAAACCGCAAATATTTCTACCGAAGATTTCATCAATCACACAAGTAAAATCAGGATGTTGACGAGCATAGGATATTACCCATATTTCCCCTGATGAAGAATCGTAGTTGAAATAAGGCAACAGCTCATTATCTAATGAAACATCTATTTGGGAAAAAATCTCTTTAAAAGTGGATATATCAGGTTTTGGGTTTTCTCCATCACCAACAGAATATTCTTCAATGACGCGATTAGGTGCGACTAATGTATTATTTTTGGCAAAATATAGGAGCTGCGCTCTTAGGTCACATTTTTCTAACAGCACTATTAACGGTGAAGTATCGAAAATATACTTAGCCCTAGCTGCAGTCTCGGACGAAGTCAAGAAACTCAGTCTCGCTCATATCAAGCCACTTGGCGGCGGTGTTGGAATTTATTCTTCCTTTTAGGAATAGACAACGAACCAGAGAAGCCTTTTTCTTTTCCAAGCGTGTGAACTCGGTAGAATTAACTTGTGACTCTGGGATAAGACGATACATGAAGTACATTGTTTCATCTGGTGATAAATCATTGAGTTGCTGTTTAGCAAAAACTAGTTTTTGCAGGTCTTTTCTATCGAAACCCTTCTCCATTTCTTCGACTATCTTTTCACCCTCATCTGTAAGAACATATTTTCCGTTTTGCTCTTCAATCAACCCTGACTCCTCGAGAGTTTCTATGTTCTGCTTCAGTTCAAACGACACAACCCCCAATTTGAAGTTAGAATACTCGATTTCTTTTGTATCCCGCAAATACTCAAAGTACCGAACGACCTTCATTAAATGAAGAATATCCATGTCTCTTTGACTGCTTTTATCCTGAATAGACAACGCTAAGAGCGACCATTTTCTTGCAGGTTGACTTAGACCATAATCATCTAAATACGACATAAGTCTTAAATGGTAAAATTCAACATTAAATAATTATGGGTCAAATATTTAAAATCCGTGAAACTGAGCGAGACGACAACCTAGGCATCGTTAAAAAAGATGTGTCGTCTTACAATGGAAGTTTTTCGTTTGAAAGCCCAGTTGTTGGTCAAAGGTCTAACCGGTTTGACCCTGATAGCGGAAAAGTTAGAATCAATGAAATCATCCGTCAGGTAGATGAGGGAGTAATTGGCTCATTATTAACTAGAGGAATAAAACCTTTTTCCGATGCTGTCAAATATGAATTCTTGCCTAACAAGCTTAACGCGGTAATATTCAATCTTAAGTATAATTCAACTCCAAATGAAGAAACAGTAAGAGTTATTGCCCATGCGTTGCATAGCTCGAGCCAAGATGCAGTTATTCTTCCAGCAGTTAGAACAGCGCTTTTACAAGAGTACAAAGTGGGTCGAAAAACCCCAGTTTTTTCACCAAAGAAAGTACAAGAATACGTTCAAATGATGAGTCTGATTATTGATGAAATTGAAAAATTTGGAAATGGAAAAGAAGTTGTCGGAACAATTCCGCTTATTCCCTTTTTGTTTGCTCGTCCCGTACTAGATTTGTATTTATCTCACGGCATTAGAGCATTTGCCATTGATGCCAACTACAAGGATATTATAGGAAACGTAGGTGACTTCACGCTAATATTGTCCACAATAAATGGTCAGCTTCCACTTAACAAGGCTCTAATCTTCGCTTACAATGCGGGTATTCCACATTTTGAGCAAAGGGAGGCAGTATCCGATGACTTCCTTAGTGTTTTTGCTTACGTTGATGTTTTTGGTGGTACGTTTAAGCCTCGTGGAGGTAAAGGAGAACCTAGAGCCAAAGTTTTTTCACGAGAGAAATACGCATATAATCTTTTCAAATATCCTGAAGTTAGTAGACAATTTGGAAGAGCAATGAATTATGTTTCATTGCGAAACTACAACAAGGCAGAACAACGAAGAGAAGCCCTAAAAGTGCGAAACTTGTTGGGTGTAGAGAGCATGAAAAAATATTTGCAGACTAAATCGGCAGTAAACCCAACATTGGTTAAACGATTGGAGTCTGTAGCACAAAAAATTAAAATAGCATAAAGCTAACCGAGCTGAGTATTTCCTTTAAGCATTTTTTCCCATTCTGCCCGCGTTAGTGTTCCTTTTTCTTCGAGCAAGTCAATAAGACTTGATAGCATGGTGTCTAATAGGTCAACTTCTTCTGAAAGTTCTTTTTTAGTCCTGTTTTTTGACATGTTATCCCTCCTTTTTTGACAGGTAGACATGCTCCGATAACCAATTGATTATAAGATAGTTCTGAGAGTGTCTGAATGACCTTCCCGATTTTAGGAACAACTTCGTTGTCCAGAATATTGATAACTCCATCTGGGAGGGCTACGAGGATTTTTTTCATTTGACTATCGGCTCAATTTTGGGATTGTTGATTGTCTGTTTTGTTCTGTGGGTTTTTGCAGGGAGCACACCGTGTCAGTGTCTGCTGCGGGAGGTGAACGCCAGAAAAGTAAAGCGCTTTATCACACAAGGGCTATTCTAAAAAGCCCAACCAGCATATTTGAAGCCTAACAGCCGTCAATGCAGAAACCAGCAGAGGGTCTATCCCGCACAGCTTCCTACGCTATTTATAGTTTAAATAGAGGGGCTATAGTTTTTCCCACGCACTAGTGCACAAAGCGTTACTCTGCTGGTGTCGGCGAATACCGCGCCAAATAACCCTTCGTAATCCTCGGCTTCCGCGGCTTCCACACTGCCAAACGCCTCTGAATCTCCTCCGCCGACAACTTCACATTCAAAACCCTCTTAGGAATGTCAACTTCAATAATGTCCCCATCCTTAAGTATCGCGATTGGACCACCTTCAAAAGCTTCAGGCGCAACATGCCCAACACAAGGCCCAGTCGTAGCACCTGAAAACCGCCCATCCGTAATCAACGCCACACACTCGCTTAAGCCCATACCAGCAATCGTCGCAGTCGGAAACAGCATCTCAGGCATCCCAGGTCCACCCTTAGGACCTTCATAGCGGATTACTACAACATCGCCAGGCTGCACTGCATGTCCCCTAATTGCTGTGATGGCTTCTTTTTCCGAATCATAAACTCTCGCAGGACCACTATGCCGAAGCATTTTAGGCGAGACTGCAGCTGTTTTCACCACAGAGCCTTTAGGCGCCAAATTACCTGTCAATATGGCAATTCCGCCTTCCTTGTGCACAGGATTATCCAACGGACGAATAACGTTGGCATCCAACACTTCGGCACCTGCAACATTCTCGCCTATAGCTTTCCCAGTCACAGTCAACGCATCCACATTAAGCAACGGCTTCAACTCATTCATCAACGCAGGAATCCCACCAGCAGCATGCAACTCCTCCACAGCAAAAGGACCACTAGGAATCATATTACACAAGTGCGGAACACGCTTGCCCGTTTCATCAAAAACCGCCAAAGGCAAAGAAACACCTACCTCTTTGGCGATAGCTGGCAAATGCAAAACAGTGTTCGTGGAACCACCCAAAGCCATATCCACCACCACAGCATTCTCAAAAGCCTCTTTACACAGGATATCTGAAGGCTTCACGTTATCATTAGTAAGCTTGACAATTCGCTCACCCGACTCTTTAGCAATACGCATCTTCAACGCACTATTAGCCAAAGCCGTAGCACAATAAGGCAAAGACATACCCAATGCTTCAGTTACACAGGCCATCGTGTTCGCCGTGAACATGCCATTACATGAACCACAGCCTGGACACGCTGCGTTTTCCAGTTGAAGCAGTTCTTCGCGGCTTAATTTTCCCGCTGCAAACTTGCCTAGAGCTTCTGGAACATTGGAGTAGCCAATTTTCCTTCCGTTGAGCCAACCTGAAGCCATTGGCCCACCTGTTACAGCTATGGCTGGAATATCTAATCGCGCTGCTGCCATAAGCATGCCTGGAGTGATTTTATCACAGTTCGTGACTAGAACTAAGCCGTCTAAGCGATGCGCTTGTGACATAAGCTCCACTGAGTCAGCTATTAACTCGCGCGAGGGCAGTGAGTAGCGCATGCCTTCGTGCCCCATGGCGATGCCGTCGCAGATGGCTATGGTGCTGAATTCAAAGGGCACGCCGCCTGCTGCGAGGATGCCTTCTTTTGCTGCTTCGGCGATGCTGCGTAGGTGTATGTGTCCTGGAACTAGGTTTGTGTAGCTGCTTGCTATGCCTATGAACGGTTTAGCCATGTCTCCGTCTGTTAAGCCTAACGCTTTCAAGAGTGCTCTGTGGGGTGTTTTTTCTATGCCTTTTTTTATCTCGTCGCTTCTCATGTTATTCTGCCTCAGGTAACTGTAAGGTGGTTATGGTTTATTGTTTGGTGGGATTAAAGAATTGTGTTTATCATGCGCTACCTGCTGTGTGCGGCATCTAACTCCATTATTTAAACCAGTAAATAGGAATAGAGATTTGCCTTAAACTGAACAATTATGGGTCTTCAGGCGCTTATTTTTGGTGGCGGTTTCACACGTCTACCCAACTTAATGCGCAACGCGATGCGGTATAGTTTCCGCAACGACTTCACCAGCTGCTCAACTGTGGGCGCTGTAGAGTAAATCAACGGCACTTGCTCGTATTCTGCCAGTTTTATCGCTTCTTCGTCTGGTTTTGTGCGGTGGAACACTACTATGCGGGGTTTTAGGCTGCTGACGCGCACAATCATCATGGGCAAACTGCCATCATCCACGTTCGTGAATATTAACGCGCGCTCCGTTGTTGCGCCGAACAGTTGCACGTATTCTAATCCTGAAAGCGCTTCAACTGCTTTTTTGCTGTCGATGACTGTGTAGCCGTTGACTTCTTTGACGTATTTGTTTTGGCAGGCTACGATTTCGCCGCTTATGGCTTTGCACAGGTACTCCACGCGAACGGGGATGGGGAATTCTCTGAGGTCTAGGATTGCCATGCTGGGCGAACTAGTGAGTTTGGCGAATTCGCGTGTGAATCGGCTGCCTTTTTCCTCGTCAATCTGTAAGAGCGCTCGCACGAGGCGGCGGGTGAATTTGGCGCCTGGGCTTTTTCTTCTGCCGCTTTCATAATCGCTTATGACTGAGGGCGAAAGCGTCATTTTCTCTGAAAGTGTTATTTGGGAAACTGAGAAGAGTTCGCGCCACTTGCGCATCGTAGCGCCTGGCTTGCTTGAGAGGATTATTTCGCCTGCGATTCTTCTTGCGAGAATTTCTCGGATACTAGGCGACACAGACACGTGTTAGTCCTCGTGCATCCACTTTAAGGATGAGGTATAAAACTTTATCTAAACTCAGAAGTGCTAAAGGGTTATATTTGTTTTAACAAAATATGGTTTAGTTGGGGGAAATAAGGTTGGCGGGTTCAGAGTTGTTGGCGTCTTTGGGTTTGTGGTTTGTTCGAGCTTTTGTTTCAAGCCTTATTTGTCTGCTGATTGGATATGTTGGGATTAGAGTTATTACGCTTATCACGACAAAGATTAAAGAATTTGAAAGCATGAAGGGCAATTCGTTGGCAACTGGTCTTTTTGTCGGCGGCTTTTTTGTATACGCGGGCTTGGTTGTTTATGGTTCGATGGTTAATCCTTTCTTTCTTTCCCAGTCACTGACTGTGGGTGCATATTTCAACTTGCAGAGACTCCTCGTTGTGATCATCAGTTTCTTTGTTAGTTTGTTACTTGGCGGAATCTTCTATCTGGTTTTTGCCAAGCTCGGACCCTTCGGAGTTGACCTAGATGACATCAATAAGCATCCTGTAGCCATCGGAGTTTTCCTGTTTTGCTATGAAGTGTTTCTCGGGCTTATCATGTTAGCAAGCTTGACTCTTCCAATAGGATAGCCGAGGACAGCAAATGAAGTCTAAGCGATACCTAATCGCATTCTTCTTTCTCTGTGTTTTAGTTGCTGCACAAGGCATGACTGCCAACGGACTCCCAGCCTCAAGCTTCACTATGGAAGACGGCGATTGGCACGATAATTGGGGAATAGACAGAAACTACTACGGCGGACCAAACGGATATCTGCCTAATCTTGCAGCTGAAACGCTTAACGAAAACAAGGAGCTAGCGTATAATATCGGCGAACGGTTCCAAGCTAACTATCCGAGTGAAACAGATAGAGCAGTTGCCATTTTAAAGTACGTTCAAACGTGGACAGAGTACGGATATGACAGCGACAATGTCGTTAGAGACGGCGTCTCCCAAGAAGAATGGGCATGGAACGCAGATGAGATGGCACATGCCTTCAACGAAAACACAGGCGTTAAAGCCATCGGAGACTGTGAAGACATGGCTTTCCTATGCGGCACAATTTATGTCGCTGCAGGTTTTGACGCTGCCATCGTCGATGCCCCTGAGCATGTTGCTCTGTTAATTTGGCTTCCTGAATTCCCAAACGCAAACACCTATTGGGACCTTTCGAATGATGGCAGAGACGCTGGTTGGATATGGGTTGAAGCTACTGGAAGCTCTAACCCTTTAGGTTGGACACCGCCAGACTTCCAAAACGGCGAATGGACCGCCTACCCAATAAGCAGTTTGGAATTCACTGGCGAATCCGAACCAACGCAGTCAACCTCAACTTCGATTGACATGGATGTTCTAATCATAATTGTTGTAGTAATACTTTCAATAATATCCACTCTTGCGAAAGCACGCAGACGCTGAGAAATTAAACTATGAAAATCAGGATAATTCCCGCGACAACAACTACAGCGCCCAGTATGTTGTTAACAGTCATCTTCTCATGAAACAAAACGAAGCCAGCTAAAGCTGAAAACAGTGGAGTCGTGGAGGATATCGGCACTGCCTGCGCTTCTAGAATATTCAAGAAACTGTAGTTCATCAGCAACCAGCCAAGACCGTTCGCCACAAGTCCACCTACGCATAACTCAATCAATGTGCTACGCTTCACTTTTAGAAAACCATGCTTCTTGTCCAGCATGGGCGAAAGCACAAGCAGAAAAACGGCGATAGCAGCAATTCTCGTGGTAACCACCGCGTAATTAGCGTCTATGCTGTTCACAGTGGCTGCTGTCACGGCGACATTCATCAACGTGATGCTTATTGACCAAGCTACGGCTGTTGCCAAGCTCGCGATTACGCCTTTAACAGCGAGTTTGCTCTTTGGCGCGGCAGCTTTTTCGTTTCTTTCTTTGCTTAGCAGCCATATGCCCAGCACTATCACGAATGCGCCTATAACTGCGGTGGCTGTTACGGGTTCGCCCAGCAGGAATGTTGCCCACACGAGACTGAAAAGCGGGTACGTGGACGCCAAAGGCACGGCTCTGGAGACGCCCACTGAGTTCAAGCCAATCATGTACAACGTATCGCCGACGCCTAAGCCGATTACGCCGCTGGCAACTATGGCAATTATGGTTTCGATGGGTAAACTTGCTATTGCGCTGGCTTTGCCGAACGCAAACAGAATCACCACGAGAACCGCAGCGTTGCTTGCGCAGCGCACAATATTCGCCGATATAGGCTTCATAGTGAACAATGCACGCCTGTAAAGTATCGGCGCTACAGCCCAGCTGATTGCTGCGCCTAAAGCTGCGAGTTCTCCAAGTATCACTGCGCTCATAGCGAAGCCGTTAAAAAGAGTTGCAGTTGGAAGTGGCATAATAAATTTTCCACACGCAGCGGACGAACTGCAACAGTAAAGGTTATTCAGTTACGCCGCTAAATAATGAAGCAGGTGGCACTTTGTCGTTCAAAGCGAAAATTGAAGAAACCGCAAAAAACAAGGCATCACACATCGTGTTGGCATTAGATTTCCCATTTCAAAACCCAGAAAACCGCAAAAACCTACTCGCCAAAGCTCAGCAAGTTTTAGAGGCGGTTCACCCGTACATATGCGCCGTGAAAATCAACCATCACTTGGTTCTTCCACTCGGCACGTTCGACGGCATACAACAACTAATAGCCCAAATTCACGAGAAAGGACTCCCAGCCATAATGGACTGCAAAGCCAACGACATCGGCGCATCCAACCAAGTCATAGCCGAATACTACTACGCCGCAGGCTTCGACGCTTTAATCGCTAATCCGTTCGTAGGCTGGGAAGAAGGCTTAAAACCAATCTTCGATGTGGCACGCAAACAGCAGCGAGGCGTAATCCTGCTCGCGTACATGAGCCACAAAGGCGCAACCGAAGGCTACGGACAAACAATATGCGACACGGAAACAGGCAAGAAAACGCCGCAGTACGTGTCCTTCGCAAAAAAAGCCTTAAAATGGGACGCAGACGGCGTAGTGGTGGGCGCCACAGTGCCTGAAAAAATCATGGAAATCCACGAAATACTAGGCGAAAAAGTACCCATATATTCGCCTGGAATAGGCGCTCAAGGCGGCACAGCTGAAACAGCAGTTAAAGCGGGCGCACGATACCTCATCGTTGGGCGCGAAATAACGCTTGCCCAGAATCCTGCTCAATCAGCCAAGGCGATTGCAGCGTCACTGACGCATGCGCGATGAAGCTATTAAAGTGTAAACGTTGCGGAACGTGCGGTTTATTTTCCGCGTTTCTCCCACAATTCTTTCTTCAGCAAATCACGAACGGCTGACCTAATGACGGAGCTTCTGCTCGGGTACATGTTAGCTCTCACAAGCTCATCTAAACCTTCAAGGTAAGCTTCTGGTAACAGGACTGTTACAAGTTTCACTTTGTTTCCCCCTAAACTATATTATGCTAATAACATGTGCCAAATATAAAAAGCAATCTGCACTGAAAATCAACAGAATCATGCAGTTACCGCAGAGAGCGCCACAGCAAGCTCTACCTTTTAACCACTAACCATAATAGGCAGAAAGGCAGAGTGTTCCGTGAGGTTACGGCTAAAATAATGTTCAGAGACCCCGTCTGCGGCATGGTTCTTGATGAAAACACAGCTAAATTCAAAATCACTTATGAAGGCGAAACCTACCATTTCTGCAGCTTAACCTGCAAGAAAAAATTCAAACGCCACCCAGCAAAATTCATCAAATAACCAAACAAACAACAAAAAGGCGAAAACGCCCAGCTAGCCTCACGCGTCATTTCTTAAGAAATTTCCAAACAGCCGCCGCCAGCAAAGCCCCAATTATAGGCGCTACCCAGAAAAGCCACAGTTGACTCAAAGCAGAGCCGTCAGCAAAGGCGCCAACTATTACGGCTGGACCTAAACTTCTAGCAGGATTCACTGAAGTGCCAGTTACCGGTATGCCCAGCAAGTGAACAAACACTAGACTGAACCCAATAGGTATCCCTGCAAAACCTTTAGGCGCTTTTTCACTGGTTGCGCCGTGAATAACCAGCACGAACATGAACGTCAAAAGCAGCTCAGCGACGAACGCTGACATCATCGAAAACCTTGCAGGAGAAGCTGCATCGTAGCCGTTTTGGCCTAGACCTATCGTGGCTAAACTGTACTGCGTGTTTCCACTAGCGATTACGTAAAGCACTGCTGACCCAACTATGGCGCCTATGCACTGTGCCACTATGTAGAAGACAGCGTCTTTTGCGCTTATTTTGCCTAAAGCCAACATGGATATGGACACTGCAGGATTTACGTGACATCCAGAAATGCTGCCTATCGTGTAGACCAAAGCAAGCAGAGTAAGTCCGAAGGCAAAAGCTATCCCCACGACTCCTGCGACTGAGAGTCCTGCGAGAACCGCGGTTCCGCAGCCAACCAGAACCAAAATGAAAGTGCCAATGAACTCGGCAACATACTTCTTCACAGCGCTCTGTTCAGCAGCCTCACCTTCGCTCATGCCATAACCTCACACGCGCTTATGCAGAGCAACTGTTTGCTATCTTAAGCCTTATAACAATTTGCATTGAGCCATGCTCAACAAAAGCAGTGAAAACAGGCGGGTGCATGCTTATAGTTGTTCTTTTGATGAAATATCCATCATCATTAAGCCAGAAACGGGTTTCGGATAAAAATCCGTGGATTTCTCAGGCAATCTCTCCTGTTTCTGCGCTATCTGCCAAACTGTTTCGGGGTCTATGCAGTTCACCAAGAACGCCACTTTAGCTTCGCCGTCATCAACTTTCTCGAAGGCGCTTTTCGTTGAATCCGCGTAAAGAATGTCCTCATCAATCTTTAACTCTCCAGTCTTCATTACCGTTTTAAAAACAACATCTCGCAGTATCACTACATCAAGAAGCAGCGTTCTCTTAGAGTTGTTGTTTACAAGTTCAGAAACGGCTTCCGCGTCCTTCAAGATTAAACCGTAAGCTTTAGTGCCATCATAGATGCAGAACGCGTGCGCTTGTTTGTGGCTTTCCAGAAAATCGTCCACAGCGTTAACTGTTGGCGCCATTTCTGAAACAGTAAAGAATCTCGTGAGCTGCTGCAGGATGGCGCTGGTTACGGCGAAGTTTTTCAGAAGCCTATGCGTAGGCAGCACTATTAGACCTTCGTCTTGAACTGGAACCATGTAGCTCATGTGAAAATTGAAAGCGGAATCATCTGTCCACGCCTCCAGCCTGCGTCTTTCATCCCGATACGCCAGAGCACTTTCGTACCGGTGGTGCCCATCGGTAATTACAAAGACATTGTTTTCCAAGGCGTTCTGCACTCGCTTGATTTTCTGCGGGTCAGTTACTCGCCAAACAGCATGCTTAATGTTGAAAGAATCTTCAACTTCTACGGTGGGCTGGGCTTTGGTGGTTTCGGCAAAAAAGTTTGCGACTTGTTTCTCAGGATCTGAGAATATCAAGAAGACAGGCTCAAGGTCCTTCTGCACTGTCCGCAGCATGTTTAGGCGGTCAGCTTTTGGCGCGCCATGCGTAACCTCATGAGGAAAAACCTTGTTTTCGCCGTAAGCATAAAGACGCAGCGCAGCGATTAATCCTGTGCGGATGCAGGTTTTCCCGAATAATCTGAACGTGTGCCTGTAAACAAAAACTGCAGGCGCGTCGTCTTTTGCAAGTACTCCTGCGCTTAACCATTCTCGGATTCTTTGCTGTGCAGCCTCATACTTGTTTGCCTCCACAGGCAGAATTAAACGACAGTAGTTGTACGGCGATTTCGCGTAGTATTCTTTTTGCTGCTGATTGTCGATTTTGTCGTAGGGTGGCGTTACAAGATTTTCTGGGCTACCAGCTTTTTCAGTGTACCGTATTGCTTTGAAGGGCTTGATGTCCACCATGCAGTTCAACTCGCAGCTTTTTCCAGCGCTTCAATCACATTTTCAGCAATTTGCGTACTCGCTCTCGATTGTGCTTCGAGGGTTTGGGCGCCAATATGCGGCGTTGCGTAAACATTTCTAAGCGTTAGCAACTTACTGTTTCGCGGAGGTTCTTCTTCGAAAACGTCAACAGCCGCAGCTTTAACCTTGCCCTGTTTTAACGCTTCATAGAGCGCCTCTTGGTCTACGACGCCGCCGCGTGAACAATCAATCAGTATCACGCCGTTTTTCATCATGTTAAATTCTCGGGTGGACAACATGTGCCTCGTGTGCGATGCAAGCGGCACATGAACTGTTATGAAGTCGGCGTTGGCAAACATTTGCTCTAAGGGCACTGGTCCGCGTCCGACGCAGACGTCTACGCCTAGGATTTTCATGCCTAGCGCCGAAGCGAGTTTTTCAACTTCTTTGCCGATGCTTCCGCAGCCGATTATGC
>CAZDLK010000018.1:0-29850 GCA_964506435.1 uncultured Candidatus Bathyarchaeia archaeon | reverse complement strand
ACAAAAGGCTAATAAATGCATTCTGCAATTCGTATTTGCGATACGAAAAATGATACCTGCATACTTCTTCCTAACAAAGGGAGTCGGACGACACAAAGAGCAACTACAAGCCTTCGAACTAGCGCTGAGAGATGCCGGCATCCAACAATGCAACCTCGTAAACGTTTCAAGCATAGTGCCGCCAGGATGCAAACTGCTTTCACGAGAACAAGGCTTAAAAATGCTGCAGCCAGGCGAAATTACCTTCGTGGTTCTAGCCAGAAACGCCACCAACGAACCGCATAGACTACTAGCTTCCTCCATAGGCGTTGCCATACCATCAGGCAAAAACCACTACGGCTACTTGTCTGAGCATCACTCGTACGGGCAAACAGACGAGACAGCAGGAGATTACGCTGAAGACTTAGCTGCAACAATGCTTGCAACCACAATGGGCATCCAGTTTGACCCTGAAAAAGCTTGGGACGAAAGGAAGCAGCTTTTCAAAACCAGCGGTTTGATCATCAAAACCGCCAACATTACGCAGTCGGCAACAGGCGACAAGGCTGGTTTGTGGACGACAACTGTGGCTGCAGCTGTTTTTGTGCCCGCGAAGAATCATAAGCTCTTGAAAAAGTAAACGCGGTCCTCCCAGTTTTTATTCGCTCCGCTTTTTTTATTTCATTCAATTTTGCGCTTTCAATGAGTTAAATTGCAGCGTAGTTCCAAAAGGCTTAAACACGTTTAGGCTCTGAGTGGCAAAGACAAGGGGCTGTTCTTGCGGAGACTTGGTGTGCTGGCGGACAACAAGAAAAAAGCAATTCTGCTAACTATTGTAGCGGGCTTCCTGTGGGGGACTTCGTTTCCAGCCATAAAAATCGGCTTGCAATACATGGACGCCTACACCTTTGCCTTTCTACGCTTCCTCGTCGCCTCGCTAGTGATGCTTCCAATTGCGTTGCTCACCAAAAACCTCAACTTCCACTTCAACAAAAAACGCTTACTTTTCTTCTTAGGCATAACAAACGGCTTAGCCTACTTACTGCAGTACATAGGCATTGTCTTCACCACCGCCTCCAAAGCATCACTTTTTGTCAACCTCAGCGCAGTATGGGTCGCCCTCTTAAGCCCAATCCTGCTAAAGGAACATTTAGGCACCAAAAAAATCCTAGGTGTAATGGCAAGCCTCCTCGGCGTGTTGCTGATGACAACTAACCTTGATTTCTCATCCCTAAGCCAAGGCGACATCACAGGAGACCTCCTAGTCATCAGCGCGGGCATCCTGTGGGCTGTTTTCATGGTTTACAATAAACCGCTCGTTAACGACACCAAAAACATAGTGCCGTCAATGTTATGGCTTATGCTTTTTACTCTGCTGCCGTTGCTTCCGATTGCGTCTTTTTCGGCAGGCAACTTTGCTTCTTTGCCTTTAGACGCGTGGCTAGCCATCGTGTACACTGCAGTTTTCTGCTGGGTAATTCCCTATTACTTGTGGGTGAAAGGGTTGAAGCATATTTCGGCTGTGACTTCAGGTATTGTGCTTTTGACTGAAGTGGTAGTTGCTGTGGCAATCTCTACGCTTGTGCTTGGTGAAGCCTTCACAGTAGTTTCAGGTGCAGGCGCCATTTTCGTAATAATCGCCATACTACTCGTCTCCTAAATCAGCAAGTCTCACAGTGTTTTTCTAGTAGGCGTAATCTTTACATTCACCCTCGCAACTAAGTGAAAAACGACAAAGCAACCTATTAATGAGGAGAAATGACAAGTGCCATTCAGCGGCAGAACCGCAACCGCCATGATACCTTTCCCGCCAAACAAAATTCTACTAATCAAAAGGTCCACCGTGCCCTTCAAAGGCTACTGGGCTTTGCCAGGTGGAAGACTTGACCCTGGAGAAACCGTTGAGCAAACAGTGATCCGCGAAGTGAAAGAGGAAACAGGGCTCACTGTTGCGGTAATCAGCAAAGTAGGCGAGTACCATGAACAAGGCATTCAAGGCGGCGTAGAATACGATTATTACCCCGCATGTTTTCTGGTGAAAACCGTCAGCGGCGAAATAAAGCGGCAGGAAACAGAAATAGAAGAGATCAAATTGTTTAGCCTAAATGAACTGCCCGCGGTTCTCGCGTTTGAACACGCACAAATGATCAAGGACTACGCTGCTGCACGTGAAGCGAACAAGAAAAAGTAGGCTTCTCCACAGAATAACCATCAAAATAAGCACAGCCAACGACAAACGATATTAACACACACCGTTAAAGTTTAGCGCGGTGGAATAACCCGTGAAACTTCAAACTCCTATAATAATTGTAAATTTCAAAACGTACTTGGAAGCAACAGGCAAAAAAGCTGTTGAACTTGCCGAAAAAGCTGAAAAAGCCAGCAAAGAAACAGGCGCGTCCATTGCAGTGGCGCCCCAATTCGTCGACATCGCTGCTGTGGCGCAAGCCGTGGAAATCCCAGTTTTCGCCCAGCACATAGATCCCATAAAACCCGGCAGCAACACAGGACACGTTCTTGCTGAAGCAGTGAAAGAAGCAGGCGCGATTGGCACTTTGATTAACCATTCTGAACGACAACTTAAGCTGGCAGACATTGACGCGACGATAAAGTTGGCGCGTGAAAAAGGCTTAGTTTCCTGCGTGTGCGCTAATAATTCCACCGTAAGCGCTGCTACCGTCTTCTTGAAGCCTGATATAGTTTCTATTGAACCGCCTGAGCTTATAGGCAGTGGAATCGCAGTTTCTAAGGCGCAGCCTGAAGTGGTTACTGATACGGTTAAGCTTGTACGTGGAGTCAACGCCAACGTCACTATTCTCTGCGGCGCGGGCATAAGCAGCGGTGAGGATGTTGCGGTAGCGTTGAAGCTGGGCACGCAGGGTGTGTTGGTTGCAAGCGGCATCGTGAAAGCGAAAGACCCATATAACATACTGCGTGAATTTGCGGACGCAACAAAGCAGTAATTTGTGTGAGCACCGTGAAAGTCGAAGCAGAATGCGCATCATGCTTGCTTGCGAGAGCCATGGCGGAAACCTATGACGCCACAACAAACCCTGCATTACGTTTCAGAACCCTGAAAGAAATCATCAAACTATTAAACAGAGAGTTCAAGCCAACCTCTGTGGCAGCTGACTTAGGCACAAAAAGAGACCGCTTGATAAAGCAGCTCACGGGCAACGGTGACCCGTACAAGCGAAGCAAGAAAATGAGCAACGAACGCGCTATGCGGCTGCTGCCTAAGGCTAGGAAATTTGTGGAAGAGGGCTACACTCAGCAAGACCGATTTAAAAGAGCCTGCCTGTGCACGATGGTGGGCAATATTATGGAATTTGACATTCCAGGTCACAATTTCACTTCAGCCACTTTGGCTAAAAGCTTCAGAGAAGCCGCAAAGGACCTGGTTATTGACGACATAGACAAGGCTTACGCGTTGGCGAAGAAAGCAACTGAGATTCTGTTTTTGGCGGATAACGCGGGCGAGATTGTTTTCGACACCTTGCTGGTTGAGCAGTTGAAGAACATGGGTGTGAAGGTGACTTACGTTGTTAAGGGCGGTCCAGTGCTTAACGACGCCACGTTGGAAGATGTGGAGCCTTCTGGAATGGGCAAGCTCGCAGACAAGGTAGTAACTACGGGCACGGACGCTGTCGGGCTATTAATTAAGGAAGTTTCTCCTGACTTCTTGAAAGTTTATGATGCAGCGGAGCTTGTTTTCGCGAAAGGCATGGGTTACGCTGAAACCCTAACTGAGTACAAGCTTACGAAACCCCATTTTCTCCTGTTCAGAACTAAATGCACTCCAGTCGCAAACTATTTCTGTGTACCTCGGCATAAGAATGTTGCCAAGCTGATGCCGTAAATGAAACTGCCAGCCATACGATTAACTCAATCCGAGCTTTCACGTTTTGACGAAGCCATACAGAAAGAATGGCTTGTAACGAACAGTTTAGGCGGTTACGCCGCATCCACCGCGTTAGGCATAAACACGCGGAAATATCACGGGTTGCTGGTAGCTGCGTTGCATCCGCCAACCAACCGCACAGTGTGCCTCGCAAAACTAGACGAAGAAGCTCTGGTAGGCAACAATGTTTACCAGCTTGGCGCCAACGAGTTCCGCGACGTAATTTTTCCGCAAGGCCACCAGTTCCTAAAAGAGTTCTCTGCATCGCCCTTTCCACAGTACGTTTACCATGTGCAGGGCGTTGACGTTGCAAAGACGATTTTCATGCCTAAGGGCAAAAACGCTGTTGCAGCAGTTTACACGGTACTAAACGGAAACGACGCTGAGGTTAAATTCAGAAGCTACCCGCTGCTTACTTGTAGGCACTTTCACTCTGTTGTAGACAAAACACGAAACCCGTTAAGCTTCAGCCAGCAGCAAAGCGGCAGAGATGTCGCAGTTACCTTTAGCAGTCCAACCGCAACCGTTGCAGTTCGAGCAACTGAGGGCGCGTTCATCGAGAAACCCAACTGGATAGAACATTTGTACTATCGTGAAGAGGACAGGCGCGGCGAAAGCAGCATTGACGACTGCTATCAACCTGGATACTTTGAAATTTCAGTTCAGTCGAAGCAGGAAAAGAAATTTGCCGTACTTTCAGCAGTTGGCGAAAGCAACCGCGAAACCGAGGAAACTTTGGAGACAATCGGCGGCACAGTTCCTGTTGTTGAAAGCTTATTTGAGCGGGAGTTGGAGCAGCGCAGTGGTGCATTGTTCAAGTTTTATGTTTCACACAAGAAAGCGCCAGCAAGCGACTGGTTAAGCTGGGTTCTTTTAGCCGCAGACTCCTTCATAGTCAACGGCGCAAGCAACAGCGCTTCGGTTATAGCGGGTTACTTCTGGTTTGAAACATGGGGCAGAGACACGTTCATCTCGCTTCCAGGCTTAATGCTTGCAACTGGCAGATTCAAGGATGCCGAGAAGGTTCTTGTGGCTTTCCAGCGCCACTGCAAGCAAGGTTTGATTCCTAACTATGTAGCCGACAAGTTTGGCGACTTGTCTTACAACACGGTTGATGCCACACTGTGGTACGTCAACGCCGTTTTGCAGTATTTGAAGTACACTGGCGACTTCAACTTCATTAAGCAGCAGTTGTGGACAACTCTGAAAACGATTGTTGAAAGCCATGTGGAAGGCACGGCTTTCGGCATAAAATTAGACAGTGACGGTTTACTTGCTCATGGTCCGCAGCTCACGTGGATGGACGCTGAAGTAGACGGCACAGCGGTCACGCCGCGAGCAGGAAAAGCTGTGGAAATCCAAGCCTTATGGTACAATGCGCTGAAAACAATGCAGCTGTTAGCGGGCAGGTTCGAGGAGAACAGTTTAGCTGAAGAATACGCTGAAATGGCAGCTAAAACGCATGAAAGCTTCAACCTAAAGTTCTGGAACGCTGAAAAACACTGCCTCTTCGACGTGGTAAATATAAACGCTGACGCTGCACTGAGACCCAACCAAATAATCGCAGCGGCTTTAGACTTCACCATGCTTAACAAAGCCAAAAGCGAACAAGTTGTTGAAGTGGTGCAGCGTGAGCTTTTGACGCCGTGCGGTCTGCGAACACTTGCGCGTAGTGACTCGCGATACAAGGGCGTTTACGTTGGCGACAGGCGAAGCCGAGACCAAGCTTATCATAATGGCACAGTTTGGGCTTGGCTGCTTGGTCCTTTCACAACGGCGTTCCTGAAAACGAAAGAATACAGCAATGAAGGACGGGACTATACATTGAAAAACTTGATTATGCCTTTGTTCACTCAGCAGATTCTTCAGGCAGGACTCGGCACGGTGAGCGAAGTTTTTGACGGCGACCCACCTCACACGCCTAGAGGCTGTATCGCTCAAGCGTGGAGCGTGGCTGAACCTTTAAGAGCTTACGTGGAAGACGTGTTGCAAACTAGACCTAAATATGAAAAAGAGGTTTTACAAGCTTAGGCAGTTGCAGCTTTTCTTAGCTCTGCGGCTGCGGTTTCCGGCGTTACTGTGTTTATGTACATTCCTGTGTTTTTTTCGAAGCCAGCCCATGTGGCTAAGCGGGGGTAAACTTCCAAGTGCCAATGGTAACAGTCTTCAGCGTCTCTGTTCAGTGCCAAGTGAAAGCCGAAGTTGTAGGGCGGGTCATTCACCACGTCTTTCAGCGCTTTCAGGCTTGTCTTGAGTGTTTCTGCAAACGCTTCCTTTTCTGTTTGTGTTAAGTTGAGCAGGTTAGAGTCGTGTTTTTTGGGCAATATCCAGAATTCCATTGGGTGAACGCTGGCGTAAGGCGTGAAAACCACAAACCGCTCATTATCCAGCACTAATCGCGGGCTTTTTGATTCGCGTTGCATTATGTCGCAGAAAACACATTTCTGGTGCTGGTTCCAGAAGCTTCTGCTTGCCTCAACTTCTTTTTCAACGGTTACAGGCACAAACGGCGTGGCAATTATCTGGCTGTGCGCGTGCGACAGTGAAGCGCCTGCTTCTAATCTGTGGTTGCGGAATATTGAAACGTATTTCACGTAGGGTTTTTCTGAGAGTTCGCGGAGCCTGTCCACGTAAGCGTTTACCACATGCGTTAGCTGAGGCAACTCGGCGTCTGCTGGGTGTTCACTGTGATTAGGTGATTCAACCACCACTTCGTGATGTCCAACTGCATAGCCGAAGTTGTCGTTTTGCATGATGTGTTCTTGGTCTTTCGGTTCTTTGGGCGGAGAGAAAGCTGGATAAAGGTTCGGAATACAGCGGATAAGCCAGTTCTTATGGCGCAAGCCATCTGTGTCTTTGTCTTTCACTATTTCGCCGTTTGATTTCAGGTAGACCAGAACGGCTGGCGGCGTCATATGCTCGTTGCCAGGGCACATGGGGCAGACGTTGGCTGGTGCTGTTTCTTTTTTCTGTTTGGCGAAGTCGCTGGGTCTTCTGCTGCGTTCCGTGGCAATCACGACCCACCGGTCAAGCAAGTAGTCTTTTCTCAGTTCATTGTAAACCATTACGTTAAACTCCCAGATACAGAAGAGATAGCCTTAGCAACATTTTAGCATTTCCAAAAAGTTTAGAGTTTTTATGTCGAGGTTCACTTGTTCAAAAAGTGAAGAATGGGCATTTTGTTTTCAGTAATGAGGCCTTTCCCTCATGGTTATTGAAAAGCGATTCTAACAAGGAGATGAATTTGTTACTGTGAAAGGGCAGCTTAAAACAGTAGTGCCAGCGCAATATTTTCTGCGAATAAAAAAAGGGCTTTATTTGGTAAGTACTAGCTTTTTATCAGCCTCACAAGAGGGTCGATAGCGTGTAAATTTCCGTAACATGCTTCTGAAGCCGCTCTGCATCCTCCAAGACATTTAGACCGCCAGTCAGCTCTACAGTTGGCGCAATCATCAGGCAAAATGTTTTTGAAATCTTGGACATATGGATGTTTTAGTAAATCTGTGAAACTATGGGTCTTGAAATCTCCGAGTATAACTGGGGAGTGATTGCAGATTTTGAGATTGCCCATAGGATCTATAGTGTAGTATGAATCCTCACCTCCGCGGGGGCAACAGCTGAATTTTATGTTAGTGTATTGACTGGTCTCAACTATACATGGAGGGATTGGCACTGAAGAGGCAATTGGGATTCCATATTTCTCATTTAATTCCTTCAATTCGTCAAGGTTTTTCTTAAGCATAGTGGCTGTTGGAACTAGTTGGTCCGCGTATTGAATATTGTTGGCGCTCAGATTTATCCTGTTGTACATCACGCCTACTGCCCCAAGCGCGATTGCCAATTCAACAGTTTTGTAGAGATCTGGACTGTTTAGTTTTGTCGCCACAAACGCGGCTATAAAATTTCCGTCATTTTGTGCAACGTTAGTGATGCCCTCTACTATTTTGTCAAAAACGTCTCTTTGCACCAAATGGTTGTGTACTTGCTTTTTATAACTAAGCAAAGTGATTTCGTAACTTGCAGCTGCCTCTGTGTTGCGCACGTTTTCTTGAGTCAGGAGCGTTCCATTAGTGATGATAACGGGGCGAATGTTCTTTTTTGCAATGAATGAGACGATTTCGCCTATGTCGGGACGAAGAAACGGTTCTCCGCCTGATAGACCTATGCTGTTCACTGCCGTCTCTGTCTTTAGTTTAGTCACTATTTCTTTTGTTTGGTTTGTGGAGAGTTCTCCTTTTGGATAATTGCTTTTAGGTGCTCGCCACGGATTGTAGCAGTATAGGCATTTGTTGTTGCAGCGCTGTGTGAGTTCTATAACGAAGGTGTTGAAACTCACACTACTTTATTTCCTTAATAGTCGCGTGTAGACTTCTTGATTTATGACTTTAGAGTCTAGGAAATCTTTCAGAAGCTCTTTTCGCAGTTCGTCCTTTATTTTGTCTATCAAGGCCATTTCGGGTGGATAATAGCACATTATATAGCATTTGATTTTCATTAATTTTTCAATTTCTGCCATATTGCTCATTTTTCTACCCCAATTTTCTATTTCAGAGGCACTGCCTATTAAATTTTGCTATATACTTGTTCTACACATCTACACTGAGCACCAATTCATTACCATTCATCATAAGCACATGCGAATGGCAATAGCATCACAATATTCCTAGATATTTTGAATTAGAAGCACACACTAAAAGATGCGCCAAAGGGCAACTGTTTATTTTCGCACCATGCAGGCAACTTTTTACCCTAAACAGATGGAAAAGAAAAACAATAAGAAACAACTTGGTGATGTATACTTGTTCATATGATGCTTGGGTATGCTTGCAACAAAAAAGGCGAACGGTTAGTGCCTAATTTGTTAGAATGAAATTTTTAATACGCACATTCACCTGTATATGCATGTGGGGTTTACCTGTTGAATTACGCCGTAATAGCGGATGCCTATGAGAAGATTGAAGCTACTACGAAACGGCTTGAAATGACCGACCTGCTCGTTGACCTCTTAAAAAACACACCTAAAGATGCCATCGCCAAAGTTGTTTACTTGACCCAAGGCAAAATATACCCTGACTTCGTCGGCTTAGAAATCGGCGTGGCTGAAAAACTCGCCATAAAAGCCTTAGCGCGGGCTTCTGGAAGACGAGAAAGCGAAATTGAAGAGGATTTGAAAAAGAGCGGAGACATCGGCGAAACCGCTCAGAACTTTATAGCCAAAAAGCAACAGGTAACCTTTTTCCAGAAAACCCTAACAGTTCAGCGGGTTTACGAAACCCTTGACAAAATGGCTAAAACCACGGGCTCCGGAGCAGTTGACACCAAAATGTCTCTGCTGGCGGGACTCCTAACGGATGCTTCGCCGAAAGAAGCCAAATTCCTCCTGCGCACGGTAACGGGCAACCTGCGGTTAGGCATCGCGGACATGACCGTGCTGGACGCGTTAGCGATAGCGTACGGCGGCGGCAAAGAAGCCCGCGAACTCGTCGAACGCGCTTACAACATTTCCTCAGACCTCGGCAGAGTCGCCAACATCATCGCTGAACAAGGCTTAGAAGGCATAAAAAAATTCCAAGTTGTGGTTTTCGAGCCGATAAGACCGATGCTGGCGGAACGCCTTTCTTCGCCTGAAGAGATTTTGGAGAAGCTGGGCGGAAAATGCGTGGCAGAGTACAAGTACGACGGCGAACGCGTGCAAGCGCACAAGAAAGGAAACAAAGTTACGCTTTACTCTAGGCGCTTAGAGGATATTTCCAGCCAGTACCCAGACGCCGTTGACCTCATCAAAGAACACGTGCAAGCAGAAGAAGCCATACTTGAAGGCGAATGTGTTGCTGTGGACGTTGAAACAGGCGAACTGAGGCCTTTCCAAGAGCTGATGCATCGCAGGCGCAAATACGAGATTGAACAGGCTATGGAGCAGTATCCTGTTTCGCTGTTCATGTTTGAAGCTCTATACGTTGATGGGAAAGATTTGACTCTTGACGCGTACCCCGCTAGGCGAAAAGCGCTGGAGAACGCGTTGAAGAAAAGCAACCGCGTCACAGTGGCCAACCACATAGTAACAGGCAAAGTGAAGGAACTTGAAGAGTTCTTTGAGGAAGCCATAGCTGACGGCTGCGAAGGATTAGTCTGCAAAGCCATTGGGAAAGATTCAGTTTACCAAGCCGGTGCCCGCGGATGGCTGTGGATAAAGTACAAGCGCGACTACAAAAGCGAAATGACCGATACCGTTGACCTCGTCGTAGTTGGTGCCTTCCACGGCAGAGGCAAACGCGCAGGAACATACGGCGCGCTACTGCTTGCCGCTTACAACGCGAAAACAGACACTTTTGAAACAGTAACCAAATGCGGCACAGGCTTCACAGACAAAGATTTAGCAAGCATTCCTGAGATGCTGGAGCCGCATGTAGTTCCGCGCAAACACTCCCGTGTGCAGTCGATGCTGGAGGCGGATGTGTGGTTTGAGCCGAAAGTTGTCTTGGAAATTCTCGGCGCTGAGATAACCTTAAGCCCCATTCACACTTGTGCTATGGATTCTATACGTAAAGGCAGTGGCTTAGCGATTAGGTTCCCGCGGTTCACAGGCAACTACCGCGTGGATAAAGCCGCGGAAGACGCAACCGCGGCGGCGGAAGTGGTGGAAATGTACCGTGGGCAGCTTAAGCAAATCAGCGAAACCTAGTTTACTAGACTTATGCTCTGTCGCTTGTCGCGATGCTTCTGCGGGATAGCCCCCCCTATAGGTTTCTGCAATGAACCACTAATAGGCTACAAATATGATTGCGATTCCAACATGCTAATGGCGTGAAAAACAGCCAATAGCGACCCCTCCCCCTCCTTTTCTGCAATGTTTGACTATTAGGCTCCAAATATGTAATCTTGTTGTATGGGGATGTGGCTCCCTCGGGGTGAGTTGGGCTTATATTGTGTTGTTCTGTAACATATGTTAAGCAGATTGGGGTATAACGTGTTCGGTATTTGTAGGCTATGATGTGAAAATGTAATGATGAATGAAGAGGCAGTTGTCGCTAAAGTCGAAGAGATAATGCGTATCATGGATGATGTGAAGAAGTATAATGCGCTTGCGAGGTCCCTGAAGGGTTTTGCCGCTATTGTCATTGGTTCGATTTTGCTTCTTGTTGGTCTTGTTGTTGGTCTTGATTTAGTTGCTTTGTTAAACACTCTTGATAGAGTTTTGTTTGTTGTGTTGTCGTTACTTTTGTTTCTCATTCCAGTTGGGGGTCTGATTGCAGGCGTTTTGTTTGTAAAACGGAAAGTAAACGCGGTAGGTGTTGAAGAATGGAAAGAAGAGTTGTCTCAAGGTTTTCCAGCTGCATTGAAGTTGTTAATTGAGCTTGATTGGGAGCGCACCGTTGAGGAGATTGTTATTGGTAAGCTTACGTATATTCTGTATGGGTTGCTGAAGACTGTGGCATATTTTGTTATTGCTTTGTTTGCGTTGGAGCTTTCTGGGAATCTGTTGGTGATTCTATTTATGGGCAGCACAGACTTGTTATTTGTCTTGTTCTTCGGAGTGTTAGCGTTCCCGGTTGTTTTTCTGATAGTTGGTAACGACCTTTTGAGGCGCTACAAGGAGATACATGCTCTGGATATGCTTCTTTTGGATTTGCGGTGGTTTAGCAATGAGTTCGGGAGATATGAGTTCAAAGCTTGACCTGTACGTTATCGCCCGAATTATCAAGGCGCTAAAAGACAATAATAGGAGAAATAAGACCGCGCTAGCCACTGCCACGGGTTTGTCTTATGACAAGTTCATGCGGTATCTAGATTGGTTAATTGCAAAAGAATTTGTGCAAATTGATGATGACGGTTTGATTGTTTTAACTAAAAAGGGCGCCAAGGCATACGATGAATTTGTACAATGGATACTCGAGCATGTTGGACGGTTAAGGTTTCCTAGAATCGGCTTCAGGACATAGATGCAGCGCTCCCTCCGAGTGAGTTCGCTTTTTATTTCCTCAAAAACAGTGTTTTGGCAAGTGAATGTGATGCCTTCCCTTGAAGCAGTCAATCTCTCAAAATCGTACGGCTCCTTCGTTGCCCTTTCAGACTTGAATCTGAAAGTTGAGGGCACAAAATGTGTGGGTTTTCTGGGACCTAATGGAGCGGGAAAATCAACAACTCTTAAGATTTTTTGCGGAATGATCAAAGCCTCCAAGGGACGAGCCTGCATAAACGGTATTGACATAGCAGAAAACAAAAAAGGTGCTTTATCCTCTTGTGGAGTACTAGTTGAAACTCCAGAAATTTATCCTGCACTCACCGCTAAAGAAGCTCTTTGCATGTTTGCAGAACTTAAAGGAGTGCCTGCTTCAGAGCGAAAGAGAATGGTTGAGGATGCCGCTTTTGCGGTTAAAATGGAAGCATGGCTTGACAAAAAAGTGGGAAAATTCTCAAGAGGGATGAAACAGAGAATAAATCTTGCAGCCGCCATGCTCAATGACCCTAACGTGCTTTTGCTTGATGAACCCACCGTTGGGCTTGACCCTCGAGGAATGACTGAAATCAGAGAAATATTGAAGAAACTCAAAAAAGACAGGCTTATTTTCATGAGTTCCCATCTCCTGAGTGAGGTTTCAAACGTTTGTGACGAAATTGCGATTGTAGACAAAGGAAAACTTTTGGTTCACGACGCAATCGAAAACGTGAAGTCGCGGCTGACTGGAACACGAATCTTTGAGTTACAATTTTCGAGACCCCTTACTGAAACTGTTTTCTCTAAGCTGGATTCTTTGTCTGCAGTTACTTCTGTTGAGAAGATAGACTCTAGAAACATCCGTTTAAAGCTCAATGGTCAACTGGAAGCTCAAGAAACGGTAGTTAGAGAGCTTGTTTTGTTGAAAACGGGGCTTGTTTCTTTTGCTGAGCCTCATGCGGCGCTTGAAGAATCGTATCTTAGTTTGGTTAAGGAGGAATAAAATATGGAACAAAAATCTGAAAACAAGTCCAGCGTTCCCAACAGCTTGTCGCAGGCTCTGACTGTGGCAAAGTATGAATTGTTAAATTATCGGCGGTCAAGGCGGTTTCTTTTTCTAGGTCTGATTGTGTTGCTAATTGGCGTTGTTGCCACGGTGTCTGTTGTTTATCTTAACCCCACCTCACTGCTTTCTAATCCCTTACTGTTTTTCAGATTCTGGCTGGATAACAGTGTCTGGCTGGTTATAATTTTGCCTGCAGCGCTTTTGGGCGGAGATGCGATTTCAAGTGAATTCCAGAACAAAACAGCTTACTCAATGATAGGTAATCCAATTCTTAGATCGTCGATTTATGTTGGGAAATGGATCGCTGCTTTTGTTGCGTCCTTGGTTTTGTTAGTGTTCTTCGAGGTAATCACGTTAGGCAACGGCTTATGCTATTTTGGCAATGTGCCCGCAGAGTTCTGGCTGTCTTTCTTGTTTTCAGTCATGTATTTGGCAACTGCTGTTAGTGTCGCTTTCTTGTTTAGTTCACTTTTCAAAAACTCAGCGTTTCCTGTGCTTCTAAGCGGTGCAGCGTTATTGCTTGGTTTCAATGTAATTGCAGGTGTGTTAAGTGCTATGGATGTTGAGCCTTGGTTTATTCTCAGCTACGCAGAGCAGGTGATAACGAATATCTTCATAGTGCCTTATCCTGAACATATGACTTTAACAGGGACTTCTGTTGCATATGCTGTGACCATACCTCAAAGCTTAGCAATAATGGCAGCGTACGCCGCAATAAGTCTAATAATCAGTTGCTTAGTATTCAAAAAGAGAGACATCGCCTAATAAAACTACAGTTATCGGCTAAAAACAGAAAATTCAGTAATCGTAATTGTCCTCGTAACCGTTTTAGTGTTCGTTAGTCTAATAGCCAACAGTAATCTTGAGAAAAATCAGCGGAAGCTTAAGCGTCAAAGAGTTGATAAGGATAAACCGCGTAAGATACTGCGTGTGAAGTTTGATGTCGCAAGATTCGGAAAAAATGAAAGCCCTCGTCGCGTTCAAGAAAAAGCTCGAAGAACGCATTGCTAATTTGGATTCTGAACTTAAAGAACTTCAAGCCATGCTGGACGTGGTGAATTCGATTCTGCTTGAAAAGGGATTCAAACGCGGAGACATAAAAAAAGTTACAGTTACACCTGTGGAGGCTGCGCCGCCTGCGCAACTCGCTGCTCCACCTGCGGAAGAGAAAACCGCGCAGCGCACAGCGGAACCTGAAAACGTCATACCGTTAAAAACTGTTAACGATGAGTCGCTGGCGATAATTTACGTTGAAAAGCAAACGCTGCATATTTTGCCAGACGAGAGCAAGCACTTCAGCGTGAACACACCGCCCTTCAACAATTTCCTAGTTGAACGCGTACTGGCGAAGATGCAGGAGAAAGACAATGAACTCGTGCGGATGGGCCAGCTTACACCTGACAAAATGTTCGCTTACAACATTGCCCGCGAAGGCGACTTACTCCGAGAAATAGTCATCAAAAACGTTGACGAAGAACGCTTAAGAGAACTCAAATCCAGCATTCGCTGGACACTGGAAAAAATGTACGAAAAACTGAAAAGCTAAGCCGCCTACTCTAAATACTTCTTCAGCATAGCGTCTATTTTTCCTTTAGCGCAAAGTCCAACGAGCCTTTCAACTTCACAACCGTTCTTGAACACGATTAAGGTTGGAATGCTGAAAACTTGGTAGCATTCAGCTTTGTTCGGGTTTTCATCCACATCCAGCTTGGCTACGACTGCTTTTCCATTGTATTCTTTAGCTAATTCCTCAATTGTGGGCGCTAAAGCTCTGCAGGGTCCACACCAACCCGCCCAGAAATCAACCAGCACAACGGGGTTATTCTTGATTGTGTCATCAAAATTCGCGTCAGTCACATGAAACGGTTCATTACCCATAAAGTTCATGCCTCATACAAGTTTATAGTTACTTCTTTCGTTTGGTCGGATATAAACCGTTCGCGTTCACTTCCACGCGCTCAAAAAACTGCAATGCCCTGTACGCTTCATGCTGGTCTGATGCGCCAGCAGCGGCTTTTTCAAAAGGACAGCCGCTTTGTTCACTTTGCAGTTTTGTTTTTGCCCCTCTTTGGTCGTCAGCGGGTATATCCTGAATTAAAGGTTTTCATAAAGAGTTGGTGAAAAAAAGAGCGGTTTGAGCCGCTTTCACTGGTTAACGGTTTCGGTTATTTTCGTGTCGTCATTGGCTTACTGAGTGGACTTAGCTGGTCTGTGACTGCAAGTTTTCTTGTCATCAGTGTGGATACTGCAAGCAGGCCCATCCAAGAAAGGGATATAGCTAAAGTCATTGAGCCGCCGATGCTGGCGATCTCAGACAGCATCACTGCTGTGTCTGCAGGAGAAGACATGGCAGTTAGGTATGGTGCCCACGCAGTTATTTCGCCGTGAAAGACGTGTTCGGCGGCGAGTATAACTACTCCTCCCCATAGCATTGAATTCAGCACGCTTAGTTTTAGTTTGTGTGTGAGGTCGCTGTGTCTGGTTAGTAGTTGTATGATTGTTGTTACGATTGCAAGTGCCATTGGTGCTAGGAAACATGCCATTTCATTTTTGCCTCCAAGGTAACACTAAATTTAAATATGGTAGCACTAGCTAATAAGCGTAACGGAGGTAACGGGATATGTGGCTGATAATATTTGCATTCGCTGCGACAATCTCTACTGCAATATGGTATACTCAGGCTGAGAATGACAAATACCTGTTAAAGTTTCTTAGCGCAATATTCTGGGGTACAACAATAATGGTGCTTGTTGATCACGTAGTGCCATACCTGATGGAAGGTGGCGGAGAATTCTTTGAAGTGTCAGTTGAAGCAACGGTTCTCAGCGGCATTATGCTTGTTGTGGGGCTCGCAGTGTGGGAGGGCGCGCTATTACTCAAGGACCCGAAAGGCGTGGTATTCAAAAAAAAACGTGTATAACGCGTTAGAAACCCAACGCAACTTCAATTATTTTTTCTCTCTTTTTCTTGGTATCCTGCCGCTGCAGTGTTCCCCGTCTTTTGCTGATTTAGTGTTGTTCTCGGTTAAAATGTGCATGAATGGAAAGGGTGTTGTGTGTGTAAAGCTTAAATAAGCAGGGTAATACTATTTCTTAAAATCGTGTTACTGTGATGGTGGAATGACCGAAAACGACAGCACATGGTTTCAAAGCGCACAATTAAAAGAAAGAGAACTCTCCAAAATTTTTGAAAACATCACAGAAGAACTTGCACTCATAACTGCAAGTGTAAAATTCAATTTTGCAACAAGAAAAACCAGCGAAAAAGATTTGAAAATCGTACTCGCCTATATCGAAGACACTGCGAAACTTGTTGACCTATTGCGTTCTCGCCTAAGTCTTTTAACGGAAAGCACAAGCTAAAAACGCCGAGTTATGCCGTGTTTCTAAACTTGGCCGCGCGGTTGGCAATTAAAGTAGCCATTGCACCCGCAGCTACACCGCAGTCAATGTTAACAACAGCCGAGCCCAATGAGCAGGACTGAAGCATCGCCATCAGCGTGCTTACGCCTTTCTCTCCGAAGCCATAGCTATTCGAGGTTGGAACTGCAATCACGGGCACATCAACCATCCCCGCCACCACTGAGGATAATGCGCCTTCTCTGCCTGCAACCACTATGATAACGTCAACATCCTGCGCTATCATTTCTTTCAGCGGCTGCATTATCCTGTGGATTCCAGCTACGCCCACGTCATATGCCGCAAAAACTGTGCAGCCCATCTCCTCAGCTATTACCTTTGCTTCTTCAGCCACAGGAATATCAGAGGTTCCCGCAGTTAAAAGTCCAATTTTTCCGCCAGTAGGTTTGATTACAAAAGTTTTCTTTTTCATAACAATTATCTTGGCTTTATCGTGAACTTGCAGAACAGCTTCTTTCGGAGCGGCTTTCTTGATGGCACGCATCTGTTTCTCGTCGCATCGGCTCACTATTACTCTACCGTTCTCTAACAGCATCTTAAGAGATATTTCTACAAGGTCTCTTGCTGCTTTCCCCTCAGCAAGAATTATTTCAGGTATGCCTTTTCTGCATTCCCTGTTAGCATCAATTCTCGCCATGTTCTCCACTTCAGCCACCGCAAGCAGCTTCACTAGTTTTTCAGCTTCAGCAATCGTTATCTCGTTTTTCACGAGCTTTTCAAGTATTTCTTTTAAAGTATTCATTTTACACTTCACTTTCTGGAGACCACAATTAATATATCATTTGCGCCTGCTTGTTCATATCATGCCTTAATGTGGGAGTATAATGTCCGTAGATAAAATACTTATCATCGATTGCCAAATCGCCGGAATTTCAGGAGACATGCTCCTAGGCGCACTAATAGACTTAGGCGCCGACGTCAACAAGATTGTCGCTGCAATAAAATCTCTGGAAAATCAGACGTACGGCTATAAAAACGTAAAAATCAAAATTCAACAAGTTCTGCAAAAAGAATTCAAAGCCACCAAAATCGACGTCACTGCCGAAAGCACCTCCAGAAAAAACGGCAACGACCTCATAGAAACAATTAAAAAAGTTGCAAAGAGCCTAAAGCTTTCCGAGAAGGCGCAGCAGTTTGCCTCAAACGTCATCTGCACGCTGGTGGAGTCCGAGGCGAAGCTTCATAAAAAAGCTTTACCTGAAGCGCATCTTCATGAAGTTGGACTTGTTGACACACCAGCGGAAATTATCGGCGTTGCAGTTGCCATGGAAGACCTAGGACTATTTGACTCAAAAATTTACGCAACACCAGTTTCCGTGGGCGGAGGCCTATTCAAATTCTCACATGGCATAGTATCCAGCCCAGCACCAGCAACCTTAGAGATACTACGGTCCAAGAATTTTCCAATAAAAGGCGGACCTGTCGAATCAGAACTAGCCACGCCAACAGGCGCATCCATTTTAGTTAACTTGGCAGATGAAGTCAGCAGATTCTATCCAGAGATGACCCCGCTAAAAGTAGGTTACGGCGCAGGAACCAAAAATTTCGAGGAAATGCCTAATGTTCTGCGCATCACACTAGGTAAGCCTTTGGAAAATTGGCTGCTAAAAGATGAGATCGCCATTTTGGAAACAAACCTTGATGATGTAACAGGCGAAATCATCGGGAACTCAGTTGACAGGTTACTACGAGAAGGCGCCAAAGACGTGAGCATAATCCCCATGTTCACCAAAAAGAACAGGCCTGGTCAGATTCTCAAAATAGTAGCAGATCAAAAAGACGTCAAACACCTTTCACAAGTCGTGATAGAAGAAACAGGCACTCTTGGCGTTAGGGTGTACCCCTGCGAACGACACATCACAGGTCGTGAACTCTTCTCAGTAGACCTGCTCATTGATGACGTAAAGGCGTTAGTCAAAGTGAAAGTTGCTAAAGACAGGAGCGGCAAAATAATTCGGATTAAACCTGAATACGATGACGTAAAAAGGCTCGCTGATAAAACAGGCAGGCCTCTAAGAGAAATCACCGAGTTGGCTACGATGAGGGCTAGAGAGCTTTTGCTGAAAAAGTGATTTTTCATGGAAGCCCAAAACGCAAAATACGAAGCGCTGAAACGCTACATCGAGACGAAAGGAAAAAAAGGTGTAGTGATTGCCTTTTCTGGCGGGGTCGACAGTTCAACGCTCGCAGCTGTCAGCCACAATATCTTAGGAGATACAGTGGTCGCTGTAACTGCAAAGTCTCCAACGTACACACCTGAAGAGTTGGAAGAAGCAAAAAACGTAGCAAAGGAAATAGGCATCAAACTGTACGTTGTGGAAACCGATGAGTTATCAAATGAGAATTTCAGCAAAAACCCTGAAAACCGATGTTATTACTGCAAAAAAGAACTTCTGGAGCGCTTGCAAAAAATATCAAACGAACTTGGATTCAAAGTAGTTTTTGAAGGCACAAACTTCAGCGACTTAACCGATCATAGACCGGGATTTAAAGCTGTCCAAGAAATGGAAAATGTGTATAGCCCGTGGGTTGACACCCGCTTCACAAAAGAGGAGATTCGAGCAATAGCTAGAAAAATGGGGCTTTCAATTCAGAACAAACCGCCCTTAGCATGTTTAGCCTCAAGGATACCTTATCATGAACGGATTACAGCCGAGAAATTGAACAGAATTGGAAAAGCAGAACAAGCAGTGAAGAAAATAACAGGCGTCCAGCAACTTCGAGTTAGAGACCACAACGGGCTGGCAAGAATAGAAGTTGGAAGAGATGAACGAGCGCTTCTCTGCAACGTTGAGCTTCTTGACAGAATAGCAAACGAGTTGAAAAAGCTAGGCTTCAAATACGCGGCAATTGACTTGGAAGGATACCGAACTGGAAGCATGCTTCACACAATTGAGAAGCAAGAATAGTTTTTGTGCTACATCACAGGTTAAGGCGTTAACTTACGAGTGCAGTACCTTGACGTTATTGCTGGCTACGAATGTTCACGTATACTTTTTGAGATGCATGTTCTAGGCTTGAGATTACGGCTCCGTAGGATTCAAGCAGATGGCTTCTCTCATGTTCAGCTTTGCTTGCTTTTCTTAATGCTTCATTGAAGGCGTCAGCAACCTTGAGTTTAAGTTTCATTAACTCTTCAACTTTCTCTGGGGCAAAACTTTTTTCCGTGCTGTTTATGCTTTTCTGGGACTCCTTCAACTGCTTAAGAAAACTCTTCAACTCTGCAACGAAGTTGTCTTCGTCCTCTAGAAACTCTGCGAGTCTTACTTCCAGTTTGCGAATTTCCAGCGACAATTGCTCGTGCTGTTCATTTGAAGATTCGTTTGTCATAAGTTTGGATAACCTCGTCTGTGTGTTCGCAGTTTAGTTACTGCGAGATTTACTAAATCACTAAGGATGTGCATTCAATCGCCTTAGTAACATCTTTTTGTATTTTGGTGTTATGAGTCTTGCCTAAAAGCTTTTAGGCGAATAAATCTAACTTCTATTGGTGACACCATGACAAAAATCACCCGCGTAGGCGTAACGTTTCCTCCAGACCTTCTAACGGATTTTGACAAAATCATCGGCAAAATGGGTTACGAAAGCCGCTCCAAAGCGATTCAGGATGCGGTGAGGCTTTTCGTTTCCGACAGAAAATGGCTCCAAGAAGAAGAGGGCAGTAACCAAACAGGCATCTTGCTAATGGTTTATGACCATGACGCACGAGGACTAGAAATGGAACTGACAGACACACAACACCATCATTCTTCTATAATCTCCGCCACCATGCACATCCACATAAGCGAAAGAGACTGCTTAGAAGCTATAGCGGTGAAAGGCAAAGCATCCGAAATCCGAGAATTAAGCAACGAATTAACCACGAAAAGAGGCGTAAAAATCCTCAAATCAATGATTGCTTCCGTCTAAGCAACGTTTCAGTTCTTTATCGCAAACATTCTATCCAGCGCGGTTCTAGCTTTTCTAGCTATGTCTTCTGGAATTTTCACCACGTATTTCTCCTCTTTAAGCGCCGCGTAAAGCCTGTCCAGCGTAGTCAACTTCATATTCGGACACACTGCGCCTTCATAGGCAATAAAGAACTGTTTTTCAGGATTTTCTTTACGCAGCCTATGCAGAAGACCTTCTTCAGTGCCCACGATGAACGTTTTGGCGTTGCTTTCCCGCGCGTAACGACACATTTTCGAAGTGCTACCCACGAAATCCGATACGGCGCGCATTTCAGCGCTACATTCGGGATGAACCATAACGGCAGCATCAGGATATTGCACCTTAAGCGCAGTCACGTCTTCAGGCTGAAAAAGCAAATGTGTCGGGCAGAACCCCCATTCTGGGATGGGAATCAAGGTTTTTCCAGTTTCCTCAGCAACGTACTCGGCTAGGTTGCGGTCTGGACCGAAAAGTATGGTTTCAGCGTCCAGTGACTTGATAACTTCTACAGCATTAGCTGAAGTGCAGCACACGTCGCAGTAGGCTTTAGCTGAAGCTAAAGTGTTAACGTAAAGCACTACGGGCGCTTTTGGATGAAGTGTTTTCCACCGTTTTACTTCGTCAACTGTAAGCATCTGCGCCATGGGACAGCGTGCGCCCAAAGTGGGCAAAAGCACTTTCTTCTTCGGGTTCAGTATTGCAGCGGATTCAGCCATGAAATCTACGGCTGCGAAGACTATTATGTCAGCGTCTTTTTCTTCCATGGCTTTGCGGCTCAGTTCGATGCTGTCGCCGATGTAGTCAGCTATGTCTTGGATTTCTGGTCTCTGATAGTTATGCGCAAGAATTATTGCTCTTTTTTCTTTTTTCAGCTTGTTGATTTTGTCGGTTAAATTCATGTTTTCGCCTTTAGCGTGAGCAGTTAACAAATACGTGAGGAAATATATGTTTTATCCACTTAAACCTGATTTCTTCATGATGTTTCCAGAATTCGCGTTTTGTAAAAGTAGCACCCTTTGCCGTGCTGAAAAACGGGTGATGTCAACTCTTAACTCGGTCTTATTGTCCATCTACTAGATGCGCTGTGCCGTCTGGGCAGTAGACTTTGTCGCCTTTAACGACTACGTAATAGCGTTGGCTGCACGCTCTCATTTGAGAGCAACCATCACAATCTCTTGATAACAGTTTCAGTCGCCTCCTTTTATTATTCCGTCCGGCTAGGCAGGCACTTTGCTTGTACCCCCAAGCCTCAAGAAACCATACACAACATTAAACGCCGCTTTTAAACTTTTCTTAACGCAAATAGGCACCAGCAGTCTCTCGGGGCATCTTATTCACCATTGCACATGTATATTTTTTGCTGTTGAGGTAAATTTTTGGTTCAATCTATGAAAAACCCTATATCGCAGGGTTGCAGCTATCACGTTTATGCTATATGCGGTTGATTTGCTGCATGATTCAGAAGTTGCCATCAGTTTGGAAGAACTTGGAAATTTCAAATTGAAAAATTATTGGTTAGAACTTCGAGACCCAACAGACAGCGAATTGGCTGCAGTAGCAGAAAAAACTGGTATTCCCCAAGCTTGTTTGAAGACACCTGAAATTGTTGAAAACATCAGTTTTAGGTCAGACGCTAATTATGCAGTAGTCAATTTTGTTGTCGTTTCGGATGTTGTTAAATCCAAAGAAGTTTATCCGATAACGATTGCGTTCACGGCAGATTTCTTAGTGACCATCGAAAAGGCAGAATACAAAGGAATCATTGACTTAGCGAAAGCAAGAATGACCAAGGGCAAAATTGACACGCCAGCACTTATGGTGCACAATATTCTGGATGAAATAGTTTCGAACAATTTTGTGCATTTGGAGAAAATTGAAGCCTTCACCACCAATTTGGAGGAAGAGATTATGGAGAAGGCGAATGATGCCACGATTAAAGAGTTGTTCGCTTTGAAGTCACGGATGATTAGTTTTAACAAAATCCTTTGGTATGAGCGCGGCGTCGTTTTCAATTTGCATACGAATCAGCTTAGTTTTATGTCTGCAAAAGTGCGGAGTCTTTTTGATTCTACGCATGAGGGTTTGACGAGGCAGGTGGACATAGTTGAAACTTATAGGGAAATGATAACTGACGCAAGCAACTTGTATCTTTCAAAGGTTTCCAACATGATTAATACGTCAATAAAAGCCTTAACGGTGGTCATATTTTACCTCACCATAATCACTACGATAACTTCTTTCCCGAACACGTTCGCTACAATTTTCGGTATATCACAATTCGGAAATACAAATTTTCTTATTGTTTTCAGCGTGCTGCTGCTCTCCACTATTTTGCCAATTCTCTGGCTGTGGAAGAAGAAGTGGCTTAAACCCGATAGCTCCGCATTCGCATGACAAACCTAAAAACCAAACAACGTTTAAGTCGTCTTGTTGTGTGTGGCTTAAAACTATAAATATTGCAGAAATCTTATAGTATATTGCTTGACGATTTGCGAATCTGCTAAGCTCCGATGAACTCTCTTAATGTTTAACCCCATTGCCCTTCAGAATACCGTGCCTGTCAAGCCTTTGAACAGGTGAAAAAATATGGGTAAAGTACGAAAATTTGCTTGCACCAAGTGTGGGGCGCCACTTGAGGTTCATCCTCCTGATTCTGTGCACAAGTATGCTTCAAGAGATGAAGCGCTGTGTGAACGCGGCGTAAAAGTGGAACATAAATGCGAGAAGTGTGGGGCCACTAACACTATTTACTGGTGCAATTTTGTCGTTCCTGGTTGGTATGCCTAGCCGTACGTAGCCGAATTTGAGAAATAGCCGAATTCGGGATAAAGAAGAGTCTATGCCTTTTTTCCCTGCATGTTTTTGGCGCTGCAAACAGTCTATAATTGTATCTTGCAGTTCTTAACCGCGCAGTTCAGAAGCTTTCATAATGCATTATCTGGCTGAGTGGTCTTCGCCTTCTTTGCTCACGAGTTTCATCTGCGTAGCCTACCGGAATCATGGCGACTGGACGCATTTCTTCAGGCGCGTTAACGGCTTTTTTAGCTTGTTCTTCGTTGAATGCGCCTATCCAGCATGTGCCTAACCCAAGTGAGTAAGCGGTTAAAAGGATGTTTTGTATGGCGGCTGCCGTGTCCTGTATGCAATACAGCGTTTTGCCTCTCGCGGCGTAGCTCATTTCGGCGCGTTTTTCGTTTGCGCAGACAACAATCACCACAGGTGCTTCTTCGATGAACGTTTGGTTAGCGGCTTCTGCGAGTTTCTTTTTGACTTCTGGTTTTCTGGCGATTACGAATCTCCATGGTTGAATGTTTCCCGCTGAAGGCGCATAGCTTGCCGCTTCAATAAGCTTCTCCACAACCGTTTCAGGCACGTCTTGCGGTGTATAGGCTCTTATGCTTCTTCTATTTTTGATGGCTTCGTCAAGTTCCATGTGACTTCACCACAACAATTTGTAAAGTGGCTTTTTGTGGTAGAAAACTGTTTCGCAGCGGGAAGCGTAAAAGTCTTAAACGCCGTGTGTGCTTCTATTCCCTTTGGATGATGAGCTTTAGAGTCACTGAGCCTAAGCGGTGATAATGACTCGACGGGCGAACTGACACTTGCTGATACGGAAACCTTATCAGTAAAGCCGTGGTGAAAGCACAGTAAACCGCGCTTTAACGGCGCGAAGTCATATGAGGTGAACAGTAATATGGTTGAAATGAAAATTGACGCTTCAGAAATTAAACATGAAGGAAAAGAAATAATCAAAGAACTAGCTGATTTCCTAAAGGAGAAAACCAACGCTGAAGTAACCACTGAAGCAGAAACAGTAACGGTTAAAGGCGAAGGCAAAGCAGTCTCCAAAAAGTACATGCGCGTGCTCATGAAAAAGTTCCTCCACAAGCAAGAACTAAAAGAGTACTACCGCGTCATAGCTGACGAAGAAGACACGTTGAAAGTGAAAGAAAGAAGACTCTACGAAGAGGAAGAATAAACCCCCAAAAAGACAAAACCGCGCGCAACAACCGCTCACATCGTGGCGTGATTTTCTCCGCGCTTAGAAGTGCCCTGCCACAGAACACTTCATGCTGTAAAAAGAACAGGGTCGCCTACGGTGAATCTATACGTGTCTTAAGTAACCTTATCGTTATCCATGCAACGGGCGCAATTATGTGTGGATTCTCCGAGTGAGAATTGTAAGGTTTGGGTTTAGGCTTTTTTGATGGGCACGCAGATTTTTGAGGAGTTAAAGCAGGCTACTTGGACATCAATGCCGTAAATTCTTTTGAGGTTGGCTTCGGTAATTATGTCATCCGCTGTGCCTGATGCAATAAAAGTGCCTTTGTTCATCATAGCCACGGTGGAGGACAAGTGAAACGCGTGATCAGGAAAATGCGTTGTCAGAACTATGGATAAGCCTTTTTGCGCCAGATTTTTAATAAGATCCAGCATGCGTACTTGGTTTCCAAAATCAAGATGCGACGTAGGCTCATCCAAAAGCAAAATACGCGGTTGCTGCGTGAGCACCATAGCTATGAGCGCAAGTTGTCTTTCGCCTCCGCTGATTTTCGTATAGGGTTTATCAGCTAAGTGATCAAGCCCCAGCAGGTTCAGGTTGTTTTCGGCAATCGCGTAATCCTTATCGGAAGGCGAATCAACTAAGCCTAGATGCGGAGAGCGTCCCATGACGGCTACTTCGCGAACAGAGAAAGGAAAAGTTGAAACGTGCAGTTGAGGAAGAAAGCCTATTTCTGTTGCAAGCCTTTTTCGGCTAATCGAAGCCAACGCTTCACCGTTCAAGTGAATACTGCCGCCGTCCAGCTTCAATAGTGCATCGATGCACTTCAGCAGGGTTGATTTTCCAGAACCGTTTGGACCTAGGATACAGAAAATTTCGCCTTTTTTAATAGAAAAGGAGATGTGTTCAAACACGTTTTTCTTTCCGTCATAAGAAAATTTAACGTCGTCAACTTGCAGAATCATCATGACCAACTCGTTTTGCTTTTCCACAGCAAATATCCGAAGAACGGCGTACCAACGAGTGCAGTGAGAATGCCTAGGGGGATTTCGCCAGACGTCAGCGACCGGGCAATGTCATCTATTATAACGAGGTAACATGCGCCTACTAGGGCACTGACTGGAATCAGCTTTTTGTAGTCAGGTCCAACCATCATCCTGCCTATGTGGGGGATTACCAGTCCGACCCAGCCGACAATTCCGCTGATGCACACTGCGGAAGCCGTCGCGATGGTGCAGCACGCTACGATAATGGCGACGACAATTCTCAAGTCTATTCCAAGTGCGCGCGCCTCATCTTCGCCCATAGCTAAGATGTTTATTCTCCAACGAACCAGCATGATGCCCACTATCCCTGCGAAAATGATGGGAATGGCTACCTGCATAGTGCTTGCCGTGACAGATGAAAGAGAACCCATAAGCCAAAAAACTATAGCGGGCAACGTGTCAGTAGGGTCTGCAATGTACTGCATGAAAGAAACAAGCGCAGAAAAGAAAGAGCCAACAATAATTCCAGACAAAACAAGCGTTAAAGCAGAGGAGCCCTTGTAAATTCGGCTCATAGCAAAAGACGCTACAACCGCGATAATCCCGAAAGCAAACGCGGAAGTTTGAACAACAACCGCACTGCCAGCTAAAGTTAGGGCTAAGGCGGCACCGAATCCAGCGCCAGATGACACGCCAAGTTGATATGACGACACCAGAGGATTTTTAAAAAGCCCCTGAAACGCTGCACCTGACACTGCCAAAGCTGCGCCTACCAGCATAGCGGCAATCACTCGGGGAAGACGAATGTTGAATATAATATTAATAACGACAGATTCAGAGGAATTATTCAAGAATAGAGCGCCAAAAACAGCGTCCACTGGAATGGAATATCTGCCTACAGAAATTGACACTAAAAAGATTGTGAACAACAAGCCAATTAAAAGTAACAAAAGAAGCTTGAAGTTTAATTCAAAGCGCATCAGCGATTTCTCTTTTCAGCGATTCGTATTTTTCCACCAGAAGATGCCCCATAACTCGGAGGTATCAGGCAATTTACGCTTATTTTCCGCATGATGTTTCAGAATGGCTTTTTTTTCTTCAGAATTGAATTTTTCAATCCAGTCCAGCCACTTCAGCAAACCCGCAGAATCAGCTTTCCGTCGCTTAGCAAACGATATGACCTCAAAGTTAGGGCGAACACCCATCTGATACAACACGTTATACAAGATAATGTGATTAGGATGCGGCTGATAATCTCTGCCAAGCAGCCTGAACAGTTCTGAATCGTTATCGCCCGTCAAACGAAAAGTCACGTAAACTCTTTTTCCAACTTTATTCATCTTGCTTACAGCATCCACAAGATTCCAATCCTGTGATGCTTTGCCGTTTAGCGTTTGTTCTCTGACTCCAAGCAGACTTATCGAATTTGAAGAAATCACCACATCATATTCCATACCGATATCAATGCCGACGCGAACATTCCGCCAAAACTTGTTAACACAAACTATGTTCCGCAAATTTTGCGCTTTCGCGTTTTCACCCAAAACTTCGAGCATACCTGGAGCCGAGTCAACAGCAGTAACCGTTTTAGCAACTTTAGAAAAAGGGAGGGAAATGACCCCAGGACCACAGCCAATGTCAAGCACTGACTCTCCCGCAGTTACTCTGGTCAAGTCAATGATTGCCTGCGAATACTTCGGATTGCAGTGCTGAAGGTAATCTTTGGCTTGGTTGACACTCCATTGTTTCATACGCCCAGTTTCATCGTAAGCTATTGCAAAGCACTTGCTCATCATGTGCTGCCATAGTGCATGCCAATCTGTGTCAGCGCGGAGCTTTTTGCGGGTCATGGCTATAGCGCTGGTCCCGTGTAATCTATGCCGTAAACAGTTTGGTAGAAGTCGTTTGCCTCTTGGTTCATGTCGATGCCGCTGAATTTGTCAGGGTAAAACTTCGACGCCATGTACTCTATTGCCAGTATTGCCCTAAGCGACCCGAAATCCCAGCCATCTTCAGGCATAGCGTAAACTTTGCCAGTTTGCACAGCAGAAACATCTTGTATTCGCGTGTCACTCAGTATGTCCTCCGTTGAAGTGCCCGTCAGCGTAAATATAACGTCGGGGTTCCAAACAAGCAACTGTTCGGGGGACACTTCTGGTAGCCATGTCGTTATCTCTTCGGCAACGTCAATGCCTTTAGCCGTGACTATCTGAGCATGCTCAAATGTTGTTCCTCCGTAAACATGAAAAGCATCATGCGAACAGAAGTACGCTTTAATCTGGTCGCCAGCACTTAAATCGCCAACCGTTGAGTCAACTTTGTCAAGAACTGATTGAATGTATGAAGCAACAGTATTCGCCTTCTCCTCTTTGCCTACAACCTCTGCAATTATGTTTAAATCCCTAGTGAAGTTACCGATTTCCTCGAAGTGCGCCACCACCACGGTAAGATTCGCCTCTCTCAAGGGGTCAACCCAACTCAGCCGTCCATAGCCGCCAACGAAAACCACGTCTGGCTGCAAGGCAACGATTTCCTCCAAGTTTATTGACTTTCCTGAAACAGGCACTGTCAAATTCATCAATTCAGGACAACACGAAGCGATGTAAGCACCGAAACCCGTCCCCTTAGCTGTGTAATCATCAATAGCCACCAGCTTATCCTCAGCACCAAGCACAACCATCATCTCTACAATCCCCGAACGCAACGCAACAACACGCTTAACGTCCACAGGCACCTCGACTGAAGCTCCAGTAGAGTCGATTATTGTTCTGGTCTTCGAAGCCCCCTGCGGGTTAAGTGCAAGGAAGTATACTCCGCTAATGCTTGAAACTGCCACAATAACGATTACGACGCTTGCTATCAACCATTTATTCATTTACTTCACCGTCATGTTTTTTCATACAAAACGCACTACTAATAAATTTAACTCTTTAAAAACCGTAAAAACCACAATCAGCACCAAACCTATGCGCCCAACAGCATCTGCAACAGTTTTATCGCAGACCACGCGGCAAGCGCGCTAGTATGCGGATTATCTGGATGCGGGTCATTCGAAAAACGCAAAAGCATTTCGCCGAATTGCCATTTCACCTGAATCTCATGCGTATTACGCCGCACCGCTGGGTCAGAAAACACCTGCACTTTCACTTTTGCAGGTTTAACAGTTAACGCCAATGTAGCGGCAACGTTCATTTCCCGCGGAAAACGCTTCGCCGCCTCCTCCGCATAGCCCTCATACACAAGCTTCGCTTCCGCGTTGTCCATCCCAAAAGCTTTAGGATTCTTCCGCGAAGCCAAAACAATCTCATCAATACCCGCCAAAGCAGCGCTAGCTACTGCATCTAATCCGCCGATGGCGCCTGAAGGCACATGCACCTTGCTCAAGTCTACATCTAAATCCAAGAGCGCACCCGTACTCATCACAATCAGCTCAATGCCTTCCGCCACGATTCGAGGAACATAGTCTCTGGCTGCCTGCTGCGAAGCCGCCTCTATGATTACCAGCGGTTTTCGCTTCAGCAACTCCTCGAAGCTTGCCGCAGCCGTTACAGGAAACCGTAAAGACTTTTTAAGTTTCTCAGTCTTCGCTGCGTCAATGTCATACACTATGAGTTCATCGCATACTACGAGTTTGCGTGCAACGGCTTCTGCGAGAACTGTGCCGATGGCGCCAGCCCCAATCAAACCGACCGTTTTCATTTTTTCGCTGGCTCTCCGTATTCGAAAACAAACGTCACTCCAGAGAACCGCTCAACATCTTTGCCCTGACCTGTTTCAGCTAGAATTTTGAAGTTGGCGAGGTCAACTTTGAGTGTTCCAGCTATATCGCCTTTGCTTGCAGCTATTATGTCTGCGTTAGCTTGGTTTCCAGCGTAAACCGTTAACGCCTGAAGCGGCATGTTCAAGGGTTTGTGGTCTTCTGCTTTTCGCCTGCGGGCATCATTAATCAATGCAATGCTCAAATCTCCTCGGCTTTCCTGCTCCGAGTCTACCAACACTTGGTTGAACTCTGGCCAAGGAGACACCTGCAAGCTTCTGCAGCCTTTGCGGTCAGCGTACATTGTTTGATACATTTCCTCAGTCAAGTGCGGCGTCACGGGCGCCAACAACTGCAAAATACGGTAAAGCACATCGTAAAGCGTCTGTTGTGCGGCAACTTTAGCTTCTTCGCCTTGCACTTCAGGCCTGTAAAGCCTGTCCTTCACTGCCTCAACGTAAGCGTCGCAGAACACGTGCCAAGTGAAATTGCGAATCTCCTCTACGGCAATGTTGAACTGGCACTTTTCAAAGGCGTCGGTTACTTTCTGTGTGAGGTTTTCTGCTTTGCTGAGTATCCACTTGTCTAAGGGCTGAAGCTCAACGTTCTGTGTTTTTTCAGGCTGGTAATCTGCCAACAGTTTGCTTGTGAAGCCCGCGACGTTCCACAACTTGACCAAAAACCGCCTGCCATACTCCACGTCAGGAGCGCGGAAGGGAATATCTGAGCCCGTAGCTCCGCCTGCAGCAGCCCACTGACGAGTAGCGTCAGCGCCGTTCTTGTTCAGAACTTCAGGCGCGGCAACATAGTTCTTAAGCGACTTGCTCATTTTCCTGCCGTCTGCGCCCAGCACCATGCCGTTGATGAGGCAGC
>CAZDLK010000017.1:0-29916 GCA_964506435.1 uncultured Candidatus Bathyarchaeia archaeon | reverse complement strand
ATAACGATTGTTACCACTTTCTTTGAGATTTGCATTTTCCGTTTTTCTCTCCTTTTTTTGGTAATAGCAACAGTGTCCAAAAATATTTAAAGAGTCCCAGTAAGCCATCCGACTACCATCTTCTGGGAAAAAATTTTTATGCGGGTGTGCTGACGGTATTTCTCGCTGAAATTGATGTCGCAAGATGAAAACGTACGGACGATTGCGAGTTTAGGGCTTACAGTTTTGCAGGCGAAAGTTTACTTGGCGCTCGTCGCGTTAAGCAACACGACAGGAAGAGCAGCGGCTAAAGAGGCAAAGGTTGCTTCGCAAGACGTTTACAGGGTACTCTCTGAACTGCAGGAAAAAGGTTTGGTAGAAAAAATAATAGACAAGCCCAACAGGTACAGGCCCATCCCGCTGAAAGAAGGCGTATCTATGCTGCTTCAGCGAAGAGCAAAAGAAACCGCGGAACTGGAAAAAGCAACAGCCGAAATATGTAAGAACTTTCAGAACATCGACAAAAACGAGTACAAAAGCGAAAACAACGAATTTATCCTGATTCCTGAGAAAGAAGCAGTCCTAAGCAAGTTCTGGAGAAACATCGAAAGCGCACAAATAAGTCTCGATTTAATGAATGACTTTCAAGAAGGAATAGACGGGCATGAAGCACTTTTTGAGTTAGAGATGAAAGCCATTGATAGGGGCGTAAAAATTCGCGACATACTGTACAACCCCAAGAAAACTAATAAGACAAATTCATTATCGAAATTGTTGAAAAGAAAACCTGCATTCCAAACAAAAACTGCCCAGTTCCCTCTGCCGATAAAGGTAACAATAAAAGACAGAAAAGAAGTGTTAATTTCGACCAGAATGGAGGTCAACACAAAAACACAACCCTACCTTTGGTCAAATAACCCGCTTCTGGTACAAATAATCCAAAATTGGTACGACATGATGTGGGAAAAAGCAGAGGAAATAATGTAACAGAAACTTTTCAAAATAGCAATTGTAAGAATAGCGTTTAGCTGAGAGAATTATCGCCAGTTAAAGGGGCAATTTCGTGAATAATTTTTGGTCAAACTTGATAATTTACGCCGCTTGACCGCTTCGGGTACATGAGGAACAAACATTTCAGATAGTTTTTAAGTCACGGCAGGTTACTCAATGATTATCTCCGTTTTTTCAGCACAATAAGAACTACCACAAAAACCGCGACCACCGCAACAATCCCTGCAAGCACATAAGGCATATATGAATCACCTGACGCCCGCGAGATTGACCAGATTCTCATATCTGGATCACATAAGCGGTTAATGGACATGCAACCAATGGTAACTATCTCCACTGTTGCATCGTTATCCAAATCAGCTGTATCAACGTTCCAAACGCAAACGCCCTCACCTATAGTCCAGTCTTCGCTCTGCTTCAGCGTTAGCGTTGCCCCATCCCAGCCCCACACGCTAAGGTGAGCTTGGTTTGGATTCGTAGTATTTGTTGCAAAGCTTCCATAAGCAGCCACCATTCCTCCTGCCACTATGTCCATCCGAGAATCACCATCCACATCGCTCAGCGAGACGCACTTGACCTCGGTTAGATAGTCAGTTGTCCACTCTTGACTGCTCTGCTGAGCCAAGACGCGTCCGTCCCAGCTCCATACGCCGAGTTGGGCATTAACGTTTTCGCCGTCATAAGTGAAGCCGCCAGTAACTATTTCCGGAGAGCCATTTCCGTCAATATCATCCACTTTCAAGTTATTGACAAGAGTGTTTCCTAGAACTCCTCCGGCAATGTTCACGGCATAGCAATCAGTTACCATTTGCCATTCTTCGTTCGCTTTCAGCGATAATTCTTCTCCGTTCCAGTGCCAAATGCAGAGTTGCCCGTTGCTGTTATTCAGGTTGCCAGAGTAGCCGCCAGTGATTATCTCAACCGCGCCATCAGTATCTAAGTCATAAGCGTAGACTGAAGTAGCGCTGGTCGTATGGGCAGCAGCTAATGTTAACTGTTCTTCTAAGGTAAGGTTGTTCTGCTCTAAACGCCATAGACAAAGTTGAGCAGTAGGCTGAGAATCGTCATACGAGCCTCCGACTGTGAGTATCTCCGGCGTGCCATCTTTATCTAAATCACTAACGAAAATCGAATCAATTGAGACTCCTTCATAATGTGCTTCCAAGCGCAATTCGGCATTTCGCCAATGCCAAACTTTGAGAGAACTGTAACTTCCTGTTTCGTTTATAACGAAACCAATCGTGAAAATCTCGTTGATATTGTCGCCGTCAGCGTCTGCAACATAGACGCATTCAAGCATACCAGCCCATTGTTGACTTTTCTCGAGCGCGAGACTTTGACCGTCCCAACTCCATATCATTAGCGGAGCCTCGGGGATTGTCATAGAGCCATTTATCATGTTATACATGAAGCCGCCGGTTATTATTTCCGTGACGCCGTCGCTGTCTACATCGGCTAAGAAAAGGTTATGTGTCCCATGGTTACAAGTGCCGCTTACACCGTAAGTATCCCAATGCTGCTGAGCTTCGAGCACGAAATTCTCATTTTGCGCGCTGACTTCTAATAGTGTCAATGAATAGAAAATGAACAATAGTAAGAAGGAAGAGTATACATGCTTCCACATATGGCGATTCATTTTGGCCCCCCGCCGCTTCAATCTTTAACGACGACCCCGAGCACAAAAAGGGCATTGTAACCATAAAAACGTTGTTGCGAGGACGCCGAAACAAGCAGAAAAATGCGACATTAAGAAGCGCGACCTTTTCGCGATACAGGATGAAACAGCAATTTAATTGAGACATATAGGATAGGGTGTTACAAGAACTTCAGCATCAACATGAAAAAATGATTGTGAATTGCTGAGTTGCTTTATTTTACCCGTGCGAAAACTTTTACGAAACATTTAAACATTTAGCATCGTGTATTTGTGAAAGAATTAACATCGGTAATAAAAGATGAAGCCGCACGTAACCCTTGTGAACCCGCCTTTCCCGGCTGGAGCCGTCGGACACATACCGTTCGCCTTACTTGGATTGGGCTACTTGGCGGCTGTTTTGGAGAAAAACAATTTTGAAGTTGACGTGATCGACTGCCAAGCACTAAAGCTTTCATTTGAAGATTTCCGAAGCGAAATCGCCAAGCGGCAGCCCACCATCGTCGGCGTAACCTCCCCCACGCTCACCTACAAATCCGCACTGCAAATAATACGCATCGCCAAAGAAGCCCACCCCAACTGCATAACCATCCTCGGCGGCTCACACGTCACCTTCTGGGACGACAAGGCACTGCAAGAATGCCCGCAACTGGACATAGTTGTACGAAAAGAAGGCGAATACACCATGATTGAGCTGGCGCAGAAAATCGCCGCAGGCCAAAGCGTCCACGACGTCACCGGAACAACCTGCAGAAAAGACGCTGAAATCATACGCAACCCAGACCGACCCTACATCGAAGATTTAGACGCATTGCCCTTCCCAGCGCGCCACCTCTGGCCAATGGAAAAACTACGCAAATTAGAGGACGTAGTCTACTTGATAACGAGCCGAGGCTGCGTCTACTGGTGCGAGTTTTGTGCAACAGTTAGAATACACGGGCGGAAGTACCGCATGCGAAGCCCCAAAAACGTCGCAGACGAACTTGAATTCCTCCACAAAACGTACGGCGTAACCCACTTCACGTTTTGTGACGACGCGTTCACGGTTGACCAGGCCAGAGTAGAAGAACTCTGCAGAGAAATCCTAGACCGAAAACTGAAGATACGCTGGAACTGCGGAACTCGTGTGGACATGATCACTAAAGAACTGTTACTGAAGATGAAAGAAGCAGGCTGCATCTCCGTTTGGTTCGGAGTTGAGTCAGGCTCACAACAGGTTTTAGATGCTATGAAAAAAGGAATTACGCCTGAACTGACAACACGGGTCATTGGCTGGGTCAGAGAGGTTGGACTAAAGCCAGTTCCCAACGTAATCCTCGGCTTCCCTGGCGAAACCAAAGAATCCGCTTGGAAAACGATAAAGTTCGTGGAGAAAATAAGCCCCGATGACGTCGCTTTCTATAATGTAGCTACGCCTTTCCCTGGAACGCCTATGTACGATTTGGTAATAGAGAAGGGGTGGCTGAGAATAACCGATTTCGACAAGTACGACACAGCGAGACCTGTTTTCGAAACCCCTTTGCTTAGCATGAAAGATTTGGGGCAACTCCGCGAGGCAGCTTTCCATCATTTCTATCTGCGCCCAGGCTATTTCATCCACAACTTTCGCAAACGTCAATTCTGGAGCCTGTCAAATGCTTTTACAATTTTGATGCATCTTAAGGGCTCTATAAAACAAAAACTCGGAGCCAAATGAATTCTCGAAAAATAGAAAACGCTTGCACATCACGCCGTTACTTACCGAGATTCTGAGAAAGATGAAATTTCATTGGAAATAAACTGCGGTTTTAGTGTTCAGAAAAAACTACTCTTCCGCCAACAATGGTCATTTCAACTTTGACGTCGCCAATCTTCTTCGGCGAGACTGCCAGCGGGTCATCCGAAAGAACCACGATGTCAGCTAGTTTCCCTTCTTCAAGTGACCCCTTTATGTCTTCTTCGTTGGAGGAGAATGCAGCGTCAATCGTGTAGATGCGCAGAGCCTGATCAGCAGAAATTTGTTCTTCGGGAAAGAATGCTCTTGTCACGGCTGTTTGAATCCCCAACAGAGGGCTCAAGGGTTCCATTGGACAGTCGGAACCGCCGATGACGCGTATACCCTCTTTGAGTAACGTTTTGAGGGGGTAAAGCCACTTAGCCCTTGAAGAGCCCAAGTGCTCCGTGGCAGACCATACTGAGAACTCGGAGTCAACAACACAGGGCTGAACGGACACAATCACGTTCTGCTTTTTCAGCCGTTCAATCAACTGTCTATTGAGAACTGCAGCTTGCTCAATGCGAAATCTAACGCTCTTTCCCGATGTTTCTCTTGTTAGTTGTTCAATTGTGGTCAAAGCCGCCGCTACAGCCCTGTCTCCCATCGCGTGAATAACTGGTTGAAGCCCCATGCCGAGTATTTTGGATGCTGAGTCGTTCATTTCTTCTTGTGCGCAAAGCAGTCTTCCACTGGAGTCAACTTCGTCACTGTAGGGCTGAAAAAGCGCGGCAGTTTTGGCGGCCAAGTAACCATCTGCAGCGATCACAACGCCCCCAACTCGAAACGCGGAATCGCCACATGAACTGAGAACTGCAATTTTGTCCATGAGGTTTACTGGCACTACTACGTACACTCTGAAGGGAAGCTTTTTTTGGGCACGAAGTTTTTCAATTAGTGAAATCTCGGTTTCTGAAAGAACCATCCAATGCACGCTGGTTACGCCGGTTTCCGAGATGTTCCCACATGCCAATGTCACAGAGTCTAAGAGCTCATCTTCGGTTGGTTCAGGCACAATCTTCCACACTAAGTCGGTAGCGGTGTCCCGCAAAACGCCTGTGAGTTCGCCTGTTTTTGCATCTTTGTCAATAGAGCCGCCTATAGGAGCAGGAGTCAGTTTCGTTATGCGAGCTAATTCCAAAGCTTTGCTGTTTACTATGCACACCATTGCGGATTCGTGATAAAGAATTACAGGGGTATCTGGCGAAGCTGAGTCTAAGTCCGATAACGTGGGTAAACGTTTCTCTTCGAAACGAGAGTGGTTCCAGCCGCGACCTACAATCCACTTGCCGCTGGAAGTTTGCTGCGCTTGCGCTTTGAGAGAGGTCTGCAGTTCCTTGATTGACTTTATGTCTCGTAGGTCAAGCCATCTTAGAAGCCTTCCAAAATCTGCAATGTGAATGTGAGTGTCTATAAAACCGGGAAACACCGTTTTTCCATGCAGGTTTATTACTACTGTATTTTTGCCAATCCACGAATTAATTTCCTCGTCAGTGCCAACCTTGACTATTCGGTCCTTGTTTATGGCAACTGCCTCAGCGGTGGGCTGAGACGGCTTCATGGTCCTAACCTTTGCGTTAATCAGAACTAAATCCGCTGACAAAGTTGGCATTTTCCCCGAAGTTGTTTTGAATTATAAATCGCCATTTGGGGATTTGGCATAAAAACCTTGCGCTCCAGTAAACTCTGGCTCTAAATAATTAGGTTAGATAGATGCGTAGTTTTTCGAGTGTGCCCTATTGAACGGGTACAACTTGAAGCGTTTCTGCAGGCTACCATCAAAAAATGGATAGTTATAGGTGAACTGATTTTTTGCGTCGTTTAACATAGTTGTATCCCAGCAACACAGCTGCTATCGCCGCTAAGATAATGACTACAGCATAAACTAACTCTACAGGAGGATGAGTAGATGACGAAGATGCTGAAGGTGCTGTGGTTGCTGGGCGCTCAGCAAGGCAGTAAACATTCCAGTCGTTATTTCCTACGTATACTTTTCCTTCGTATATGCTTGGAGTAGACCAACTATTGGAGCCTGTGCTAAAATGCGCGCGTTTCTCGCCGTTTGCGGCGTCGAGGATGTATATGGAACGTTGATCGGTTACTACGTATAGCTTGCCGCTGGCATAAGATGGCGAAACGTAAAGCTCTTCTCCTAAGAAAGTTTCCCAAATAGAGTAACCAGTTTCAGCGTCAACGCACACTATTGAGAATTTACCGACTAAGAAGAGCATGCCGTCCGTATAGACTGGAGAGCAGACTATGAATTCTGTTGCAGACTCATCGCTGTATGTCCATTTGATTTCACCAGTTGTCGCGTTTATCCCGTAATACTTCCTTATGTTGGAGGCTGCAAAAACCATACCGTCTGCAACTGTTGGAGAAGCATGCATATCTGTGCCTCCACTTATTATGTGATGATATGGAAGCTCTCTTTTCCAGATAAAATCTCCAGTGCCTGCGTCCAGCTTGTAAAGGGCGCCTGAGGCTGGCTCTTGCGAAGTAACATAAACTGCACCATCGACGACTGCTGGAGAAGACGTAATGTAACCTTGCGTCGGGAACGCCCAAATGATGGTTCCATCGTTAGCATCTAAAGCATAGGTGTTGTTGTCCAGCGACCCCACGTAGACTCTGCCCCCGACTACAATGGGAGAAGACCGCAACATAATAACAGCACCAAAGTTGACTGGGACGTCACCGCCCGTAAATGTTGTCCAGATTAGGCTGCCGTTGTAAGCGTCAAGACAGTAAGCGTACCCGTCGTCCGTTCCCGTATAGACTTTGCCATTCACTACTGCGGGCGAAGAATAAACACGATCCTGTGTGGCGAATTTCCAGATTAAACTACCGTCCCGTGCGTTGACCGCGTATATGTTTTTGTCCTGTGACCCAAAGTACGCAATTCCATCAACAAGACTTGGCGAGGAAACAACCGCTCCGCCAGTGGTGAATTTCCAGCGTAAAATAAGATCTGCGGGACCAGATTGCCCAACCGCAGAATGTGCTGAATCGTGACGATACATAGGCCATGACTCAGTACTAATCGCCCACACCTGATTAATTGCTGAGTACTCCTCCCCCGATAATGTGTCAACCGCTTTCGTCACGTCGGCGGGAATTAGATACAAATTACCATATGCAATAGCGACAGATTCTCTCGGCGCAAAGGCTTCTATTGGAAGCTTCCATATAAGCTCTCCAGTATAAGCGTCAAGGCATGCAAACTCAGATTCAGTATACTCGCTAGTGTACGAAGCTGCCTGCCCTGTTGTAGCATAAACTTTACCATCAGCAATCGTTGGCATTCCAGGAAACATCAATGGACCTGGCCCTTTGTACGCCCACACCACTTTCCCTGTGTCTGCGTCAAGAGCGTAAAGATGCCCGTCTTTATTAAGTCCGTAAACCATTCCGTAAGCTGCTGCGGAACCACTACACCAGTAACCATCAGCAGTGCCTGGGTTATAGGTCCACAGCACCTCGCCAGTGTCTGCGTCAAAAGCGTAGAATGTGTTGTCGTGCATCCCACCTCTGAAGAACTTATTTTCATAATAAGTGCCTGAAAAAGCCATGTTGTCTGAGGTTTCTGTGTCCCACAACACTGCCCCTGTTTTAGCGTCCAGTGCCATTTGATGAGGCACATAGGATCCAGGAAACACCTTGCCATCACCGTACTGGATGCCAGAACCATCTAATCCGCCGCCGGGAACATAGGTTTCCCATACTAGTGTTGGCGTGATTGATGGGTCAGAGAAGTTCCAAGCTTGAATATAAGATTCGACCTTGATGTAAAACATTTTTTCCTCTGGGCTGTAAACATTGGAAACAAAAAAAGGCGCCGAATCGGCGGTAAAATCTGGGCTGGTCCATAAGATATCCCCAGTTTCCGGGTCAAGGCAGCTACTCCCGACAATCATATGAGTATCATCAATTTTGTATACTGCGGGCCATGGCCCAGGCACTGGGATAGTGGTGCTCCACATGACGCTGCCTGTTTCTCTGTCAAGAGCGAAAACCGCAGATTTCGTTGTAACGAAAAGCTTGCCGTTGAAGGCGGTAACATAACTCTGTATACCCGTTACATTGGCTTTCCACAGAATGTCTGGAGCGTTTGGCGCAGGTCCCTCTGAGAACCGTGTGAAAGAGGAGTCGCCTTGGAGTTGTGGCCATTCGTACTGGAGCAAATCAACGTTGCTGGATGTTTCGGCAGTGTCCGCTAGTGCACTTGAAGCAGTGGTCAAGTCGCCTCTGAGAAATGTGATTATGGCAAACCCTGATGAAATTAATAGCAGAATGAAGACAAATACAGCCCAAGCGGATTTGGAAAGATTCATTTTTTTCAGAACCTCAATCGGTTAATATACGAAGTAAATTGCAGAATTGCATTCCTCTATGCGACCATTACCGAGTGATAAGATTTAATTCCACTATAAACTTTACGGAATGAATGTTTTCTGCATCAGTTATATTACAGCGCGTTTATAACCCAAAAAACTCCTGAAATGCCCAATATTGCGAAATTGGCACATGTGCGCATAATCTTTTTTAGGATGCGAGAAAACTAAAGTACTTGAGGAAATACCGAGAAAACGTTCAAGGGTGAATTTTGGCTTGGCAAAAAAAGAGCCGTTGCTTATGACTTCTTGGAGGGCAACAGGTGCCTGTAACGCCCGCTGCAAATACTGCAATGTTGACGCAACTGGTGGTAATGCGCCCAGAGAGTTGACCACAAAAGAAGCTTTACATTTAGTTGATGAAGTCCACAGTTTCGGCGTCAAATGGTTCGGCATAAAAGGCGGCGAACCCCTAATGCGAAAGGACATATTCGAAATAGTGGGTTACGCGAAAAGTCTCGGCCTTAACGTGTGCTTGCTAACTAATGGATGCTTCGTTGACGGGGAAATCTACGATAACTTGATAAAAAACCAAGTTTGGACTTCGGTGAGCATAGATGGACCTGAAGAAATAAACGATGCCCTCAGAGGGAAAGGTTCGTATAAGAAGGCACTGGCGGCTATCCAAAAGTTGTCAAAGGGAAAAATTCTGAACGGGTTGGCAGCAGCAATCACAACTGTCAACTATAAACATTTAGACCATGTAGCTGAACTCGCTGATGAATATCACGCTAATTTTGTCTGGTTCAATCATCTGGTCCCAAGCGGAAGAGCTAAAGAAACAATGGAGTTAACCCCAACTCCTGAGCAGTACGAGTGGGCTTTGAATCATATATGGGATTTAACCCAAAAGTACGAAGGCAAATTCGAAATTCACGTGCATTGCCCACATTTTGCGCGTGTTGTCAAACAGAGAAACCCGCCGAATTTTCAAGAATGGTATGACCATAAATTTCATGGAAAATGCACCTACTTCGCTTTCGGCGGCTACATAAGCGTAACTGAAAACGGCGACTTGATACCTTGCTTTTACACAGACTTGCAACCGTCAGAACCTATGCAGCTTGGAAATATAAGAGAGAAAAGTCTCAGGGAAACATGGGAAGAAGTGCAGAAATCAGAGTATTACACAAGCTTCAGAGACAGAAGCATCTTAAAAGGAAAGTGCGGAGTCTGCGAGTACCGCGATATATGTGGAGGCTGCAGAAACAGAGCCTACGCTTATACAGGCGACATATACGAATCTGACCCAGCGTGCGCTTACGTCCCAGAAAAACTGCGCAAATGATAAACACGCGCTGCCATGCCATCTTCGTAAAATGAACATGAGAAAACTGAAGATTAGTTATTGCTCTATTCCCAGCGTATTTTTCGCGGTCTCTTGAAATAAATCAGAGCGACAGCCACAAGTATGACCACTGTTACGACGACAGCCACAACCAACGTTACCGGAAAAGGTGCTACACTGAAGTAGACCATGGCGGAAGTTCCAGCATTTCCAGCAGTGTCATTCGCGTAAACAACTACGCGATGCGAACCCTCAGGCAACACAGCGAGAGTGGCGTTTCCAGCGATAACCACGTCTGGTTGCCCGTTAAGACTGTAGGCAATTTCTGAAACTGGCTCATCGATTGCAAAAGTTAAGGGTATGTCAGTCGTATCGTAGGTTTTGTTCTGAGGCGATATAATTACGATACGCGGAGCAGACAGGTCAACCGTGAAAAAAACGGGGCTGGAGACGCCAACGTTTCCGAAAGAGTCACTCGCATAAACTACCATGTTGTGCGAGCCTTCAGGTAACGCGGCTAATGTTGTGTTATCCGTAATGGCTACGTTCGATTGACCATCTATGCTGTAAGCCATCCGAAAGACTGTTTCGTTCACCGTATAAGTTAGGGAGAGGCTACGTGCAGCATATGACTTGTTTTCGGGCGATATTAAGGAAACAACTGGAGGCGTAGTGTCTGATGGAACAGGAAGAAGATCATTAATGAGAGGATAATTGTCTTTGTTATGCTGGTCAAGAACGTACGGCTCGTCCCATAGGCCCGAAGTGCCAAGTTCTTTAGCATCGGGATACTTAGCCGTGTAGTCGCTCCAGTAATTGCCCTGATCGCTTTTATCCCATATGTTAACAGAGGGGCTGGAGAAGCTACTTGACCAGTGATAATCGTTAACTTGCTTTGTGTTGTTGATGAAGCTATTGCGGTAAAGAGTGTTGTTTAAAGCGCCTGCAACAGGAGGATTGCCGCTGAAGTAAATACCTTCATCATTGTTCGCGATGTAATTTTCGGCAATAGTGTTCAAAGTGCCATAGCCGAAATTTAGACCAACCTTATTATTTGCTAAATAGTTTCCTACAACATTGTTCGAAGCACAATCACCAGATAGCGCGATACCGGTGCCTTTGTTCGCGATAATGGTGTTCCCAGAAATTTTGTTACTTGAAACCTGCCATAGACCGAGTCCCACATCATTCTCAGCTAAAATATTTTTAAAGAAGGTGTTGTTTGAAGATTCCGAAACGATAATACCGATACCGAACTTCTTGATTTCCAAATTTTCTATTGTCACATTGTTTAAGCGCGTCACGTTTACGCCCACTCCATTTCCGATTCCTTGGAGAGAATATCCTGCCCCATTCAGCACGACATTTTCTTTCTCCACAACAATGGCGCTCTTGTCTAGCACAAATGGAGAATAGATATCCCCCGTGAAATTGTAGGTGTTACCTGCACATTGGAGGGGCGCTGTCGCGGGGTCAATGGAACCGTCTGCTCTGATGTAAATAGTGGCGGGAGTTGTGACTGTGTCGGGTCTAACGACGTCTACGGCAAACGCTGATAAGAAGAGCAACAAAGCAAAAAATAGCCAAAGAGCCTTTTTAGTGCACTTGCCGCCCATAGTCAGTCTCAACTTCGATATCATTATTACCTAGACAACATGAGCGAAGGTAATTTTAAGTTTTTGTTGAATCCTGTACTACAGTCTCAGTTCAATGATTAATAGATATTTCTGTGAGCACCACATTCTCGTAGCTTCCGCGATGTTGCTACGTGTGAGTGCGATATAGAACAATTTTTGAGAATCGAAGCGTCACCAACGGAAACTTTATTTGTTATCAAACGTTTTCAAAGCTGAATGCGGAGGAAGCGGACAATGAAGAACCCTGTTCCAAAACAGAACAAATCGGACATTTATGAATCAAGAGAAAACTGGCCACCCTACACTTATAGGGATTATCCAGACATAAAGCCTGAAACGTACAAGTCTTTTATGGAGTTTTTGTCGACTGAGAACACGTCGGGCAGGTTGATGGAGTTGCAGCCGTGGATTTCAATCTGCGACTCAAGATGCGCCTTCTGCTATTTCCCCACAACTGCCACTGCAAAAGTGCGTATTGAGCCGTACTTGGATACATTAAAAAAAGAGTTAGAAATGTACACCAAAACGAGATACGTGAAAACAAGCGTTTTTGACGAGATAGTGCTAGGCGGTGGAACACCAAGCGTTCTTTCTGCTGAGCAGATGATTGACCTCATAGAATTCTGCAAAGAAAGATTCGTCATCAATAAAGAATACTTCATCAAAGTCACAGGTTCCTCAAAGACGCTGGCGCTCAATAAAATTGACAAACTTGCCGCTTATGGCGTATATCAGATGGACATGGGTGCACAAACCTTTGATGATAAGCTTAGGAAAATGCTGTGCTTGCCTGACAGTGCAGCCGATGTGGAGAAAGCTATTCGGCATGCGCGAAAACTTGGCCTGTGCGTTTGTGTGGACCTGATGTATAATCTTCCAAGTCAAACAATGGAAAGCTGGGAAAACACGCTCAAAAAGGCTATAGAACTAGATGTGGAAATTGATGCCTATTCGTTACATGTGGACGCGGGTACACCTCTTGAAACGATGATTAAAAGAGGAATATCTCCACCGCAGGGAGACGCTGAATACGAGAAACAAATGTATCTGACCGCTTACAGAATGTTGACCGAAGCTGGCTACACGGCTGTGGGTCACGACCGCTTCAGCAGAGTGGAGTGGCATCTCAGAGAGAACTGTCTGAACGGTTGGCCGTGGGGCGGAATATTAACCACGGGCGCAGGCTGCTTCATGGGATACCTGCAGAAGTTTTCATACTCCAATATTGAAGACGTAAACGATTACATGGCAACCGTTAATTCTGGAAAACTGCCAATCAGTAGGCTTTCAGAGTCGTCCGATGAGGATATGATGCGGCGAGAAATGTCGAGACTGTATTTGCGATTACCTGTAAGTAAAAAAGAATTCATGGAGAGATTCAGCAAGCTGCCAGAAGATGTTTTCCCACAGCAACTTCGAAGATTAAAAAATAAAGGCCTAATCGAAATTGACGACAAAGAGATTAGAATAACGAAGCTAGGTGACATTTGGAAAGGAAACATCGCATGGGAATTCGCGCCGGAAAACCTCGCTAAAAACAAATAAACAAATTTTTCATTTCACGGGCACTTCTGCAGGCGCCGACATAACTACGTGACGAATGCGCAAAAGCCTTTTCATAAATAGATATGCTACGGAACGTGAAAGTGTTCTTGCCGAGTTTTAGAAACTGCCAGTAACTTAATTGAAGTGCGCTTAAAAAAATTAAAAAAGGAGGGTGATTTTATTAGCGCGCGCCTGGCGCTAGTCCGTACCAAGTGAACACTTTTGCAATGATTGGAACGAGAATGCCGAGAATTATCTGAGGAAGCATCGTCAGGAAGAAGGCATACATTGGATCTGCTAGTGCCATATTTCGGTTCGGTTCAAGTGCAAACTGTATGTTAACGAGGAATTGAATTAGCCCTGTGGTTATTGCGGCCGTGAGACCTGCGCCCAGCATTCGTTTGAAGCTGGAAGATTTGTTGTTCAAAGCACCGCCTATGTACCCCATTAGAATTCCAACTACGATGTAGACGATCAGACCTGCATCGGCAAAGAAGTTATAGGTGTAGCCATATTCTAGATATGTGAACGAAGAGTAACCAGCCATAGCTAGGTAGTAAATGGCACCCATTATGAAGCCTGCAGCGCCACCAGCCCATTTATTCCAGACCAAGCCTAACATCAATGGAGCTCCGAATAGGATCATCTGTGCAAAACCGAACGTGAGTATATGTGGTATCGGTGAGTCACCAGGTAAGCTGCTCACCAAAAACGTACGAAGTACCGTGGCAAAAGCGACAATCACCAGACCGATAATTACAGGAACAACGAAGCCGTACAGGATGTCAGCAACTTTAAATTTTTCTGTTTCCATCGATTGCGTCACCTTTTTCATATTACGTTTGGACATGCTAATAAATTTAATCCTTAACTGTCTGAGGATATCCTAGTAATACGCATAAAACCAGGCAATGAACGATGCCCCGAAGAGGTGCATATCAACTATTTCTTTTTCTCGCAGCATAGGGAAAAGTCTCAACTTACAAAAACGAGCAAACGTCAAACGTTATCACGTTTACGTTTGTATAGAGAAAGAGCGAGCATAGTGTGATTTTGAAATGCGTTTTTACTTAGCAGAGGGTTTGCTGAGGCTCGGGGCACAAATTAAAGGAGAAAAGACAATGAGGACACGATGACTGGGAGCCATCGATGCTTGTTCCGAGCCTTCTCAGCCCCTTCTGCTGTGCTTAAACTGGTTGATGCCCGAAAAAAGGGGAAAAGGAAGTTTTGGTTTTTCTGCATGTTTATCTCTTCCTTAGCAGCAACAAGCCAATAATTGCGACTGCGATGATTATCACTATTCCCATGGCTATGATTGTTATTGTAGGGTCGATTGGTTGTGGATATTGCGGCGGTGCTGTAGGTTCGGGCGCTTCGTCCACGACGAAAGAGGTCTCTGCATAGGACTTGTAGTACGAGTCAGAGCCGGCAAACGTGGCGTAAACCGTGTACTGTCCAGGGATGTCTGGTTTCCAAGCGTAACTGTAGAAGCCTGTTGCGTCTGTTGTTGCAGTGCCTATGTTCCTGAAGTTGCCGTTAGAGTCCAAAACATCCAACGACACGTCAACGCCAGTAACATCCGACGGCAGAGGCTTCTGCATGTACACGTACTCCATCCACCCTTTCATGCTCTCATCAGAGACTGCAGCAACACCATGTGGAAAACGAGCAGCTTGTTCATTTTGCGTTGTGCCAGCAGCAATGTCGGTCACCGTGCCACGAATTACCAGACTAGATCCCTCAGCAATAGCAGTCATCGGTGCTTCAACAGTGGTAGCACTTGGGCCTTTGCCAAAGCAGTATATCTGGTAGTCGTATTGGTTGAGAATTGCCAAATAGCCGTCTGCAATAGCTGACTGCGGACCGAAGCCACCGTAGGTGCCTCCGAAATCGGATATTGTCCACAATTCTTCTCCAGTGTAAGCGTCAAGGCAGCGCAGCAGTGAACCCTTGAAGAGGGGCGTGTTGGGAGAGTGCTCTGTAGTGGTCAAGTAAATCTTTCCATCAGCAACGATCTCGGGCATTATTGGGTATCTGCCGTATGCAACCGTTTTACCGCTGTCTGTGCTGTTGCCAGGACCACCGTTACCGTAGGTCCACAACAGCGTGCCGTTCTTCACATCATAGCAGTAGAGTATGCCACCGTAGCATGAATAGTAGAGTCTGCCGTAAACGCTTACGACGGTTGTATCGGGTTCATAGTAGTCCCAGTCGCTTAAAGGTCGCGGAGTTGGACCCCATAACTGGCGTCCATCGTCGAGGCTGAAGCCGTACCAGTGCATACCTTCTTTTTCGTATACGGTGAAAACGCGGGATTCAAAATCCACCGTTCCCATAAGATAGGTAAGGTCTGCATAGTTGGGCAGTGTGATGTTCTTGAGCCACAGTAGTTGCCCTGCTGATTCTGGCTTTGTACTTATTGCCCAGAATGTACATGGATTCGGAGTACCCCAGCTTGAAGGTGATAGAGAGCTGAGAAATGAAAAGCTTTGACCAAATATCATGTCCTCACAGTTCGCGGCGATTATACTTGGATTTCCAACGCCGTTCAAATCAGATATTGTAACGTTCCAGTCATAACGATCAGGAGTGCTTGCGTCAATCGTCCCTGAGTTCTCGTCGTCGAAGACTCTGGATGAATTCCAGCTAGCTAACCGCCTGTTTGGATAGTCCATCACGTATCTTATGTGCGCCCCGTACTTGTCTTTGACCGCTGTGCCTGAAGGAACATTGATTATTTGAAGAGTAGCATTTTTTCCTTGACTTGGCGAAATCGCCATGCCAAAGTCAGTCGTGAATAGCCAGCCCTCTCCGATTACACCGTGTTGGTTCATCATTTCGTAATCAAAGTAGTAGCCGAAAGCTGGTGCAGCAGTACTTGACGCAAAGAATCCAGGAAAGACTTCATTCACTGAAGTCCCCCAGTCCATGGGTCCCCATATCGTTTCGCCCGTAAGCAGATCAACGCACATGTAGCCGCCCATGCCACTGCCAGAATTTCCCCACGGCAGGCCATAGTAGAGTCGTCCGCCCATGATTATTGGACTGAATCGGCGATTGTAGGTAAGTCCTGGGTAGAAGGTATTGCCGTCGATATTAGTGCCTCCGCCGACAACGCCTCCGTCCTGAATAGATCTCGTCCACATAATGTGTGCACTGTTAGGCGCTGCGCCATATGGCTGGATCTTGCGGCGGTATCCACTAAGATAGGGGTCGCCTGAACCGAGCCAGTTTGACGCAATTTTCCACCAGTCTGTGTTTTGTCCTTCTATTGGGCGCGTCCAGTACTCCGTTGGTAACGGATAGCTAGTTATGGGTTCAGGTATTTGTTCGTCCTGCACGGTAAGCTTTATGGTTCTGCTGCTGGGTTTATAGACGTCGTTTTTGTAGTCGCCATCCCAAGTGAATGTCATTCCAGGAAATTCAAACTTGAGCGTGTATTCACCAGTTTGATCAGGTGTGAACGTGGTGTATGCTGATGATGTCGTATCAACAATGATATCCCATACTACTGTGTCAACGTCTCCGTTAGGCGCAGTGATGGTAAGCTTGTAGTTCTTGAATCTGAGGTCATTCGTCGCCCATGCGTTTGGCAGCGTTCTGTCAAGCCACACCACGACGAACACGCTTTGACCGACGCCCACTGGGTTAGGTGTAGCACTCATGAAGGCAGTTGTGGGAATTTCCCAAGCAGGATCATGTGCGCTGGCGGTTGGCAAAGCAAAAAGCGAAATAACCATAGCTAAAATCAGAAACAAAGCAATAGTGACAGGTTTAGTCTTGTTTGTTGACAGTTTCATTTTTCCATTCTCCTTGAGTTTTATGGGCAAACTGTTTCTTTGAAAAAGCTTTTAAGCATGTGCCGTAAGCTAGCGCGCTGACAGAAAAAACAATGAATATAAATCAAAAACGACTTACATGAAAAGGAACACAGATGTTGCAAAGCGAGAAAATGATCATTGATGAAGGGTACGTTGAGGCATTTGAAACCTTAGGACTTACCCGCACAGAGGCAAAAGTCTACATGGCGCTCGTTGGCTTGGGAAAGACAGATGCAAGAACAATCTGGAAAAACTCTGGAGTTGTCAGACAAAATATCTACCGAATACTAGCTGAACTGGAAGGAAAGGGCTTAGTAGAAAAAATATTAAATGCACCAACCGCGTACAGAGCACTTCCAATACAAGATGCATTTGCAATTCTGCTGAAAACGAAAGCACATGAGTACAAGAGGATAGAGAAAAAAACAAAGGAACTGCTCAATAGACAAAAAGTAAAACATGAAAAAAAGACGATTGCTAGAGAATACGAGTTTACCTTGGTCGCTACAAAAAGGCAAAATCTCTACAGGTTAGGAAAGACAATGGAGAACACCACAAAAAGCATCGAGATTCTTGATTCATGGAAAAGTTTCAAGCGCGCCGCCACGACTTACGCCGACTTCCACATAAAAGCAGCAAAGAGAAACATAAAGTGCCGAGTCGTTACTGACAAACCAAAAAAAGGAGAACACATACCAGAAATCATCCAGAAGTTGAAGAAAACTGGCTGTTTTGAAATTAGACATATCCGCACCCGACCTGCAACGGCAATATTGGTTTCAGATAAGAAAGAAGTAGGCATATGCACTGAAGCAGCGAAGTACGCGCCAGAAGCACCTAGTCTAGTGTCGAACGATCCGACCCTACTTGCAATAATTCAAGACTACTTTGAAATGTTATGGAACAAAACAACCAAAGACAGCACGTGAACTACGACCATAACAAGTTCAACAGCACACTGGAACCTGGCAACGAAAGGGTAGAAAAGAGATACGTGCTTCTTGCCTCCAATTGCAGACAAAGCGTCATATTTTCCCGTCTAACCGCTATCATGCACCCTCTCGTGCCATTCATCTTTAGCTGACAAAAATCTCCGCGATAAAAAGCTGGTTTAAGCTGTGGGTTTGCTGAGGCTCCGGACAGCGCACACACACAAATTAAAGGAGAAAAGGAAAAAATGCGGTAACGATTAAACCATCGTTATTTTCTGTCCGGAACCTTTTCAGCCCATTTCTTTGCCTATGCGTTTTTCTCCTTGTTTTTCGGTTGCTTGTGATGACCCAAAAAAGGGGGAAGTGAAGTTTTGGTTTTCTTGCATGCTTACCTCTTCCTAAGCAGTAGAACAGCGAGTAACAATCCGACGACGATGATTGCAACGAGCAAGCCTATTACGGCAGGCACGAAGTACATGTCAGCTATCGATTGCGGCGCAGGAGTAGGCTCTGGAGTAGCAGCAGGAGCTTCACCTACTATAACAGCGGTTTCCGCGTGCGAGGCATAGTAGGAGTTGGAACCTTCGAAAGTAGCTATAACGGTGTATTCGCCTGGAACTTGTGGTTCAAATGCGCATCTGAAGAAGCCGTCTGCGTCGGCAGTGGTTCTTTCAACCTCATAACAGTTGCCGTTGGGGTCGAGTACACTTATGACCACATCGACACCAACAACATTCGTGGGGCGTGCAGCAGACTTATAAACGTACTCCATCCATGCGCTTTGGCTCTCATCGGAAACTGCTGGGACACCGTTTGGAAAACGCTGTGCCCGCTCGTACTGCTGTGTGCCAGCGCATATGTCGATTACTGAACCTTCCACCAGTACTTTGGTGCCAAGCTCAGAAATTTTTGGAGAAGCAGACACTGATGTAGAAGAAGCACCTCTACCGATTGCGTATATTTGGTCATCCATCAAATTGAGCGCCACGAGAACGCCATCGCTTATGGCTACTGGTTGCGCACAATAGGCGGTTACATTCCACATTTCTGTTCCATCAGTTGCGTTAACACAACGTATCATTGCATCTCGTCTGTAGGGAATGTCAGGTGAGTGCTCTTTTGAGGTTATGTATATCTTGCCATCTGCAATAACAGTGCTTGAAATCGGAGCGTTTCCGTACCAACCCTCCAAGTTGGTACTCTTAGAAATATACTCCCAGAGTATTTCGCCAGTTTTTATGTCGTAGGCTCTCAATTTTCCGCCGTAGCCGTATGTGAGAAGTTTACCATCATAGACATTGGTGTTTAAGCCGTAAGAATTCCATTGTGATTCTGGTTCAGGGCTTTCCCAGAGTTTTTGTCCTGTTGTCAAGCTGTAAGCACATACCTTCAAGCCTTTCGCGTGTGTGAAGTAGAACACATTGTATTCTGGAACTACATTTGGACCAGACCAAGCTACATCTTTGATGGCAGTTGGTGTTGTGAAGCTGATGTTCCACAGCAATCTGCCCTCGTTCCCAGATTTAAGGTCCAAGGCCCATAGGTGATTGCTGGTTCCTCCGATTACGTATTTGTCTGGAATGATTGTCCTTATGCTGCCTTGTACAACAGGTATTGACACGTTCAACGAGAAACCATAGTTTCCGTCAAACGTGTAGTTTGTTTGTGGTCTCCAGAATCCTGCACCGGCTACGTTTCCAGTTGTCTGACCGAAGAGTATAGCGTGAGTTGTGTTCCAAACCTGCAGATAGTAATTAGGCGATGTGGGGGTTCCAAGATTTTTGAGGTTGAAGTAGCATATGTTTCCATTTGTGTCGTAGACGTTTGTGCCAGAATAGGAGGCGTTTGCTATGCTGCATATGTATTCGCCAGTGAAGGGATCAATCATTGTCCAAGTAGATGTTGGTGTGCCTATGCCGCCGTGCATGCCAGTTTGGCCGTTGGTACTCCACAAGTACCCAAGGCTTCCGTATTGGTTAGGTGTAGCAAAATTCATTATTTGACCGAATGTCAACGATTCACCGTAGATTCCCGTCGGAAAAGCGCCGATGGTACCTAACGGAGTTGCTGTGCCTGTAGTGTTATGGAAGTACACGGTTTCGCCTGTGTAGAGATCCACACAGTACCAGCCTTCTCTAGGAGGCGTGTACTGGTTGTAGTAGAGCTTTCCCTGCATGATTATCGGTGGAAACAGTCCGTATGCTTCATAGGTTTCTCCTCCATAGTAGCCGTCAGCTGGTTCGCCAAATCGAGCATCTGTTATTCCGCCTAGCCAGTATTCTCGAGTCCACAGTATGTGAGCGCTGTCTGGGGCGTCTCCATAAGCAAAGTTGGTGGTGGTCCAGTTTTTCTGTGCGGCTCCAGCTAGCCAGTTTCCTGCAATTGAGTACCATTCTCTGTTCATTTGGTCAATCGGGCGTGTCCAATATTCCTCTGGCAGAGGGCTTTCATTGTACCAAGGTACTGGGTCTGCCTGCACTGTAAAGTAATCGGGTAAACTTTCGGCGGCTTCAAAGATGTATAATCCCATGGGTTTTGTGTCGAAAAATCCACTTGGCGGTGTTGTTTTGTTGTATTGGTATTCGTAGAATTTGCCAACAACTTTGTAGACTCCTTCTTGAGTAGGCGTGTAGGAAAAGAATATTGACCCTGTAGTATCTGAATCGCGAGGACCTAAGGTTTCTGTAGTGTTGTCTGGTGCAGTGACTTCAACAGAGAGTTTCCATGTGTCAGTCAAGTCTATCGGCAAACTATCATGCCAAACATAAATGTTCAGTTCCTGACCAACACCGATAATATATCGAGAAACGCCTACGTAACAGAAACTTTTCACATTATATGTGTCCCACGCATAAGAAACGGGCAAAGCAACTAATGCAAGAGCGGTAGAGAGCATCAGAAACAACGCAATAGCGATAGTTTTAGTCCTATTTTTTGATAGTTTCACTTGTTCATTCTCCTTGATTTTTATGGACAGCATTGTTACTTTAGAACAACTTTTAAGTATGTGCCGTAAGTGATTTTGCTGACAAAATACACAAAACATAAATCAAGAAAAATGACATGCAATGGTACTGACACGCATTAGAGGGGTGCTAGAGGTGACTTTTCAAAAAGAGGAGGTTGAAACTCTCAAAACCATGGGGCTTACCAGCGCGCAGGCAAAAGTCTATATGGCTCTCGCGAGCTTGGGAAAAGCCAACGCGAGAACAATCTGGAAAAACGCTGGAGTCGCTCGGCAAGATATCTACCGAATACTAGCCGAGCTACAAGCAAAAGGTATAGTAGAAAAAATGATAACTGCACCAGCGGAGTACAAAACACTTCCAATAGAAGACACGTTCGCGGTTCTGCTGAAAAGCAAGTCAGACGAATACAAGAGAGTTGAGAAAATAGCAAAAAAACTTCTCCACCGATTCAAAGAAAACCCTCAACAAAAAGGGACTGCTGAAGAGTATGAATTCACGATGGCCACTGTAAAAAAAGTAAATAAATTTAGGTTAGAAGCAATTATGAGAAATACTGAAGTGAGCTTGGACATTATTGACGCATGGGAGAGTTTCAAACGGGCCATGACGGTTTACGCTGACTTCAACACGGAAGCTGTAAAGAGGAACATAAAGTTTCGGTTCATCACTAACAAGCCCAAAAAAGAAGAGCCCGTACCAGAGATCGTCCAGACTTTGAAGAAAATTGGCTGCTTTGAATTAAGGCACATTCCGACCAAACCACAGACCTCACTATTAATATCGGACAAAAAAGAAGTAGGCATCTGCACTGAGCCAGCAAATTACAGACTTGATGGACCTAGTTTGTTTTCGAACAACCCGTTTATACTTGCAATAATTCAAGACTATTTTGAAATGTTGTGGGACAAAGCAACTGAAAATAACATATAACAGTATCACCAATGACAACCCCAACAACACGCGTGATTGAGACAAAAACAGAAAAGGGCACATTAGTTCTTGTTGCACGATGCCGATAGGGCATTCATGGTTTTCACCTGAAACCGCCACTAAGCACCTTCTTGCATTAACTATCTTTAACTGACAAAAAAGCTCTATGCGGTTTCCACTTCAATTTGGATTAAGCCAGAAAAGTTGTGATGGGCAACTCTCGGAAAAACAACTTAAGCTACGTAAGGCTCAGGTTATTCAAGAATTCAGATAATTAATTTAAAGTCTATTTCTGGAAAAAACGTGTTTATTAAAGAGAAAGAAAAAGTTGGAAAGTTGAGTGCAGTTTATTGGTCACGCAGCATTGCTTTTGCCCTGAGTACGCTAGCTCTCAGGTCGATTCTTGCTGGGCAAACGAATGTACAGTGCCCACAGCCGGTACAGTAGTCAACATTGAGTTTTAACAGCGTGTTTACATCTTGCTTGTCGAACGCTTGCTTAATCAGGATCGGGCTCAGTTTGTGGCAGCAAACACGCATGCAGGCACCGCAGCGGATGCAGTTGTAGGTTTTGACTTTTGTGAATTGTTTGGCTTTTGGCAGTTTCGGTTCCTTCGTCTCCGTCGTGGGTTTCAGTTTACCGATTTTGTCCAGCTTTGGAGAGAGCAAGTTCATTATGACCAACGCTAGAATTGAGCCGCCGAAAAAGTTCATGTACGTCTGAATCAGCACTGTTAGTACGCCTAAGCCTACACCGAATACTCCTTGTCCTAGATACGTTAGCGGCGTAGTCGCTGGATCAGTAGCCATGAAGAACGCTAAGAATATGGAGCTTCCGATGAACAGGTGGAAGATAGCTCTTAAGAGTGGGTCACCGTCACCATAGACGAAGCCTAGCAGTAATGCAGCTATTGCGACAGTTACGAGGTAAGACAGGGTTATTCTCCATTTGATGTATCTGCGGCATAACACGAACAGGGCAATGCCTACTGCAATAACGGCGATGCTTGAGATGCCGCCTACCCAGCCGTGCCATTTCTGAATGAGCATCAACTGGTAAACAGACGAGCTGGCTTCCATTGAATTGTCGAAGCAGAATTGTAGGTAACTAGCAAATGACGAAACACCGTTGCCGCCTATGACATCATAACCAATTGGACCAGCTAATGCGGGCACCTGTAGCATGCCAGTGCTAAGATGGTCACTGGGTATCAATACCGTGGTCAAGAATGGAAACAGCACTACAAGCTTTGCGGCTGCAGCGGGATTTACGAATTTCCTGCCAGCTGAACCCTGAATCTTTTTGAATAGCACCATGCCTACTGCGGAAATCAACACAACGTAAAGGTACGCGTCTGGCTCCACAAGAGGCAGCACATCTGCGCTAGCCATTAACGGCTTTCCCATAGTGTACGAAAGAGCTACGATTAGACCGAAGACGGCCGCAGACATCGTATTCAATGGGCTGTCTACTGTTACTTTGTGAATCAGGGCATCTATGCCTACTGCAACTAAAACTGCTAGTGCGGCTGCTATGAGCGATGTTACGCCGAATGAGATGTAGGACACGACAGTAAGTACTAAGAGTGCAATGAAGGTGTAAGTCATCAGTTTGTCTTTAGTCATTGGTGAAAATTCTTTTGGTTTAGACATTCCTATGCACGAACTCCCATATTGAAATCTGCTTTCACTCTAGAAATGTAGGTTAATAAGATTTTCCCAAAGTGAAAATAAGCTTCAATATTTAAAAAAGAAAAAAAGGCGCAAAAGTTTGCGGGAACACATAACCTACAGCAAGAGAGCAAAAGGCGGCAAGCTCCAGAATAAATGCTAACGTTAGCTAAGTTGTTGTTTTTTCTGCAACGCCTCTTAAAAGTATGGAAAGCAACTTTTTTATAGGAAATTTTATATCGTAAAGATTTTATCTAGTTCCGCTTGTGACCTTGATGGCTAGAAGTAAAGCACCGTTATACATGGTAACTTGGCGATGTACCAGAAGATGCGTCGGCAATTGTGCCTATTGCAGTTACACTCCCGAGTACGCCAAAGACACTGAAGTGGATACGAAAACGGCGTGCAAAATTGTGGATGAAGTTTACGATTTTGGCTCTCCATGGTTTGGCATAAGCGGCGGAGAACCCCTAGTGCGACAGGACATTTTTGAAGTAATAGGATACGCCAAAAAGATGGGGTTTGAAGTAAGCTTAATAACTAGCGGATTCGCCTTTGACGAGAAACGACTTAACAATCTTGTGCGAAACGAAGTTCACACAGCAGTAAGCATTGACGGCACTAGAGAATCAAACGACAAGATAAGAGGCAAAGGAGCCTACGATAAAGCCGTATATGCGATGAAGAAACTTTCAGAAAACGGCATCTTGGACTGCATAGTTACAACAATGACAAAGTACAACATCAAGGATTATGAGCATCCTATTAAGCTGGCAGAAGAATACAATGCTAGAATGGTTGTTTTCCACAACTTGGTGCCAGTTGGACGCGCAGGCCCCAACATGCCAGACTTAGCGCCCTCTCCAGAAGAATATGAGTGGGCGTTCAACGACATTTATGATCTCCAACGGAAGTATGAGGGGAAGGTGCACGTGAACGTTTATGCACCGTTCTACGCAAGAATTGTGCGCCAGAGGAACCCAGTAGACTTCTGGGATTGGTTCCAAAAAGGCTTCTTAGGCAAATGCACAATCGGCGGAAACTATGTCAGCGTAACGGAAAACGGCGATTACAGGTCATGCGGCTTCCATGAAGGCTACAGACTCGGAAACGTGAAAGACAAAACATTAAAGACAACGTGGGACGAACTGCAGCACTCTGATTTTCACCTGAAACTAAGAGACAAAAGCAACATTAAAGGCAAATGCGGCGTTTGCGAGTACCGCGAAATCTGCGGCGGCTGCAGAACACGCGCAGAATATTATACAGGAGACTTATTTGAGTCAGACCCTGCATGCGCGTACATACCAAAGGTACTCCGCGAAAAATAAACCAAACCCTATTTCCCTATCTTCAACATTTTCGTATCGGCATCAAACTGAATACACTACCCCTTCACGCCAGACTATATAAAAAGGGGGTATAGTCTCCAGAGAGCAACAGCACAAGCGACACGAGAGAAATTGTACACACAGCATTTCCCCAACCAAGACTGCAACATGTGCGGCGCCTCAAATTTTCCCGCCATCACACTAAAATCGCAACAATTACGGATTACTCTTAATTCTGCATATAACGTACTTGTCATTCGAGTAGACTAGCTGCAGCAGGTCAGAGCTGAGGAGTTTGCTGTCAAACCGGGTTTTGTCATACACTACGAATTCTATGTCGAACTCTTTGATGTAATCAGCGTAGTTTCGGGTTGTCACGTAAAACGCAGTGGCAGATTTGAGTTCGAACATGTTTTTCAATTCGCCTAGCGAGGGCATTTCAGGGTAACTGCTTTTTGAAAAAGTGAGAATTTCATAAGCAAATGAGACATTTTGGTTAACGCTGACCTTGTCGAGTTGATATTGGAATCGGAAGGCATCTATTTGCCTGCTGGATAAAGCGCCTACGTTGCCCCATTCAGGTAAATCAGCAAATTGCAGAGCAAAAGCGATGTCGTTTTCCTCATCGTAGGCAGCGAGGTAATTCTCGGTTAAGGTTTCATTCGAAAAAGTTACAACAACCCAGTCGTTCCCGCTAACAGACGAAGGTTTGCTCCAAGGATTTTCCCAGTCCAACGAACCTGGCACGTATGCTTTCTCGAACTTGAAGTAAAGATCAAAAAAGTAACTTATGTACAAGGTTACATTGTGAATTTCACTTTTCAGAGGAGACAGCGCCCACGCAACGTTTACTGGGTAACTGTCATTCTGAACCGAGATAGTTTCGGTTAAAATGACATCGTCATTGAAATAGGTGATTATGAATTTTTTAGGGTAGCTTTGTTCCTCAAAGACAATTTCTCTGTTCAAGTTAGAAAGGGCAGAGCTATGTTCTATGTTGTTTGTAGTGTAATTCAGAAAAATTCCCGCCGCAGACAGATACGAAATTCTTCTCCAAACATTATTTATGGAAACGTAGTTTTCATCTGAAATGTTGCCTTTCGCCGCGTAAGCTCTAACCAGCGTTAACGGGTGCTCTATTTCGTAAGCTAAATCAAGAACAGCCTCAGCCACAATGTTTCTTTCAATTATTGGGTCAGTTGCCGCTATTGCATACTTGTCAGAGTACAGTCCAAACCATGAGCCTGGCTTCTCTGTTACTGTTACATTAGCGGCGTTAGGGAAATTTTCTCTAAGCCACACGCCTGCATCATACGCATTCACGTCGGATGTGGAATAGTAATAGAAGCTTTCATTGAGTTTCGCACCTAAAACCTGAGAACGCGCCAGCAGCATCACAAAAACCATGAGAACAATGGAAACTGAGATTATTTGCATGAGCCTTTTTCGCCCAATTTTTATTCTACGGTAAGAGGTGAAGAAGAGGTCAATTATGAAGGAAAAAGCAACTGCCGCGAAAATTGTCAGCGGAGGCGTCAAGTAATAAATGAACCATTGATAGGGCAAGTACAGCCCAAACAGGTAGGACTGCGAGAGAATAAGTGGAATAAACAAGTTCAAGGACAAAATTAGATAGTAACTTAGTTTCTTCTCTTTCTTAAGTCTGAAAAAGGCTAAGAAGACGCCTAGTCCAGCAAAAAAGAGAATGAAACCAAAATCCATCAAAAATGATGACGCACTAACATTTGGGATTTGATAAAGATACGTCTTTATGCTGAAGAAAACATGTGAGATTAAAACGTCAAGGTTAAGCAGGATAGCTCGAGAATAGTAAATGAGAAACGCCAGTGCGCCGCCTAAAATTGCCGCAATCCAAGCCTTTGGAAAACGCCCTTTAGATTTGATGAATAATATAAGAAGAAACGGCAACAAAATTATAACTACCAAAAAAGTAGCAAGTTGATGAGATAAAACCAGAGAAAACGCAAGGATGAACAGCACCAAAGTGTGCGCGAAGCCTTCTTGTGCCAAAGCGAAATACAGAAATAGCAAACTGATAAACGCCAAGCTAAGTATGCCTGTGTAGCCGCCCCAGAAATTTATTTCATACAATGGGAAACAAAGCAGCAGCAGGGCTGATGCGAGGATGCCGTATTTTTTGCCGAAAAACTTGGCGCCAACCAAATAAACGGATAATAGCAATAGCCAATCAATTATCGCGGTGAGGACCTTCATTAAAAGCAGCATTTGCTCGATGCTCATTGCGCCTGTGAAGGTGATGAGTGCTGCGAGCACGATGTGGTAGAGAGGAGGAAGCCAAGCGATGTCGCCTAAAGGAATTCGACCGCTAGCCAAAATCATTTCTGCTCTGCTTAAGTGAACAGCAGGGTCATTGCCTAAAACCAAGCCGTTTACGGAAATCATACTATAAAAAAGCACTAAGGAAACTACGGAGAAAACGACTAGAAAGATTCTTTCTAAAGTTTTTTCGCTTGCACATATATGTATCAAGGCGACGATGCTCTCTCCGCTTGGTTTAAGCTACGTTTCACCATAAATATCGCTACATCATCATTAATAAACACCAGATCAAAAGCGGGATCTTTTGCGAATTTTGGAATTACAGCAGAATCGCGGCATGCAATGTAAGAGATGTCGTGGGTTGCTATGGCTTTTTGGTAATCAAAAACATCAAGAGGCAACTCCGCAGCGTTTTCCGCTGGCTCGAAATATGAATCCAAGTTTTCATATAGTATCGTGTTGAGGGTGTTTTCTTTGGTTTCTGAATCCTTGTATTTCGCAGGGTCATCTGTAATTGAAAAAGCGCTTGCCCAAATCTGTATAGTTTCCTCACGGTTGCCTGCCAAGTTATAAAGCAAAAATGTCCCGTCGGAATAGACTTTCGGTTGCTTTTCAACAAAAATTAATTGCCCCAATGCTTTGACGCCTTCGTCGAAAAACCCAATCATGTTGCCCCTGTCTATGAATTCACCTTTTGTTTGCAGAATAAAACTAACCCATTCTACGTGAGCATACTCAGTGCTTTCCACCGTTATAGACATGTTAACAAACTGCATGTCTCTGTAAACTGTAATGCACTGCGTGTAATTGAAAAAGTCGTTTCCCTTTTTAACCAAAATATACGCCTGATCTGTGCTGTTTTCACTGCGCATTTCCTTTACTGCGAGTTGCGCTAGATCAAAAGATTCAACATTGTCGCCTACTCGTAACAGAACAGTTGTTTCCTCATTGTTAAAGTTGAAAAAAGCATAAGGAAAATAGGTCCAGTTAAGCTTGGCAAGAAACATTGGATTATGCTTGCTGATGTATCCGCCGTCTTCTCGAACTTGAATCAAACCGTTATCTATAACGTAGTCCGTGTCAAGCAGGTACGCGGCGACGCTTGCGGGCTCAAATTCGCGGGTAAGAGTCAAATACTGCGGGTCAACCGCGCTAAAAGTTGGTCGCTGCGCAAACCCTGAAAGCCACCAACCGTAGTAGGCTTCAGAAACAAAAACTGAGCCAACTGGAGTTTGCTGTCGAATCCACTGTATTGCCTCGTAGCCAGAGTCGTTCATATCTTGGTAAAAGCTTGATATTTCAGCGCCTCGCCAGGGAGTTAAGAAAACTGGAACAGCTAAAAACGAAAATAACAAAAAGCCTATAATAAACAGTGAATACAGGTTTTTGCGCGTCACATGACTCATCAGGCGCGATAAGCGTTTGTGGCTGATGTTTTTAGGCGGAGAATTGGCTTTTGTAAGAGAGCGGTAAGTATCAATTATGCGTGAGAAGAAATGTGAACCATGATCAATCATGATTCCGATGATTATGATCACGGGTAAAACAACGAAGTATAGGAAGCGATTGTAATCTGTGTACAATCCAAACAAGTATCCCTGAGTTAGCACCGTTGGGATTAGAATCCACACGACGAGGAGGAAGGATGGAACAGTGAAAAAGGTGTTCCACTGCTTTTTAGAGAACAAAAAGAACATGGGAAACAAAACAAGAAGGGGCACAACGAGCTCCAGAGGAAGCACTCTACTTGAGAGCAGCGCTTGCTGAATTGCCGACATGTTACCAGTGACTATGTCTCCGCCGGCACTCAAATACGCAGGCACGATTTCCAGCAGAAAAGGCGAAACAAGGAGAATGCCGAGAAAAACTGGAACAAGCCAGATGAAAAGGTGCGTTCTAGATACACCGATTTTTTTAGAAAAAACAGTTACAAAGAACACGGTTGCGAAAACCATAGCGACAAATAGAACTGAGCTAAGAGAATGCGTTAAAAATATCGTTCCAGACAAAAGAGTGGTCATGACAAGAAAAGAAAACGTGGAAAACTTGGTTTTTTGCAGCAGCAGATAGAAAGTTAACGGAATCAGCAGCAACGTGATGACGTTTGGGAAACCGCCCCACAGCAGCATCTCAACATCAAAACGGGAGATTGCCACCAAAAAAGCCACTATCACGGCTGCAGATTCTTTCCATATAATCCTCGTTATCAGGAACGCGCATAACGCGATGATTGAAGAGAAAAATGAAGCAACAACCGAGTGAGCTAGATAATCAGGCAAGCCGGTTATTGAGACCATGTACGAGAGAAAGATGTGGTATCCTGGGAAAGTTAACGAAGTGCCACCGCCCATCTGATAATAATTCCATAAGAAATCTGTGTTTCCAGAGCCAGTGATTGAGTGTACGACGCTGTTGTGTAGTCCAATGTCGGCTCCAGGCGGATAGGTTTGCCAGTGCAGCAGCATCATTCGGTAGGCGAAAGCGAAAATGAAAATGAGTAACAAGATGAGGTACTTGTTTGGCGCTTTGGACATTTCTTGCCTTCCTGAGCCTTTATTTTTGGTTTGTGGAATGGTAAAGTTAAAGTTTAAATATGGAATTCGAGTATAAAAAGCGCAGGGTAAAAACCTCTAAAGTAAAAAATAGGTGTTGAAATGTCATTCCTTAAAGCTATGATGGAAAAAGAACCTCCTGAACCAGC
>CAZDLK010000016.1:0-29982 GCA_964506435.1 uncultured Candidatus Bathyarchaeia archaeon | reverse complement strand
TATCACAGTAGTCATCAATATCGCAATCAAAGATTTTTTCATATTTTTCATTCCTTTCACTTAATCCTGATATATTGCAGTTGAATACTTAAGGTTTAGGCAAGAATTTCCGGATAGCAAGCACATAAGTATCCCCTCTGAAGAACTGAAAGAAAAAACAGTGATAATAAAGGCAAATAGGATTATTAAAATTAAGTTTATGCCTCAACTACGCAGAAAAAGAGTCTTAATTGCATACAGAAGCAAGGCCATTGTGGTTTCCTTGCGTATCAGAATAATTTTTCAAAAGAAACTATCTAAATCAGTATTTTCAGACAAAGCAAGCATGATTTGCGAGGCTTCTTGCGAGAGATAATTTTGAAAAAAGGATGATACACTGCAATTGGTTATTACATCGTGAACGGGCATTGTTACTAAAAATCCTTCCGAACGCTTGAATACAATGCTTCTTTTCAAGATTGAAAGTTAAGATGCATTCATTAGAAGACTTGCCGCACGCAGATTGCATCGCGAGCAATGCTTATTAAATATGAAGCATTAATACATAATGTTCATAAAGGTTAAATGCTAAAACAAACCATTAACTAACGCCACTGCTAGGAGCACAAATCCAAGGTAAGGATTACAGCATGAAGATTGAAATTTGTGTGCTAATCACTTTAATAGTCTGCTTTGGACTGCTACCAGCATTTGCGACGGCAGACCCATTAGAAGCAAGTGTGGCTGTATCGTCTAGCGGGGTTATACAACAACCAACTCCAACGCCCACGCCAACACCGACGCCCACGCCAACGCCCACACCAACACCTACACCTACACCAACACCTACATCAACGCCCACAGATTATTCTTACGTCATAAGCGTGTCAGGCTCAAACTACCAACTGAAAAACGGAGCAACTGGCGCAGTTCTTTATCAAAGCACAAGCTCCAGTAGCGTGTTCAGTAATGCCGTTGGAAGGTGTAACACTGGAGACAGCATCAAAGTAGAAAGCGGTACTTATTCAGTAACTACGACATGGACCATGTCTAATGTCGACAGCATCACACTGTATTTTGAGGGTGCAAGACTTGTTGCCGCTAACAACCTCAACGCGCCCGTTCTACTATTACTCTACGCCAATAACTGCATAGTCTACGGCGTTGAAATAGACGGGAATGCAGCAAACCAACAAGTGACAGAAGGCATGGGAGCCAAGGGCATATTAATCGCATGCTCAAGCAACAGCTATGTTGACCACGCCATCATCTACAACTGCAGGATATTCGGTTTTGACAGCCAACTCATCTATGAAGGCTACGCGAACACGAATAATGGAATAATAAACAGCGTACTCACGAACTGCGGCTGGAACGGAATAACACTCGGCTGGGCTGGCAGAGAATCAGGTCTTTACGCCATAAATAATGAAGTAGCCTATTGTGGCGATGTTGGCATAAGCGCCCAAGGCGCGTCAAATATCGTCCAAGGAAATTACGTGCATGACATGAATGGCAACACAGGTTCCAACAACGCACGTTGGGGAATAGCCACCGAAACAGGAAGCGGACACATTATCAGCGGAAACACCATAACTAATTGTGTTGTGGGACTTGCCAGCACAGCACCAAGCAACACATTTACTGGAGGTTCGGTATCTGACTGTTCACTATATTGCGTCCAAATAGAAGGAGCAGGAACATCTAACGTTGTTAATGACATAAGTCTTTCAAATTACGGGTCCAGAGGCATCCAAGTCTATGGAGCAAACAGCGTAATCAAAAACTGCCAAATATCCAGCACCGATACACAAGCATGGCTCAGCTGTGTAGAAATCATGGGAAACAGCATCACAGTGTCCAGCTGCACCATTGCAAATGGAGCAAACCCAGCCACAATGGCCAATGGCGCATTTTCGGTTTATAGTGGCGCAACCAACACAGTTATACAAAATAACCAAGTGCTAGGCGGCTTCTATTATGGCGTATACATAAACAGCGGCGCCAGCGGAACAATTGTGAAAAACAACCAGTTCACCGGTTGCACTGAAGATGTATACAATCTTGGCACAGGTACACAAATTTCATAAAAAATAGCGCTACGACCCAATAGACCACATAACATATCAATAAACCCCTAACGCAGGCACCACGTCTCTTTTCAAGTTGGATCTAAGTCTTCTTAAGCCCTAACATGCCACCAAGTCTGTTCACATAAATCGAAAGAGAAGGCAGGGGCGTTAGTTTTTTCGTTGTACTTTTTGCTTAGACCAAAGGTAATTCGGAGACTACTGAGGATGAATCATAAGACACCCTTCAATGCCTTTAAATGGCGCATTAAATGGTGCAACATTGAAATACGCATATGAGGAGAAAGCGTAGACGTTTAGTTCTGATTTTACAATACAAGGAATAAAACAGTTCATATACCATCCATCGGCAAGCCTCAAACTATTTCAGGGATTAACAATACAAAACCATATCTTCGCTAACATAGGGGCATTAATAATGTGAAAATACTGAAGTGATGTGGAAGAAACAGAGCCATTAGTCCTTGAAGGAGCACAGCGAACCATTTGCAAAGGAGTGAAGCATATTGTTCTTGGGTGGAAAACAGAGGCGGGGCAAAACAAAACTGAATTACTTAAAGAACTGTTTGCAAACTATAAGATTAGTCAAATAGTTAAAACGCCATTTTTGATCAAAGCGACATGCTCCAAAGAGATGCAAAAAATAGATATTTCAAGTCTGCACCTTAAGAAGAACTGGAAACACGTTCTCGCCACAAACATCAAAAACGACGGGCACGTTTTTTCAGGGCGATTATGTATTCTTTTGGAAGAAATTTTTTGACGACTATAGGAAGAAGCTCGGCTAGGGCATTGACGTAATAGGTAACAGTTTTAATAGGTTTTAAAAGAATCTTGGATCTGCCAGCAAGCATAACGTCGTAACCCTTTTCAACGAAATCTTTTTCAAACCAGCCTGAGCGATGTGTTTCAAAAATATTGCCGTCATATGCTCCTTGCGGAAAGAATCCTCTTGGCGTTGTAACTATGATCATACCGCGGGATACACGATCTAATTCATCCAAAAAGACATAGCCCTCTTCTTTAGGCAGATGTTCTATCACCTCAGTTGCAAAAACTACGTCAACAATAGCATCTTTGAAAGGAATAAATCGAATATCCGCACGTACTAGTCCATCATAGATATTTAACTTCTTTAATCTTCGTAAAGTAGGAGCAAAAACATCCAAACCTATAAGCAAGCCACGTACCTCACGATCGATTCTTAGTCTAAATCCAAACCAGCCCCATCCACACCCAACATCTAATAGTAAGCCGCCAAAACATTTAGGTATAAAAGCTAATACGTCATTATCAATTATCACATCGTGAGTAGGCATTGTTGCTGATAACCCCCACATGCTTCAATATAACGCTTCTTTTCAAAGTCGAATTTAAGTCTTATTCATTCCACCAAATCTAACGGACTAAATGAGGAAGACACAGGGAGACCAGAAAGCATAGCAGAGAAGGTGCCCCCAATACGTTAAGGTCTCGACAACTAAAAGCAAATTAACGTCCATAAAAGACTACCAAAGCAATGTAGACAAGCCCTTTGAGAATGGACTGTTACCACTGCCAAGTTCCCATCAAGACACATTTCTCACAGATAGAAAAAAGGCATTTGGAAGTCGAAGAATAGAAGCTTCGCTGGCGAGTCTTAAGACTGAGCAAAAGTTCGCCGCTTTTCGCCATATATCTCAGATAAAACGCAATAATGCGCTGCTCTACGGGATCACCGTGTGCCGTAACTAAATAGCAACGTAATGGCGAACAGACCGAGAAAAGCTAAATCCAGCATCATTCTCGCAAGATAAAAAGAGAGAATAGCAAAGAATTCTTCAAAGACAAGGAAAAACTTTTTGCAACGCACTGTTCAATACGTGCAAGCATTATTAGATAAAAAAAGAACACAGGTGAAAAAACCGCTAGTTTAATAAACAGGACCGAATCGTTAAATTAATTACCATGTGAATGACCATACCCATCTAAATGGGCACGAACAAAACCGCTATAATCAGCCAGCATATAAAAGGAACGGGTAATCGCGAAGAAAAATACTTTTTTCGTTTTAGTAACACGATAGATAAAATAGGATAGCTTGAGGCTGCCCAAGAAAGTGTAAGGCGGAAAATATTGAATGAGCAGCATTCGGTTTGCATATTTGTGAAAAAGAAAATGATTCGCATAACCGTACCAAAAATGTTTTTTCCATAAATCCTTCAGTGTCGCCGGCGGATATTTTGAGTAGAGCTTTGCTGAATTAGTAGTCGCCAATGTCCATCCGGACCGCGTTAATCTAATTGAAACATCTTGGTCTTCTCCCGCACCTCTGATTTGAACATCAAATCCACCGACACTTTTTAAAGCTTCAATGCGAAAAATAGCGCCTCCAGTGCCAATCGATTTTGGGTTATCTGAGCGCGCGAGCAACGTAACATAGTCAGCAATAGTAATCATCGTTGCTGGAAATTCGCGTTGAATACCGAAACCTCTGGCAGCACCTACATTTGAGTGTTTTTCCATAAACGTCACATGATTTCTTATAAAATCTTTAGAAAGCACAAGGTCATCATCCACCCAAACGATATAATCGCCTTCGGCATTATCCACTACAATTTGTCTAGTGGCTGAGAGCCCCTTGCCTTTGCTGGAGGTAACAAAAGTTTCAATATCTGTTTCTTGAGCAAACGCCATGGCTAATGATAAAGTGTTATCACTACTACCATTATCAACTATGACTAGTTTCATGAATTCATGCGGATAATCTTGGATAGAAATGCTATCGAAAGCTGTTTTCACAACTTTCGCGGCATTCTTAATGCACAAGCCGATTGTTACTTTTTTGTTCATTCCAACCACCTTCTCGTTTCCAGTATAAAACTTTCACGGATCAAAATAAGGCAACACATGGCACAGAAGAACAAATCATTTTTTGCATTTCGCAACAAAAAATAGTCCTTTCTTGTGCCGGGGGTGCAGTTCAGTTAAACTTAACACTGTATAATTTATGATGGCGCTTATTGGATTGAAGCTAAAACCATTTTTAACGCCTTTGACGAAAAGTTTTTTTGCAAAAGCACTCCTAAATATTGGATAAACTTTGACGTTTCTAAAGCCGATCTTTTCTAAAACAGCATTCAGCTCATCAGAATGGAAATACTTTACCACTTTGTGATCTTTTCTATGTTTTTCAAGGATTTCCTGGTCATCTATGAGCTCAAGAGAATCCACAGATAATACGAACATACCGCCCGGTTTGAGTATCCTATAGACCTCCGCCATAACTTGCTCGTAATTTGGGATATGCTCAATGACACATATACTGAAGACCTTGTCGAAGCAATTGCTCTGGAAATGCACCGCCTCCAATGTCCCGCATCTAAACTCTGCCAATGCCCCGTTTCTTGCATGCGAAGAAAACACTCGGGCGCAGGCAATTGCATCACTGTCGGGGTCTATGCCCACTATACGCCGACATTTTTTTCCTAAGCAAAGAGTCTGGACACCAGTTGCGCAACCCAAATCGAGGATCACATCTTCCTGTGAGAAACTAATTCCGCTAACAAGCGTCTTAAATTCATAAATCTTAAAGGGCATAAAAAGGAAAAAGGTGTTAGGAGAGATTCCTAAACGTAGCATGAAGTTTATGATATGCGTTTTGAAGGCACTCATTCAATTACTCAGCTCGTGGAGTTGACGCAAAGCAACTATAAATGAACCAGTTTGTGCAGCCGTTGCGTGTTTGGATATGCAAATGACCACATTAAAATATTCTTCACCAAATGAACGGTAAGGCAGATACTTAGTATAAGAAATTACAAGCCGAGGAGTTAAGGGTTATTTTTTTAGCGCTATTATATCAATCGATAAACTACGATACGGAAACAATTTTGCCAAAAAATTCGTTAAGCCAGTTAATCCCAAGTACAAAACTATGACGCGAAAAAATTTGTCACCAAATGGCACTAAGAAACCGCCTCTTTTGACGCACATTACTTCAAAGCCGTACGCCTTAAAACCATCATTCGCAGCCTCAAAACACAAAAAGCTTGCACCGCAACCACAATCGAGAAAATTCGCGTTTTCGGGTAATCCGAGAGATTTGCGAATCCCCAGTTTTTGATGAAGCACACCTATCATTCTTTTGTCTTCAAGTTGGCGAATAAGGTTAGCCCAAATCACTCTTGCCCCAGATCTCACATGAACCATCATCAATAATCGACTGATATGCTTAAAGTCTCAGGTGCCCCCGTTCAGTAAGATTATCTATTTGGAACTGTATACAGCACTTCAGTGCCGCCATTCGAATAAACTATATCGGCTTGACTCAGAAGAGGCATGACTTCAGAGAAATTAACCGTCCCGAGTTCTGTGTTTAAAACTCCATCAACTATGTTCAATCGCCCTGCGTAAATCAAATTGCCTTCTGATAAGATAGATGTGTTGGTTAGAGAACGTGTTAAATGAATTGGAATCAAACCGTAACTTGACAGAACATACTCTTGGCGGATATCTCTAAATACCAGTGAACCCGTGGGTAAATGTTCCCCTAACCAAGTTGCCCCATAGACATCTGAATCCGGAAGGTAAGCATTGTAGAGAGTAACTTCTAGCTGAACATTGTTCGATTCCTTAAGCCTATCCAAATCCAAAGTCCGCAGTAAAGGAGTGTTTCCAGCGATTCGGTTAACGAAACCAGTTTGCGTGAAGAAAAAGGAAATCAAAAAAATGCACAATAGTATTGATGCTATTTGTTCGAATTTTTCTGTTGAGACATGCTGGCTGGATATCTTTTGCCAAATCAGTTTGAATATATCGAGAAGAGCGTTGAATCCAAGAACAAAACAGGGTGCCAGAAACAGGAGACTTATCGCGTAGAATCGATCGATATGCAGAGAAGGCGCGAAATTGGGTAAAGCAAAAGACACAAACAAGAGGATAGCGCTTATAGTGACAATTGCCCGAAAATTTAAATCAAAAACACTCTTCTGGGGTCTAAAGACTACGCGCAGAATTCCTAAGGCGACAAAAAGATTGGCAACAAGAAATATCACCACAGAGAAGGCATTTATAGGATTGGAGGCTGGCTGAGACAAAAATGTTTGAGTTGACCGAGCCGCAGGATTAAGGAGGTCAGCAAAAAAGTTAGAATACACACCTGAAACAAACTGAGTGAGAGAGTTGAAAGGCGCAACAGCCAAATAATACCACGAAAGAGTTATGGCAATAAGAGACAGAACCACTACGCCATTCAGTGCTTCGCCCTTACTACGTTTGAACTTAGATACAGCATAGCTGAAAAGCAGGAATCCCAAGTAAATGTACATTAGTGAATAATGTGAAAACGCTAACGCCGCGCCAAACAAAATAAGGAGCAGGCGCCTTTTTCCAATGGATATGGTTCTATTCAACAAAACGAAGATAGATAACACAAAAAAGAATTCGGCAACAATTTGCCGGTCAAGACTGATAGGGGTAACCCCGTAAAAAACCAGCACACCAGACATGAAAAAAAACACTGACAACAAAGAAGCTAATCTCCCGATTAGCCTCTCAAAAATTTGGTACAAAGCGACTGCCACAAGAGAAAACACAAAGGGGTAAAGCAGTTTGAAAACTGTTTCCCCAGTTACATTCATTAATGAAGCGTAAATTGTTGGTAGAACAGTGATCGATAACATAGCGTTGTAGCTTACTGTTGGCGCGGTATAGACAAGGGGATCGATAAAACCCCAGTGACCATTCGTTAGGGTCGATTTGAATACAAAGTATTCAAGGTTAGCGTCAAAACCTATGATATACTGCGACGTAAAAACAACATGAAACAAAAGAGCTAAAGAAACCGAAAAAAGCAGAATGGGGTACAACTCTGAAGGGATCAGCTTACTTGAAAGAGCGCTCACCACAAAAATAACTGCAAGAAAAGCTATCAGAATCAGCAAAAGAGGAACATTCAGAAAGAAAGCACTTACCGCGCCCAGAACAGGAGGCACAACTAGAATGGTATGCTTCAATGAGAAAACAGTGGCTATTTTCGAATCGATCTTAAATGAACCAAAGGCATTCGACAAATCACGCTTATAGCAAGCAATTAGAAGGACCGCTGTCGAGAGACTGATACCTAACACCAAAGGGACAGCGGATAAGGGTCGAGAGATACCAATTAAACTAAGCGTGTTAATCAACAAGCCGATAAACATCAAAAACGCTAAACTTAGACCTACAGAAAGCAGAAAAATATTTGCACGATTTGTTTCGCCTGATTTCAAAATTTTGAGAAGAAGAAACCCCGGCACAAATGAGAGATAAATGAAGACAACCATCTCCCTGAGAACGGGGATATTCAGCAAAACTGCAGCAAGCATAAGCAAGTTTAATGCTGTTATGGCGGGTAGAGTTTTGTTCATGTTCTTCTTCACGCTACTTCAATTAAATAAGTGGATCCGTAGATAAGGTGCACTTAAGATTCTTTGAGGGTGAGGCTTAGGCTGTTTCAGCTTCAGGTATAATTTTAGCGATTTGCTAATTCATATTAAGAGCTAAAACGCTTAATTATTCCGTCCAGTGGCTCCAAAGTTTTCTTCCAATCAAGGTCTCTTGCTTGATCAATCGCATCCTTGCTAAGCTTTTCCCAATCATCATTTTTTGAATATTTGTTAAGAACATCCACAAAATTGCCTTCGTTATAGGGGACGCAACCTTTAAGCTCATGTGACAACTGCATCCAATCGGGGGATAGTACTGGCAGACCGTAAGCGAGATAACCTAGTGGTCGGGACGAAAAGTGGCTCCTCCTGAAAGGGTCTTTTGAAACTGTATTCAACCCGAACTGGTAATTGTAAAGAACATCAGTAGTATTGGCGAATCCTCGGTAGTTCAAGTGATATTTGCTGGAAGGCCTGCCAGAACCATAAACGTCAATTCTATAGGGGCTAATGCAAGTCAAATGAGACAATAATTCTTTATTAGTCCAATAATCGCCCAAACTGCCTAATGAGACTATAGAAAAAGGGAAGGCGTACGAAACAACCTTATCCCTAGGGTAGCAGCCATATTTCAAAGTAACAAAGTTATCTCCATTCCAAAAATTTTGCCGAGCATAATTCTCGGTGGTTTCCCAGGGAAAAACAACGCAGTCAGATTTCTGCATAATTTCAATTTCCATTTCCCTCAAGTATCGAACGCGGTTCAGATCAACAGGTCCATTAGAAAAGCGTAGTTCATCAGATACCAGAGATTCACAACTGAATATTTTCACACATGGAAGCTCTCGCGTGAGCACATAGGACAAACGTGTTTCGACACCAATAACCACATCATAGGCTTCTTTCTTAATTTTCGCTTCCACCACGTTAGCTATCTGTTTCATAAATCTCTTTTCGTGACTCCTTAAATAGGCGGAACCCCGTTGATAAAAAAACCAGAGTCTACTCCAATAACTGTCACCGGGAAACAGGTCCAGATGTACAGTGTAGTTTTTAGACAGCAAGAAATTTTTGTACGCTTTCACCCGTTCGTTGCCTCCTCCAGCTCCAGAGGCACCAACTATAAGCACTTTCAAATACCCACATCCACAGTGCTACTGTTATTTGCTGGAATCACCATGCTTGATTCTTGCACCAGTAGCTTTTTTGTTCAGCAAGTAGTTGATTACAGCGCGATAGCCGTTAACGCTGGTCTTGTAAGAAAAGCCGCGGATGATGCTCCGTGATGCCTGTTTCATTTTTTGTCTGAGTTCATCATCGTGCAGAACAGTTTTCATCGCCTTATACAACTGTTCGACGTTTCTCGTTTTAACCAAATAGCCATTTACGCCGTTTTTTACTAGGTCTCTTCCTGCTCCGCAGTCATATGTTGTGACAACTGGGCAGCCGCATACCATCGCCTCATTTACAACAAAGCCCCATACGTCCTGTAAAGTTGGCAACACAAAAACATCTGCCGCCAGGTAGTAGTCAACCAAATTTGACACGTACCCAGTGAATATTGTCGCAAGGTTATTTTCAGCGGACAATCTTTTCAAGTCGTCTTTGTAGGGTCCTTCTCCAACGATCACCAAGACGAAATCATCATTTTCTTTCTTTAATTTTGCACATGCTTTGATAAGGTACTCAAGACCTTTCCTTTCTGTTAGGTAGGCTACCGACAGAATCATTTTTCTATTTTCTAGGCGTAACTGTTCCTGTAGTTTTTTTACATTGCCTTTTCTAAGTGATTTGTTACATTCTTGTTCTATTGCGTCATTGTCAACGACGTTCCATGCCGTGAATATCTTGGAGGCTGTTACACCTCTGCGTAAGACATATTCTTTTGTTGCAGTGCCTGGAACGATGCAACAATTAGAGTGCTTCAAAACAACCTGTCCAAAAAAGAACCTAAGCAAAATTAGGGGGTAATTAAGCGCTTTCAGAGGATTTTTTCCGAAACGACTTAGATATGAGGATACTTCGCCTGCTCCAACATCGGTATCTTCAAGGAAGAGAACAAATGGTTTTCTGCGAATTCTTGATACTAGAAACGTAATCATCGAACCGAAATAATGAGGGACACCACCTACGAAAATGTCGTATTCACCGCGTAATAATTTGAACAGTAATGACGGATTTAGAGGGTTAGAGTCGTCTACTAATCCGAAGTAAAAAAGGCGAGATACCAAATCAACTTCTCGTAATATTTCATAATCTAAACTGCAATTTAGATTAGTATTCCACTTTCTGCTTGAAGAGCGGTATCGCCCAAAATATACTTTTAAGTCAACATGAGGCAGCTTGGAAATTTCTTCAAAAAGAGGAATTCTGTAAGGAGCACATTCATTTTGGAAATACACAAGCCTAACCATGAAAAAGCGCCTCAACTAATTCAGTGCACTATAAGCCAGAGCAATAAACATCATATGATGCTTTTGTAGCAATCTTCAATGTTATCAGCGATTCGGTCCCAGGTATAGGACGCTTCAATAGTAGCTCGAGCTGCTTTCCCGATTCTCTTGCGCAATTGATTGCCGTCTAGTAGCTTTAAGATGGTCTCTGCTAATGTCTTTGGGGATTTTGGAGGAACAAGGAAACCATTGGAACCAGAAGATATTACCTCGTTATTTCCGCCGATGTCTGTGGCTACAACAGGAAGCCCACAGGACATGCCTTCCAAAATAACCGTGGGCAGACCTTCATAATGCGAAGGAACGGCTTGGATGGTTGCATTTTGATAAGTCTGAATGAGCTTTTTTCGGTCAACAAAGCCCAAGAAAACTATGTGGTCCATGACTCCCACCGCCTGAGCTTTTTCTTTCAATTTTGGGAGAAAAGGACCGCTACCGCAGATAAAGAATTTCACAGCGGGGTTTACGTTGCACACGTACTTTGCGCTTTCAATTAAGTCGAATAGACCTTTGCGAGCCCTTAAGCCGCCAGTATACAGAATGTACTTTTGCATGTTGTTGCTGTCTTGAAGGGGGATAAAGGTTTTCTCGTCTACGCCGTTTCTCACGACAGTTATTTCGTCAGGATCTAAACCGTACGTTTTCAGTTCTTTTGCAACTGCCAAAGAGACTGCAGTTAGTTTATCCGAAAGACGAAAGAGTTTGGATTCAGCTATCGGAGAAACAGTCATGCTCAGTGCATGTTCAGCTAAAGAGTACAGATTGAAAATCTCATGGTATCTTGCGTCAATTTTCATTGGAGTATGAACAGTGGTTATCACAGGCAACTTAGTTTTTATTACCGGAGTAATTGGCGAATGCACGTGAATTAGGGTTAACTTTGGCTCTAAAGATTTGAGGAGGCGGTTTACGAAAACTCCGTGAACCCAAAGGTGAAGAGGATATACTGGAAGGAAATTCACGTAGAAAACAGTTATTCCGTCAACAATTTTTTTTACTGTTTTATGCGGAGGGCCTCGGGTTATTACAGTTATGTCGTGCCCTCGTTCATGCAGCTTCTTTGAAAGGTTACTGACGTAGTATCCTACGCCGCCAGGATGGGGTGGAAATTCTCGGGCAATCATGCAGATGTGCAATTTGGGAAACCTCGTCTTGAACTGGATGCTATTATACCAAAATTGGCGGTTGCTTTGTTGCCATTAGGAACCGCTTGTCACCTGCTGATACACATCTGAGATTTTCTTAGCACTGACGCCCCAGTTAAATTCGTTTAACACTGTGCGTCTAGCATTTTCACCCATTTTTGCACGCAAAGTGGCATCTTCAAGAAGGCGACAGATTCCATCAGCAAGTTGTTTTATTGATTGAGGTTGCACAAGTAGACCGTTTACACCATCCTGTACTGCTTCAGGAATGGCACATACATTTGATGCGACAACCGGAACACCACAGGCCATTGCTTCCAAAATGCGAATTGGGAGATTCTCGTACATTGTGGGAGCCACGTAAATGCTGGCGCGCCTATAATACTGAACGAGGTCGGTTGCTTCTTTCAAATAGCCTATAAACTTGAAGTTGCCCATCGGCACATTAAGCTCTCTTAGTCTTCTTTCGTAGGGCGTCTTGTTGCCGGCTCCAATGAACAGAAACAAAGTCTCAGGAAATCGACGGAGCACTGTGGGTATCGCTTCAACCAAATAATTAATTCCTTTTGCGCCAATCAGCCTGCCAGTAAATAACACTATGTTCCTTTCAGAATTATTGTTGCTTGGAGAGAACTGCGCAGCATCAACAGCATTGTGAATTACTTTGATCGAATCACCTAATTTCGGATACTTCTTTCTTGCCTGCTCTTTCATCCAATAGGATACAGTAATGTAGTGGCGAAATTTGAGGAAATACAGGGTTTCTGCCAGTCTTAAAAAGGGATAAGCCAAATATGTTAATTTCTCAGAAAATTCCAAACTTGAAAAAGACAAACCTGAACCCTTAGATCCCGCCCGTTGCCCCTCAATGGTTGTGTGAATTGTGGTCACAGTGGGAATTCCTAGTTTTCTAAATTGGAGCAGCAAGTCGGGCATGTGAGCAGTGTGAGAATGAACAAGATCGATTCGTTCAGCCTTAACAAATTTGGGAACAAACCTTAAGCAGGCATATTGGAAAAAAGAATTGTAGACAAACGTGTCACTTGCTGTAGAGATAAAATGCACTTGAACGTTACTTCCAAAATACTGCGAGAAATCGTAATCAGCACTTGAAACAGTGTTATTGGCAAGAGCCGTACGACAAGGGGTCAAAACATGAATTTCAGTGTTTTTAGGTAAATGCCTAACTAACTCAACTATGTAGGTTCCCACGCCGCCCCATACCGGCAGGAACTCTGGAGCCAACATGCAGATTTTCGTTGAAATCAGACCTGTTTAATAGTTAAACAAAGTTCATGGAAAACCAACAAAGAACTTTCTCTGCTCTTTATTGCCTATTTTCCTTTCATTATGAAACTTGTTTTTCCACATTTTTCCTCCTGTACAAAAAAGGTAATCTACCACTGAGAGATTAGGCACAAATTCTCCATGAAGTTGGGGATACACTGGATACTGAAATTCTTGAAATAACACTTTTACTCCGGCATCTTCCATAAGTTGAACATCCAAGTAGTTCCGGCCTCCGATTCCTGAGAGGTACACATCCGCTCCTACTTCTTTGCATTGCGCAAGAAGTCTGTCAGTCTTCTGTCCAGAAGCTTTTAGAGAAGAAGACAAAATTAGAGGCGTTTCTATTTTGAACAACTTCATTAACATTTTTATCAGGTACATGTTTAGGTCTAGTAGCCTTGTCCAGTTTTGTTTATAAACTTGTTCAAAAAATTCACTGAATTCTCCCCAGTAAGGAGCCTTCATGTAATTGTACTTTAAAGCGTCCCAATGCTTCTTTGTCCAAAGTGCACCAGGAAGTTTTGCTATATTAACTTCGTCTATTCGCGTATCTTGCTTGCAGCGTTCTACAGGTACAGTTAGCCACTGCACGCCGTTATACGTCTTTATGCGGTTTCTATTTTGAAAGTCGTGTCTTTCGAATTGAAAATTATCTTGAATAATAAAAACGTCGGATTGAATCATTTTGTCGAAGAATCCCAGATAGGGCAAGTAATTTGGCTGGTGGGCAGACAGAATCATTTATTCAACCACACAATATTTTGCTCAAAACAAGTCTAATTATGTGCACTTTTGAATTTGGCTTCGTTGGCTCCTCAAAGTTTGAATAGAAAGGTTAAGGGCATTCGCGATATAGGCTGTGTCTTCGCGAGTGAGTCCTATATAAATAGGCAGAGTAAGGGTCTGTTTAAGTATCTTCTCAGCCACTGGAAAATCGCCTTCTTTTGTTCCGAAAGTTTCTTTATAATAGGATTGGAGGTGACAAGGTGGGTAGTATACACGACTAGTTTCTATACCATATTGCGCCTGTAGAATGGTTACAATTTCCTCCACAACTAAGTCCTCGTCAAGTTTTATTGGGTATTTATGGTAGGCATGTCTGATGTTAGGAGGCGTGTCAAAAAGAGAAACGCCCCTTACAGTTTTGAGATGTTCGTTATAGTACTGTGCTAATTCATTTCGTCTTTTCACAAAATAATCCAAGTTTTCAAGCTGATGTAACCCCAATATTGCGTCTGTCTCGCTCATCATCCAACTGTGTCCCAGCATCACCATCAAACGTTCTTGGCCTATTCCTCTGTTTCTCATTGAGCGAGCAGCATTGTTTAAATGTGAATCATCAGACACCAAAATTCCGCCTTCACCTGTCGTCATATTCTTGGTGGGTGCAAAAGAAAAGCAGCCCACATCACCCAAAGTGCCAGCCATCTTATCATTAATCATAGCACCGTGTGCATGGGAACAATCTTCGATTAAAAAAAGTCTGTTCTCTTCGCATAAGCTTCTCAGTTTATTAATCTCTGGGCATACGAGCCCAGCGACGTGAACTACGATTACTCCCACGGTTTTGGATGAAATTCGGTTTTCCACGTCACTTAAGTCCATGCACAGCGTGTCTTCGTTCATCTCCGCAAAAACGGGGTTCCCACCAGCAAAAACTACAGAATTAGGAGTTGCCACAAAGGTATTTGTAGGGACTATTACCTCGCGGTCTTTAATTCCGAAGTACCGGAGAGCTATTTCAAGACTAGCTGCCCCAGAACTGACTGCTATCGCATGTTTTGCTCCGAGAAACTCGCTGAATTTTTGCTCAAGTCTTCTTGTATAAGACCCTCCGGATAGGAAACCGGTTCTCAGGACAATTTCGACATCGGCTAGAATTTTCCTAACAGCAACATCATCAAAATATGGAAAAGCAGATCGATACTTCAACATCTTTATTCCATTTTTTGCTTTGAAGTTAGAGTCTATGGTCATCTTGAACTATTCCGCCTATATTGAAAGATGCTACCGGTGCTTTTATGATTTTAGCAGGTCATCGCCCTCACAAAAGGGATTTATTGATTTTTAGTTCGGATAGAATATGATTGGGTGGATTGATGTATATTTTAGATTTGGTAACAGGATGTAAATAAGTAAATTCCTATGCCTCTGAATGCAGAGGCAACAACCGTTTTGAATTGGAAGGGATACACTGTTAATTGCGTATCAAACTTTTGACCAGACATCTTTTTCAACATATCGCACTACTTCAAAGGCCTCTGCATATGCGAGGTTAACTTGCCCTCCTCTGAAGGAGGTCAGGTTAACCATTGATTCATAAGTGATGTATCTTTTTTCACTTTGTGATACATGGCATTTCAAGGCAGCCCATTTTTCCTTGACGGAATTGGAGATATCCACGAAATACGTTGGAGCAAACACAGCTGTGACTCTCGGGGTTTCATATGCGAGTATTCTAGGAGCGTTTCTAAATGCACTCATGCTGAGCCAGCCTACTTGGCGATGATCTTGATGCATATCGTTAATGCTGTGGGTTAAAATCACTTCTGGTTTATATTTGTCGTAGAAAGACTCTAACCAAGCCACAACTGTATGGTTATTCGGGATTTCAGTATCCGGAAAGTCTCCGAAATAGACGTCTTTTACGCCCAAAATAGATAATGCTTTTTTACTTTCCTGACATCGCACGTCGGGGTCTCCGCTCTTTTCGCCTTTGGTAAGAAAGACTGCTATTACTTTTTTTCCAAGTTTGGTTGCGGCTCTAATCGTTCCGCCACAGCCCAATTCAACATCATCTGGGTGTGCGCCGCAGGCAATTATAACGTCAGCTTTTAGGACCAATATTCAACACCTGTAATTACCATGACTGTATGATTTATTAAGATAAATGATATTTCGAAAGTTGCAATATAGCTCAACTCAGACCACATCCATTTCGGCATACACCACAGACATTATTCAACAAACGCAGATAAACCATCCTCAAGCGGTATTTTCGGGCGAAAACCCAAAAGCTCTCGCGCTTTCCCAATATCTCCATAAACATGTTTAATATCTCCCCGTCTAGCTTCAGCAAAGATTGGCGTTGAATGCTTCGCACTTGTAATTCGCTGTAACATCCTCGCTAAGGCATACATCGACACACTGATACCGCTAGCGATGTTAAAAACTTTCCCTGCTGCGGTTGCACTATCTAAAGCAAGCCAGATTCGCTGATGCCACATCAGCTACATGCACAAAATCTCTAGTTTGCTTTCCGTCGCCATTAATAATAGGTGGTTGATTTTGAAGCAACAGAGTTAAAAAAAAAGTTGGCATCACCCCAACTGTAGCTGGAACCAAAAACCTGCCTGGGTCCATAAACGTTGAAATATCGTAAGCACAGTTCCTAAAGCGTAAAGCTCATTGAAAACTCGAACATAATTTTCTGCAGCCATCTTCGAAACGCCATATGGCGAAATTGGTTTAAGCAGCAGGGTTTCTTTCTTTTTCGCAGGCTTTGTGTCGCCGTAAACTGCGGCAGAAGAAGCAAAAATGAAGCGTTTAACTTTAGAATCTAAAGCTGGCTCTAAGCAAATTAAGTGTCCCATGGACATTAATGTCCTCACACAAAAGTGGATCCTTAACAGAAAGAGACACATCCACGAAAGCAGCTTCATGGAAAACTGCGTCAACATTCTTTACGACCGCGTTAACTACTCTGGAATCGCGGATATCACCATTCACCAGATGAAACAACGGTTTATCTTTATGTTGGGCAATATTTTCCATTCACCCGCTTGAAAAATTGTCTAAAACCCAAACCTCAAAGCCTTCGCTCAGCAATTTATCCACAAGATGCTGCCTATAAAACCTGCGCCACAGTCACTAAAACTTTCGGAAACTTCATTTTTGCAGACTCAACCACAACGAATAGCGATTAGCAAGTCTTAGAAGGAGTAGAGTTAATAAATTATTCTACACCACTACTTCTGGCGGCTTGCAAAGAGCAAGCGCAGCCTTGCATGTTTGGATTAGTATGTGCTTTCAGTTAACATTCTTTTCAAAATGGTGAAGCCATCTTTCAGCTTCAGCTTCTTTTCACCTATTCTAGACCGATAAGCTATAGGTATCTCAGCTATCGCGTAGCCTTGCCTTTCAACATAATGGTTTAATTCGATTTCCACATCGAAGCCATCAGATTTTGGTTGCCAATTCTTCAAGATTTCACTGCGTACTGCGCGTAAGCCCGTTAAGGGATCGCGTAACTCTATGCCGTTCAACAAATTGTGCGCTAAAGCTAGCGCCCGGTTACCAACATAGAAAATGTTACGCATAGCTTTCATGTCAAAATGCGAATTGAATCTGTTTCCGCAGACCATACCCACTTGCGGGTTTTTTCTCAAAATCTTCAGCATATGCGGAATGAACTTTGCTGGGTACGTATAGTCAGCATCAGTAAAAATCAAACAGTCAACCCGCTTTCTGATGTGCTTAATTGCGTAGTCTATGGCGTCGCCTTTGCCCTTGCCAAGCTGACGTATCACAGTGGCACCGAGAATTTCTGCAACATGCGCCGTTCCGTCGTTGCTGTTGCCATCAACAACTAGAAATTCGGAATCATGCAGATACTGCCTAAGCTCGTTAATGGTGAGACGTATGCCTTCTTCTTCATTTAAAGCAGGAATCACCACTAAGGTTGACGACAGCAAACACTATTCCCTCTTTCTCTCAACAAGATACCGAGCTACCAAATTCATTAATGGGCTTCCAATTAAATTGTAATGGAAAACAATTCTATGTCAAAAGGATTGCGGCGGCTGACTCATGTTAAGCTGTAATCCAACGCAGCGACCGTGAAATCGGAAAGCTGAGCTTGCGGCATCGTAAATCCACAGTTCAAAGAACAACTGGTAATAGAACACGTTGCTCGTTGCATTCCACACTGCGAGCGTATTAACACTTACAGTGTAATCGTCTATCGAAACTTTTGAAACTTTGCAAACAGCTCCTTCAAACGAAACGTCTCTGAAAGAAAACGTTAATTCTTTTTCCCACGTTTCATTGTTCCTCAAAAACAGGTTATACTCAAAGAGAGGCTCTCCTGCGCTTGCCAGTCCAGCGGTGCTATTCGAGAAAGATTCTGATGCGTTCCGAAACTTTACGTAAACTCTATAATAGCTTAAGTCTCCCATCTGGTTGCCAACGCCAAGATAGACTTTGTATGATTCATTTGGCGAAACATTAAACGGGTAACCTTCAGTCATGTGGTTGGGTCCTAAAATCCAGAGTTCAGAAAACTGTTCGCCGCTTGGAAAAGAAACAACCATGGCCAAAGTTGGCGATAAAATGATCAAGCTTAATATAACGCAGGAAAACGTGTAAACCAGTTTCGCATCGCCTAAATTCATGTGGTTTCCTCCAGTTGAGGCTTCATATCCAAAATGCGCCTAGAATACCGTTTCTTCAACAGCCACCATCCCAGCAACCCGAAAGCAAGAAGCAAAACCAAACCAACGCTAGAAAGAAGCGTGGTTAAAAACAATTTGTCGCTGCGCGCTTTTTCCGTGTCTGCCTTCAAACTTGCCGCATCTTCGGCAACGCCTTCCACAGTACTGCTGCATTCAACAGCCAGCGCGTTTGCATTCTCGTAATCACCGCTTTTATAAGCGGCGTGTGCCCGTGATAGATAATCAACTGCGCTGCTTAGTTTAGTCAGCAATGCAGAGATATCTGCTTCTGCAGTTTCAGCTGCAGCAACAGCGACATATGCTGAGTTTAAATCGTGTTCAGCTTGGCTAATGGCGGTGTTTGCTTCTTCAGCGGTAACCGCGGAGCAAGTAGGCATAAAGCAGGCGGCAATCAAAATTGCCACGGTTAGGCAGGTGAAAGCGCTTGTGTGATTTTTTGCTGCATTTGCCATGGGCATCGCTCGTTGTGTTGAACGGGTTGTGGTTATTTGGCTGAGCATAGTTTTTCTAAGGCGCGTTTCTGTGTGCGGATGGCAGTTAGTTTCTTTTCTAAGTGTTTGTTGATTTTTGAGTATTTTTGGTATGCGTCTAGAAACGTGTTTCCCTTGTCGGTTAGAACGTAGCATTGTTCTTCGTCTTCAAAGCTAATCAGTGATGCATCAGTCATTTCTGCGAGGTATTTCTGCAGGACGCTGTAACTTAAGTTAGCTTGAAACATGATTTGTGTTTTTTTGGCGTTTCCGCTGGCGACTTGCAGAATGTCAGCTATTATGTCTAATCGGCCTCTGTAAATTCCCAAAATAGATTCCTCAAAACATATTGAAAAGGGAAAAAATAGCAGAAACAAAGGCAGCTTAAACAGATTTAATCATTTATATGTGGAGCCAGCCTCTGCCGCCTTTTTTAGGCTGCTGGCGTTTTTTTTCAGCCTCACGATAGAGTAAAGCGCGCTTATGCCTCTGCGGGCGCATGCTTGTGATGGATGTTTTGACGAACTTTGTCCAACCGCCAACTTGAACAGCTGGAGGGATGAATCTGTCTGCGTTGGCAATTTGGTTTTGCACTAAAATTTCTTTGAAGTTGAGAGCCTTGTAATCACGTGTTGCGTGGATTATGGTGCCTTTTTCGACGAACAAGTTGGAATATTCGTTTGTTGCTACGCCTTCAGCTCGCACTTTGTCGTCCAGTCGCTCTTGCCATAGTTGTTTCCATTGGGTTTTGAGTTCTTCTACCATTTCTTTTTGAGGCAGACTCAACTGTATGCAGTCCCTCCCTGACAGGAGCGGAGTAGAACGCGTGGCGTGCTGAGTGTGATTTTGGCGGCGCCCCCTTTCTGTAATCTTCCTAAACGCTCTATTTAAATGAGGCAGTATGAAACATCTATACAGATTATCTAGAATATAGATATGTTTTTCTATATCAGTTATTTGAGTCACATGGAAGCCTTAAAAACGCCAATAGATAACACGCTGTTTCGCCATATCAACCTTTGACATGCTGCAGGTTGCAATATTTAAATTCAACGTAATCCATTACGAAATAGAGGAATGATGATGCCTAGTTCGATTTTCGTTGGAGATGTTTTCTCGAAAAAATTTTCCACTGTTTATGAGAAGGATGCGCTGTCTAGATGCTTGGAGCTTTTTAAGAAGGAGATGCCGCCTGTTCTCGCGGTCTTGGATGATAAGGGCAGATATGTGGGTGTAATTACGAGGCGTTGGATTATAAGGTCGGGACTTGACCCTGCATCAACCAAAGTTAAAACCCTAATGCGTCCTGCGCCAAAAGTTGAGCTGAGTGTGTCCCTCAGTAAAGCAGCCAAGTTAATGATAGAGAGCGGCGTGAGGCAGCTTCCAGTTTTTGAGAAAAGAAAACTTGTGGGCTTCATCACTGACGAAGGCATTATTCATGGGGCTGTTACTCGGCAGTGGGGTAATACTAAGGTTAAGGAGATAATGACGAAGTCGCCTTCTACGATTGAGGCAAACAGGTCGGTAGGTGCTGTGTTGAGCATTTTTCGGGAGCAAGGTATTTCGCATGTGCCGGTGATGGATTCTGGGAAACTTGTGGGTATAGTAAGCATACAGGACATTATCGTGCATGTTATTCAGCCGCAGCGCCGTCAAACGTTAGGTGACCGAAGTGGAGAAAAAAATCCGCTGCTGAGTATTCCTGTGAAGGGTATTATGAATAGTCCAGTGGTCACGGTTCAGGCTGAGGCGAGTTTGAAGGAAGCAGAGGAGAAAATGCACAGTTACGACATTTCTTGTTTGCCCGTTCTGTCACAAGAGCGACTAGCGGGTATAGTGACAAAACTGGATTTTCTTGAGCCGATATCGCAGATGGAAGTTTCTGAGAGGAAATTCACGTTGCAGCTTGCAGTTAAAGACATCAAAGTTAACCCAGATGAGCAAAGCTTCATGCTAGAGGAGTTTGACACGTTTGCCCGCAAATACGAAAACGTCTTCAAGACGGGAACACTTTTCGCTTATGTTAAGACGCATGGCGCAAGCCGCAAAGGCGTACCGCTTATTCACTGCCGCCTGCAGTTGAGGACAGCGAAAGGTGCATTCTATAGCTCAAGCGAAGGTTGGGGTATAGAACCCGCTTTCCGCGTGGCGTTAGATAGACTGGACAGAAGAATTTTGCGCAGCAAGGAACTGGACCATGACCCAACGTACGCTAGGGATTTCCTGCGGAAAATAGGCTTCCCAGAAGAAGAACTCTAAAGCAGCATCTTCTTTTTTTATCGAACTTTGACTTTATAGTCTACTTCTAAACCTCTAGGGCCTATTTGCCGAGTCTTGTCAATCTTCAATTCCACCGTGCTGGTTACCGTTTTGAAATCATGAATGAAGCCTTCAACGTAGCCTAGCACGCCGCAACCTGTGCAGAAGGCGCCTGTAAACGCGATGGTAACGCTTTCCGGTGACACGCGGATGAGTTTGGCGATGGCTTCAGGGCTTCGGAATCTGTTGTAGCGGGAGACTGTCTTGCGGACGATCTCTTCTAGTTCCTGTTGGGAAAACATTGTTCTATTGCCTGTTTAATAATGTGGGTTTTTGGGTATTTTGGGTTTTCGCTGTTTGTTGATAGTTGGGTTTCTGTGTTTTTGACCAGCAGTAAACAGAGTAAAGTACCAAAGCAATCACGGTCAGTTCGACTATTCCTGATGCGGCTCCTATGTAAAATGGGTTGCCGAGGAACAGGGGGTAAACTACGTAGGGCAGGTTTTCATGTGTGAACATGTCGAAGAATATGTGGCTGACTCCGCCGAGTAGGCAGCACAGGTATATGTTCAGCAGGGGGTATCTGACTTTTTCGGGTTTAAACTGTAACGTGGTGTATGTTGACCACAGTTGTTTCTCGAAGAGGCGTTCCACAACGTACACAGCTAAAGTGATTAGAATTGGGTAAATTGTCAAGATTAAGGCGTACCCGTGCCAGATCATGTGGTGGTTCATAAATTCGCCGCTTAGAATGTAGTAAAGTGGCTCCAAATCAACAATCATTGCTGAGGCTACTAGTGCAAGCGGGTCAACGCTTCGCTTGTTCTTAAAGTAGAGAAAAAAGACGGCAAGACCATGCAACGGAGTTAAAGGCATTTTCAAAAACCAGCTAAAGCGGGATTCTTTTGCCTTCAAAATCCAGTTTAGAGACGCCTAACTCAGCTTTGACTTCGCGTAATTGTGCAGTGTTGAACACTGGTCCGTCTCGACAGACACGGTATTTACCTATGACGCAGTTTCCGCATAAGCCTATGCTGCACCGCATTAAGCGTTCTAAGCTGGCTTCCACTGGGACGCCGCGTTTTTCTGCAAGCTCAACGACTTTGCGCACCATGAGTTCTGGTCCGCAAGTGTAAACCATGTCAAAATTGGCTTTTGTGAGAAGACGCTCTAGCGGTTCGGTTGCCAAGCACTTGAGCCCGTAGCTGCCGTCTTCCGTGGCTGCCACTGCACTTTGCTCGGTGCATACTGTGTTTAGCTCGTTTAGGTATAGGAGCTCGTTTTTTGTTTTGGCGCCTGTGACGAAAGTTAAGCGTTTAGCTTTTGGGGCTAAGCGTTTGGCTAAGAATAGCAATGGCGCTATTCCTGTTCCGCCGCCCACCAGCAATAACTTGCCATAATGTTCAGTGAAGTTGTTTCCGAATGGTCCGCGTATGCCTATTGTGTCGCCGCGTTTTAGCTTGTGCAGTGCGTGTGTTGCTTCGCCTACTGCTTTAACGGCTACTGAAGCGTTACCGTCGGCGGCGTTTAGTATGCTTAGCGGAATCTCATCCACGCGCGGTATCCAGAGCATCAGGAATTGGCCTGGTTTAGCTTTGGCGCAGAGTTTGTCTTTTACGGTGAAGGTTTTGACTGTTGGGCTTTCGGTGGTGACGCTTAGGATGCGCGTGGTGCGCATGGTGTTAGCTGCGGTGAGATAAGCCGACAATTTCGGTCACGCTCCTAAACTTTTTCTTTTTCAGGTAAGCTTCTACTCCGCGGTTCACGGTTTCGAACACTGCAGAGCCTTTCAACGCTATGGCGGTGCCTATTTGCACTGCGGATGCGCCTGCTATGATGAATTCTACGGCGTCGCGCCAGTTGGTTATGCCGCCGCAGCCCATCACTGGCACTTTCACGCGTTCGCAAATGTCGTAGACGCATCTGAGCGCGATAGGTTTTATTGCTGGTCCTGAGAGTCCGCCGCGTTTGTTGCTTAATATTGGGATGGCGGTTTCAGCGTCGATTGCTATGGCTTTGACGGTGTTTACGGCGGTTAACGCGTCTGCGCCAGCTTTTACGGCAGCTTCTGCGATTGCCACGATGTCTGTGACGTTTGGGGACAACTTCACGATAACTGGTTTGTGTACAGCGGCTTTGACTTTTTTAACAACTTCCGCGAGCACTGTAGGGTTCTGTCCGATTTCTGAGCCTGTTTCTTTCACGTGTGGACATGACACGTTAAGTTCCACAGCGTCTGCGCCCGCCTCTGCTGCTTTCTTGGCGGTTAAGGCGTATTCTTCTGGTGAGTAGCCGTAGACGCTTACGATAAGCGGCACTGATAACGCGGTTTTTGCGTGGCTGATTTCCTGAACGTACGCGTCTATGCCTGGGTTGGGGAGCCCCATGGCGTTTATGAGTCCGTATTTTGCTTGGGCTACGGTTGGGTTTGCGTAGCCTGTTCGCGGCTTTGTGCCGATGGATTTTGTTACGACGGCTCCTGCGCCGCCTTCAACGATGCTCGTCAGTGATTCGGTGGAGTAGCCTAGAATTCCAGATGCTAAAACTGTGGGGTTTTTGAGTTTTAAACCTGCGAAGTTGATGTTTAAGCGGTTGCTGTTCAAAGGCGTTTTCACCTTGAAGCGTTGTTAGTTATTTTATACGTTTAACAGAGATAAAGCTTCGTTTATGCGAGGAAGGCATGGCTTGCAGAGCACAGCAGTAGCCGTTCATATTTGGAGCCTAAGAGTCAAACTGTGCAGAAAAGGAGGGGAGGGGCCACTATTGGCCGAAAATAGGTTTCATTAGCATGTTGAAAAAGCGGCTAGAGGCTAGTCGTTTTGTTCTGCTGTTTTTCTAAATCCGCCTCGTTTGAACTTCAGTTTTGCTGTTAAGATTTTTTCTGTGGCAAACAGCCGCGACGCCACGTACATCACGACCAAAGTGAACACTGCAACGTAGATTATGCCGAATATCACAATTGGGTAGTTGTTCATTATCACGGCTTTGGAAGCTATTATCGGTTGACTGTACGGAATCGCGAAAAACACAGCTTGAATCGCCAGCGGCAACGAGTTAAAGTCCAAGTACATCAAAGCCATCGCAGGAAGGAAAATCAACGGGTAAATGTAGCCTACCAAAGCGGTTGCGCCTCGGACGTCTGATGCAAACGCGGACATAATCACGGCTAACGCTAAGCCTGAAAGCAGCGTGATGAAAAGCGAAATGCCTAAGAGCAGGTATCCGAAGGGCGAAGGAACCAGACCGAGTTTCACTAAGTCCACTTGCACGTTGCTTGTGATGCCCATTGTCATGGAACTCATCAAGTAATTGTATCCTACCATCATGGCTATGGAAGCTAAGCCTGCGACGATTATTGTGCTGGATAATTTGCCCATGAGGATGGCGAAGCGGTCTACAGGCACGGTTAAGAGGGTTTCCAGTGTTTTCTCTTCTTTCTCCATAGCTACAGATGTAGCGGCTATTTGCATTGAGTAAGTGAGCATAATCATTATTGTGATAGGCAAGGCTAAAGACTGCGTCATCATCAAGCCTGAAAGTGTAGCGGGGTCGATGCCTGTTTGGATTTCGCCTTTAATTATGGTTGACTGCGTCATGTGCACGAGGTCTGGCGCTATGTACCTGTTGAAGCTGCTTACGAGAACGCTGATGGTGGATGAGCCGAGGTCGGAGAATATGCCGCCGCCTTGGAAGACTCCGTACACGTTCACTGTAGCTGTGATGTTGAAGTTGCCGTTTGTGTGTGCGGTCATGTTTGTGCTGAAGCCTGCGGGAATTTCAACGAACTGTGTGCTGTTGTTCTGCGTTAACAAGCCCTGTGACAGAACTTGCTGTGGGCTGGTGTTGTTGATGATTATGGTTTTCATTGAAGTGTTCAGGAAAGTGATGAACGTTTGCGACCAGTTTCCGCCGTCATTATCTACCACCAGCAACGTGGCTTTTTGGGCTTGTTCCTGTGCTGTCTCTGCGGCGTAGCCGAGCACCATGCCGAGAACTGGGAACAGTATTAGCGGGACAACTAGCATTCCGATGAGGATTTTTGGGTCGCGAATTAGCTCTTTTAGTTCTTTGATGAAGATTGTTTTGAAGCCTTTAAGCATAGCCAACCACCTTTGCGAAGACTTCTTCCAAGTTTGCGCTGTTGAATTTGATTTTGAGCTCCTTCGGTTCGCCTTCAACCACGATTTTGCCCTTGTTAACTAAGGCCACGCGGTTGCAGAGGTACTCAACTTCCAGCATGTTATGGCTGCTAAGCAGCACCGTGACGCCGTAGTCTTTAACGTAACGCTTGATTATTTCTCGCACGTGGTAAGCGTGCAGTACATCTAAGCCGCTTGCAGGTTCATCTAAAACCGCAAGTTTCGGGCGTGTCATTAAAGCTCGTGCAACGAGAAGGCGGCGTTTCATGCCTTTGCTGTAAGTTTTTGCTCTATCTTTCAAGCGGTCGCCTAAACCGCTTATGGCAGCGGCTTCGTTGATGGCTTGTTTGACGTCGCTTTCGGTGTTTTTGCTGAAGTTAGCCATAAACTCTAGGTATTCCCAGCCTGAAAGGTTCGGGTATGCTCCTGCTTCTTCTGGGAGGTAGGTTATGACTTTGCGGACTTGAGCTGCTTGATTCACCACGTTCAAGTTGAAGATTTCAGCTGTGCCTGACGTGGGTAAAATCAGCGTGGAAATTATGCGGAGAGTAGTGGTTTTTCCCGCGCCGTTTGGTCCGATGAGACCGAAAATTTCGCCTTGTTTTATGTTGAAGCTTAGCTCGTCTAAGGCGCGGATGTTGCCAAACTGTTTAACCAGTGATTTTGCGTTAACTGCTAGACTCAATAAGGAACACCTACCACTTGCTGGATTTGAGTATAAGCATATTTAAGGATTTAACTCGGAAATGGTCAGCGAAAAGATTTTGTGAAAAATAATTGGGGTTTAGTTTGGCGGTTTTGTGGCTGAGACTTTGATGCTTGCAATGGAACTGGCGATTTCTTCAGCAGTTTTCTTGGTCAGTTTCAAATCATCCATTACTGCTTTTGCAGTGTCGTCGCTGATGACTGTTTCAACTGAAAGCCGCGTTTCCTCGATGATTTTTATTTCTTTGAATCCAGCGTTTTCTATAAGCTTCACGTATTTGTCTTTCATTTCTGCGCCTGACACGCAGCCAATGTAGCCTAAAACGCTCTTTTTCACTGTTTCAGGAATATCCTTTAGCAACACCATGTCTGAAAGCATTAATCTGCCGTTTGGTTTCAGTACTCGGAATGCTTCGTTGAATACTCGTTGTTTTTCTGGAGACAAGTTAATCACGCAGTTAGAGATGACAACGTCTGCGGTGTTGTCGGCAACGGGTAAATTCTCGATTTCGCCTAGGCGGAACTCCACATTTCTGTATCCGCCTTTTCTGCAGTTAGCTCTCGCGCGGTCAAGCATTTCAGGCGTCATGTCCACGCCTATAACCTTCCCTGTAGCACCTACTTTTTTCGCAGACAGGAAGCAGTCTAAGCCTCCGCCTGAGCCTAAATCAACCACGGTTTCGCCTTCTTTCAGCGAAGCCAACGCCACGGGATTTCCACAGCCCAAGTTAAGGTCTGCGCCTTCAGGCACTGAACTTAATTCGCTGTGGCTGTAGCCTATTTGCTCGCTTATTGCTGAGCCGCAACCACAACCGCATGGTTGTGCCTTAGCGATTTTGCCGTAACCTTCACGCACCATTTTCCGTACTTTTTCTTCTTTCACAGTTTTCACCTTCCTATTTGAGTGCCTCGTTTAAGATTGGTCCCAGCATGGTCTTTACTGTGCCGCTGAGTGTGTCAGCTTTGATAATGCTGATGCAGCATACGTCGCCGTCGCGTTCAAAACCGATAAGCGCCAGTTTGGCACCTGGGTTAAGTTTTGCTTTTTCTCGCAGGTCTTTCGGCAGGACTATTTGCCCTTTTGCGTCCATGGTGACTACGGCGTCTATTTTGCAGCATTCTCTTTTGTTTGCCATTATTATTACCGTGTAAGATTCAGCGAGGTAAGAATATTTATACTTTTCTGAAAAATCAGAAAAATCTAACAATATGCCGTGGATATGCCTCGAAGCATACTCAAAAGCATAAATACCATAAATGCGCAAAAACATACACCATGACAAAAGGAATGAAGTACCATTTTGACGCGGAAAGAGGAATAATCTGTGACGAGGTAACCGGAGACAGATGCTTAATCCTGACAAAAGCTCGGCTACTCCAGATTATCCAGAGGCTTAAAGACCTTTTCCAGTCAGGCGCCAACGTCATCGTCCTAGAAGCATTCAAAGCAGCAGGCGAAAAATACATTGACGAAGTGCCTGGAGAAGCAAAAGCTAACGTAGGCGAGTTCTTGATATCAGCGGTTCAAAGGTTTACGGATGCTGGCTTGGGCAAAATAGAAGTTGTAAAGGTTAAGCCAGAAACATTCGAGTTCACGTTCAGAATATGGAATAATTTCTTCGCTGATATGCGCGACGGAGACGCAACGTACTGCGCCTGCGTAGCAGCCTTCGTAAGCGGCATGTACAAGCGACTCACGCTTAAAACTCCTGACATAAAGGAAACCAAATGCGTAGGAAAAGGCGATGCGTACTGCGAATGGCACGTTAAACGTGCAAAATAACAGGCTAAACTGAAAAACCAGCGGTTATTCCCGTTCATTCTCCGACTCTAAAGCCTCAGCGATAATTTCAACGTCCCTGACGCTTAGGCGTTTGTTAGTTGCTTTCAGAACCAGCCGTGCCCGCCAGCCGCATTCTGGGCACTCGTACTTTGCTGGAACCAGCCCCATGTGACTCCACAAGTCGCCGCTCATGGTTTTCACTCTGCGGACTTTCGGGCTTTTGCATTTTGGGCACACTTGGATTTCAACGAATTTGCCTTCCTTCTCCAACTCGTCTAAAACTTTGACTAGTTCAGCAAGCTCTGGGCTTTCTTGCTCCTGCTCGTTCAGGATAACAAGCTGCGTTTTCTTTTTTCGCTTTTTCTTAGTTTCAGGTTCTGCCATGTGCGACGCCGCCAATGTTTATGCTAGTAACATGCAACGGGGAAAAATGTTTTCTGGTACATCTGCTTACATTATTACAGTTGATTACCAAGCAAGGGCAACCTACAGGTTCTTGAAGACAAACTCGCTTGCCCGCTTATACCTGCTCAGTATGCTCACGATTTTCTGGGACAATTTAACAATTTGCTTGTCAAACAATCTGGATATAACAAGTGACGCCACAAACAAGAAAATTCCCAAAAACACGGCTGCAAACACGTCAATTGAACCCAAATAACCAACTATAGTGAAGGTAATCGCTGCGCTTATCAGACTCATAATCGCTGAGCGCACGACAAAATACAGTCTTTGCGTTCTAACCGACGCTGCGAGAATGTGCAGCATGGCTTCTTTGTGCCGTTCGCGTTCCGCGTTCGCGTCGGCTGCGCTGGGCGTTTCTTCTGCAAGCGCCCTCTCAAGTTCTTCATGCATGGCAAGAATCAATTCATCCTTAAAACCTGCGTCAGTTTCCGCCATAACCAATCTCGCTCCTAATTTCACCTAAGCTAACACATGCTTAACTGGCTATTTATGCCATTCCCGAAACTCATAACGGACAAAGCGCAAGTCGCGTTTGCTTTAATATAGCACCTTCATCCATAAGCGTCAGGCGGGAGCAAGCACCTAATGAAGCGTGAACCTGAAACTACAGTGTTGACTGTCGGGCATTCCACGCGTGAACTAACTGAATTCATTACCATCCTGAAAGCACATGATGTGACTTTAGTGGTGGATGTGCGCACAGTTCCGCGTTCCAGACACAACCCCCAATTCAACAAAGAAACACTACCCGAAGCGCTGAAAACGGAAGGAATACAGTACAGTCACATGCCCGAACTGGGCGGACTCCGCAGAACCAGCAGTGACTCAGTGAACAAGGCATGGCGAAACAAAAGCTTCAGAGGCTACGCAGATTACATGCAAACCCGCGAGTTCACCGAAAACCTGCTTAAACTGATGGCGCTTGCCCGAGAAAACCGCGTTGCAGTGATGTGCGCGGAAGCGTTACCGTGGCGCTGCCACCGCATTCTAATTTCAGACGCGCTCACAGTAAGGCACATCAAAGTAGAACATATCTTGGATAGCGAACACAAGTTTAACCATGAATTAAGCCCGAACGCGCTTGTAGAGGGCGCGAAAATCACGTATCCATTGTACGCGAAAGAGACGCCGCAAAGGGCGTTGACGGATTTCGGAGTATCTGAATAGTCAATTTGTGGCGGGTGCACACGCAAACCTATACTTATATTAGGCTTGAAGCTTTCTCACTTAAAGAAGTCAACAGTTAACGGTGAACAGAGGTTTCCATTATGGAGTTTTGTCCTGAATGCGGGTCAGTTTTGAGACCCAAAAAGACTGAAACAAGCAACGGCGTCTCAATTGTGC
>CAZDLK010000015.1:0-32750 GCA_964506435.1 uncultured Candidatus Bathyarchaeia archaeon | reverse complement strand
TTAAATCTTGTTTTGGAAGAAACAGAAGACACCACAAACGTCGAGAACATGAAGAAACTAGGACTTATAATTGTCCGCGGCGACAACGTAGTTCTTATTTCACCGCCGCCCAGGTGACAACATTGGGAAAGGGTACACCATCCTTCGGCAAACGTCAAGGCAAAACCGTGCACATTCGTTGCCGACGTTGCGGAAGACACTCTTATCATGTGCGCAAAAAACGGTGCGCGGCGTGCGGTTACGGAGAAACCACTACTATCAGAGAGTACAACTGGCAAACTAAGACGCTGCAGAGACAAAGAATAAGTTAAGCGGTTCCACGCTTGAAATCGCAGTCTGCTTTTGCTGTGTTCAAAAACGTTAATTGTGCAGTTTAGACGTGAGTAGCGAAAATGCAGCCGAGTTTCAGGTATTTGTAGTGTTGTAGTAGCCCTTGTCGATTTTAACGAATATCAAAGGTCCTCGGCTTTGAGCCATATCCCGTGCTCTTTTCAGCGCGTTATTCACAGCCACTAAAAGCCGTTCTTTATCATTAAAGTTTTGCAGGCGCTTTTCGCCTAATTCCATTTTTATGAGGTTTTCTGAGAGAATTTCGGTGCCGCAGATTTCTCCGTTTTTGATCAGCGTAGCGGCTACAACTTCGCGGATTTCTTGCTTGCGCCCAATTCGCCGCCACATCGGCTCGGCGTTGCTGAGGTTTTTTGAGGCTTTAGCCCAGCTGCTGGCGTTTTGTTCGCCTATGAGCAGTTTAACGCGCTCTTTCCATTTTCTGAACCATGTACCTGCCCACATGGCTAGAAACTCTTCTAGTTCAAGAGGGTTTTCTTTGAAAAATTGTTCCAGCCGCTCGACGATTTCGCATTGGTTTGCCTCTTGTGCGACGAGGTTCCAGTGGTACTTCAAGTAGTTTGTGAGATCTTCGCAGGCAACTTGGAGGACTTTGCGGTCTGCGCCTGCTAAATCGAGAGCTGGATCCGCATCCTTGAGTGTTTCAGCTAACATACTCTCTATGAAGTTCATTCTACTTTCCGCTCTGAAGCCTTCTCCCACACTGATTTAGTAAGGAGGGTATATTTAACCTTACTTCTGTTGTGCCGTTATAAGTGGTTTAGGCGGTTTTCTGCAATATTTCGCAGTTAGAAATATGCGCGGATAGAACAGGGCAATTGCCAGTAGCCTATTCGATGAAGTCTGGGAGTTGAGTAGCGTCCTTGAGAATCAGGTCAGGGTTTAACTTTGCGAGTTCCTGCTGCGAATAGAGCCCCGACGTGACGGCTGCGGTTTTTGCACCTGCGGCTTTGCCTGCTTGGATATCGATCACGCTGTCGCCTGCAATGAGGCAGTCGCGTGTTTGGACGTTTATGGCTTTGAGGGCTTTTATGAGGGCTTCAGGTGATGGCTTTGGCTTGTATGTGTCGTTGGCGGTTATGATGTGCGTGAAGTATTGTGCTAAGTTGAAGTTTTGCAGTTCCTTTGTGACTGCAGCTGCAGGAGTGCTGCGCATGGTGACGATGGCGAGTTTTGCTTTTTGCTGGAGCGTTTCCAATGTAAGGTGAATGTTGGGTATAGGCGCAGTTTTTATGTATGCTATGTTGTAGAAGGAGTTTAGGTAAATTTCGAGGAATTTTTGGATGTCTGCGTGCATGAGGTCGTCTATTGGCTGGTTTTGTTCTAGCCTTTTTGGAATTAGGAGGGCGGTTTGAGGTTCAGGTGGTTTTTGTCCTAACGCTTGGAAGGCGATGCGTGCTGCTTCTATGTAAGCGGGTTTTGAGTCTATTATTGTGCCGTCCAAGTCGAAAAGTATGGCTTTAACTCTTAGTTTCTCTGTGTTCATGTTTGGATGATTCCCGTTTAGATGTGTGAATGCTCTTTTTCGTTCATAAGGCTTTTTGTGATAATAGTCAAAAATGATGGAGAATTGCGAGGCGATTGGTGGACAAAGCGGGCATGGCTCGAATTTTAGTGTTTGTCAAGAAACCTTGACTATGAAACAGGCTGCTTAGTCAAGAAAGCTTTACAAAAACGCTTTTACAGCATGAACAGCCCCTAATAGATTTGGTGCGTATGAAGAGAAAGGCATTGGTACTAACAGTCATTTTGGCGCTTCTATTCTCAGCGATAGCCACGACAGCGCTCGTGAACCGGACCGAAGAGAACTCTACGATGGCTTCACTGGAAGTCTCGGCGCAACCCGCCGAGCCAGAAGTGATACATAAACAAATAACCATCATGTCCGACGGCAGCTTCGTAATGGACTACCTGTGCGATAACGGTACGTATGTCTATGACACGCATCCAGATGTGCCGATAAGCCGCAGCATTCTTGGAGATTACTACACGTTCACTGGAGACGTTTATGGACGCCTTGTAATTGAGAAAGATAACATCGTTGTTGACGGCGCAGGCTACAAGCTGCAGGTTCAAGGCGCTGGCGGCTTCGCAATATCCGCTGGAAGCCGAGACATCAACCGCAATCCAGAATTTGTCGGAACAAACAATATGGTTATCACTAACATGGAAATTGTGGAGTTTGGCTACGGAATAGAATTAGCAGGCACAAACAACATAGTTTCAAAGGTCAATTTAACGGAAGGCCATTCCGGTGGAAAAGCAATTTGGGACAGCGGGTCAAAAAACGTGATTCGCGACTGCAGGATTTTTGCAAACGATGGCTCAGGCATCTACGTGGCTGGAAGCGGCGCTATTATCACTGGTAATTACATCGCAGACAACAGTGGCGTAGGCATCGAGTTTCCCTCAAGTGCAGGTGAACTGAGAAACAACGTGCTATTGAACAATAGAAGAGCCTTCGACTTTGATACGTTTCCTTCAGCTTCGAACATCATAGACGCTTCAAACACGGTGGATGGAAAGCCTGTCTGCTGCTGGATTAATGAGCAGGACAAAACGGTTCCCGTTGACGCAGGCTACGTGGTTCTGTATAACTGCACAAAAATTACTGTGGAAAACGTGCAGGTTTACAACAACTCAGCCAGTGCAAGCTACAACTCGAACGGCATCAGCTTGTTCTCAACAACAAACTCGATCATAAAAAACAATCAACTGCCTGTTGGAGCGGGAATCAGCATTGTGAGCTCCCAAACTATACTTGTTACTGGAAACTACGTTGGAAGCGGCGGCGTGACCCTAACATCAACCCGCAATAGCACAGTGACCAACAATACAGTCACCATGGAAGGCATCAAGCTAAGCGGTTCAGCAGATATTCGCGTCTCTGAGAACATGATAACAAAATGCGTAGCGGGCATTATCGTTTCAACATCCAGCAGCAACCGTATCATCAAGAACCAAATATCAGACTGCAACGTCGGCATCAGCGTATTCAGCTCCAACGACAACAGCTTCAGCCAAAACAATCTCATCAGCAACCAAAAGCACGTTTCTGAACAGCACTACGCGTTACAGTGGCCGCTGGACCAGTATTACGAGTCAGTTAATAACGAGTGGGATGGCAATTACTGGCGCGGCTACAACGGAACTGACCAGAACCGCGACGGCGTAGGCGACACACCATACGTCATTGACGACAACAACCAAGACAACTACCCACTCATGAACCCCTTCTCAACCCCGTCAACCCCAAGGCTAATAGAAAACCCGTCCACTCCAACACCTACACCTGACAACACAAACACGACAACAGAAAACACCGAACTTAGCCTCATCCTGTTAGCCGCAATTGTGGTTGCAGCAATAGCTGTTGTCACAGTAAGCAGCTTGCGCTACATCAAGAAACGCCGGACGCAAGTGAGCTAAAGCAACATGCGAAGTATATAAAAGGGGGATATAGTGCCTCAGAGCACGCAAGTTCTTCAGAAAAATCAAAAACGATTAGATTAGGTTATTAGGCGCGAATCTGAAAGTAAACCTTCAAACCAGAAGTGAAACGCGCATGCCTAAGCCAAAAATTGGTCTTTCAATGCTTTACACGTTAGGCGACCCCTTCAGCAAGATGGTTAAGCGTTTAGCCACCGTGAAAACGCCGCGCATAGAAATTGTGGATGACGGCTTGCACGCGCTGAACAAGAAACGCGTCCAAACGCTCAATGAAGCAGCGAAATCTTATGGTTTAATGTACACGTTGCATGCGCCTTTCGCAGATATAAACATCGCTTCACCGTCGAAGCCTATTTTGAACACGTCGCTTAAGCGGCTGAAAGAGTCTATGGGTTACGCAAACGCGTTGAACGCTCAGTTGTGGGTGTTTCATTCAGGCATGCAAACAGGCATCAGCAGCTTTTATCCAGGCAAAGACTGGACGCAAAACCAGCAAAGCATAGACTTGCTGCATAAAACGGCTGAAGAATACGGCGTGAAGATAGCGTTGGAGAACTTGCCTGAACCCTACCCGTTCATCATAAAAAGCGTGGAGAACTTCGCAAGATTCTTCGAGGAGACAAATTTGGATTTAGACTTGGTTTTGGACGTGGGGCACGCGAACATAAGCAAGCAGATTGAACCGTTTCTGAGGACATTTAAGGATAAAATCGTGCACATTCACGCAAGCGACAACATGGGCGAATTTGACCAGCACTTGGGCATAGGCTACGGAAAAATAGATTGGCAACAATTCGCCCAAACACTGAAGGAAATAACTTACGACAAAACAGTCATAGTTGAATCCGTGGAGCACGCTGAAGAAAGCTTATCCAAGCTAACGCAGCTACTTGCTTAAGCGTTTAGCAGGCTGGAAGCGGCAGCTCCAAGCGCATAAAATCCTCAGCAACAACCGTGTCCTTGAAAACTTTCTGCGCCTGCTCCAACAGCACGGTGGCATCTGTGTATCTGGCGCTTATATGCGTCAAAACCAGCTTCTTCGCTTTTGCTTTCGCCGCAGCTTCAGCCGCTTGGCTAGGCGTAGAATGCCCATCCTCCGCAGCCTTTTCCGCCAACGCATCATCCAAAGTAGCTTCATGAATCAGCAAGTCAGCGCCAGCAGCAAACCGCGCAAAACCTTCAAATGGCTTTGTGTCGCCTGAATAAACGATTTTTCTTCCCTGCCTCAACTTGCCTAAAACCTGTTCAGGCGCTACAATTGTGCCGTTTGGCAGCTTAACTTGTTCGCCGTGTTGAAGCTTGGACCATAATTCACCTTCAGGAACACCTAGCGCTTTGGCTTTGTCAGGATGAAACCTGCCTGAACGCGGCTTTTCCACAAACGCATAAGCCAAACTGGGAACTGCATGATTCGCCCACGCAGCCTCAACCACATACTCTTCTTCACTACACACGATGCCAGCAGAGCATATTTCGTGAATTTCAACTGAAAACGTCAAGCCAAACTGCAGAACTTCCTGCGTGCCCTCCAAGAACTGCTTCATTCCTTCAGGCGCATAAACCTCCACTTTCTTTTGCCTGTTCATCAACGCCATCGTCTGCAGAAGCCCAGGCAAACCCAGCACGTGGTCGCCGTGCAGGTGTGAAATGAACAGTTTCATTTTCTTGTGGAAACCAGCTTTTGCCGTAATCATCTGGCGTTGCGCGCCTTCGCCGCAGTCGAACATTAGCAGTTCGTTTCCGCGTTGAATGAGCACAGCTGGCAAGCTTCGTTTAGAAGTTGGAACGCTTGCAGCCGTTCCCAAGAACGCCACCCACATGCTCATTGCTCGTTGCACCTCACGTTTTTTCGAACACCGCTACTTCCCGCGTCAAAGTCCTATGCACGTAAGCGTAATGCGACTCCAAATGCCTATAGCCTAACTGCGTGCCCACTGCTTTGATGCCTATTGTTTTAGGCGAAGCTATACAAATTCGTTGCCCTGCATGGAGAAGTTCGCGTGCAGAGGTTAAAACGCCTTCAACAATTGCTTTAGTGTTGCTTTTGAGCGTGGTTGCGCTTTTGCCGTATGGTGGGTCTGTGACGACGCAGTCAACCTGCGTAAGCGGGAGTTTACGCGCATCCGCGATAATTATCGCTTCTGGCTTTAAGCTGAAATGCGTAAGGTTCTGTTTTGCACCGTCAGCCATTCTGCGCTGCACATCAATGCCGATTGCTTTTACGCCGATGAGCGCTGCTTCTATGATGGTGGTTCCTGTGCCGCAGAACGGGTCCAGCAAGTAGGCGTTTTCGCGTGCATGCGCAAGGTTAACCATGCAGCGTGCCAGTTTACTGTTCATTGCTGACGGGTGAAAGAACGGTTTTTTGCGTGGTCTGCGCTCCACGAAGGGTTTGGGTTGAATTTCAGCGAGTTTCACTCCGAAAACAAGTTTGCCGTTGGTGAGGATGCCGAAGAATGTTTTGTCAGGTTTTGAGAGGTTGACTTTGGCGTGTTTCGCGTTTTGGAGGATAAGTTTGCCCAGTAAACTTTCCAGGGTCATTGTGGCGTCTTTGGTGGAGTATTCTTTGATGCGTCTTATGCGCACTTCGAATGTTGCGTCTTTGTCTATAATGGTCTTAAAATCTATGGAGTGGACAGCTTCAGTTATTGCCTCAGGGCTTGCAGGGCAGGTGAACAGTTCCAGCGCGCAAACTCGCGTGTACGATGACCTGCGATGCACTTGCGTGACGCTGTCGGCGTCTGCTTCTAAACGTACGGTTTGGTCAAGCTTTTCCGTTAGCGTGTAAGCGTAGCCTTCAGTTTCCAAAATAGCTTTCAACTCAGCGAACGAGAGGGATTCGAATTCGCCGCTGAGAAGAAAAAAGAGTTTAGCCACGCTGCTACGCCTTTAGCGCGTTGCTTATCAATGGTGCCAACGAAACCTTGCTCACGCTGCTAGGAACACTATCAGTGCCCACGATTTCCTCAACTCCAGCGTCAAGAATCCGTTTTTCCGCATCACCAACCAGCAAACCATGCACACAAGCAGTAAAAACGTGAGCTGCGCATAGTTCACGAAGAATCTTTGCTGCGCCAACGATAGTTCCGCCAGTGCTGATGATGTCGTCAAAAATGATAACCGTCTGCCCCTTCACGTTCAAGCCCTTGCCAGTTTGAGTTGTCTGTCCCGTGTAGCGGTCACGCTGCTTATCCAAATTTCCACATTCGCCGCCTAAAACCTGCTGCGCTTGCTGAGCAATATGCAAAGCGCCCTTGTCAGGCGACAGCGCAAACGCTTTCCGCATGCCGCGCTTAACAAAATACTCAGCTAAAAGCGGAATTGCGCTGAGGCTTCGCGCTGGAAACGGAAACTTCGCCAAAGCATCTGCCTGATGCACGTTAACTGTGATTAGCTCGTTCACCCCAGCAGCGGAAAGCATGCTGCCGACAGTTTCGACGCTGATGTTTTCACCCTGCAAGAACATTTTGTCTTGACGCGCATACGCCAAATAAGGCACAACCGCCGTTACTTTGCGTGCGCCGTTTCTTTTGGCTGCATCAGCCATGAACGCTAACTGCATAAGCCGATTATCCTGCGGTGCACTTGTGGTCTGCACTATTACCGCATGCTCATCTTGAACTGAACCGTCTAAGCGAACGTACGCTTCACCATCTGGAAACGTCTTATACACAACAGGCACCTTTTCAAAGCCTGTTAACTCAGCGATTTTCTCGCCTAACTCCCTGCTGGCAGGACCAAGAACAATTTTCATTTTCGCTTTCACACTCTGCCCATAGAATATGTTTATCAGGTTTTTAGCTTTACTCTCTGAACTCTTTGAAATCTTGTCGTAGACACGGTTCTTGGGAACGGTTGTTTTTTGTTGAATTTGCGCGTTAATTGTTTTTATATAGGTGTGTGGTCAATATTGATTCGAAAATCATAATTCTTAACATGTTAAAACTTTAAACTAGAGGCATCTGACTTAAGCAGGTAATAATAATGGAAGCGCGCAGTGTTGAAACTGAAAGAGTCGAAATAAGCAGTGTCCCAAGTCAGCCTCAGGAAACACCGCGCGTAACCGTTCGCGTCACCAAAGAAGAACTTATTCTTTTGTTGAAAAAGCACGGCGTCACGGAAACAAAAATTGTGGAAAACCCTGAAGTCAAAGCAGAAAACGTAGTTTCGATGCTGCGGAAGGCAAAAGTGAAAGTGCCTGAAAGTTTCTTCAAGGAGCTTGCCGCGGAATTGGGATTACCATTTATGACGCTGGCGGAAATCAAAAAGTTATGTGCCAGTGGAAACGCATGTCGATTTTTAACTGCTCTTCCCTATCGTGTTATAGAAGATTTTCTCATCATTCCACTGCAAATCACCAAAACTACGGCAAACATGGCGTTAGCGAACCCTTTGAACCGCAAAGCCATAATGGTTCTGCAGCAGTTGCTGGGTGAACGGCAAATCACGTGGATCGTTACTTCTTTGGATTCAGTGGAAATGGCTAAGGAAAAAGTGTACAGTGAAATTCACAAGCAAACTGCCCTACTTGATCTGTATTACAGAAATCCTGATGAATCAGCACACAAAGTTTTTTCTACGGCTCAAAAAACCTTCATTTTCTGCATAATCGAAGTGCTATTACTTGCAACCATAGTCAGCGCCGCATGGACTTTTGCTATTCTATTCGCTATGATAAACGTGGTTTACTTTCTTATCACTCCGTTGAAGATTTACATTGCCGCAAGAGGTTTTCAAGGAGCACAAGGCATTGCTCATCTCTCGCATAAACAGCTTGACCAAGTGAGAAACGAGGAACTGCCTGTCTACACGGTTCTTGTTCCAGTATACCATGAAGCCAAAGTTCTGCCGCGTGTAATGCGAAACCTGTACCAAATGGACTACCCCAAAGACAAACTTGACGTAAAAATCCTGATGGAAAAAAAAGACGAAGAAACACTAACTGAAGCAAAAAAGCTGGGACTATTCGGAAAACCCACAAAACTCGCAGAAGGCATACCCCCTGAAAATTACCGCGAATTCCTAAAAATCTTCGACCCAGTAGTCATACCAGTAGCTGACATCACGACCAAACCGAGAGCCTGCAACTACGGCTTACTACGAGCAAAAGGCAAATACTGCGTCATATTCGACGCCGAAGACAACCCAGACAAAGACCAACTGAAAAAAGCCGCAGTAGCCTTTGCTAATTTGCCAGAAGACATCGCCTGCCTCCAATCAAAACTAAACTTTTACAACGCCAACGAAAACGCGCTGTCAGGCTGGTTCTCAATCGAATACTCCTATTGGTACGATTATTACTTGGAAGGCTTGGACAGAGTCGATGTACCCATACCCTTAGGCGGCACAAGCAACCACTTCAAAGTCAACCAGCTACGCGACCTCGGCGGCTGGGACCCGTACAACGTAACTGAAGACGCAGACATTGGCATAAGACTTTCAAGAAGAAAACTGCGAACCGCAATGCTGGACGCATACACTTACGAAGAAGCCACCATTAAACTCGGCAGTTGGATTCGCCAGAGATCACGATGGTACAAGGGGCACACACAGACGTACTTGGTTCACATGCGGCATCCAATAAAACTTCTCCAAGACCTCGGCTGGCGAAAAAATCTGCTGTTTCAATTCACTTTTGGCGCTGGAATCTACATGCCCATAATCAACCCGTTCCTTTGGGCGATAACTGCAATCAGCCTTTTTGTGCCATGGGTTTTCGGCAGCCTCTTTCTCCTTCCAATACAGGCAATATGCATATTCAACCTAGTAGTCGGCAACCTATCTTTCCTGCTCCTGTACCTTTGGACATGCATAAAACAAAAACGCACCAGCTTCGTTCCCTTAGCGTTAACTATGCCCGTATACTGGATGCTGATAAGCGTCGCAGCTTGGCGGGGTCTGCTACAGTTGATCACGCGACCTTTCTACTGGGAAAAAACAGCGCACGGCGTTTCCAAGGGCACAAACTGAAAAAGGCATTGGTTAAACGGAGATTTCTTCCATTAATCCCACGGCAGGATACGCGAAAACATGTGCTTTTTCTGGTTCAAAGCTTAACGTGACTCCTGTGCCAATGCTCATCCACGTCTCTGCTAGCGAGGGCTTGATGACTACAACGGAGTCTTGGCTTTCAAGTCTAATCACGTAGCGTATGAAAGTTCCTTCGAAGGTGATTTTTTCAATTTTGCCTCTGAGCGTGTTCTTGCCCTTGTGCGCGCCTACTTCTACAGTGAAGATTTCAGGTCTGATGGCTAAGACAACTCTTTCGCCTTTTCCAACACCGTCGCTGGCTGCGTCAACTTTGATGCCGCCGCGAAGCTCTATTCTTAAATTGTCCTTGCTTGAATCCACTACTGAGCCCTCTAGAAAATTGGATTCGCCTATAAAATGCGCCACAAACAGGCTGTTCGGATGCAAGTAAAGCTCCTGCGGCGCACCGACTTGCACGATTTTGCCTTTTTTCATCACGGCTATTCTGTCGGAGATGGACATGGCTTCAGCTTGGTCATGTGTAACATGGATGGCGGTCAGGTTCAGGTCTTTTGCCATTTTTCTGATTTCGTAGCGTATTTCATTCCGTACTTTGGCGTCCAACTGCCCTAATGGTTCGTCCAGTAATAGTGTTTTGGCGCCTGCTGCCAGTGCTCGTGCTACTGCGATGCGCTGCATCATTCCGCCGCTTAGCTCGTTAGGATATGCGTCTAGGCGTTCGTGCAGTTTGACCATTTCGAGTACTTCGTCGCCTATGGTTTCGGCTTTTTTTAGGTCAAAGTTTTTGACGCGTGGACCGTAGAGGACGTTTTCCCAAGCAGTCATGTGTGGAAAAAGCGCAAAGGTTTGGAAGACAAAGCCTATGTCGCGGTCTTCGGGTGGGACGTTGTCGACGCGGTTGTCGCCGATGTAGATTTCGCCGTTGTTCGGCGTGATTAGACCTGCGATTAGTCTTAGTAGCGTGGTTTTTCCGCATCCGCTGGGTCCTAGCAGCGAGAAGTATTCTTGGTCGTGTATGTGGAGGTTTATGTTGTCTAATGCGGTGATGTCTCCGAATTTTTTGGTTAGGTTGACTACGCGAACGTCGGGCATTGGTTAACGTTCCTTTTTCGGTTTATTGTTATATTTTTGGGGGTTATAAATGGCATGTTAGTATCTTCCTTTTCCCTTTGTCAGAAGCCTTAGTGCGAATAGTATGAGGAATGATAGTAGTACGAGTATGCCGCAGCCTAGTCCGATTTCGAGTGAGGTGGCTGGGACTGTTCCTTTTACCCAGTCTACTATTACTACTGGAGCGGTGCGTAAGTTTGTTACTACGGCTAGTGTGGCGCCTGTTTCGCTTACGCTTCTTGTGAAGACCATGATGGCGCCTGAGAGTATTGAATATTTTGCCAAGGGTATGATTATTGTTTTGAATACTGTGAAAGGTTTGGCACCGAGGGTTTTTGCTGCTTCTTCTATGTCAATGTTTATTCTTTCGAATGCTGCTGCCATGGATTTTACGATGTATGGGTAAGTTATTGCTAAATGCGCGAAAATTAGCAGGAGCATTTCGGGCATGAATGGGAAACTTTCTTTCCAGAAGAATTTCAGTGAGACGCCTAGGGCGATAGATGGTACGATTAGCGGGATGTTTACGAGAATGTCCAGTAGTGCCGAAAAGGAATTTCCGAGTTTTTTGCGTGCAATCAGTATTGCCATGGGTAGACCGATTATGAAGCTGAGAACGGTTACTATTGCGCCTAGGCCGTATGAGAGTAGAAGGCTTTGCCAGTAGTCGCTCCATACACCTGCGCCTGTGAGTGCGTCGGGCAGGGTTTGAGTGAAAACGGCTTGTAAAGCAGGTAGCGCCACGAATAGTGCTGGCAACAGCACTATTACTATGAAAACTATCAGTGTGACGGTGTTTCTGGAAAACTCAGCTTTTGAGTAGCTTAGTTTTCTTTCGATGTTAGGCCAAATGCCCTTAAAGGGCAATTTTAGTTTTGAGCCGAAAAGACGGATGAAGGCGAAAATTGCGCAAGATATGGCTATGAGTATTATGCTTGCGAACACGGTTGCGCCTTCGTACATGGCTGGAGATGCAACTGCGAATTCGTTTTTCATGTTTTGTATGAATACTGGTCCATTTTCGAAGGCACCTGCAACGATGAATGTTGCGCCTGTTTCTGAAAGTGACCTTGCGAATGAGAGGATGAACGCGGCTATCAGTGAGGGCTTGAGTATTGGTGATGTGACGGTGCGGAACGCCATGAATGGTACCGCACCCAGTGTTCTTGATGCTTGCTCGTACTCTTTCTTATAATCAAGTAGTGCGCCGACTAGTACGCGGACGACGACGGGGTATGAGAATGTGAAGTGGAGCAGGATGACGAGTAGCCAGCCTGTGGAGATTAGTGAGCCACCGAATAGCGAGGATAATCCTTGGGGGTCGTTCCAGAAGAGCAGCAGTGAATAACCGAGTGCTGCGGTGGGCACGATGAAGGGTAAGTCAGCCAACGTATCGAGGACGCTTAGCCATTTGGATTTTCCGCGTGTGATGAGCCACGCCATTGGGATTCCTGCTAGAACGTCTAGTGCGGAAACAAGTAGCGCTATTGTAAAGGAGTTTGCTATTGCAGTGAGTGCTCGTCCCATGAGTACGGGTTGGTCTAGAACTTGTCCGATTGTGTCCCATTTTATTGCTATGCCCAGTATGGGTGGGATTAAAATTAGTACGAGGAAGAGTATTACTGCGGTGATGTACATTACGTATTTGGCTGGTTTTTTTGAGGAGAGCACGTTCAGGGCATCGGTGATTTTGCGCTGAAGCGTGCGTTTGCTCATTCTAGTTCCGCCCAAGCCCTATAATTGCTGTTGGTTCTTTAGGTTTTCTCGGAACTATATTGGTTCTTGGTGTTTTTTCTGTTTTCATTAAGCCGTACCGCTTTTCTGTCGAGTCCCTTTCAACTCTATATATAACTCATAAATATTTTTCGCACCTATATATGGCTAAATAACCTGAGAATAACACGTGATTAAATTTGGCAAATGCTACTAGGCGCCGCCATCGCGCCTTATTCAGCCACTTTTATATTTAGCTTTAACATGCCTCTGCGAAAGATACAGCAACAGTAGGAGGCTGTAAGCTATTTCAGCGGCTCCTGCAAATTTTGGAATACCTGGAATACTGGGTAAATTCAGCAGCGTCAAGGCATCCGCGACGATAACAAATGCAGAAACTGCGACAGTGCCGTACCAGCCCCAGTTTTTGCTATGCCAAAGCCCAATAGCGCAAATTAGCGTTAGCAGTCCGAAAGCCAAGGTGTAGCCGCTGTAGATTAAAGGTGACTGCATGGAGAAATCTGAAGGGGCAGAAAGAAGCCAGATTCCGAAGAGAACATGTATGATTCCGATTATGAATTGGGCAACGGTTAAGGCAACTATGCCTATGCTTCTGCCTTTGTACGTGGGAAAAACTGGAGCGCTGCTTGTTTGCACTTCCAAAAGCCTACCAGCACTAGGGTGTTATCATTGGAAGTTCAGTTCGAAGCTTACTGGAACGTCTTCTCCCCATGATTGCCTAAGCGGGCAGATTTTTTGCGCAATTTGGTAGACGGCGTTAGCTTTCTTTCTTTCGTGTTCGTCGTCTTTTTCCAGTTTGATGTTCATGATGAAGTGAATGTTGGTGAAAATCAGTTTTTCTAATCCTTCAACGTGCATGGTTACAGCTGCTTTTGTCTCAAGCTTCTTTAGCGCTAGCATGGAGTTTTTAGCAATCAGCAGAAACAGCGTGTTCATGCATGACGCTAAGGAAGCTGCAAAGATTTCTTCGGGCACGCAGTAGCCTTCTTTTCCTCCGAAGGCAGGCGGTGGACTGACTGTGACTATTGGTTTGCCTTTCACTTTCAGAGTGCATTCGGTTTCGCTTTTCCAGTCGGCGACTCCTTCAAAAATCATTTCAGGCAACAAAAATACCTCCATTACATAATAGAGTTAGAACGCGGATTTAACGCTTATGCGAAGACAACCAGCAAGGCTATTTGGCTTCTTCTTTATCTAAAGTTTCGTTGACAAGCTTGTCTGCCTTCTGAATGTAAATGTTGGTTCTGGGCACGTTCACAAAACAAATTTTCTTAAACTGCCTCTCCAATTCTTGAACGCGGTTCCACAGTTTCCTCAACTCAAGATTCTTCACGGCGTACTCCCCACGTAGTTGTTTGGCTACCAGTTCGCTGTCAAGGTGGCAAACCACTTCCTCAGCGCCACGCTTCACTGCAGACGCCAAAGCCATTATCAACGCTTCGTACTCAGCCTGATTGTTAGTGCGCAAGCCAATGTAACGCGATTTCGCCAGTAAGACTTGACCGTTCTCCGCTATGATTAAGCAGCCTATTGCAGCGGGTCCTGGATTACCTCTGGCGCCACCGTCTGAGAAAACCATTAACCGCTTGTTCATGCCTACTCCCTCACTTTTTATCTTGATGGCATCCGTTGAGCAAGCAGGCTATTTCTGGTTGTTCCACGCAGTTTTCAACATTGCAACAAAGCCTGCTTCGTCTTCTGCCATGCGCTGCTTGACTTGCCGCCAAGCCGCTGGACAATTCTTGTATTCCACGCCAACAATGCCGTGGATGATTCTGTCTATTTGTTGCCTATTCTCCCGGGTAACTTCTATTCCCGCCTTCTTGAACACTTCGCCCATATGTCTAAAGTAACACGTCACCACAAACACCAAAACCCTAGTTGCGCCAGTGCACATGTAAACTTTACTGTAACAAAACACCAACAGAAGCATGTGGGATAAAAATCGAAGGAGAGGATAAGTGGAAAACTCGTTCAAAATGCTAACAAGTTTTCCAGCGCTTCAACGTCCTCTTTATAAGTAGTTGTTTTCTCGCTTTGCAGCATCTGTGTTCCTTCTTATATGAGTCGCTTTTAATTCATATTTATTGCTTTTTCTGTCAGCGAAACAGCATACGGCACATGCTTAAAAGCTTTTTCAAAGAAACAACTTGCCCATAAAACTCAAAGGAGAATAGAAAAACGAAACCATCAACAAACAGGACTAAAACTATCGCTATTGCGTTGTTTCTGACACTCTCTATTGGTCTTGCATTAGTTGCATACCTGCCTGTTTCTGCACAATCTACCTACCGAACCAAAAAAACCTATGCATACATCGGTGCCACACCCAACCCCGTAGGTGTTGGTCAAGAAGTGCTATTACATGTTGGAATTACGGATTATCTCTTAAACACAGAAGACGGCTTTGAAGACATGACTGTAACTGTCACAAAACCCAACGATGAGATTGAAATTTTAGGTCCATTCAGAAGCGATTCAACAGGTGGAACAGGCGGTAATTATATACCAGATATGGCCGGCACATACTATTTGCAGACCAACTTCCCAGCACAAAATTATACCTGGTTAACGCCTGCAGTTTTTGACCCGCAGTTATACGGTACCATCCTGTATGAAGCCAGCACTAGCGAAATACTTGAACTTGTTGTACAAGAAGAACCACTTGAGTATTATCCTTCGAATCCGCTTCCAACCGAGTACTGGACCCGTCCGATAGATGCCCAGCTTTGGGAATGGAATACAATTGCAGGAAACTGGGTAACGACACCAGATAATCACTTTGCGCCTTACAACGACGATGCCCCAGAGACTGCTCACATACTATGGAGAAACCAACTACAGATAGGCGGTCTCGCTGGCGGAGAGTTAGAGAATCACGCCTATGAATGCGGAGATGCTTATGAAGGGTTCTTTTCTAGTTCAGTAGTTATCAGTGGAGTACTCTTCTACAACCAATACAAGACCGGATTTCCAAGCCAAGAGGTTGTTGCTGTAGATCTACATACCGGAGAAGAATTATGGCGTAAACCTCTTGTAGACCCCGATGGCGGAAACAACAGACTCGCGTTCGGTCAAGTATTCTATTGGGACAGCCAAAACTACCACGCAGCTTTTCCATACCTCTGGGCCACAGCTGGCAACGTTTGGCATGCATTTAATCCCACCGATGGCGTTTGGGTTTACAGCATGGAAAACGTACCCTCCGGCACCAACATTTACGGTCCTAAGGGAGAAATCTACAGATACACTATTGATTTAGCACACGGCTGGATGACACTATGGAACTCGAGCAGAGTAGTTTCAAGCAGCGGAAGTTGGATATCGGGCTTTTTCGGATCAGGGTTTGCTGTTGGAAAGTGGAACGCTACACAAGGAATTGAATGGAACAAGACGATTCCCACAGGCTTGCCGGGAAGCACTAGAACTATGTGGTTTGAAGACCGAGTAATCGGAGCAACAACTGTAAGTACTGGAGGCATGGGCGATGACCCAATCCAATTGTGGTGCATAAGCTTGAAACCAGGTCAAGAAGGAACACTGCTGTGGCAAACCGAATGGCAAAAACCGGCAGGTGATTTAGCTATAAGTTACGGGACTGCGAGTGCAGAAGACAAAATTTTCGTTCTATGGTCAAAAGAGACTAGACAATACTGGGGTTTCAGTACCGAGACAGGCCAAAAAATCTGGGGTCCAACAAAGCCTCAACAATATTTGGACATTTTTGGCACGTCGAGTAACATTGCTTATGGCAAGTTGTACGCTGGATTTATGAGTGGAATAATTTACTGCTACAACGTCACTACAGGCGCTCTTTTGTGGACTTATGAAGTCGCAGACCCATACAACGAAAACTTGTGGAGCAATAATTGGAATAGCTACTTACTGTTCATTACTGATGAAAAAGTCTACTATGGCGTCGAAGAACATTCACCCGTTGACCCCAAACCGCGTGGTGCACCGTTCACCTGTCTTAACGCAACAAGTGGAAAGGAGATATGGCGAGCAGATGGATTATTGCGTCAGACCTCCTGGGGAGGGCGCGCAGTCATCGGTGACAGCATAATAGCAACGATGGACACATATGACCAGCAGATATACGCCGTAGGTAAAGGTCCAAGCGCCACAACAGTCGAAGCTCCAATGACTGCTGTCACGCAAGGATCCAGCATAGTAATACGAGGCACAGTGACTGACGTTTCTCCTGGCACTGAAGATTATGCTTTGCGGGCTCGTTTTCCGAACGGCGTTCCTGCCGTGGCTGACGAGAGCATGAGCGACTGGATGCTGTACGTGTACAAGCAGTTCCAGCAACCAGCAAACGCTACAGGTGTTGAAGTGTCGCTGGATGTGGTGGATGAAAACGGCAACTACCGTAACATCGGCACGGCTACCAGCGATGCGAACGGCGTTTTCAGTTACGCATGGAAACCCGACATTCCAGGCAAATACGTTGTTTATGCTTCGTTTGCTGGCTCTAACGCCTATTACGGTTCGTACGCGGAGACCTCTTTTGTCGTGGATGAAGCGCCTGAACCTACAGCACCGCCGCAATATCCGCAACCAGTTGACAACACGATGACTATCGTAGGCATGGGAATAGCGATAATCATAGCAATCGCCATTGCAGTAGTGGTAATAATCAGGAAAAAGTAAGCATAAGCCAAGAAAAACAAAATCAATTTTCCCCTCTTTTTTGGGTAACAACAAACACAAAAGAAGAAAAGGCAAAAAAAGGGCTGAAAAGGCTCCGGACAGGAAAAACGATGGCTTCATCGTTACCGCATTTTTTCCTTTTTCTCCTAGAATTTGTGTTGTCCGGAGCCTCAGCAATCCCTTTTTAAGCGAACACTGAAAAAGGGAAAATATGTTGCGGCTGATATTGAGAACTTGACACGTTCGAACAGAAAATGTCTCATCTCGGGTACAGTTATGGACTTTTTTCTGCGCCTCGGTCGCTTTCGCGTGATTTCGACGTGGCTACCCAATGTCGCCACTCAGCAAGTAACTTCTGTTGCCACGTACCACCAAAAAGGGCATACAGAGACACACTTTTTAATTCGTAAGGAGATTATGTTATATACTTCATGTTCATTTAAATAGACAAGACACGGGAATCTAAATGACCAAAAGAAAACCGTTAATCTCTATTCAAAACATAGTTGCTTCCGTATCACTAAACCAAAAAATAGACCTGCAGAAAATAGTGGAAAAATTCCCACAAACAGAATACAACCCCAGCGTCTTCCCAGGACTAGTCTTCCGCCTGAAAAAACCTAAAACAGCAACCCTAATTTTCGGCACAGGCAAAATGGTCTGCACAGGCGCAAAATCAGAAAAAGAATCGCGAAGCGCAGTAGAAAAAGTCGTTAAAGAACTAAGAGGCCAAGGAATCCAAATAACCGAAAAACCAGTAGTTAACATCCAAAACATCGTCGCATCCGCAGAACTGGGCGGAGAAATCGATTTGGAAAGCTTAGTTTACAAACTCAACAGAGTCATGTACGAACCAGAGCAGTTTCCAGGCGCAGTGTTCAGGATGGATGAGCCGCAAGTGGTTTTCCTCATATTCTCCGCTGGAAAACTTGTATGCGTCGGCGCAAAAAAAGAAGAACAAGTCTACGAAGCAGTAGACAAAATCCAAAAGCTACTGGAAGAAAAAGACCTGATCTACTACTCATAAACCAGCCTTTTTCACCCTTCTCCGCACAGCAGGGTTACCCTCAGTCAACTTCTTCAAAGCCAACTCAAAAGTTTCATCCGCAGCCAACTCTCTTTTAATGAAAACACCAGTCCGCCCCACCTGGTCCCGCTTCAAAAGCACACGAACACGATCCAACACCGTCTCAGCGGACACTCCGAGGATTCTGGCAACTTGCGCTTCACGACCGATAACGCTGCTTTCCACGTGTCCACGCTCCGCAGGCTCAATCAGTATAAGCCGCTTGTCCACCCCTGCCACACGGACATCAGCTTTCAACTGTGCAAGGCTAACTTCACCGCCGAACCTGTAAAACTCACGCTCAACCCTGCGCATACGCAGCAAAGGAAAAGAAACACTTGTGTTCGCATCCACCTCAATATGCGCCTTCACAGCGTAGGCAGGCGTAGCTTGAACAAGCAAACGTGCACTAATTGGCACACGCGCCTTTTCCAACGCCGCCTCTATAAGGAAAGACGACTGCATCTCTGGAACAAAAACGTCAACATCACTTTTCGCGTCCACATCACCCCTGGCAACACTTCCATGCGCAAACGCTTGCAAATGAGCCCTTTCCAACGCAGTTACTATGCGCGCGGCGTTCTCCCTGTACTGCCGCAGCAAACCCCAACGAGTCCTGCTGTAGGCTACTTCTCGATGACCTGCACGCCTTTCTGGCTTATCAACCATAAGCACTCCCCATTTCCACATAGCAATAGTGCAATAATTAATTTGGCATTTTTTCACTGAACAGCCCTTCATGCGTAATCGCTGTTTGAAGTGTGACTTGGCGAAAAATATATAAATACGGTTGGATAATCCAACCTGCAGACCGCTGGGAACAAAAAAATGAACAAGCAATGGCTAGTGATCGTCTGTGCATTGTTGGTTGTTGTTTTGGTTGTTTCTGGAGTGGTTGTTTCGCGGTATGTTGGTTCTGTGTTTAGTGCTTCGCCGTCTCCGTCGCCGTCGGTTTCGCCTAGTGCTTCGCCGAGTTCTTCAGCGGTCGTTTCAACACCCTCGCCCAGTCCCTCTCCTTTGCCGTCTGCTTCACCGTCGCCGAGTCCTGTGCCGTCGGTTTCTCCTTCTCCATCTCCTGTGCCCCTCTTTCCTGTTTCCGTTGTTGATGATAGTGGGAGAACTGTGTCTGTGACGGCGGTTCCTGAGCGAATTGTTTCGTTGGCGCCTAGTTGTACTGAGATTCTGTTTGGTTTGGGGCTGGGCGGTAGGGTTGTTGGTTCAGTTACTTATTCTCGTTATCCGGTTGAGATTCAGGAGAGGATTGTGGATGGTAATGTGACGTCGTTGGGTTCTTTTTCTAAGGTCAGTATTGAGGCGGTTGTGGAGTTGTCTCCGGATTTGGTTTTGGTTAAAGGCGGCTATCAGGATCCTGTGACGTTTCAGTTGGATGCGTTGGGGTTGAAGGTGGTGGTTCTTTCTCCGTTGGGTTTTGAGGGTGTGTTGGATGATATTGTGGTTGTGGGTAAGTTAACTGGTGAGGTTAACGCGGCTAGTGTGCTTACTGCGGATATGAGTAGTAGGGCGGAGGCTGTTGAGGATTTGACGAGGGGTGCGGTTAAGCCGCGTGTTTATGTTGAGTATTATGTGAGCAGTGCGGGTTATGGTAGTTATGGTGGGACTTCGTTTGTTAATGATTTGATTGCGATGGCTGGTGGTGTTAATTTGTTTGCTGGTTTTGGTTCGCAGTATGTTACGACTTCGGCTGAGGTGGTTATTACGGCTAATCCGGAGGTTATTGTGATTTCTGAGGGTGCTATGTCTGGTTTGGCGGGTATTACGCCTGAGTCTATCAAAGCAAGGGCGGGTTGGAATGAGACTGTGGCGGTGCAGGGTGATGTGATTCGTGCGGTTCCGGAGGAGTTGATTACGATTGCTGGTCCGCGGATGATTGATGGGTTGGAGCAGATGGTTAGGGCGATTCATCCGGAACTGTTTGAGACTTGAGTTTTTTCTTCTGTTTAGTGTTGCGGAAATAGCGGAACGTGGTGTATTGTTTATTTACTCTTTTGCTCACATGAAAGATGTTGATGGGTTTGAGCCGCGTGAACGCTGTGGTGTGCAGTGCTTGCAAGCGCAGGGAAGCTTTTTACTTTAGGCCTTATTCTGGGCAGCGCTTGTGCAAGAAATGTTTTTGTGAATCTGTTGAGGCGAAGGTTCGGGGAACCATCACGCGGTATGGCATGTTTAAGTTTGATGATAGGATTGCGGTTGCGGTTTCTGGCGGTAAAGACAGCATTAGCCTTTTGCACCTGTTAGCCAAAATGGAGCGGTTTCGTCCTAAAGCGTCGCTTGTGGCGGTTACGGTTGATGAGGGTATTAAGGGTTACAGGGATGAGGCTTTGAAGATTGCTGGGGCGTATTGTGCGAAGCTTGGTGTGGAGCATCATGTGGTTTCCTTTAAAGCGTTGTATGGTTTTTCGTTGGATGAGATTGTTGCGCGTAAGCGGCAGAAAGGCGAGAAGGAGTTGACGTCTTGTGCTTATTGTGGTGTTTTGCGGCGTAGAGCGCTTAATGTGGCTGCGCGCGAAGTGAATGCCACGAAGATTGCTACGGCGCATACGTTGGATGATGAGGTGCAGACGGTTTTGTTGAATGTTTTTCATGGTGATGTTGGGCGTTTGGCTAAGGAGAAGCCTGTTACTGATGATGTTCATGCGCGGTTTGTGCAGAAAGTTAAGCCGTTTTGTGAGATTCTTGAGAAGGAGAGTGCTTTGTACGCGTTTGTTAAGCGGGTTCCGTTTCAGAGTACTCCTTGTCCTTATGCTTCTGAGGCGTTGCGGAATGATGTGCGCGTTATGCTTAACCGTATTGAGGAGCGGCATGCGGGCACGAAGTATACTATTTTTAATTCTATTGAGCGTTTGAGGCCTGCTTTGAGTGGAATTGGCAGAAACGGGCAGTATGAGGAATGCGTGGAATGCGGTGAACCTGCATCGCAAGGCTTATGCAAAGTATGCCAAATGCTAAAAGAACTATAGCCACCGTGAACTAGCGCGCAGAAAAAACTATAGCCCCCCTATTTAAACTATAAATAGCGTTGGAGCGTTGCGACATTTTTCATTCGTAAGAAATTATTATGATATGAATATATAATTTCTACGGTAAAGCTGAATAGTAATATCAATAATCTTTAGCGCAGCAACCGAAAAACAGGAATAGTTGTTTAACATTAATAGATAAACCATGGACTATAAAGGTCAAAGAAAAGGGAATTATGGAAACCAACAGCGCAGAAGAGCAACAAAAAGGGCATATTCGAAAAGAAGCAAGAAGGAGACCTCATGGCGTGCTGATTTGCATAAAGGTTTAGTGAAGACTGAAAAAACGGAAGAAGAGATATCGCCTGTACCAGAGCAAATTGAAGAAAAAGGGAAGACAACACCGAAACTAATTTTCAAAAACCAAGCTGGCACTGTGGAACTTGAACGCTCTAATGAAAAGACAACAACAACTAAGCTTCCCAAAGATGTGGATGTCGTTTAGCCAATTCTGCAATCAATAAGTCAACAGTAAAAACTTCAATGAAGATTTTATCTGTGATTAACGACAATTATTGACGTTTTTTAATCGTTTTTCGGTTTGGTTTTGCAAAAGTCTGAGAGATAGTCACGAAAAAAGAAAGTCACAGGTGATTAGTTAGGGTTTTATCACCACTTTTCAGAAGTTATACAGATGCCTCTGTTAAAAATCGACAAACGCCAAAAAGTCAAAAATCTAAGTAGTAGGGGGAGCAACTTGCTGTTTTGCGTTGTTCTTTTTTGCTATTCTTCTATTTCGTATCTCAATGATGGAAATAACCATGCTGATTAAGCCAAAAAGACTTATGACGATTAATGGCATTTCACTCAAAATGGCTGGAATTGAAAAATCCGCAAATCTTGCCGCCATGTTAAAGGCATAGAAGAAAACAGCAATGGCGAGCACAGGAAAAGCTATTGTATAACAAAAACGAATTGCGCGGGATTCTGTCTTTCTGCGAAGTTTATAAACAGCGTAAGCACTAATCGAAAAAATCGAAATATAGAAAATGTCAGAAACAGCACTTACAGATTTACCTACTACTGGAATTGCTTGAGCAAATGTTATGACAACTAAAAGAAGGAACACAATTGCCAAAGCAGTACAAATGAAAGAAACCAATGCTAGCAGATAGTTATTGAAGATTCTGAACATAAAAGAGACTGTGAAGGCTATTAAGAATAGGGCTGCGGCAGTTATTGCGTATGGCTGTATGTCTTGGTAGTTCTGACCTGTGAAGGCGGCTATAGCTATACATAGTGAACCTAAAACTGCTAAAGGATAGACGTCTTTTATAGCATCTAAGAATTTTAAGTGATACTCAATTAATTTATCGTCGATAGTCTTCTTTTTTGTTTCTTCTTTTTTCTCAGTCACTTTGCCACTTCTGATTAGTTCTTTCGGTTCAGCTATTATGTTTTTGCATTTTTGGAAAGGTTTAGAGAAAATGTGAGAATTGAAGTGAATTACTGATATGCTTTAACTTGCATCCTTGTCGGAAATTCCCAATTTCTTGCACAAAGTTATCCAGTATGCTTTGGCTATCGCAAAATCTTCTTTGCTCCTAATATCGACATGTCCTGTACCGCTCAACTCAAAACGAGCTATAACATCTGCTGGAAGGGCTTCAGTGTGTGCATTAGCAATGGGGGGCTTTCCTTTTTGGGGCTCTCTCTTAGGTTTGTTCTTTGGCACAGTTGGTTTTTTCTTTGTGGCAATTGAGGGCGCCAATTTCGTAAGTATTGCTTCTGAGATAGGGATACCTGCTTTTTGAGCAAAATACGCAAAAACTTTCGCGCCTTTTACCGCAGTATTCATTGAACCCATTTTATAATCGTTCTTAAATGCACTCACCAATACTTCCGAGTCCGCATTTGAGAGGTCAATTTTTATCCCTTCGAATAGAAGAGAATAAGCCGTTCTCACAGTTTTTTCCAGATTTTCTTTGCGTTTGGATTCAACATTACACAGATTGTTCATGTCCTCAGTTGCATTTCCATCCTTGTCCACCAAACCAAGAAACTTAAGTCCAGCAATGAATTTTGATTCGTTTTGGCTTGCAATTGAGTGGTCTCTTAAGAATGCCACGTCAACTCTTGGGATTGTTCTGTTCTCCAAGAGTTTGAGCAATTCATCATAACTTTTTACTGATGCTTGAGGGGGCGACAAACTTTTCTCTTCAGTTTCGCTCATTTCGTTAATCCCTAATTTAGAATACTGATGTCATTATTTAAAATTTTAGAATTCTTGTTTTTTCTCTTTCCAATACAGATAAATGCTCCTTATGGCAGTTGGAACAATTAGAGAAGAAATTATTGCACCTTGAGGGGTGAAACTCCATTCTTTACCCGTATCTTTATCAGGACTGTGATGGGTCATATTGCGTAGTCCGCCAACACCGTGACAGATGTGCCATTGGTTTTTTAGCATTGCATCATTTGTTGCACCCTTGATTTTATCAGCTAAGTCAATGACCCCATTACAAGTTTTTACATCTACACCTACATCTTCACCTAATTTGAACAAAAAATACTCAAAAGTTTGACAGGCTTTATAGGCAGAAGTTTGTGAATCTTTTTCATAACCCATCAATGCGTCAGAGAGGTCATCGATATTGATTTCCTTCTGAGTTAAGTAGGCATAAGCCTGTTGGCTCATTGTTTCTATTATAAAGATTTTAGCTTGCAAATCAGCTTTCATGGCTTTGAGAAGGCTGTCAACATATTCTAGCGACAAACCCTTTTCTGCTTCAGGAATAGAAAACTTGCCAGAGCCATTGTCAACAATGATGCCTGTTTGGAGTCCCCACTTTTTAAACATCTTTTCAACTTTCTCTTTTGGGGATTGAATTCTGAATATGCCACACGTCATATTTGCAGATTGTTTGGCGTCGTAACCTTTGCTTATGAAGTCAAGATACAGTAAATAAGGCGGATAGCTCTGCAAAGCTTGTCGAAGTGCAATCAAGAGTTGCGATTTCTCTGACCTTTTCAGCAAATCTCTGAACTTATCTGTGCTCATGTAGTGGCTGTCTTGGGCGCAAATCAAACCTAACTGAAGACACTGGGAAATTGCATTTGAAATATACGCATTACTTACGTTGAAGCTATTTGCCACGTCATTTCTACTTAGTGGATGTGGTGAGGATGCGACCAATTTGGCTACATCCATCATGAATTCCGCAGAAACATCTGATACTACGAATTGAACGGACATATTCAACTATTACCTTACATTCAGTTAAAAAGTTTAATGTTGAAATAGAAACTGGTACTTTCATATATTGATTTAATCTCTCTGTGCAGTGCAGGTGGTTGTATAGTGAGTGTAATGCCGTATTGTACAAGTGAATAGTTAGTTGATTAGGATGATAATTTCACTTGTGTTTATTTCATGAAGTTTAGCAGGTTTTCTTTTTCCTTTTTGGCAGGTTTGAGCAGTTCGTCTTCGGTTACGCCGAAAAACTCCAGCACCCTCACGGCAGCAGGAACCACTTGCTTAAGCACGTAGTATTCAACATCCACTTCGGCATACATAGCAAAAACGTAAGGTTTAACCCTGTCGTAAAGCCGTCCTTCACCAGTCAGAATGACGTAGCCCACTTTGTCGCCTACAGTCAACGCCCAACCCTTCTGCTCTAAAGCTTTTGCGGCTTCAACATGCGCTGCTTTAATCTTGTAATCCTCCACAGGCTTCGTCAAAGTTTTCCAAATAATCAAATCCCGAAACGGCACCTTCTGCCGCCTAAGCTCAACAATCACGCTGCGCACAAAATCAACCGCTTTCGCAGCCGACTGCTCTTTCAAAACCCGTTCCAACACGCCCTCCTGCACTTTCCTTGCGACTTCTGCCCAGTCACCGCGAATAACCTCTAAACCCACAATGTCAAGGCTTCCGTCAGGCAGCAAACCAGCGTAACGCTTTTTGGCTTCCGTGAAGAAAACACGCGTATACACCTTGCCACGCTCAATTTCCAAACCTATTTTCCGCTTAATCTGCTCCATCAACTCACTGGTTTTCTTCTCCTCAAAACTAACAAACAAGCTGTCAGTGTCACCGTAAACCACCTGTAACCCCGCATCCTCAGCCATCTTAATCGCAGTAAGAATCGTGTATCTGCCCCAAGCTGCCGCAGCCTCAGCCACAGGCTTACGATACCACCTCGCACCAACCCAACCAGCATAACCATAAGCCGCGTTAGTAATGACCTTAACCGCCTTCTGCCTCGCATCCAAAACCTCAAACTCCACACTGCCCGCAGTTAACGCCTTCATTTTGGCACGAAGCTCACCCCTAACACCGATTAAGTAAGAAAGAACCTCCTTGTAAAAACCCGCAGGCTCCCTCCGAAACCTATGCCCAACCTCAGGCGCCTCAAACACACCACCACGCGGCACAGGCTCCTCAGGCGCAACATACGTATCAGGCGAAACATTAAACGCAATCATAATATTCGGATACATAGACTTAAAATCCAAAACCGCAATGTTCTCATGCAACCCAGCCTGCGGCTTAAGCACAATACCACCAGCATACGACACATACGCTTGCTCAAGACGACGAGGAACAAGCTCACCGATTTTCTGCGCATGCCGAATCAAAAACCACTCCACACGGAAACCAACAGCCGCAGCCATAACATGATCCAAAGGCAGGCTCACGAGAATAGACAGCTGCATCGCAAAGCTTAACAGCGCCACGGCTACACTCTTAACCCTCCGAGCATTATCCAACGAAAACGCCGCCAACACACCACGCTTCCGCTTGTCATCCCAATAATCCGCAAAATCCACATCCTCAACCACCCCCTCCTGCCCACCACTCAGTACGCCTAAGTAAGCAGCCAAATTCTGCAACGTTTTAACTTTAACATCAGGAAACTCATCAGCAAAATCCGCCAAATCCAAATTAGCCACACCCGTCAACGAAACATGCCCATAAACACTAGTATGCGGCTCAACACAAGCCCTATCCACACACAACTTAAGCCCCAACCTGCGACAACGCTCCTTAAGATAAGACCAACCAAACGCGTTCGCACCATAACTCACAACAACATCAGGGTCAAACTCCTCAACGTAAGCAATGAAACTCTGCAACAACGCCCCATCATCTTTATCGTCGCCAGCAACAAACTGCCTTTCAACGCCATTGCTCGCAACAACAGAAAGCACAACAACAGGACTCCTATCAGCCTTCGGCGAACCCTCACGACTATAACACACCAAAGAAAAACCCAAAACACGCAAAGACGGCACAACAGCCCTATCCAACAGCCTCGGCGCAGACACCGCCACGTAAACCCTGTCTGCACGAACACCCAAACTGCCCGCCTCCTCAACCACATCCACCTCATGCCACGCACACGGAACCACACCATTACCAATCAAATACTGCATAGAAAAACGAACATCATCTTCGAGACAATCCCTAACCCCTTCGAACCCTCGAAGCACCCGCGCAAGCTTAACAGCAACATCTGGCACCCTACAATAAACCTTCACCGCCTCCACAGACTTCCCAAAAAACCTACGCGACACAACCTCCAACCCCACAATCAACTCGCCATGCGCTTTTCTGATTTCCGCAGCAACCTTCGACACGTCAAAACCATCCTGAACCACAACATAAAAACAAGCACTAAAATTCCTGTCAACAACAAGCACTCTACCGCCATTCTCAGCAACACCCCACAACCACAACTCAGCCACACCATCCCTGACTTCAGAATTAATATCTAAAAGCCAAAACACAACCCGCACAAGACACCACCCACAATAGAATAAACAACAAAAACCTTTAAAACTTTCAACACCCGCCCACAAAACAATTCAACAACCAAACAAGACACCATTAATAAACAAGCATAAACAAAACACTACCACAAACAACACAAGAAAAGCCCCCGGAGAAAAACACAAAAATGCAACAAGCCACCACCAACAACAACTTCAACACCAACCTACCAACACACATCCGAGCCTCACTAGGCACAGCCATAACCCTCAACCTAATCAAAGGCAAACTCGACGCAGAACCCACAACCGCATACCTAATGACCTACAAAACCAGCAAATGCACCGCAAACTGCGCCTTCTGCCCCCAAGCCAGAAACAGCCGCAGCAAAACAGGCCTACTCTCACGAGTCTCATGGCCAGCCTTCCCCACAAAAAACGTCCTCACAGAACTAGAAAACGCAGCAAACAACAACCAAATAAAACGCATCTGCATCCAAGCCCTAAACTACCCCAACGTATTCACACACCTAGCCGCCCTCACAAAAGCCATAAAACAACACACAAAAACCCCAATCTCAATCTCATGCCAACCACTAAACAGCCAAAACATGCAAAAACTAGCAGACGCAGGAGTAAACCGCATCGGCATAGCCCTAGACGCCGCAACAAAAAAACTATTCAACGAAATCAAAGGCCCAACCGCAGGCGGCCCATACCAATGGGAAACACAACTCAAACAACTACGAGAAGCCAACGAAATCTTCGGAAAAGGAAACGTCAGCACACACATAATCATCGGCCTAGGCGAAACCGAAAAAGAAGCCATCAACATCATCCAACAATGCATAGACATGCATGTTTTACCCGCCCTCTTCGCCTTCACACCCATCCACGGCACAGCACTAGAAAACAAACCGCAACCCCCAATCGAAACATACAGACGCATCCAACTCGCAAGACACCTAATCATCAACGGCACAACACGCTACGAAAACATGCAGTTCGATGCCAACGGCAAAATAACAGATTTCGGCACCAAAAAAGAAACATTAGAACATACAGTGGACACGGGCGAACCCTTCCTCACCTCAGGATGCCCAAACTGCAACCGACCCTTCTACAACGAAAAACCAAGCGGACCACTATACAACTACCCGCGACACATACGCCCCGAAGAAACAGCAACGATAAGACAACAACTAGGTTTTGAACCGAAACGCTAAACCGAACCAAAAAGCAAAAAGACCAACTACATCCTTAAACCTTCGATTTCGCAACATCTTCCGGCGGCTTCGGCTTCTGCCTAGTAATCAACTCAACCAAACGCCAAAACTCATCCATCGTCAAGCCTTTCTGCAAATCCTTCAAAAGCTTCTTCACCTGATAAAAAGTCATCTGCGACTCGCCCTTATCCAAACTCTCCTGCGGACTCTTAACATGCCTAAACAACTCATCCATCTGCCGCGGCGAAGCACGCACACCAGCCTGCTCCAGCAACCTCTGAATCAACGTCTGCCCCGTGTTCCTGCCCACAAAAAACCGCGTCTCACGCCCAACAATCTCAGGAGGAAACGGCTCAAAAAGCAACGGCTGCGCCCGCATCTTCTCCACCTCATCATCCACCTCACGCGCAAAAAGATTCTCGCCAATTATCGGCTTATGAAACTGAATCGGCAACGCAAACGCCTTCTCAGCCGACTGCGCAACACGATAAACCTTCTCCAAATCAACCCCCGTATCAATATTATACAAGAGCTCCAAACTGGCAACAACCTCCTCAAAAGGCGCAATACCAGCACGCTCCCCGAAACCCGCAATACAAGTATGCACATTAGCCACACCTTCTTCCACCGCCGCCAAAGTATTAGCCGTCGCCAAACCAAAATCATTATGACAATGAACCGAAAACGCCGCCTTCTTCTTAACAGCCTCAGGCAAACCATCCCGAACATGCGACAACAAATAATGCATAGACAAAGGCCTAAGAAAACCAACCGTGTCAGCAATACCCAGCTTGGTTGCACCAGCCGTTGCAACAGCCTCAAAAACTTGCAGAACCTCATCAAGCGGCGTCCGCGAACCATCCATAAGCATAAAATCCACCTTCGTACCATGCTTTCGGGCATGTTCAACACTGTCAACGATTCTCTGCAACGCCTGCTCCTTAGTCATTTTAAACCGCTGCTGAAGATTAAACTCATTAAAAGGCGCCTCTATCGTTATTTCCTTTAGGCCACATTCCAAACACGCGTCTACACTGTTTTTCGTTGCCTGTGCTGAAGCAACAAGCGTCACCTTCTCAAACGTTTCATTCACGATTCGTTTGATGCCGCGCTTGTCATCTTCGGACAAACCTGGAAAACCAAGATTAATCGAGGACACACCTGTCTCATCCAGTAACTTGGCAAGTTTAACCTGCTCAACATAAGTTAAGAAAACAGTAGGTGTTTTAAGTGCCTCACGGAAAGTTTCATCACGAACAAAAACTCGGTCAGGAAGCTTCGGAGGCAAATTTTTCCTTAAACGGTTGTAATTCGCAATTAGCCCTTGAGCTTCAAGCTTCTTAAATATCGTCTTCCTCATCAACTACACAATCCAACAACGATGAAGCTGCACGCCTTGTGTTATTTGCCAATCCTCATATAAAAACTGCATGCATCCAACAGGAAACAGGAAGCACACGACAACGCCGTTACTACGTACATCAAGGAAAAAACAGTGCACGCAAAATCACAGCGCGCCTCAGCCCTTTTTCAACCCTGCAAGCGTAATCAGAACAGAAATAGAAAACAGCACCAGATAAAACAAATGCGGTAGCATCAACAAAAGCGGCACTTGAAGCGGATAACTCACAAGAGTCGGCAGTAGAACCGTTCCAACAGGTATCGCTAACAGCAAATTGGATTTTTTGCTGCGTAAAAACAAGGACAAATCTCCAGTTTTAAACAGTACAACCGTTGAAACCGCAAACAGCAAGCATTCTAACGCTATGTTTACTTGGCTATCGATGGAAAAATAAAAGCCGAAGTCACATAACCCAAACAATTGCGACGTTAAAGGCCAAAACAACATGATATTCCCGCCTACAATGAAGTCGCTTATCGCAGCATGCGATGCAAAAGCAAGAAAGTACGGCACAGCTTTCTGGCGGTAGAGGACAAAAAAGGGAATGAAAACAAGAAGCGCAAATATTAGCGAGTGCGTTGGTCCCCGATGCAGGCCACTTACTCCGAAGAGGATGTCAACATCTGGAATTATGGAGAGCACCAAGATTAACGGGACATTGAGGTTAACTTTCAAGAGCTTAGCTGAGGATTTGCCTAGCAAGTACGCTAAAGCCATGTGTCCAACAGCAAACGAAGCGGTTAACCTCCTTAAAAGCCAAACATTCAATCGCCACTTTATTAAACGTATAGGTGCAAAACCGAGGTTAAGTGTACGCCAATCGCAGCGCAAAGTGGCTGGCAGATCAACTGGTGGTACAGGTTAGCAGGAAGTGTGAAGGCTGAACTATGGTTCTTTTTGGTTTTTAGGCGTGTAATGCGTGTTTTGAGAGCGAATCGTCGGTTTTTCCGAGTTTTAGGTTGTTTGGAGCTTAGATTTTGGGTTTTTTGGATGTGTATTTGTGTTGTAATCGTGAACAATAACGTTTATTAATACTTACGATATCGCATTTGCTAACAAGAGGGAACACAAAAATGACAATGCGAAAACTCTCCACCGGAGCAATACTGGCAATCGCAATGGTCGGAATAATCCTAACAGTCACAACCGCTGGCTTGATCAGCGTAAGCCAAACAGTCTCATCCGCAGGAAGCATAAACATTTCAACATCAGTAAACGTAAACGTCTATTCAGACTACTCTTGCACGCAGACGCTAACATCCATAGACTGGGGAACACTCACACCAGGAAACTCCGTCACTAGAACAATCTACGTCAAAAACACAGGCAACACACCGATAACACTGAGCATGACAAAAACAAACTGGAGCCCTTCAAGCGCTGATGGACCAATAACGCTGACTTGGAACAAAGAAGGCACAACATTAAACGCTGGGCAATACGTTGCAGCAACGGTAACATTAAGCGTTTCGTCCAGTATAAGCGGCATCACAACGTTCAGCGTCAACATCGTGATAACTGGCACAGGATAAACGCCGAACTTTCCTTCCCCGTTTTTCGAGCGACCTACCCCCTATGTTTTTGGTATAGTTGTGTTTGTGGTTGTTGTGGCGTTCACTATTTTTTTGCTTTGGGTTTTCATTAAGCAGCAGGTTGTGTTTTTGCAGAACAAAGTTGTGTTTGGCTTGTGAATAAAGGAGCGAAGTGCTGAGAAGCGTGGGGATTAATGGGATTTTGCGGGTAAGGCATTTGGTTTTTTGGTTGTTTTTGAAGACTGCACAGTTCATGCATTGTTTCATTGCCACTGTCGCAGAAGCGAGTGTTAGTGCAAAAAGGCTTAGAATTATGGGAGATAGGCTTATTCCCCATGGAGTATAATTGAGGATTAAGCCGATTATTGGCACGAGGGCTAGGCTCATGCCGAGGCTTAGGACTATGCGTTCGATTGCATCCAAGTTTTCGCTGCTGGTTTTTATTGGAACGTTTACGGGAAAAAGTGCTTTTATAATAGCGAAACCAGGCAGCCATAGAACGAAAATTATGCCTAAGGCGTTCCTCAGATAACTCCATGGGTAGAAGTTTTCTGGAACTGTGAAAACTACAGCCACCGTTATAGCGGCTATCGCGATGGTTACCCAGCACCACAAAGCCTGCCCTGTTTTGAAGTGTGGTCAGTTGTCGCGATTCATACAGAGAAGCGCTGTCAAATCTTATTTTTCTTTGACTTTGCAGGTTCAAGACAGCATCAATTATTTGGTTTTCAGAAAAGGGCAATTCCTCTTTTACAAGACCCACAAGTTGTTTGACGTTTTGTGGTTTCTTCTCGTTGATTAAGCGAATTATCGCAGCATTTAGTCTATCAACTGCTGAATTGGTGGTCAACGTGTTCTGCCTATCTTTGATAGTATATTTTAGCTTATATAAGAATGCATAAAAATCAGTCAGCAAAGAAGCGGGTTTTGGTCAAAACAACGCGGACACATTGTTTTCGAAAAGGGATTAAAAAAGAAAAAGGGAGATTGCGTTTTATGGGTCGTGTATGCCGCCTTTGTACTCTGTTATGTAGATGTAGATTGGCAAGTGACAGATGTTGTTTGTGTAGTCCTGATCTACCCAGTCGATTATTTGGAAAGTTATAGATGTGCCTTGTCCAACGTATTCGATTGAGTAAGCATGGTCTCCGTTGTAGGCTCCCCAGTTTATGTCTGCGCCGTTGATTTGCAAGAAAGAGTGGCCGTCAGGTGCAGGAAAATGGTTAGCCCAGTTCCAGCCAATTGATTCTGTGGTGTAGTACATTGCGTCAGCTTCAAGCGAGTTAGGGTAATCGTACCAGAAGCATTCTGCTACATCAATGCGATAAGTCTTTCCTGATTCAAGTGTTACCGAAGTAGTTACAGGTTCTCCCGAGCTATATACCCAGTCATCCCATATGGAGTTTGAACTGGTGTGTATCCAGCGGGTTTCGCTGATGGTGCCTAGGCATTCGACGATGCTGAATGACGGGTGCAGTGGGT
>CAZDLK010000014.1:0-33477 GCA_964506435.1 uncultured Candidatus Bathyarchaeia archaeon | reverse complement strand
TACCCCTTTTTTCACCTTTTGCTTGCCCGAAAAAAGTATAGATATATAGATATACTATAATAACGATAATAACCTAAAACATCCACTTCTCAAATTTTCAAGCCAAAAAAGCTCCCGAATGCCTTTCACCTGCTTTTTTCTCACGTCAGCCACGCCTCAAACACACCCTTTCAGAAGTAGGCGTGGCTCCCAGCCTCATGCCTTCTGCCCGTTCAAAGTGTGTGTGTGCATTAAATTTTAATGAAAAAACCATTGACTTCTCAGGTGATGGCATAATGGTGCGCTTGCGCGTGCAGGTGTATTTTCTCGGAGAAAAGATGAAGGCGAAAAAGAAGGTTCTGAAATCGCTTACTGAACTGGAGACGGTCATGCTATTTGAAAAGAGGAAAATCGTGCGTGAGAGGGGGTGGCCTTTAAGATTCTGAATCTTTTTGCGGCTTTTGAAAAACTCAAAGATTTTATTGGAAATTATCATCATTTTTTGAGGTTTCGTTTTCGATTCAAAAATTACTATCAGAGTGAAAACAACGCAGATTCCTCTCAGAACTCCCTCATTTTTGTTATAATCTTATGTTTTATGTAAAATGACTCTGATTACCTGAGCGCTCATCTGTTAAATTAAAAGTGTAACTACAATTTCCTCTAATATGGCAAGATTTTTATATGGCTTTGGGTGATTTTATAGGTCATACACACAGAAAGTGTATTAAAATTTAGGAGAATAAGGAAAAGAAATGTCTAAAAAACTACTAGTGACTATAGCTGTGCTGTTATTGACTGTTTCTTTGGCAGCTCCAATGCTATTGCAGACGGCAGTTGGTGATTTTCCTATATCGGGAACCGAAATTCCATCGTACAGTTACATCAACGTTGGTCCTAATCCCATCGGGATTGGGCAGACAGCGACTATCAACATATTCCACGCTATACCTACACTTACGAGTGCGGGTTACGAAGGTATGATGGTGCACATAACGGATCCTGACGGTGTAGAATCTACCTTGGGGCCGTTCACAAGTGACACAACCGGCGGAACATACACCACATTTACTCCTGACAAGCTTGGCACTTGGAAATTCAAAATGACTTATCCTGGACAGAACATTACGCGAGGAAGCGATTGGTGGTATCAAAAGCCTGGCGAGAGTGACGTGTTTGAGCTTGTGGTGCAGCAGGAAGAGGTGACAAGGTCTAGTTATCCGGTGACTCCTCTTCCAGAGAATTACTGGGAGTTTCCTGTTAGCGCTATGAACGTGGATAACTGGTATGCGCTTATGGGTCCCTGGTATGGCATCACTGGCATCACTTTCATTAGAACTGGCGGCAACTTCTATGGCGGCAACTTCAACCCGTACACTGAGTCTGTTGATGCTGGTCACGTTTTGTGGACGAAGCCTTGGTGCATTGGTGGTGTGGCTGGTGGTGTGCAGGGTCCTGGTAAGGAGGATGGCCACTTCTGGTCGACAAGGCAGTATTGGCCTCAATATGGACCTGTGATCATGGATGGCATGATGTGGTCTGACTGGTACACTACGACTAGAGCGACAGCCGCCATGCAGGGCATTGTGTGCACTGACTTGTACACTGGCGAAACTCTGTACACGATAGACACTGAGACTGAGAACTTGCGATGCGGCATGCAAATGGCTTATCACAACCTTAACATGTACGGTACTGTTGGTCCGTTCATCTTGACAGACGGCACCCACGCAGGAGTCGCTAGCACTGGTACAGCGTATCACGTATACGATGGTATGACTGGAAAATACGTAATGAGCATTGTCAACGGCAGCGCATTGACTTTTGAAATAGGCGAAGGCGGACACCTGATAGGCTACTACATCAACTCAACGGATATGACGATGAACGCTATTAACATGACGCGGACTATGGTTGGAGGAGACGGCTTCTCATTCAATCTGGTACAAGATAGCGTGGTTGAACTCACACGTGGGCGTATTTGGTCTAAACCAATGATAACTGAATGCAACAGCGTAACCATAAGCCCAGCTCTGGCAATAAACGAAATAACCAACGGCGCTATTGTTTGCACAGGCGGATTCACTTTCGGACAAGGGTACGGAGGAACTACTAACGGCTGGATAGTTGTAGGTGCTATCGATACTAAGACTGGTAACCAGTTGTGGGTTAAGAACTTCACTTCCGCGGACACTGACACTTTGGAGCCTTTTACGAGGACAGAGATGGGTATCGAAGATGGCGTTTGGATAAACGCTAACATGCAGAACTTCAATGTTTTCGCTGTGGATGCACGTACAGGTGCAAAGGCTTGGACATCCAAACTTAGAGGAGACAACGGTGCAATGCCTAACTACTATGACATCTTTAACCTCCGATGGTCGCCTGGACCTGGCGTGTCCTTCTTCAGAGGCTTCGGAGGAGACATCTGGTGTCTCAACAATACTAATGGAAATGTGAACTGGTACACGAACACGACGAAACTTGTTGGTGCGCCTGGCGCTGAGAATCCTTACGGTATTTGGCCGCTTTGGGTTTTCGAGTGCGATGGCATAACTAACGATGTTGCGTACTTCCCGATAGGTCACGAATACAACCCGCCGATGTTCCCTGGCGCTCAAACACTGGCTGTTAACATCACTGATGGCTCCCTTGTATGGAGCGAACTGGGCATGTACATCAGGTCTACGGCGATTGCATACGGAATTATGCTTACGCTGAACGGCTATGACAACCAGGTTTACGCTTTCGGCAAGGGTCCAACCGCTATGACTATTTCAGCGCCCAGCGTTGGAGTAACCACTGAAACACCGATTACTATCACTGGCACTGTGATGGATGTTTCCGCAGGCACAAAACAGAGTGAAGTCGCAGCGAACTTCCCGAATGGCCTTCCATGTGTTTCTGACGAGAGCCAGAGCAAATGGATGGAGTACGTCTACCAGAACCAACCATGCCCAGGCGATGCTACAGGCGTCGAGGTCACTTTGAGCGTTTTCGATGAGAACGGCAACTTCCGAGAAATAGGCACAACAACAAGCGATGCTAGCGGCGTGTATATCTTCACGTGGACTCCAGACATTCCTGGTCAATACACTTTGTATGCAAGCTTTGCAGGATCAAACTCTTACTATCCGACGTCTGCTGAAACAGGCTTCTACGCAAGCGAAGCTCCCGCCCCTACTGCAGAACCAACACCTGCGCCGCAATCAGCAGCTGACCTATACTTTGTGCCAGCTGTTATTGGTTTACTCGTTGCAATAATCGTAGTCGGCGCGTTGCTAGCCATACTGCTGCTTAGGAAGCGATAAACATGACAAAAAACCAAAAACAATTTCCCCCTCTTTTTTGGGTAACAACAAACACAAAAGAAGAAAAGGCAAAAAAGGGCTGAAAAGGCTCTGGAAAGAAAAAACGATGGTTTCATCGTTACCGCATTTTTTCCTTTTTCTCCTTTGATTCTGTGTCCACTGTCCAGAGCCTCAGCAAACCATATTTCCAGTCCACTCGCAGCGTCGCCAGTTTTTCGTTTTTTGTCATTGAAATTTAATCCCAAATCGTAAGCGCGAACTTGTTTTTATAAATCGAGAGGTATTTATTCGCTTCTGAACCAACTGTTATTATGGCAAATACGATAAAGCTTCCCGTACCGCAGCAAGATCTTGATTTCCCGTTGATGAAAGCTCTGGAAAAACGTCGCTCAGTAAGGAAATGGAAGGATGCCCCTCTTTCAGACCAAGAACTTTCAAATCTTCTCTGGGCTGCCTGTGGGATTACCAAAGAAGAAACAAACAAGAGTAAAAGCAAAAGAACTGCTCCGTCTGCGCATAATTGGCAGGAAATAAAAATCTATGTTGCATTAGAGAAAGGTGTTTTCCTTTATGATGAAAAGGGTCATCAGCTGATTCAGGTTCTTTCGGAAGATATCCGAGCGGATATTGGTACTCAAAAGATGATGTGTTCAGCTCCGGTTGGGCTTGTTTACGTTTCTGATTTTTCGAAACTCAGTAGTCATTTTGCTAAAGACGATGCTCTAAGATGGTTTATTTCGGGAACAGATACTGGTTTCATCAGTCAGAATGTTTATCTTTACTGTGCAGCTGCGAAACTAAGCACTGTGGTTCTTGGTTGGGTTAATCGGGATAAACTTCACAAGATTATGCGCTTGAAAGAATGTGAAAAAGTTGTTTATACGCAGGTGGTGGGTAAAGCTTTCGATGAATAATCACCGTTGTAATAACAACTCTTTTGTTGATTGAATTTTAATGAAAAATGTTTGGCTTTTGAGAAAAGAAAGAAATAGCAGTTATCGTTTAACTGTCGTCATGCCGCGGGAAGGAATAGGTGCAGAGCATCCCCTTAATGATAAAGTGCAACTTGTATTCATGCTTGTCTTCTTTGCTGTGTGGGTTTTAGACTCCTTCATTCTACCTATCACAACGCTGCCAACTGGGTTAATCTCGCTTCTCATCACCGTGCCTGTCGGAGTTGCCTCCTTAATTCTAGGGATTTATTTCGTTAGGAAATCTGAAGCTGTAGTGTTCAGCCAAAAAGAAGCAAAAGTCATCGACACTGGAGTCTATGGCCAGGTTAGACACCCGATGTATCTGGGAGGGCTCTTAGTCCTTTTAGGGTTTGCAATAGCAACACTTTCATTTCTGTCACTTGCAGTGTGGATAGCCTTCTTCGTATTTCTTGACAAGATGGCAACGTACGAGGAAAAGGACCTAACAAGAATGCTGGGTCAACAGTATGTTGATTACCAGCGAAGAGTCCATAAGTGGATTCCATAGTGAAGAGCTAATTCTGCATTGAGTTTCAGGCGAAGCTATTAATTCTGTTGAGCACACTCTTGCAACATACGCAAAACCAGCTCAAAGCCATGTCAACCGCCAAGTTGTTGTTAGATTAAATTTTAATCCTTCTTTTTTTACTAATGTGGCGCCCTCAACGCTGCGCTTCGCCTAATTCTCATACCGACCGCTGCTGCAAGTAAGATTGTAAACAAGGGTATAATGACAAACCACGGTAGCTCTGGAACGGTGGGAGATGGCGAAGTTGATGGTTCTGGTATTGTTAGTGTTTGTGTGTTAGTCCAACTGCTTGTTTGACCAGTAAAGCTTGAGGATGTTAGAATGCCTTCCATAGCTTGGACACGCAAGTCGATTTGTCCATTGAACGGTATTGTAGATAGCAGGTAGTATTGGCCAGCTATTTCCTTCAGAAGATAATAATTTGAATTATCATCGCTTGTTAACTGTAGTGGGTACACTAACGTTATGTCAGAGCCTGAATGTGTTGGAAAGACATCACCGCAATAATACATGGCTGTCCAGCTATCCGAACCGTGAAGTTTGAAGTGGACATTATAGTAGAGAGAAATTGTCTGACCATTATCAGTGTACGTCTCGAAAGACTGCTTCTTTATAGTTAATTCAATGGCTTTCGCATTTGAGTAGTCGATGACCTTTGCAGAAAATTCCGGAACAGACGGTTTAGAGATTTCGGCGCTTGTAGGTTTAATCGTTACTATACAGAGAGTTGAAATGGTTATAACTAGGAAGAGAATTAACAGAATTGAATTGTCTGCGCTCCACATACGAACCGACACTATCTAGCCTTTATAATTATATTTAAAAGATTCCATTACCTCTTCGGTTTCCGTTTTATTACGGCACCTCTTTGTTTACTTTCGGTGTCTAACTAGTAATTTTGTTTTTTTCGATTTTACTACGTACATTCCAGAGGAATTTCTCCGTTTTTTCTTCCAGAATGCTTTATGTGGAAGGTGAAAACCAATACGCAGGAAACACACGAGACTTTTGCGCAGAAACAAGGCTAGGCGCTTGCGAAGCGCAATATAAGAAAAGAGGGCAAACAAAACAAGTTCTCCTTTCTTTCTATGGAGAAATTTTGTTGTTGGATTAAATTCAATCCCAAACCCAAACGTGTACATAGGTCAATATTTGCTTAACGGAAAGAAAAAAAGAGCGTAGGGTTAAGCCCCATTTGGGGCCAAGTTGTTAAATGCGTAGTTGCGCGTGATTGTCATTAGCATTTTCACTTCTTTTTGGCGTTACAGTTTTTTTTCTCTTCGCGATTTGTGCGCACTACTTCCCTTTCGTCGCGCGCGCTTAGTAAAAAGCTTAAATGCTGACCAGAACCATACTCTCTAATGCCAGAATAATAGGAGATATGGAAAATGCAAACAAACAAGAACCTAGCTGTTGCAATATCAGCAGTTCTCATGATTCTTACAATCGCAGCTCCAATAATACTAGTTTCAGCAGCTGTCTATTATCCACCAGGAACACACGTTACAACATACGCCCAGATCAACGTCGCCCCTAATCCTGTAGGCATCGGCCAAACAGTGACAATTAACATGTACCTCGCAGTACCTCTGGAAACTAGCGAAACCGCCAAGAACATGACGCTCTACATTACTGACCCGCATGGAGAAAAATCAACTTATGGGCCGTTCACAAGTGATACAACTGGCGGAACATACTATTTATTTGTCCCTGACACTCTTGGCAACTACTCAATCTACTGGTATTATCCAGGTCAAACTCTCACTGGCAACGAAGCACCGCGCGGATGGGGTGGATTAATCGCTGACCCAAGCACAAGTCCAACCATAACGCTCATGGTGCAAGAAGAGCAAGTAACGCTTAGTGCCTATCCAATAACTCCGTTGCCAGGTACGTGGTGGCAAACTCCAGTAACCGCTGAAAACATTCAGGAATGGTACAAGATCTGTGGGCCATGGCTTGGATTTTCTCCAAATGATTTTGCGTCATGTGGAGCTTTAGGCCTCTCCAATGGCTTTGAAAACTGCGTCTGCAACCCGTACACGTCAGACGTGACCTCTGGCCATATTATCTGGACGTTGCCGTGGGGCGCTGGTGGTGTTCCAGGCGGAATCTATGGTGGAACTGAAAACAGCAACTATTGGATGACGAGGCAGTACAGTCCCAATTTTGCCGCAGTCATAATGAACGGTGTCTTGTACTCTCAGCAGTATACTTTTGCGAAGAGTACTGGTGCACTGGATGGCATTGTCGCAATAGACTTGTACACTGGAAAAGAATTATTCCGGATAAACACCACCAACAACTTGATCGGTGGTATGATGATCTACTACAAGAACCCGAACCAGTACGGTGTCGTCGGTCCATTTCTCTGGACAACCGGTAATCTTCCAGCAGCTGACACTGGCGGGATTGACATCGCTACAGTTTACCATACCACTGGAACTCAATGGAACATGTATGACGCATTCAGCGGCAATTACATCGGAAGCATAGTCAACGGCACAGGAGGCGGAAGTTTCTCGGCTATGCAAGTTGGATTGGATGACCAAGGAGGCTGGATGGGCTACTACATCAACAGTACGGCTGGGACTCAGACTGTAACTCCAGGCACTGGTGACCGAACCCCCAAGACTGTTAACAACACTGGAGTCCACTTAGACTGCTTCAACTTCACGCAGGCTCTAATTTCAGGAAGGGGTTTCCCCCAACCAAGCGTCAACTTCGTAATAGACTGGAATGCTGGAATGCAATTCGCTGTCCCTACAGCCACACAAATTAATGGCAAAGACATCGCCGGCTTGAACTGGGGAATAGAAAGTGTCTACACCTATACCGATAAAAAAATTACCGTCGCCATGTGCGCTGGCTTTGTCCACGGAAACGTTGGTTCCGGCTACGAACAAGCAGGCTTTGTCACCGTATCAGCTATGGATGGAATCGACGGAAGTCAACTGATGCTCAAGAACATTACAACAGCAGACACAGGAGTTTTGCAACCATGGACAAGAATAGGCTTCAACGTTGCAGATGGAAAAATATTCCTCTGGGGCACGCCTAACTGGAAAGGCTGCTGCTACGACCTACGCACCGGCAACAAGCTATGGGGTGATATAACACTGAAACCTGTTGAAGGCCGAGAGATTCAACCCTACAACGTCTTCAACTTCAAGTCCATGTACGCTAACGGAGTAGAACTCGTCTTCGGCTTCGGAGGAGACATGTGGGGAATCAACGCTACAACTGGAACTCAGATGTGGGCGCAACACACTAACAATGTACTTGGTGACCCAGGAATTGAAACTCCATACGGCATATGGCCACTGTGGATTTTCGCTGCCCAATGCCAAAGCGCTAATGTAGCTTACTATGGCGTAGGCCACGAGTATGACCCACCGTTGTTCCACGGTGCACAAATGATAGCACTCAACATGACTGACGGCAGTCCAATCTTTACGGTACTCGGCACCTACACCAGAGCCTTCGCGATTGCCCAAGGCGTGTTGATTTCAATGAACGAATACGACAATCAAGTTTACGCCTTTGCTAAAGGACCGACAAAAGTTACGGTGTCAGCTCCAAGCGTTGGCGTAACAATAGCAACACCGATAACCATTTCAGGCACCGTAACCGATGTTTCGCCGGGCACAGAACAAGACGCTGTGAAGCTCAACTACCCGAACGGCGTTCCAGCCGTCTCTGACGAGAGCCAGAGCTTGTTCATGGAAACCGTTTACCAGCAGCAGCCAATGCCAAACAACGTCACTGGTGTCCAAATCAACCTATACGTCCTTGACTCTAACGGTAACTACAGGGAAATCGGCACCACCACGAGTGATGCTTTTGGATCCTTCACCTACACTTGGACACCTGATATCCCAGGTGAATACAAACTCTACGCTTGCTTCGATGGTTCCAACAGCTACTGGTCATCGTCCGCTTCAGCAGGCTTCTACGCAAGCGAAGCACCAGGACCAACAGCGCCACCACAATATCCACAACCAATTGACAACACGATGACTATCGTAGGCATGGGAATAGCGGTAATCATAGCAATCGCCATTGCAGTAGTGCTGATAATTAGGAAAAGGTAGCGCAAAACAGGAAAACACTACGATTTCCCCCCTTTCTTAGTGGGCCTCTAAGCAAGGAGAAAACGCGAAAAGAAAAAGGGCTGAAAAGGTTCCGGACAGAAAAACGATGCCTTAGTTACCGCATTTTTTCCTTTTTCTCCTAAATTTAATATGCGCTGTCCGGAGCCTCAGCAAACCCTCATCTTGCAATAACTTGCAATTAAAGAATTATTAGTACTCACTGTTTTATCTGTTGTCGCAATCTCGGATGTAGTTGCACTGCTCGTCTTAATGTACAATGTACTGAAGTCGCAACGTTTTTGTTTACACAAAAAAATGGTTGGTTGGATTAAACTTTAATCTCGCACACAGTAAGAATAAAGGGCGTCGCCCTCAATCTTAAACTCGGTTTGCTATTTTTGAAACTCGGCGCGAGCGGCTTTTGGAAGCTTGTTTCCATAAATTATCATAATAGCTTTGTGCAAGAGTTAGGAAGCATATATCATTAGACCAATAATATTGGCATTCTCTCATAACGTGGGGGTGCAGAGAGATGAAGACTTCTTTTTTATCAATAATTGTCATTTGAAAGATGAGGGGACGGAATGAGAACCTGACTTTCCATAACGGGTTTTTCCTCAAATCTTCGTCTCCGAGCTTAACAATCCTCTTTTCGGGGAGACTTATTATATGGCGATAGTGTACTCCTCTTTTCACGGATGCTCTATGTATTTCACCAGAATCAACCATTCCATGCCTGAACAGTTCAATGTCTGCTGTTCCGTCAAAACTAGTTTGAGCGCTTGCTGTCGCGGCATTAATTTTATGCAGGAATGCTGAAACTCCAGTAATAAGCAGAGTCTCTTTTACTTCTGTTGCAGATTGCGTTTTGTGTTTTTCTAAGTTTTTGATTAATTTAGAGACCTTGTGTTGCAGTTCATAGTTTTCTTTGTTTCGAATTTTCATTAAGATACTACATACTTCTTGAATCGGGAGCGCTCTGTATTTTGTGGGATTACTTATCACCTTTTGCAAGAGACTTTTTTTCTCAAGTACTGCTAGCGGTTCATATAGGTGTTGTCGAGCTATATGTGCAGTTTTGGCGGTTGTTTCTACTGTGGCTTCTTCTAGATTGGCGAGAGCTGTGAGTATTCTTGCTTGTACGCGCGTCAATCCTAAATCCTGAAGAGTTGCAATCAATTCCTCGTTTTGAGGCAACACCTATCGTCCTCAATAGCACTATTACAATAGTATCCTGTCCTTTTTTTAGTTTTATTAAAGTCTTGTATGAACAGTTTGTTCATTCTTAATTTTAAGAGATTTAGCCGCTATGTGTGTGACAAAATAAAAAGGAGAATAAAAAAATGAAATTCGGTACTAAAAAGACGGCGTATATGTCTCTTGCTATAATCTTAACACTCTCAATGGCAGCTTCAGTAACGCTAATATCAACTGCAAATGCGCAGATTTCAACTCCAACTTATACTTACATCAGCGTTTCACCTAATCCTGTCGGCATCGGACAAACTGTCAACGTAAACTTCTGGGTTAACCTGCCCGTGCGGGGCTTCGAAAATCTTGAGGTGACAGTAACAGATCCAAATGGAAACACCGAGACTCTGGGGACGTTCAGCGCCGATTTAACAGGTGGAGCTTACACCACCTACACGCCAGATGTGGTCGGCAACTACACTTTTCAAATGAATTTTCCTGGACAAACAATAGGTAGTCGATACTACGAACCCAGCAGCAGTAATGAATTCACGATAACCGTGCAAGAGGAAGCGATTTCCTATCCATCCGAAACCCCTCTTCCAACACAATACTGGACACGACCAATCTACGCAGAAAACAGCAACTGGTATACCCTCGGCGGTAACTGGCTAGGCTTAAGTGCCACACAACTAGGTGTCACTGGTGTGCGCGATGAAAACGGAAATTACAATCCTTATACAACTGCGCCCAACTCTGCTCACATTCTATGGACTAAGTCTGTAGCATTCGGCGGCATGATTGGCGGAGAATACGGTAACAGCGAAACAAGCAACTTTGCCTCAACATTGCAAGACCAAGCTAAATATAGTCCCATAATCATGAACGGCATAATATACAACACAATGATTCCTGGAGCGGGTTCTAACCCTACAGGATGGGAAGCAATAGACTTGCGTACTGGCGAAACGCTGTGGACACAGAATACCACCGATTACTTAATTTGTGGTCAAATACTGAACGTGATTACACCCCAACAATATGGCGGCATTGCCTACTTATGGAGTCAGCCTCTTAAGACACCTCCTGGAATGACAGCAACTCTAGGTAGCGATTTGCATTTATGGGATGCAGCGACGGGCCACTACATTCTAACAATTACTAATGGTACTGGAAGTTACACGAGTAACAAGATAATGAGTGAACAGGGCGATCTGATTTTCTACTTCGTTAATACAACCGACAACACGCTAAACATGTGGAATTCAACCCTCTGTATACAAAAGCAAATGAGTCTCAGTAGCAGTTACTGGCGACCTCCACAGAATGCGGTTCTTGACTTTAGCCCAGGAATACAATGGAGCGCCCCCTTGGCAACCAATATTTCGGGCGTCCCGTTAAATTTCGTATCAATGGGCATGTTTAATCCACCCGGTCTCAGCATACGCGGAATAAGCAGCGGCGTAATATTAATGACTCAATATGCCTCTGTTGCTGGATGGTCTCAAACAGGTTGGACGGTCGAAGCAGGCTACAGTCAAGAAGACGGCAGACAACTTTGGATAGTCAATCGAACCCAAACTGTTGGCTCCATTATCGTTTATGGCAACAGCGCCCAAGCTTTCACTATGAGTAATGGTGTCTATGCAGAAATCACACAATCGACCTATAAGATGAGCGGCTACAGTCTCCAAACCGGAGAGCGAATATGGGGGCCAGTCACGTTGCCCGACGCTAATCCGTTCGACTCCCTTTCCATTACTACACAAGGCGCTAACGATACGATTTACATATATGGCTACGGAGGAGACTGTTGGGCCTATAATATCCTAACTGGCGAATTCAAATGGCATTACAAAACTCCGAGCAGCATTGAGTCACCTTATGGCGTGATGCCTCTTTGGCAATTTGCAACGGCAACTGTTGCTGACGGTAAAATCTTCCTTGGTGAAGGTCATGAGTATAGTCCACCTCTGTTTCATGACGCACAACAACTGGCATTGAACACTACAGATGGCAGCCTCGTTTGGAGCATCAGCGGCTTCAACGTCCAGATTGGCCCTGCCATCGTGGACGGAATAATGACGACGCTAAATTCATATGATAACCAAATATACGCTTTCGGCAAAGGCCCCACCATGATGACTGTTAATGCACCTAGTGTTGGCGTGACGACTGCTACTCCTATAACAATCAGCGGCACGGTGACCGACATCTCTTCTGGTGCCTCACAACAAGCAGTTGCAGCTAACTTCCCCAATGGATTACCCTGCGTTTCCGACGCCAGCATGACTCAGTTTATGGAAGCTGTTTACATGCAACAGTCAATGCCGACTAACATCACTGGCGTTCCGATTACTATAAGCGTTCTCGATAGCAATGGCAACTATCGAGAAATCGGCACAACAACAAGCAGCCCCGCCGGCACATTTGGTTTCACTTGGACGCCTGACATTGCAGGCGATTTCACTCTCTACGCGAGCTTTGCAGGTTCTGAGTCGTACTATTCGTCTTCTGCTGAAACGTATTTCTATGCTAGCGAAGCACCGCAAGCCACGCCAGAACCCACGCCTGTGGCTGCTTCGGTTACTGACCTGTACTTTGTACCAGCAACAATCGGCATCATCATCGCCATCGTCATAGTCGGCGCATTAACGACATTAATGCTTAGGAAGCGAGCTTAAACACGAAGCAAACAAAACTTAACTTCCCCCTTTTTTGGGTCACAACAAACAACCGTGAAAAACAAGGAGAAAAAACATAGCTGAACAATGGGCTGAGAAGGTTCCGGGCAGAAAAAACGATGTTTTCATCGTTACAGCATTTTCCTTTTCTCCTTTAATTTGTGCTGTCCGGAGCCTCAGCAAACCCTCTTTTTTACTATAAACAGTACACCGAGTGTTGACAAATTGTACAAAACAGGGTTAAGTCTTTTATTTTCTTTCTTCAGTTGCTCAATGTTGGGCTGAGCGATTTTTTTGTTATGCCTGTTTTAGTAAACACCAACGCTTTCGTCCCTCCTTTTCGTTTGTGTGTGCGTCGTCCTGCCTGCTTGCCCGTTTGCTTGTCGTCTGGGGGGAGGGAGTGGATAGGTAGGTGATAGCAAGAGTGGGGGAGTGCCTGAGAGAGCGATAGAGCAAGTGGCAATATGGGTGACGGTGCAAGTGACAGTATGAGGGGAGATTAAAATTTAATTAGTAGCCGTGTTAACTGGGTTAGTGGAGTGTGCGAGCGAAAGAATGAAAACAGGAATTGGTGCGAAGAATTGTCTTTATCCGTTGCCGACAACGCTTGTTGGCGCATTGGTGGATGGCAAACCCAACTACACTGCTATTGCTCACGTGGGCATAATGGATCACGAGTCGGTTTCTGTTGGAATGAACAAATCTCATTACACGAACGTTGGCATAAAAGCGAACGGCACTTTCAGTATTAACATTCCCTCAGTGAAGATGGTTAAGGAAACAGATTATTGCGGTTTGGTTTCGGGTAAAACAACGGATAAATCCGTTTTGTTCAAGACTTTTTACGGCAAACTCAAATCTGCGCCCATGATTGAAGAGTGCCCCGTCAACATGGAATGCGAGTTAATCAGGACAGTGGACTTTCCAAATCATGACGTTTTCGTGGGCAAGATAGCTGCCACGTACTGCGATGAAGCTGTTCTCACCGAGGGCGTTGTTGACTTCGGCAAAGTGCAGCCCATCTTGTTCGTTATGAACGACCGAAGCTACTAGGAACTCGGCGCCCAGTTTGCCAAAGCTTGGAACGCAGGAAAAAACCTCAAGTAACTTCCTTATCTGTCGGGTCTTTCGTACCTGATTTCCATCCAGTGAGTTGGATTGCTTAACGGTTGAAAACCGACTTTGCTGTAGACGCCATGGGCATCTGGAGTAATCAGTGTCCATTGGTACACGTCTTTTAGTTCTGGATGGTTCAATATGTACTTGACCATGTTTTGGCCAATCTGTTTTCTTCTGTGGTTTTCATCAACATACACATCCAGTATGTAGGCAAACCTTGTTTTATCCGAAATAATCCGTGCATAACCAATTTGAAGCCCCTCTTGGGTAAACGCGCCCACAACCAACGCGGAATTCTGCGCCCCTTTAACCACTTCTTCCTCTTTGATGCCGACGCTCCACCAAGCATTCTTCAGCATACGCGTAACTTGACCAAAATCCATTTCACTAAACCCCGATTTCAAAACGTAACTAAACTCAGGCATTCCTTCCCTCCGCTGGTATCCATATGCCAATACTCCGTCAGGTTACCCCAGCTAAAAGCCTTTTCATAACAACCACCCTAACACTGAACTTGGCATCCGCAAAATCAAAAAAGAGAACTATAGACTGTTACACGCACAAACGCAGCAGCCGTTCCTATTTGATGCCTAATAGTCAAACTATGCAGAAAAATAGGGGGGGGTCGCTATTGGCTGTTTTTCACGCCATTAGCATGTTGAAAACGCCAAGCCTATTTGGAGCCTATTAGAAACTCATTGCAGAAACCAGTAGGGGGTCTATCCTGCACAGCCCCTTCCGCAACTATATAAACCGCCTTTAAACAAGGAGGAGTATAGTCTTTTCCACGTGATAGCTTACAAAGCTATAGCTCTATTATTTTTGCTTCACGCTTAACAGTGTCCAGCAGCGCTAAAGTGCTTTTTCCGCTCAAGTATCCGCAAACTTCGCCAGGGTTAACCACTAAAGTTCGTCCTCGCTTAGTAGCGCCAGCCATGTGCGAGTGCCCATGAATTACAGCGTCAAAACTGCCGCAGTTGATCAGTGCTTCCAAAAGTTCCGTGTCGTCTCCGTGAACCAGTGCAATTTTGAAGCCATTAGCGTTCACCTCTGTGAATCTGTCGTGTATCTCGCAGTTTTTGCATTCGTTGAAGCGTTTCTTCAGAAATTCGTGGTCGCCATCATTATTCCCGAAAACGCCGATAAGTTGTGTATTTAATGCTTTGAATTTTGAAATAGCGAAAGGTGCCACATAATCGCCGGCATGTAGCACAAGCGCCACTTTTGTGTCATTTAGTTTCTCTACGGCTTTTTCAATCATCGGTAAATTATCATGTGTATCCGAGATTACACCAATCAACATGGGCTTTTCACCAGTTTGAATTCATGTTTAATTGAGAAAATAAACTCTTCTGTCCCGGAAGCGTAGAGGTTGCTCTAGAATATTTCTGCGCTAGAAACATGTAGGTTTGCGGAACACGGCTTAAACGTTTTGCTATGTATCTTAGTTATAGAAGACAGTTCTGAAAGAGGAGACTAGAAGTGAACGCGTGGATAGCTGACAATGCATCTAAACGCAGAGACAAGCTTGGTATAATTTCTGAAATTTTAGAGATCGCTAAGGATGGAACTCTGAAAACCCAAATTATGTACAGGGCAAACTTGAGTTTTGCACAACTCAACGAGTATCTTGACTACATGCGGAAAACACGTTTGCTAGAGAAACTTAACATAAACCATAAGGAAGTGTACATAGCAACAGACAAAGGTTTAGATTTTTTCCAAAAACACGCTGCGTTAACGAAAATGCTAGCCGATGAATATGTGAACACGGAAAAACGCAAAAACGGCGTCAAACTTCCACCGCAGAGCCTGCTTAAGAAAGCCTAAAGTTTTACCTTCTCAACTGATACGCGCAAATTTTGAGGAGGCTAGAAAAGGCACGTTCAAAGTGCAGTTTAGTTTTTTGCCTTTACAATGTACCTTCTAACTTTGCCTCTTAGTTCGGGAAAATCATCCAGCATGGCTTTCAGAACTTGCCAGCGAATTTCTTCAACACTGCTGCATCTTTCCATTTTGACACATCCCTTTCGCAAACAAGGAATCTTATGTCCAGAGACGCAATATAAGCCTATTTCCCACTGCGGAATATCCCCGATTTCGCCATATCCAAAACAAAAGCACGTGTGGTACTCATTTATCGCAACAACTTTGAGTTGGCAAAAGCGTTTTAAAGCTTGGCGCTGTTTGGACTCTGGGAAAACCTATGCGGATCAAAGCTGTACTGTTTGACATGTTTGACACGTTAGTGATTATTGAGCATGACCATGCATTTTACAAGCCTTCGCTGAGAAAAGCGCATGCGTTCATAGTCCGCAGTGGCATAAGCGTGCCATTCAACGCTTTTAACGCTGCTTATGTGCAGGCTCGGGACGCGTTGTATGCTGTAGCGGATAAACAGATGGAGGAGCCACATTTCAACTTGCGTATTGCGAATGCGTTGCAGAGTTTAGGTTACGATTTTGATGTTTCAAGCGGTATAGTGCAAGGTGCAACGCTTGCGTTTTGCGAGGAGTTTATGCGTTACGTGCGGATAGATGAGAATGCAAAGAATGCTTTGCAGCAATTGTATGGGAAATACAAGCTGGGTATAGTGTCGAATTTTGCTATTCCTGAATGCGTGTTCAAACTGTTAGAGCGTCACAGCTTGACCAGCTTGTTTAGTGTGGTGATTGTGTCAGGTGCGGTGAACAAGCGGAAGCCAAGCCCAGAAATATTTCGCAAGGCGTTGGAGAAGTTAGGTGTTGCCGCGGAGAGCACGGTTTTTGTGGGTGACACTGTGGATGCGGATGTTCAGGGGCCTCAAAGTGTGGGGATGAAGACGATTTACATTGAGAGACGTGTGCAAAAGGAAATTGAGCAGACATGTCCAGACGAAACTATCAAGGACCTTAATCAGTTGTCAGCGGCGATAGAGCGTTTCTAGGGCGGAAGCGCAGGATATGCTGGGTTAGATGAAAATTTTTGTTTAAATCTCGTTTGTGGTGTTGCGCGTGTTTTTTTCGATGGCTTCTTGGATGACGTTTTTTACGTTTTCGCATCCTACGTGTCTTGTTTCTAGTATCTTGAGTCCTGTGTCCAGTTTTTCCGCTTCTGCTTTCAGTTGAGCAGCGTTGTCCAGCGTGTCGAGGATTATGATTCCTCTGAGTCCGTTGAAGAGTTGTTTGAGAGTGGTTTCGTCTGCGCCTTCTTTTTGCATTGTGTCTTTGAAGTGGTTGAAGAAGTCTGTCATTCCCGGTGTTAGGAATAGGGTGTTGCTGTGTGGGTCTGTTTTGAGGAATTTTCCTTTTCCGCCGAGTTGGCAGTCTATGCAGTTTAGGGCGTCGATTTTTGTGATGCCGTATTCGTCGGCGAGTTTTTTCATTTCGTTGTTTGTGCCGAGGCAGAGGTCGCCGTAGACGAGTATGACGTTTTTTGGGTGGCGTTGCAGTGCCCGTTCAATTGCTGGGCGTAAGTGTTTTTCTATTTGGGCGTAGTCTACGTGGAAGTATTTGCTGACGTAAACTACTTCAGCGTCTAGTTTGCCTTGTTGGGTGAGTTTTCGTATTTCTTCTTTTAGGACGCTGCAGGCGACTAGGCAGGGTTTTGTTTTCTGGTTCGTGGTTGTCAACTTCCCAGTGGCTTACGTGTGTTTTAGCATCCTAGTTTTTCCAAGTAGTCTAGGAAGCTTTTCAGTTCTTCTTTGTCCATGTTCATGAGTGAGTTGCGTTCTGTTTGGATGTATTTGCGCAGTGCGTCTAGGCATTCTTTGGATTTTACGTCTTGTTTGACTGTGTGTATTTGGTCGCGTTCAATTTTTATTCTGTAAAGCGTTGCCAAAAAAGTTGCAAAAACAACCAGCGTATTGCTGACTATTACTATAAGTTCTAATTCTGCCATGGTATCACCTTGGATTCACGCCGTTTCTAGCCTTATAGCTGCTTTGTTATATCACTCTTTAGGTTTAATTAGCAGTTTGCGTCGGGATTGATGTGGCTGATGAATAGTTGCTGTGAACTAGCGCGTGGAAAAATCTATACCCCCCTATATAAACTATAAATAGGCTTGAAGTGGGTTCTGTTAACTCTGTGGGCGATGGAAAACCCTGTTAACAGTCGGGTGACAGAGTACAACCATACCATGTGCATCACAAGAGTTACTGAGTACACATAAAAATCTAAAAGCGGTTCTGGTACTTCTTCGTCTGTTCCTGAGTCTGTTACTCTTCGTTTGCTAGGTTACTACGTACATTAGAGGGGTTGCTGAGTACATATTAAAGAAGTCTGTTGGGTTCTGTGAAGTCTCCGTCACCATGTGCAAAATTTTGTAATTTTTTCCGTTTTGTGAAAAGTCGTTACCTCCAATTCAATTTTTCAAAAGTTTATATCACGTACATGCATGCTTTGGCAAAATCTAAATACCAAAATAATACATTTAAAAGTCGGGACGACCAGATTGCAGAGAATTTACCTAAGCACCATATTTTTGGTTGCTTTGATAATAGTCATCTTAGGAGTACTTCGCTATGTGGAGTTTTTGACAATGAGTGACTTATCATCGGCAGTTGCTCAACTTTTAGTAGGTGCGGTTTTTGTCGTTATTTTTTGGGGTATAGGTGAAAACATAAAGAGGGCATTAGGAAAAAGGGAGTCAGCAACAAGCGATAAAGCGCAACCTCCAAAATATATTCCCATGTACCGAAACCTAGTGCTTTATTATGTTCGACCTAGAGGCTTGGCTGATACTCCAGAAAACTCTCAATTGAGATTTCTGATATACAAACCAAAGAATATAGCTATTTTCGTACGTGAGTTTCCTGAATGGTTATTGCCTGCGGTCAAGAGGCACGATTTTGAATGGAAGGGATATGATAAAGAAAGCAGTTTGAAACATACTTTGAAGGATTTTGCTGTTAATTACGGAGAAATAAGCCCTGAAGCAATTGGATTAAAGTATGCAGAAGGCGGTCTCATAGAAGATGCACGATATTCGGATATATTATCGAAAATTGAGAAAAGTAGATTTGAAAAACTGCTGATAGCAAAACTAAGTCGCAGATACTTTTTAAAATTTAAAAGAAGAAACCTCGTTGTTGATTTCTCCAACAACAAAGTGTGGTTGGCTCCACCATATTGGTATCAGCTTGAAGAAATAGGAGCAATCGCCTCTGAAACATACGGTATGCGATGCTACGAAAGCTGCAAAAGATGGGCAAAGCGCAAGTTTGGCTTTGAGTATGTTCCAAACTATTACCCAGAGAGCCAACTAATAACCAAAGCTACTTCCAAACAGTCTTAATAGTCTATTTCGGTACTGGAACTTCTTGTTTGTGCCTAAATCGGTTCTGCAAACTCTTGTCTGTTAGGGGGGTTCATGTAAATTTTTGTCTGCTGGCTTACTACGTACATCAAAGGGTTTACTGAGTACATATCGAGTTCAAAATGAAACAGTTTATCTCTATGGTTTCTTATGTTTACAACTACTTGAAGAAGTGCAACCTTTTGGGCAAGAATTTAGACAGCTTATTGGGTGCATTGTTTGAACAAGTTTTCCTCCTCTAACACGCAAACGCTCATCCCTAGTAACTAAAGTAATGTCGGGTATTTTTTTAGCTAATTCTAAGAGAGACAATAACACTAGTGCGTCCGTAGCTTGAACACATACAGTCTTAACCTTATCAAAAATTTCAGATTGCTGAATCGATGTAGGCGCAAAAATATTCAAATTCGGTATTTTTCTAATTCTATCTGTTAATCCAACCATTATCTCTATCTCATGACTAGACAGAGTTTCTCTTGGAATCTGATGGGTTCCAATTCTCTTTTCTCGCTCTTCTTTCAAAAATCCTAAAGCTTCAGCTAGAGCATAATCAACAATCCATGCAGAAAATTGACCATTTTTTACATTTTCCACTAGCTCAACCGAACAAGTATACATGTTTCGTCTAGCTGGCACAATATAATCAATTAGTATATTCGTATCTAGGAAGATATTTCTTGTAGGCATTACTTCCTTCACTTGAACAATCCATCGGCAATTTGACGAATTTCGGTTAAGACCTCGGGGTTCTTCTCTGTTTTAAGAACCCGGAATCCAGTAGTTTCATCAATTATATATTCCCATGTAATGCTCTGAGGTAAGGCAAAAGCTTCAGTAACTTCTCTAGCCTGATTAACTAATTCAGAATAGGGATTCTTTAAGAAAGACAGAAGACTGTTGAACCTAAAGTAAAATGTTTGAGAAATGGAACTAATAGGCTTAAAAAGTGCTGGCTTGAACATTATTTACTTGCCTCGCAAGTTTCTTTCTCAGCACCCTTTTTAACCATTTCCTCTAGAACAGAGGCTATTTGAAATAGTTTCTTTCCTATTTCAATTTTTTCGTCAGCAGGCAAATCGTTGATTTGGTCCAGTTTTGGTCCCAATTCTAATAAATCAAAGAATGCCTTTATAAAAGCACCAAATTCTTGAGGGGGTGCCTCTTTAGCTAACTTTTTCATAAGTTGAGGCGCAATTAAACTGAGATATTGCATCGAATCAAAAGCTTCTGGATTGTCTTTTTGAATCTGTCCCATTCGTGTTGCAAGGTCACCGTAAACTCTAAGTGTCTGGACAAAAGCTAAAATTAGTTTATCGATGTTGATGTCCTTTATTTTTTCAAGTGCATCCTTGACTTTCGCTTCATCTATTGTTTCTTCTGGTTCCAATAAACTCCCTAAGTACATAATTGAAAATTCAAACACAAAAGCTTTTGCATTATCCCATCCATATTTTAACCATCGCACAACATAAAAATTGGGATTAACCCTTTTTACTGGCGTTTTGTATTAGGGTTAGCCACTTGTTCTGTCCTTCCACTTTTATTCCGCAGGCTTCTGCTGGAGTTTTGTTACCGAGTGTTTCATGTTGTCTTTTCTTTGTTTCTGGTTTTGCTTCAGAGTGTTTAGTAGGTGGTTTGTGTTGTGTTTTTTAGTTGTTTTTTGGATAGAGCTATTGCGGTTGTGGCGAGAACCAAGAATACGGCTATTGTGAGTATGCTTGAGAATTCAGGGATTAAGTTGATGTCTCCAATGTACTCTGTGTGTTCGATGAAGTCTGCGTGTTCGCCAGAAGCAGGCTGGTCAGCAAGCTCCGACTCCAACCCGAACCCTGCTTGCCCCACACTTGTCACGTTGAACGTGATGACTGCAACGTTTCCGCTGCCGCTGAACGAAGCAGCTGGATTAACAGACGTAGCCGCAATATGATATTCACCTGTTTCCGCGGATAAGCTGTCTTCCAGAACATCTATCGGCGCATCAGGCAGGCTTTCGTGAAGCACGCCGTCAGAATGCGACTCAACGCCTAAACGCGAGTTCACGTTTAGCACTTGCAGAGCTGAAGCGTTCCAACTAAACGTGATATCAAGTGCATACAAATTCTGCACATTGCTGATTGTTACGTTAACAGTGAAGGTTTCGCCTAAAGCAGGAGTGCTGCTGGATGGAACAACATTCACCGTTGTGCCTGTGGCAGCCTGCACTGGCACAGCTTGAATCAGCAAAAGCGCCAGCAATCCAAAAATTAACGTAAACATTACGCCTTGCAGCTTCAGAGAAAACGGCGCTCTCACTGATGTTCACCTGTTGCCTGCTCGTTAAGCGTCACTATTTTGTCCCGCCCTCTCTTATATCTTGTTATAACTCTTTTATGCTCCAGCGCGGCTAACAATTGGCTTGTCTTAGCCTTAGAAAACCTGCACTGCTCAGTTATAGCGGACTGACGCATTTTGCCGCCTGAAGAACGAACAAGTTTTATAATTTTCTCTTCATCACTTTCAACAAGCGCCGCTCCAGCAAGCGCTGCTTTTTTAGGCGCTATAGCTTTCGACTTTCTATGCCTAAGAATGTAAATACCCACTATAAACGCTGCAACCGCCACTGCCAAGCCTGCAACTACCCTGTATTGCTGCCACCAATCACCGCCTGCACTCTGTGAGTTATCCAAGATTACCTCGGGCTCACCGTTAATGAAGTATTCAGTTCCAAGCCACTTAAGCATCTGAACAGCATCATCCCGCTCATCTGGCCTAGGAGAAACCGACACCACAACATACGTAGATGGATAATTAATCTGCAGTGCGCCATCGCCATAAAGTTGCCCAAAAAAATCTGCTCCGCGGAACACATCGCCAAACATTAATCTGCCATCTTCACTTATGCTGAAGTTCTGCCACGCGAAAGCAAACACGGTCTTTCTAGATTGCGTTTCCCACGAAATCTCATCAGTCATCTGCAGTGAATCTTCATCCACAGCCATTTCTCTACGGGTTTCATTTGCTACAGCGTCAACAAGCATTGCAACTCTTTCTTGAAAGTCAATCACATCAACCGACGTGCTGATACTTGAAACCCGAGTTATCGTCCAATCAGCCGAATTGTCACCGTTAATTTGAACCTTATATTCAACGTAACTGTCACACCGCGCATCGTAAATAGGCATAAACAAAAGCAGCAAAGCGCTAACAGCGCAAAAAGCGAATAAGCGGCGAAGTTTCATCTGAGGTCTCATTTAAGGTACAGCTTTGCATTATTTAAGACTTAAATTCACAGTACAACCGCCGCAGCCTTTGCGTGCAGGTTAACCGCGCCGCATCAAGTTTTTGCCCTGCGTTCGCTCTTAACTGCACGTTTTTCAATGAGCCACGCCGACTGTTCAGCGGGCACGAAGAGTTTTGCTTCAGCTTCTAAAACTTGAAATAAACCTGAATGAACTTTACTGAACAAAAATAAACAGTTGAAGCGGTTATTAGCCAAAAACAAGCTCAGGAAAGCTTTTATTCCGATTTTAACAGTGCTTTTATCACGCATCCGGAGAATAAGGAAAAATGAGAAAAAAACGTGTAGCAATATTGTTGGCGCTCATCACACTGGTCAGCTTGAGCCTTACTATGAGCTATGCACAAGCACTCCCAATGACAGGACGCAATAACATGCTAAACGCTGCCTCCAACGCCCTGTCCAACAAACCAGTTCAGAAAAACTGGGTACGCATAGAAGGCTTCATAACCCAGTGGGGCTCAACCAACGTCACAGGTTTGCTTTCAGCACAAGCCAGAACAGCACTGCTTAACACCAGCGACACACGCCAGTTCTCCACAGCCAGCGCAATATGGACAACAGACAAACTGCGACCCATGCTCAACTCCATCAGAACCAAAGAAAACCTCACCTACGTCATCTACTCAGCAAGGCTAAGAAACGCTTCCGTGGCAACTCTAAGCTACGACGACAGCAACTTCTTCATGAACGGCACATGGAACGTCAACACCGTAACCATCGCCGTCACCGTCTACACAGACACCAACGGCACAATAACGAGCGTTCACCGCGAAACCGACATCATACCCACAACCGCCTACGGCGAACTAAAAGTCACCGACAACTGGACAAAATTCACCCTCACTATCACGGGCATCGACCCGCTAACAGGCTCAGTAAGACGCTCAATGATGCGGCAAATGCAATGGAACCCCTTCAAAATAACCGACGACCTAACAGCCAGCGCCTCTGAAACCGTAACCAAAACCGACCTAACAGCAGTGAAAAACTGCTACGGAGACATGCCAGGCTGGGGCAACTACAACCAAAACATGGACTTCAACTTCAACTACCGCATCGACATAGCCGACGTAGCAACAGTCGCAGCCAACGTACAATAACCCCCACCCCCAATTTTTTTCCAAACCAAACAGAAAGTTATAAGCCAGAACAAACCCTAAATTACCCGAGAACGAGCACAAAATGAAAAAAACAAATAACCCACCACCATCAGCGCCAGTCACACTGCCATGCGGCTGCATATACCAAGACAAAGGCTGGATGCTAACCCGCATAAACGAATGCGACTACCACAAACGGAAAAGAACCGCAAAACGCCCCTACAAACCCAAAGCCGAATGCGTCCGACCCTAAAAGAAAAACCCGTTTTTGCCGCAACCCATTTAACCCGCCAAGCAAATGTTCAAACACCTTGACAACCAACGAAAACACCCCAAAACCGAAAGAAAAAACCCGCACCTCGCGAAAGATTTTACGCATTTCACTGCAAATCATAATAATGATTGCACTCATCGCCGCGCTTTTCTGGTACGTGTTCTCAACCAGCAGCGGCGACATCTCCTTCATCAGCATCCTAACCAACATAAAACTCGAATACCTAATCCTCGCGCTCCTCTGCTACGTAGGCATCAACATGTTATTCGCCGTAAGGCTACGACGAGTTTTAGCCAAAGAAGGCATAAAAACCACATTCGGAAAAACCCTCCTCGCACAATTCGCCGGCATGCTAACCAGCGACGTAACTCCCGCAAGGTCAGGATACGTTTTAACCCCAGTTTACCTCAGAGACCAAAACGTTCCCGCCCCAGTAAGCCTCTCAGGCATTTTAGGCATTCAATCGGTGGAATTCTTAATCAAAGTTTTAGGCGGAACACTAGCTTTAGTTTTCCTAATCAATTTCGCAAGCATGACACAGGAATTGTTGATTTTAGCGGTCATCGGCGTGAGCCTCATGCTTACCGGCGGAATAATCTTAGCCGCCATGAGCTGGTCCCAACGCGTCATCAATTTAGTTCAAAGAATCACAAACCACCGCTTCCTCAAAAAACTCACAGGCAGCTTAATGGGCAAACTTGAAGAATACGCCGTAAACGCTAAAAAAACACGCAAAGCCTTCCCCGAAATCGTGCTGTTAACATTCGCATGCTGGATACTCAAAGGCTTCGAATGGTACTGCCTCGGCTTAGCGCTGGGAATAACAATCAACAGCAACCCACTTATCGGCTGGCTCGGCTTCTTCCTCATCCACCCACTGGTTACAGCATTAGGTTTCGCACCTACCCCAGCAGGCATCGGCGCGCAAGAGTGGGGCGTAGTCATCGTACTAGGCCTATTCAGCGTAAACTCTGTTGCCGCATTATCATTTGCACTTATAGCGCGTGGGCTACTGATAATCGTAGACCTCATCGGCGTGCCACAAATCGTAAAAACATCCAGCAGTTTGCTCTCGCGAAAAGCCCCTGCCGAAGCAGACCAGAAAGTTGAATAAAACGCGCTGACTACCACTTAGCTCAGCCTAGCCCATTTAGATTTTAACTATCTGAGAAAGAGGCGTTCAAGTGAAAACTGAATTCACAGTCGGATACGCACTGCAAAACGACAAAAAACACATAAAAAAGGTTATTGACGCGTCTTTCCCAAGATTTTTCCGCTTCTTCGCCAACCGCAGCATAAACTCCGAAGGCACCATACTCGTCAGCGAAACAAAAGGCGCCGTGGTAGGCTTTGCTAAATTAACCGAGTTCAGCATCGGCAACGGCAAATTCGGCTGCATAATGTGGCTCGCAGTTCACCCAGATTTTCGGCAAAAAGGAGCTGCCGCTGAACTCGTGAAGGCTGGAACCGAATGCCTGCTAAACAAGGGCACAGAGGCAGTTTTCGCTTCAGTGCAAAAAAGTAACGTGGCTTCTCTTGCGACTTTCAACAAGGAAGGCTTTGCACGGGTGAGGTTTTTGAGTTTATGGCGGTTTTTTAGTTGGCGAGTTTTCAGTTTTTACCGGAAAATCTGGTTTGTTCCAAGCGAAGTCGTGCTAATGCATGGCGGCTTCGACGAAAACAGTTAAGGCTTCAATGTGATGTCTCGGGCGTAAAATTGTATTTTATGGTCAATTTTGAATCCGAGGTGGCTGTAAAGTTTCTCAGCGTTGCCGCCGTGCTCTGCCTGCAACGTGTGAACGGTGTTTCCCTCAGCCACGGAATCCTGCAGCGCCTGAAGCGTTAAAGCTGTGCCTATGCCTTGCCTTCTGTAGTCGGGCAAGGTTCCAACATTAAATATTCCGCCGATGCCACTTGAGGAAAACAGTGCACATGTGCTAACGGGTTTTCCTTCCGCATAAGCCAAGTAAAACCGCCAGCCTTTCCGCATGCTTTCAAGGTTGAACTCTTTCAAACCGTTTTCCCATTCAGGCGGCATCTCAAAAATCTTGAGCATCAGCTTGTTGTAAACGTCTACTTCTGATTCGCAGATGATTTTCTCAACCGAAATGTTGCTTGCCGAGCTTACTTTGGCTGCGCCCTTAAGCACCATAACCGACTGTTCACTTTCAAGCTTGAAGCCCTCAGCTGCAAGTAAGGCGGCAAAGGATTCTGGGCGAGTTAACGGTGAGACCCTAAAGCAAACAAAAGGAACTTTTCTCGAACGGAAATACGCCTCAACAGTGTCCAGCAGGCCTTTGGCTTTTTCCTCGTGAACGTTGACTGCAGCGGCATGGTTAACAGCGAAAAACGGCGCTTTAGGATAGCAAACAATAATTGCGTCTCGCAGGTTTTCAGTGGAGGAAAAAGCCAGAATAAGGTCACGCCAGAACTTTTCAAGCTTCACTATGTTGCTCACGCGGGTCACACCCTGCTAGGGCATAATCAGTAAAAAGGCGTATAAAAGCAGTGAACATCCCTATCGTGGCTGCTGTTCAGATTTTGCCGTTCTCTAAGGATGAATGTTGATGTTGCAGTTTACACAATTCATTATCAAAAAACTTAATAGAATCTATTAATTTTTTTAATAGTGGTTAGAGAGTAATGGCGAACAAAAAGCTGCGGCTGACCTTAATCACCGGCCGAACAATTGACCAAGGCGTAGGCAAAGAAATGGGAAAAAGCTCCAAAGAATATTTTGACACTGCCGCGGTCTGTTTTCTGGACAAAGCAGACATGATTAAGCTCGGCATCAGAAGTGGCGCCCACGTGCAGGTGACATCCAAGTTTGGTTCAGTCATCGTCAAAGCAAAGAATTTTCCCTTCGGCTCCAATGTGGGCATAGTTTTTATTCCCTGCGGGCTCTGGGCAAACGCTGTTTGCGGCGACGACACCTATAGTATGGGCATGCCTCTGTTCAAGGGTTTTCCAGTTGAAGTTGAACCTGCACCAAACAAGCCCATTATGACTCTAAACGAGCTTCTGAAAGAGGAATATGGAAAGGAAATACTGTGACTGTTATAAAATCAGCTGTTTGTCCCATATGCGGCTGCTTGTGCGACGATCTTGAATTAACCGTGGAGAACAATGAAATCGTAAAAATGAAAAACGGCTGCGCCGTCTGCGAAGCAAAAATGGTTCACGGCTACAAAGAAGACAGAATTCTGAAGCCTATGGTACGCAAAGATGGCGTGCTCGTTCCCGTGGGCATGGATGAAGCAGTCCACAAGGCCGCTCAAATCCTAACGGACGCCAAATACCCGTTGCTTTTCGGCTGGGAATGCTGCACCAGCGAAGTGCAAAGCATCGGTGTTGAGATGGCGGAGGAATTAGGCTCAGCTTTGGATAACGTTTGCAGCATCTGCCACGGGCCATCAATGATGGCGCTTCAGGAAGCAGGCATATCAACCTGTACTTTAGGACAGGTGAGGCATCGCGCGGATTTGATAATTTACTGGGGAAGCAACCCGTGGGCTTCGCACCCAAGGCACGTTGAGCGATACACGGCTTTCCCTGAAGGTCGCTTCGAAAAAAGCGAATGGAAAAGTTACATGCAAAAAATGAAGGCAAGCGCAGGCAAAAAGAAGCTTGATGCTGCTGCCCGCCGAGGAAAATTTGGCAGGTATCACCCTCCAACGTATCCGCAAGCGTGCACGGTGGATGCGCCGCCTCAGACAATTCATAAGAAGGGTCGTAAATTGATTGTTTTTGATGCGATAAAAACGATGACAGCTGAAGCCGCTGACTATTTTGTGCAGGTTGAACCGAACAAGGATTATGAGATAATGGAAGCGCTTAGATGTCTAATTAATGATCAAGAGTTGGATGTTGAAAAAGTCGGTGGAGTTCCAGTTGAATACTTAACCGACGTAGCTGATGCAATGGTGAACTGTGATTTCGGCGCGATATTCTTCGGGCTTGGCTTAACTGCGAGCGCTGGCAGGTTCAGAAACGTCGAAATAGCAATCGCGTTAACACGCGACTTAAACAGGAAGACCAAATTCGTAATCGCGCCTATGAGGGGGCACTTCAACATTACAGGCGCAAACATCGCTTTTGCTTGGGCAACAGGTTACCCCTACGCAATTGACTTCTCTCAGAGTTATCCGCAGTATAATCCAGGCGAGTTCACAACAATTGATTTGCTGAAGCGCGGCGACAACGACGCAACACTAGTTATTGGCTCAGACCCTGGTGCGCATTTCCCTAAGCCGTCAATGCAACAAATGATGAAGCATCCTTTAATCGTCATTAACCCAGATTGGAACTGTACTTCGAAGCTTGGTGATGTGGTGTTTCCCACGCAGTGGTGCGGCATAGAATACGAGGGCACAGCGTACCGCATGGACCATGTGCCTATTATGCTCAGGAAAGTGGTTGAGCCGCCGCCGGGCATTCTCAATGATGAACAAATCCTTAGAAAAATACTGGATGAGATTAGATTGATTAAGTCTGGAAAAGCAGGGAAAGCCGATGCGGATGGTTTGGGTAAAATAGCTTCTGTCTCAGATGATGCTGGTGCGGCGCAAGTGGTGGAAATAAAGGCAAAAAAAGCGCAAAATAAAAGAGCATGTGCCTAACCTGCACTTTTCATTATGAAAACACAGGGTTGCCGTAAACCAATTGTCCTCAATTAAAGATTACGTCGCAACAATAGAAGGCATCTGTGGCGCAGAAAGAGACGTTATCGTCACATTTAGGTGTGAGGCGAAGGACATAGCCGTAGCCAACATCATTAAACGAAGTACAGTCAAGAATTCGGCTTTGCGCTTTATGCTTGAGCTTGAGTTTCAGGGTGTGACGTTTCGCCTTTTCAGCAGCGGCAGAGCAGTGTTCCGAAGCATCAAAAATAAAAAAGAGTTAAACAGAATCTTGTCGGCGCTTCTTCTGTAGGCGCCCTTCCAAAAAGTAACTTTTGGTCGGGAGAGCCGGACTTGAACTTGCGCTTGAGGTCATTTTTTTCGCAGTCGTCGCTTAATCATCAACGCCGCTACTATCACGATTGAACCGACAATCGCCGCCAACCCCAGCACATAGCTCCAATTAATAAAAACCTGCGCTGGCCCCATGTCGACGTTTGTACTTATAGAGTTAGGCCAATCATACAGGTTTATGCCTAGCGCGGTATGCATGGGTTCCCACATCAGTGAGCCCAAGAGCATAAGACCAGTATCGTATTCATAGGCGCCCTCTCCTTGGAACACCTCGTTGGCGTTCTTGCCGTTCACCGTGCCTGCTATGTTTTCTAGCCTAAACGCGCGCTGCGCGCCCTGAGACAGGTCACCGCCATAAAACAGGTTTTCGCCGTTAAACCCATTTGTGGTTATGTTTGCTGTTACCTTATCGGGCGGCATATCCCAAAGCACGACTTCTTGCCCTTCAGCAGGACTAGACGGCAACCAAAGATCGGTAGTTCCAATCAAAGTGCCATTCTGCAAATAGACACTGCGGCTAGCGATATTTACGTCCACCAAAGCGGAAGTGTAAAAGTTCTCGCTCGCCAAATCAGATGTAATAGCGTACGAGACGTTTAGTGTCGCCATATCTCCGCTTAACTGGCTGCATTCCCAACGGAAAATTACTGAAGTAACATTTTGATGCTTGATGCCTGTGCCGTTGAGAAGAAACACTGTTACAGACTTAGACGTGTCTAAAACTCCGTTTGTATATGATGTACCCATCGGGGTTAAATCGTAGTTTACGTATGTGCCTTCTTGCATCCAGCTTGGCGCCAGAATGCTTGAGGATTGAGCGGCGCAGACGGCAATCGGCGAAGCCAGCAGTAGAAGAGTCAATACAGCAGCAGGTAGTTCAACGCTCTTTTTAGTGGATCTTGAGTTTCTGTTTGAACTGCTCAGCTTTACAAACGACGCAAGGGTAACTATTGCTCCAAGCGCAATGATTGCCAGCGACGCATGCAGAAGGTCGGTTTCGATTCCGTATCCCGTCACGGATAACTCATACTCCGCAACTTCTGTAGAAGGATTGTGAACAAGGAGCGTGTAGTCGTCTCTGTTGGCGATTTGGAAAGTTACGACCTGCTGCCGTACTCCTTCGAAGGAAAGAAGCGGTTCAAGTTTGCCTTCCGCCTGCCACAGGCGTTTGCCTTCTGGATTCAAGATGTACACGTCGATTGTTGTGTTAGCTTTTATGTTCATCCTGTAGTCGCGTGGAATCAAGAAGTAGCTATTGCTAAACACTCCAGACCCTGTTTCGCTGGTGTTCCCTCTTGGGCTCCAATCATCAGGCTCTAAACCAAATGAGCCCCTTGAGAAACGACCTGACTCAGAGGTGCTCCTATAGAGGGTGCTCGCTAAGAAAGAGACCCCGATTACTAAGATTAGTATACCTGCTTTGGTTAAGCGATTCATTTTCATTTTTAGTCAACCTCCAGAAAACGGGTGAAGTACAGAAAAGACCCTGCAATTAAGACAGCAAAAACCACTATCGGCACGAGAACCGCCAGCAGTGTTTCGTTTGCTGTGACAGCGTACTCTGCGCCAAATGGCCACGTACTGTAGAGTTGGTTGCCAAAGTACTGGAAAAGATAGTATACTCTGCCTTGAGCCGATAGAATGTTTCGGAATCCGAGAACGCTGTCAAGACCGAACAGCAGCAGAACAGAGGCTAAAATTGACATGATCTCGCTTTTTGTCACCATCGAGATGCCCACGGCAACAGAGCAAGCTAGCATTAACTGTAAGAGTAAACCGAACAGTGACAGAAGAATCATAGGTCCATAAGCAGCTACACCGTCTATGTAAATGTGCACAGAGAACACTGGAACGTAAATGGCGAAAGCCACCAAGAATAAGGCTGTGAATTTGGAGAGGAAAAGCTGCGACCGCTTAATTGGGTAGGACAGCATAAGCTTGGTTTCGCCTCTGCTGATGCTGCCAGCGTAACTGCGGGCGAAGAACGCACCTGTAACTAGAGTTAAAATAAGCAGAACCGTGCCTGAACTATAAAACAGGCTAGTATACTGCCTGTAAGGTGCGCTGAAGTCATAATTAATCAAAGTAGCGATAATTGCTGATGCGACAAGAAAAGCCAGCAAGGGCAGACTCAAGTATTCTTCTAGTTCCCAACGCATTAAACCCAAAAATTTGTGCTGCCCCATTTCAGTTGCCTCCTGCAGTTTTCGCGTAGATTTCATCTATCGTGCCCAGCATATGCTGGAACGTTTTCAGCTGCAGTTTGAGGTCTGCGGCAATTTTGGGCACTTCCGTGTAAAATGCGGATTCATCGTTTACTTGACAGTAGATAGTGTCGTTTTCTATCCAGACTTTTTGGATGAATTCAGCGGTTTTCAGTTTGTCAACCAAAAGTTGCGGGTTAGAAACCACGATTTTGTATGTGTTGGCCGAATACTTCGCTGATAAAGCGTTGATGGGTCCTTGGTCAACGATTTTGCCCACATCTATGATTGAGAGCCAACCGCATACTTTCTCCAAATCACTTAGAATATGTGTGGATATCAGGAAACTGGTGCCGTGTTCCTTGTTCATCTCTTTTATTATGCCCAGAAGAGTTGCGCGCCCAATTGGGTCGATGTTGGCGGTGGGTTCATCGAGGATGACGAGGTCGGGGTCGCTGATTAAGGCTTGGGCTAAGCCTAAACGGCGAAACATGCCTGCTGAGTAGGCTTTGATAGGTTTCTCCCGTGCATCCCACAAATCCACATTTTTCAGTTGGGCGTTTATTCGCTCTTCAGCCTGCGAAATGCCATAAATCCGCGCTACATGCTCAAGATAGCGTTTGCTGCTGAAGCTGCCGGGGTATGCGTTGGTTTCATGCATAACGCCTAGCTTGCTTCTGATTTTGTAGCTGTCCGTCCACGCGTCTAAGCCGAAAACGGTGGCTTTGCCGCTTGTGGGCTTAATTAAGCCTAGGAGGACGCTGATGGTGGTGGTTTTGCCTGCGCCGTTTCTGCCTACAAAACCCGCTATTCCCTGTGGCACGTGCAGGTTTAGTTCTTTTAGGGCAAAATTTTTTCCAAAGGATTTTGAGAGGTTATCGGTGTTAACTATGAATGAGGTGTTGCTCAAGCTTTTTCCCCTTTTCTTTCTTTAAGAAGTTAGCAGCCTATTAACGTTGCGAAACATTTAAATAATTGTAAGCCGCGAAAGGCTAACAAATACGCGGTTTTACCCCTGAACTGGCCCATCAAGGGGCCACCCAAGAAGCTGCCCCTCGGAGTCAAACAAATACGACGGGTCAGGAGCCGTGGGAAAAGTAAAATGATCGTTACTCCACAGGATTCCGTCTGGGGTATTAAACACAATAGTATACAGCACAGGACGCCAACTGTATGGCCAAGGATAACTTACCGTTACGTTGCATCCCTCCTGTTCGCTGGTGAGGGTCGGCTGTTGTACTTCAGTTTTTGATAGCCCCGTAAGATTATACAGCTGCAAATTCACGGCACCCACAGTATGTGCTCCTACGATGAAGGGCCCATCTATCAATGCAAAGAGTTTGCCGCCGCGGTAAATCTCGATGGATGTTATAGTCAAGTTTTGGTCTCCAACGTTGGTTACGGTTACATTTATGTTGCCTGAATCCTCTTTGCTGTAGGCAGTTGTTCCGCCGCCACCAAACCCGCGGTCAAACGCGCTGCCATCTGATTTGTTGGCTTGGAGTACCTGTATCCATCTGTCATAATTTTGAACAGTTGAATTGTTGCTTTCTATTATGGGCTGGTAGGTTGCGTTTTGTATGTACTTTGGGCCTTCACCTAACTTAGCAACTGAAAGAACGATGCTTGACGCTAAGACGCTGCCCTGCCCAGCAATCAAGCCGCCAAAGAATGGGGCTAAGCTTGTCACGATGCTGACGGTGAGTATAGTGCAAATTAGGCTGCTTGCGAGCAGTTTTTTGTGCCTATTTTTTGGGGGTTCTGGAGGTATTCTACACCAATGCCAAAAACTGTGTCCGGCACTCATTCTTTGTCACCCGTGATGGCGGCAAACAATTTTTCTGCATAAGCAGAAGGCAAACAATCGTCTGGCAGAGTTAGATTGCGCTCTTGAGCTTCTGCGATTAGGGCTTCTTTGCATTCTTTTAGTTGGTCGCAGTTTTTGCAGTCGCCTTCATGTTTGTACCAGACTTGGATGCCGTTTTTTGTGGAGAAAGTGATCAGGGTTTTGGTTTTGAAATGAGGGCTGTAGCCTAGCAGGTAACCTTTCATCGGGTTTACGGTTTGGATTTTGATTTTGTTTATTCGAGCGGTCTCTTCAAGAGATTCAAGAATTTTTAGGTGTGCTATGCTGAGTGCTTTATGTATTGTTTGGCGGCTTACTTGGAGTTCTCTCGCGATGCTTGCTTCTTGAAGCCCACGGCGTTTGTATTCCCAGATTTGCAGTTGTTTTGGTGTTAAGTAACCGATGCTTAGGCTTATTTTCTGCCGCCTCCCTGTAAGCCTTTAAAGGCTTACTTAGTATTTAAGGTTAATTCCACGTAGCCAAGTTTCGGCAAGCGTTTCTTACACAAGCTCCTAAATAATTGTAAGCAACAACACAACAAAAACCACACTGTGCACAAGATAAGTTTTGGTCGGGAGAGCAGGATTTGAACCTGCGACAGCTCGGTATCTGTGGCCTGTG
>CAZDLK010000013.1:0-35293 GCA_964506435.1 uncultured Candidatus Bathyarchaeia archaeon | reverse complement strand
TGCCCAGAAGTTTTAGACTTCTTTGACAGCTGGAAAAAGATCGTAGAATAAGCCAAAGAGCACAAGCAGAAGAGATAGCAAGCGGCTGAAACAATCACGCTGCTTTTTTCTATTTTATTTTTCAAATTAGAATAACTATTTTCTTGTTGCAGGCTTTCTGCAAGAAAGCTAGGGTTTACTATGTATGTGTTTAAAACAAAAAAATGGGCAAGGCAAGATGCCTTTTCTCTTAAATTTTTTCGCGCCTCTAAACTTAACGTCGTTGCAGTGCGGTGTCTATTTTGTGGGGCGCCAGAGTTCCTTCAGTATGGGCAGCAGTGATGGAGCTGAGAATGCAAGGTCAATGTAAGTCACCATGCCAACAAGTTTGCCTTTTTGCGTTACAGGCAAATGATGGATTTTCCAGGCAACCATGAGTTTGGCTGCTTCTTCAAGAGTTGCTGACTCCTCGATTGTCACCAGCGGATTAGTGTATATCATCCTAGCTATTATCGAAGTGAGTGTAGCGCCAGCTGCAATTGCACGTATTAGAACATCCAAGTTTGTGATTATGCCCGTTGGTTTGCCGCTTTGCACAACTAACACTGCGTCTATATCGTTCTTAGCCATCAACATAACTACTTCTTGCGCGCTTGTTTCGTTTCCCACAACTTTAACGTCTGTGGACATTATGTCTTTTACTAGGACATTGTTTGCCATTCAGATTTCTCCCTATTGACTATGACAGACAGCGTGGTTGTTTATCAATTTTTTGTTCTGCCACCCTTTTTTTCAAGGCGCCAACCGCTTAAAAACGCGTTTTGCATAAAGCACGGGTTTATTTGGTTTTTATTGTGCACAGCGTTTTTTCCGCCGTTGACGCGCTGAAAAGCAAGTCGTCTATCGTGGCGAGGAAAGTGGCAAATTTTCCTTCAGCCCCTATTTCTGTAACTACGCGGTTGCCGTTTCTAAAAGTTTTTATGGATAAGCCTATTGGCGTTTTAAAGTTGTCTGGGGAAACCGCGTTGGCTATGGCTTCGGCAGTTTTTGCGTCGTTGTACTCAAGGGTTATTGTTGCTTCCAACTTGTTCGCCTTTCAACTGTTTGCCCACTAAATCGTTGACTGCGTTTATGAAGTTTTCAATTTGGTCTATGGGAACTTGGCAGCCTGCGGCTATGTTGTGTCCGCCACCTTTTCCGCCAAGTTTCTCAGAAGCTACGCGCATGATTTCGCCTAAATTGAGCCCTTCACCAACTGCGATGTATGTTGTTCGGGCGGAAAATTTCGCTACACCTTCTGCTTCAATGTTCGCATAGGCGATTATGGGCTTTTCCGCGTTAGGCAAGCTTGTAACTAGGATACTGGAGACAGTGCCGATGATCTTTTCGTTTATGAAGTTCTCGCCGTAGATAACGTAGATGTTTTCAAGTTCCTTCATTCGTTCAGGTTTTTCCATCACCCAAGTGAGGTACTTGTTGATGCTTTTACGGTAATCTTCTAGGGCTTTATTGGCGTCTTCCAGCGCTGCGCCTCTGTCGCCCATGCAGACGGCTATGCCGATGCTGGGTCTGTCCATGCGTCCTGTGGAGTTCAGTAATACGCTGAATTCTCTGGCGTCTCTGAGTGGCGTCCAAGGTTCTTCTTTGGTTAGGATGTAAACGTGCCCTATGAGGTTGGCTACTTCAAAATGCAAACCTTTTGACAGCAGTTGGTCTGCTAAGGCGGAGCAGAGTTTCTTCTTTTCTTCGTCTGTTAAATCTCTTAGCGCGCGCCATTTTTCGCCGTCTTTCAGCTTTATGCCTAGGCTGGTCAGGAAGGCTACGCTTGCGCTTTCTTCGCCGCTTATGCCTGGGATGAAGGGTGTGGTTGTGGAGGCGAGGGTTTTGTGAATGGGGCGTGTTTCTCTGCCGAAGAACATTAGGTCTTTTTCGACTTCCATGAGGTTGGCGTTTACTGCGTCTTCAACTATTTTTTCGTTTAAGCCGCCTAGTTTTCGTTGGTCGTATTTGTCTTGGATGTCGCCTAATGCGCCGACTAGCGCTATGGGTGCTAGGTCTATGTTTTCTTTGTTTAGGGCTTTGGCTACGAAGTAGGTTACGCCTGAGCCGCTGATGTCGTTTGCGCCGTCTATGCCTTGCAAATGCGGGTTTACTTGTGTGAAGTTGGGGTTTTCGGTGTTTCCTGTGATTTGATGGTGGTCTAGAATGGCGATTTTGTAGTTGGGGATTTTTTCGTTTAGTAGGTCGAGGTAGCCGCTGCCGAAGTCTGTTAGGATTATGAGTTGGGGTTTGTCAGCAGTTATTTCGTTTATGATTTTTTCGTCTACCCATTGTGTAACGCGTATGCGGAATTTTGCGTCAAGCCTGAACAATGCTTTGCCAATTATGCCTGCTGCGGCTACGCCGTCTGCGTCTAAATGCGAAAAAACATGGATGAAGCCGTCTTTTTCCACGGTTTTGAGGATTGTTTTGGCGGCTTGTGCTGCTGACGCTAAAAAGTCGTTAGCGGCTTTTTCGTCTAAAGTCATGGTTATCACTGTTGGCTAATGTTGCTTTAAGATTTAAGGCTGGTGTTGCCGCGGAAAAATTGCGTGTGAAAAGCGGTGTTTAGGTTACGGATGCGATTTTTGCTACGTATTTCCAGTTTCGCGGTAGGACGCCTTCTCGTTTGTAGTATCTTGAGAGTTTGTGGATTCGGGCTTCGATGACTTGCATTGAGCGTTTGTTGTGCAGGTCTTTCTTGTTTTTCTCCATGTGCACCGCGAGACTTTGGGCTTTTTTGATCAAGTTAGCAAGGTCTTCGGGCATGTTGGGCAGCAAATCCGCTGCGCGGAGAGTTTCGCTTATACTTTTGCCCGTTATGGGCTTCACTAAGGGAATCGCGTATTGATCCCGTAAAATTGTGCCTATGCCGCTGAGTGAATGGCCTTCTTTAGCGAGTTTGATTATGAAGGCTTCTACTTCTTCTGGTTGATATTTGCACCAGTTTGGTGGTCGCCTGCTTACTGGGCGTATTGAATGTGATTTTCCTTTTTCTTGCTTTGGCATCCTTTTATCACTTAAGCATCTAAACGCACGGTACACAAATATTTAAGAATACTGGTGGCTTTGCACGGTTTAATTTCTGAAGTTGCAGAAACAAATCTAGGACTTTTGGCAACTTCTAGCAACTTTTGATGTTTGAGGCGGGTTTACGGGTGTTTTTTGGAGGTGGTTGTGCTCTAGTGCTCAGAGCTACTACACCCCCCCTTAAATAGCGCTGCAAGAGACTGTTTGGATAGACCCTCTACAGGTTCTGCAATGAACCACTAATAGGCTCCAAATAGGCTCGTGTTTTCAACATGCTAATGGCGTGAAAACCAGCCAATAGCTACTTCTCCCCTCCTATTTTTCTGCATAGACAGAGGGTTTCTTATTTAGCCAGCCAAAAATTTGATATAGCAGCCCTAATCCATTAATGGGCTGATAAACACTTGACCCAATCAGAAACAGAGTTGGCTCCAGAGGTAGGAGTTATCTCTCCAACTTACTGCGAGGCTGAAAATATACGTGGTCTCATTCAGACAATTGAAGGTTTGAATCTAAACTCTGTGTTGTTGGTTATAGATGATTCGAGTCCAGATGAAACTCGAAGCATTGTTGAAAACCTGAACGAGAAATACGGAAACATACTTTTGCTAAAGCGCCCCCGCAAGATGGGTCTTGGAACTGCGATTAGAGACGGTTTCGAACTGCTTCTGTCGCAGCCGAATCCTCCTAAGTACATAATAACGATGGACGCCGACTACTCGCACAACCCATATGATATTCCTAAACTTTTGGAATTCGCAAAAAGTGGTTATGACTTGGTTGTAGGGAGTAGGTACTGTGAAGGCGGGTCAGCCAAGGGCTGGACAGTGTTTAGGCGAATAACGAGTATGGTTGCAAATAGGATGGCGCGTTCGCTTATACAAGTTCAGGTAAATGATTTCACAAGCGGCTTCAGATGCTACTCTCGAAGATGCATCCAAGATGTCTTGTCCAAACTTCACAGTCAAACTTACGAAATTCAAATTGAGACAATTAGGCAAGCGAAACTTCATAACTTGAAGGTAGGCGAATTTCCTATAACTTTTGAAAATAGGAAAAAAGGAAAATCAAAACTCTCTCTTTCAGAGATAATAGCCTTTTCCGACTATATTCTGAAAGTCTTGTTGCGGCAGAAGTAGCTGTGTCTGAAAATTTATTACCAATGAACGCTATTGTATATTTATGGTACTGAAGGATGTTTTAGCTAAAGAGCAGAAAACCGTTTTCATGTTGTGCAATGAGGCGATTGTCAGAGGCGCTCTGGAGGCAGACGTTAAGGTTGTGGCTTTCTATCCCGGTGCGCCTACATCAGAGGTCTTGGACACGTTTTCAGAGGCGTTGGGCAATTTTGATTATCAGATGGAGATTTCTACAAACGAGAAGGTTGCGTTGGAAGTTTGTGCTGGCGCTGCTTTTGCTGGGCTTCGAAGTCTAACAGCGATGAAGAGTGTCGGCGCGAACGTGGCGTCTGACACCCTGTTCGTTCTGGGTTATACTGGCGTCAAAGGTGGATTGGTTCTGGTGATGGCGGATGACCCGCATGCGCATTCTTCGCAGTCTGAAGAGGATGGCAGGTTCTTTGCTCCTAGCGCTTATTTGCCGATGCTTGAGCCGTCTTCTCCGCAAGAGGCAAAAGACATGGTGAAAAAGGCTTTTGAAATTTCTGAAAGGCACAGGGTTCCCGTAATTATTCGGACAGTTACGCGAGTGAACCATCAGAGCGGCATTGTGCAATTGGAGAATTTAGAGCGGACTCCGTTTAAAAAAGCAAAATGGAAAGAGCTGAAAGAGGAGTTCACGACGCTTGGCGAGGTTGCGCGGCAAAAGAAACTCAAGATGCTTGAGCGCACAGCGCGGCTGGCTGAGGAATTTGAGCAATCGGAGTTCAATTTTGTAACACGCGGCGATTCTGAGGTTGGAGTGGTCACGTCTTCCGTCTCGTACCTGTACGTGTTGGAGGCGCTGAAGATGTTGGGTCTTCAGGGGAAAGTGAACATCCTGAAGCTGGGCACCACGTATCCTGTTCCGAAGAATACGATTAGCAGTTTCATTAAAGGCTTGAAGAAGGTAATTGTTGTCGAGGAGCTTTCGCCTTATTTGGAAAAGGAAGTGTATGTTATTGCGAAGGATGCTAATCCTTCTGTTGCGATTTTCGGCAAGAACTCTGGCGCTTTTTCTGAAGCGTGGGAGTATAACCCGAACATCGTTGCCAAGGGTATCGCTTCAGCTATGGGCATGGAGTACGCTGATTACGCGTCGGTTATTCAAGAAGCGAAGAAGCTTAAGGTAGATATTCCTGATAGGTATCCAACTTTCTGTGCGGGTTGCCCTCACAGGGCTACGTTTGCTGCACTTAATCAAGCGCTTCGTATTCAAGTGGCTAAGGGTCAGGAGCACTATTTTGCGAATGACATTGGCTGTTATTCGATGTGGATTTACCCGCCGATATCGCGTTCTGACAGTTCCTTATGTATGGGTGCTTCAGTGGGTGTTGCGAATGGTTTGTCGCATGCAATCGAGGAGAGACCTGTTGCTGTGGTTGGGGACTCGACTTTTTTCCACGCTGCAATGCCTGCGCTTGTAGATGCGGTTCACAACGGGAACAAGTTTACTTTGCTGATTTTGGATAATTCTGTGACTGCCATGACTGGTCAGCAGTCGAATCCGTCAACCGAGTTCACAGCAGGCTGGAGGAAAGGCAAGAAAGTTTCCATAGAGAACGTTTGCAGGGCTATAGGCGTAGAATTTCTGGAGATAGTTGATTCATATGATGTCAAGAATAACGTTGAAGTCTTCAGGAAAGCATTGGAGTTTGATGGGCTCGCTGTTGTGATTTCTCGGAGGGAATGCGCACTTTACGGAGACAGAAACAAGAGGCGAAGAGGAGAACCGATTGTGCCGTTCTATGTTGATAAAAACCTGTGCAAGAAACCTTACATGTGCCTGCGAACATTCTATTGCCCAGCTTACGAAATAGACGAAGACCAGCAGCCGCATATATCGCCGGACATTTGCGATGGATGCTCTGTCTGTTCTAAACTGTGTCCCTTCCAGTCGATAAAAAGAACAGAGGTGAAACCTTGAGCCGCAACATATTCCTTTGTGGAGTCGGAGGACAAGGCCTAGTGCTGATGACAACCGTGATAGGCAACGCCTGCGCTAAAAGCGGCAAAAAAGTGATAACTGGCGAAATGTACGGACTTTCCCAGAGAAGCGGTGCAGTTTCTGTTCACTTAAGAATAGGCGAAGATGCGTTTTCACCGTTAATCGGCTACGGAGAAGCAGACATACTTGTTGCTCTTGAAGCGATTGAAGCTTTACGCTACGTTGAATACCTCAAGCGGGATGGTGTGGTGCTGATGAACAAGAGGATCATGCATCCGCCAATTGAAACCTCCAAAATCATAACCACCAAAGGCTCAAAGTACATTACAGTTGCAGATGTCGTTTCAAAGTTGAAGAATTGGACACCAAACATCGCGGTAATCGATGCTTTGAAACTGGCAAAAGATAGCGGCAACGTCTTCACTGAGAACACGGTTTTTCTCGGCTGCCTATCAGCGCTGGATGTGTTTCCAGTTGAAGAGAACTTCATTCGAGAAAGCATTTCTGAGGCTGTGCCGACGAAAACTATAGAACAGAATTTGAAAGCCTTTGACTTAGGCAAGGAAAACGCTTACAACTCTCTCTGTACGCTTGTGCCATGCAAAAAAGGACACTAAATTCGGCTTTCACTTGCGGTTACTTCAGCTGTCTTCGCTTCAGATCGGAAACGTTACGCTAGTCTATCGAGATTACTTTAATTTCGAAGAGATGTGGCCACCCTTTTCCAGTAACAAACAGTCTATCTTCTTCTGCGTCATAGGCGATGCCGTTGAGTACGTTGTTCGCGTCTTGGTTTGGTATGTCTTGAATGCCGCTTAGGTCTATCCATCCTTCAACTTGTCCTGTTTGAGGATTAATGATTGCAATTTTTTCTTCCATCCATATGTTTGCGTAGATTTTTCCTTCGATGTATTCAAGTTCGTTGATGTTGCTTACTGGCGCAGTGTCGTGCACTTCAATTTGTCCGATTTTTTCAAAGTTTTCTGGATCTAGAAAAGTCAAGATTGATGATCCGTTGCTCATTATGAGCTTATTGCCGTCATACGTGATTCCCCAGCCCTCGGAAGAATAATTGAATTCTTGAATTAACTCGAAAGAGGCTTCATCGTAAACGAAACCTTTATGCTCCCTCCATGTTAACTGGACGATTTTGCCATCGAAAATTGTTATGCCTTCTCCGAAATAGTTGCTTGGCAGCGTGTACAGTTGTATGACTTCGCCCGTTTCCAAATTCACGCGGCGCAGTGTAGAGCTACCGTAATATCCTGTGCTTTCATACAGCGAACCATTATCGTAACCCAGTCCTTCTGTGAAGGCAGTTTCGTCATGGGGATACGTGTTGACAACGCTGTACGTGTAGTGCACTGGTCCAGAGTTTGCTGGTTTTCCAGTTAGGACAACAAATAGGATTATGCTGGAGGCGAATATCACTAGGATAAGCAGTACAATTAGTAGCTGCTGTCTTTTCATGGATGCTTCTCCGTGCTCTTTTGATTATGGCAATTCTGCTATTTCCGTCTGTCGCTTTTTTGCCGTTAACCAGTTATGGCGATGCCGCGTCCGTCTGCTTAACAAGGAAGAGCTTAGTCTTTAAATATTCCCCAGCACAAAGATTTGGTTTATGGGATACCGATCGCAGTCAAGTTCGCCTAAAAGCACTGGTCGCGGGCGCCAAAAGCCGCGGCGAGAAAAGAAGAAAACGAGAGGAAAAAAACGTCGCTCTAGCGGTAAATACTTGTTAGAAGAAGAGAATGCCCCGACTTCAGAAGAGGTCGTGGAAAAAACTCTCAGCAGGCTACATAGTTTAGGAAATCAGACTTTCGCCGTTTTCCCGTTCAGTGCATATTTTGAAGATTGGCTAGTGAACCTGAAAGACGTTCTAGTCGCGTTTGAGTCAAGTCCCAGCGTAAGTGTGGATGAGCAGTTTGTTAAGGCGCGTTCACAGATACTTGCAACTGTCGAGCGTGAGCTTGAGGAAAGACGACGCAAAGAGACTTCTCTTGAAGAATCTATCAAGAATCTGTCTGATAACAAAATCCTTCTTGAGCGCATCGAGGAAGAATACGCTACACGGACAAGAGAGATTGAAGAACGAAAAAACAGTGAAATCCCGCCGTTACAGGAAAATATCTCTGCTTTCAAAAATGAACTGGATGATTTAGCTAAGGTGAAGGCAGGATTTTTCAGAGCCATGTCAAAGAAGGAGAAGGCGCAAAAAGAGGCGGAAGCAACCCAAAAATTAAACGCTGCACAGAGCGAACTCGAATCAGCCATGCAGAACTTTGCTGAGGCGCAAGAGACCATCAGAAGCAATTACGCAAAAAAGAAACAGCTCATCACCGAGCAGATAGAAAAGCTCCAAAAAGAAGTCGAAGGTCCAGAAGTTGATGATTCTCTGGAAGCTAGGCGCGCTGCATGTGAAGCTCTCGTTAACTCAGTGAATGCGCTTCAACGTGCTCGATAAGCTCTATTTGCTGGGCATCGCCAATATTTATCCATTTTACCGCTGAATCCTTTTATAGAAAAAGCAAAATCGCTCTCTTTCAAACGGCAAAAACCTTATAATTATACTAGACGAGTAAAAACGTTAGAGGCGATTTGGAATGCCGCAAGCGTTTATATTGTTTAATTTTGACTCTTCAGAAGACCACGCGTTAGCGAATGCAAACAATGACATAGCTGCTGGGAAGCCGCGGTACGTTTTGCAGGATACTAATTAAAAAGGGTGTTTACACTGCTTGCCCATTATGCACTGAAGGAAATCAAACGGCGTAAACTCCGCAGTATTGCCTCCACAATGGGGTACATCATCGCGGTTGCCTTCTTGGTAATCACAATTACGCTTTCGCAGAGCTACAATGTTGTTGCCGCGGGAGCATTGAATCGAATTGGAACTCATTTCGTGGTTTACGTTCCTGCTTCGCTGACCTGCCCCTGCCAGTTTGGAGAGGTAGGTCCTTTCTTTAAGGATACATACACGCCCACTTTCGGCTTGGACATAGTTGACACAGTAGCGACTTTGCCTGGAGTCGCTGACGCCGCACCCTGCTTAATGTTCAGGCTTAACAATCTTACGATTTGCGGCGTTAACTTTGATTCTTTAGCAACCACAACTAATGTTGTGTCCTCTAGTATGCTTACAGATGGAAATTATTCAAGAGTGAATGAATCCGACGCAGTTCTTGTCGACTCGGTTTTCGCAGACTTGGCAAAACTGAATGTGGACGATGATGTAACCGCGTTTGGTCACACATTCACTGTTGTTGGGATTGTGAATCCCAGTTTGTACAGTAGACCTGCTGGAATAGCTGACCTGTATGCGCCTCTCAGTGTGGTTCAGGAAATCGCAAGGTTTTATGCGAATCTCTACAATTTCGGCGTGAAAGACATCAATGTTGTACTTGTGGAAATTTCTTCTGAAGGCGACGCAGCATACATCAGTGCCGTTGAACAGTCTGTCTTGGAAACTATGGAATCGTACGCTGGACAATCTGGCGCCATAGTTGGCTACCAATGTGGAGTAGCAGCCAGAAAAGTGGTTCCGATCAATGAAGACGGCGCTTGGGCAATATCCGTGGTTCTCCTCGTCTGCGTGATGCTGTTTGCACTTAAGTCTCAGTTCGCGTCGGTTGCGGAGCGGATGAAGGAAATTGGCATCCTGAAAGCGATAGGCTGGACCGATTCCGACGTTATGACGCAAGTATTTCTCGAATCCCTGTTGCAAGGAATTGTCGGCGGAATCATAGGCGTGGGCATCGGCTATTTAGTCACGTTTCTTATTCCTCAACTTGGCTTAGTGTCTACGCAGAATCTTGTTTTGGCAGTTTCACCTTTGCTTGTGTTACTAGGACTGGTTCTCTCCACAATCGGCGGCATAATAGCTGGAATAATTCCCGCGTGGCGCGCTGCAAAACTGCAACCCGCCGAAGCTTTAAGACGCTTCTGATGTGAAACAAAAATGAAGAATCAAAACAAGCCCTTGATAGAGACAAAAAATTTGGTAAAAGTCTATTCTCGGAAGAATGCTCCGCCAATAAAGGCGTTGGACAGCGTTAACCTTGAGGTGTTTTCAGGCGAATTTTTGGCAATCGTAGGGCGTTCTGGCAGCGGAAAAACTACTCTGCTGAATCTCATCGGAGCCTTAGATCGCCCGACAACAGGCGAAGTTATATTTGAAGGCAAAACGTTGAGTAACTTCTCCAACCGCGACTTAGCTGTTCTGAGAAGAGAAAAGATAGGTTTCATCTTTCAAACTTTCAATCTTCTGCCCAGTCTCACCGTGTTTGAGAACGTAGAGTCCGCATTGGTTCACTCGCCGCTGTCAAAAGATCAGAAGCAACGCAAAGTGGCAGCACTGCTAAATCTCTTCGAGTTAACCTCCATGACTAACCGTCTTCCACTTGAACTGAGCGTTGGGCAACAACAGAAAGCAGCTATTGCGCGGGCTATAGTTAAAGACCCTGTTCTAATTTTAGCGGATGAACCGACAGGCGAAATGGACCCAATGACTGGCAGAGAAATATTTGAAAAGCTAGTTGAACTTAACAGGAAGTCGCAGGTAACCCTTGTTGTTGCAAGCCACGGAGGGATTCTGCACTCGGAAGCTGACCGTGCCCTATTCATTAAGGCTGGAAAACTTGTTTCGCAAAAAGAGGCTGGCTATTAGCTTTCAGCGTTAATGTGCACAAACATGGCAGCGCAAGATGGTGAGATTCAAATATGCCAGAGTTTGGAGGCGCCCAATCTTCAGTAAAAGGCGGTTTTACCATCTGGAAAACTCAAGACGCCCTATTCCGATGTGGTGTTCTTGCACAAACCTTAATAACCTTTAGTCTAATAAAAAGTTGATTGCATAGATTAAGGAGAAAAAGGAAAAATGCACCTTATCCAAAATCAGACAGCAGCTATCACGGTTATACTTTGCAATTTCTAATTTTTAAATCTCTTTTAACCAGTTGCTGCTGTCTGCACACTAAATGTACGGAATGTGCCATTTGAATCCCCAGTCAGGTGGAGATATCACCCGCAAAAGTAATATGGTTCGTAATTAGTCAACTGACGCGCTTGCGCAATAAGGCGTTTCGCGTGATTTTGCCTTCTTCAGGATAACGAAGGTGAACCTCCAAGACTTGGGCGCAGAGATTTGTTTTTGGCGCTGTTTACTCATAAAAAGCACTAGGCTGCTGTTGTGTGATGCAGTGGATTGCCCCTAAGCCGAACACCAAATTGACACAGTTGATTCCTGCGACTTTTCGGTCTGGAAACTGCTCTTGAATAATGGACAGCGCCAACTGGTCGTTTTTGTGGTTGAAGACAGGCACCAAAACAACATCGTTGGCTATGTAGAAGTTGGCGTAGCTAGCAGGCAACCTCTCCTCCTTATCGCCGAAGACTGCAGGCATGAGCAACTTGATTACCCGCAGTTTCCTGCCATGTTGGTCTCTGGCTTTGAGGAGAATTTCATAGTTCTCTTTCAATGCAGCATAGTTTTCGTCAGTTTTGTCTTCTTCAAAGGCGCATACAACCGTGGTGGGGTTAACGAAGCGGGCGATGTCGTCAACGTGGCCGTCAGTGTCGTCGCCCACTATGCCGTTTTTCAGCCAAATCACGTTGTCAACATTAAGGTGATTTTTCAAGACGTCTTCAATTTCGCCTCTGCCAAGACTGGGGTTTCTGTTCCTGTTAAGCAGGCACTGCTCAGTCGTCAAAACTGTTCCTGCACCGTTGACGTCAATTGACCCGCCTTCCAAAATGATTCCAGGTTTGAAGCTGGGCAAACACAGCTTTTGATGAATGTAGTCTGCGATTAGCTGGTCTTTCAGAAGTTCCTCGTATTTTTCGCCCCACGAATTAAAAATCCAATTTACCATACCTAATTTGCGTTGTTTGTTGATTACGAATGTTGGACCGTAATCGCGGAACCACACATCAGCGTAATCGAATACGTGGAAGATTATTCTGTTAAGGTCGATGTTTTCTTTGCTGAGCATGCATATTGCTTTTTGCTTCATCTCGTCGTCTGTAACTAAGAGATTCACGCGTTCGCTTTCGTGGATGTGCTTGATTATTTGAACGTAGGCTTCTTCAGCTTTGTCGACTCTGAGGGGAAATGTTGTAGGGTCATGTGGCCACGCCAGCCAGATGGCGTCGTGTTTTTCCCATTCAGCGGGCATGTGGTAACCTAATTCACGCGGCGTCTTGCCAGCAAAATCCTCCGAGCCATTCATGCTGTTTGCCTCATGGGTTTTCTTCGACAAGTGGACGGTAAGTGTCTGGGCGGCGGTTCTCAAAGAAGCCCCAGCCTTCCCGAATGCGGCGGTTCTTGCTCAAGTCCACTTTAACGATTAAAACTTCCTCTTTTGTGCGGCTTGCTTCACCTAAGATTTTTCCGAAGGAGTCGCATACAAATGAGCCGCCCCAGAACTGCAACTGGTCTTCGTCTCCGACCCTGTTTGCCGCTGCAATGTGAACGCCGTTCGCTATTGCGTGTCCGCGTTGGACTGTTTTCCAAGCATTGTGCCAGTTGCCGTCACGCGAACGACAGCCTTTGATGGTTCCGATGGCTGTTGGATAGAAGATTATGTCTGCGCCTTTGAGGACGTTTATTCTTGCGGGTTCAGGGAACCATTGGTCGTAACATATGAGGACACCGATGCAGGCGTAACGGGTTTTGTAGACGCCGTAGCCTGAGTTGCCTGAGGCAAAATACTTTTTTTCATAGAACAGGGGGTCGTTGGGCACGTGGATTTTGCGGTAGACGCCGAGGGTGCCGCCGTTTGCATCGATGGTTACGGCAGAATTGTAGAATTTGCCATCTGAGCCTTTCTCGAACACTGGCACGATTATGGCTATTTCATGTTTTTTTGCCAACTGCGAGAATGCTGATGTAGATTCACCTGGGATGGTTTCCGCAAGTTCTGCAACATCGCGGTTTTGTTCCTGCGGAAAATACTTTGTTCGGTAAAGCTCTTGGAGGCAAACGATTTGGGCGCCTTTTTCTGCGGCTTCCTCAACTTTCTGTATAGCTTTTTTCATGTTTTTCGCCGTGCTTTCTGAAGCGACAGTTTGGATGAGCCCAATGGCGACTTTTCTGCCTGTTTTTGAAGTTTGCTGCGTTGTTTTGCCTTCAGATATGAGTAATCCTTCCTTGGAACTCACTAAAGTGGGGCGAGGTAATAACTTTTCTGGACATGCTGTGGCAACTGCAGTCGAGTTGTGGTATATGTTTGAAGGGAAAGTCATAATAAGCGCCCAATAACTCCAAAGGATTGGAGTTGATTTAGTGGCTGCAAAATCCATGATTATTATCGGCGCTGGCTTGGCTGGTTTGGCTACGGGCTGCTATGGACAGATGAACGGTTACAAAACCAAGATTTTCGAGATGCAGGCTAAACCAGGCGGCGTCTGTGTTTCCTGGAAGAGAAAAGGGTACACCTTTGACTACGCAATTCACAATCTCTTCGGCATAACACCCCGCTCTGCAGACAACAAAATATGGAGGGAACTGGGTGCTCTTCGCGGTCTCAAGACGTACAGTTTCAGGGAATTCGTTCAAATTGAAGACACTGACGGTAAAGCCTTCACCGTTTACACGAACTTAAATGAGCTTGAAAGGCACATGATGGCGCTCGCGCCGAATGATGAGAAAAAAATCAGCGAATTCATCAAAGTTTGCCGACGGTTCGGCGGCTACGACATGTTCGCAGGGGCGTCAGGCGGATTCGGGTCTCTCCTCAGAATGCTGCCCGTGTTGGGTTCACTGATGAAGTACAGCAAAATAACGGTTGAGGACTATGCGAATGGCTTCAGCGACCCGTTCCTCCGCAAAGCGTTCCCAACAATAGAGTACGATATTCCCGGTGTGCCCACTCTAATACCAATGATTTTTCTGTCAGCGCTCAACAAGGGCGACGGCGGTTGGCCAATCGGCGGCTCCTTAGCGCTCTCGAAAAACGTTGAAAGGCGCTACTTAGAATTGGGAGGAGAAATCGCTTACCACTCGAAAGCTGCTAAAATTCTAGTCGAAAACGATGAGGCCGTTGGGGTTCAATTGGACGATGGCTCGCAACATCGGGCGGACATAGTTGTTTCCGCAGCAGACGGATACTCAACAATATTCAACATGCTGGAAGGAAAGTACGTCAACGACTCTATCCGTGCCTATTACAAGTCGTGCCCAGAGACTATATCTTTCGGGTTTGAAGTTTGGTACGGAGTCAACCGAGAGTTCAGCGGTGAACCGCACTCTCTGGTGCTCTTTCAAGATGAACCAGTAACGTTCGAAGGCAGGGAGTACAACAAGCTTGATGTTGAAATATTCAATTTTGACTCTTCCCTTGCACCAGCGGGCAAAACCGTTGTCAAAGTAGTTTTCGATTCCAATTATGACTACTGGCGAAAACTGGCAGAGGACACAAAAGCGTACGCTGAAGAGAAAAAGCGAATCGCGGGCATCCTTGCGGATAGGTTGGATAAGCGTTTTCCGGGATTTAAGGGTCAAATTGAGGTGGTTGATGTTGCTACGCCTGTTTCTGTGGAGCATTGGCTGGCTGCTTACCGTGGCTACTGTGTGCCGTATCCTGCGCCTAAAGAGTTTGCAAAAGAAGTCTCCAAGAACGGCGTTAGCAAGACGCTTCCTGGGCTTCAGGGCTTCTATATGGTTGGACAGTGGGCAGGCGCTTTGTATTCTACAAATCAGGTTTCCTTGATGGGGCGGGAACTTATTCGGCAACTCTGCAATAAAGACAACCAAAAATTTGTAACCACCCCTGCAGACTAAACTTGACCAGTTAGCTCCCGTTGTACTCTCAATAAGCCTCTTATTTTGGTGCAGAGAGTGGGATTTGCACCCGGCCCTCAATGGCGACGTCTCCCGCGACCCATTTTTTTATTTAGTTAGTTCCACTGCATTTTTGGCAAATCCCGTATACATCCATGCGTTGCCCAGTCGGCTTGAATTTCGTGGCCGTTGCAACCTTCCTCGTTATTTCTTTTACGGTTGCATCATCTAGATCTGTGATGCTGCCACATTTCAAGCAAATCAGGTTTATGTGAGGATTCATGTAAGAATCAAACCGCGCTTGCCCTTTGGAAAAATTAATCTCCTGCACCAAATCTAAATCCCTGAGCACTTCCAAAGTCTTGTAAACCGTCGCCAGACTCACGGTCGGATGGATTTTCTTTACCTCCTTGTGCACTTGTTGAGCTGAAGGATGGGCTCTACTGCTCAACGCGATTCGGCAGATGGCGATTCTCTGCGGAGTTGCCTTGTACCCTTTGCTGCGTAGTGCTTCGATTGCTGAAGCGTCTGATTTAAGATAGGCGGTCATAGGGAATATTAGGTAATAATAATTCTTAAATAAACCTTTTGCGCTATCCTATAGCAGGTGAAAAGGAGCTTTTTTGAAGATGAACGAAAAACACCTTACCCCCAATCAAGGAGTTGCATTTTAAGATGAGCGAAAAAAAGAAAACAATGATTACTTCCGGCGCGCGGGGCACGTCGAACCGAGACTGGTGGCCAAACCAGTTAAACCTGAAACTTTTACATCAACATTGCCCCCTGTCCAATCCGATGGGCAAGGACTTCAACTACGCTGATGAATTCAAGAAACTTGACCTAGAGGCAGTGAAGAAGGACCTTTATGCACTGATGACTGATTCGAAAGATTGGTGGCCAGCCGATTACGGTCACTACGGGGGCCTCTTTATTCGAATGGCGTGGCATAGCGCAGGCACCTACCGCAAAGGCGACGGCCGCGGGGGCGCCGGCTCGGGCCAGCAGCGTTTTCCGCCTCTTAACAGTTGGCCGGACAACGTCAACCTCGACAAGGCGCGCCGTTTGCTTTGGCCGATCAAGCAGAAATACGGCAAGAAAATTTCCTGGGCTGACCTGATGATTCTTGCAGGCAACTGCGCTCTGGAGTCGATGGGTTTGAAGACGTTTGGCTTCGGAGGCGGGCGCAAAGATGCTTGGGAGCCTGAAGACGTTTACTGGGGAGGCGAGAGCAAGTGGCTTGAAGACAAGCGCTACACCGGTGACCGGGAACTTGAGAATCCTCTGGCTGCCGTGCAGATGGGCTTGATCTATGTGAACCCGGAAGGGCCAAACGGTAATCCGGATCCAGTTGCGTCGGCCCGCGACGTTCGAGAGACCTTTTCGCGCATGGCCATGAACGACGAGGAAACCGTTGCACTAATCGCCGGCGGGCACACTTTCGGCAAATGCCACGGTGCTGGCAGTGCATCTCATGTGGGTCCTGAGCCCGAGGGCGCAGGCATCGAAGAACAGGGCCTTGGCTGGAAGAGCAGCTTCGGCAGTGGCAAGGGGGATGACACAATCACCAGCGGCATCGAAGGCGCGTGGACGCCGATACCGACCCAGTGGGGTATAGACTATTTCCATATGCTTTTTGACTACGACTATGAGCGGGTGAAGAGCCCTGCTGGTGCTTGGCAGTGGGTTCCGATCAATCCGGATAAAACTGATCTCGCGCCAGCCGCTCACGATCCGTCGAAGCGCGTTACAACCATAATGACCACAGCAGACATGTCGTTGCGGATGGATCCGATCTATCGACCAATCGCGAAGCGGTTTTACGAGCATCCTGATGAGTTCGCTGATGCGTTTGCTAGAGCGTGGTTCAAACTGACTCACCGTGACATGGGTCCGCGGTCGCGTTATCTCGGTTCAGATGTCCCAGCGGAGGAATTGATCTGGCAAGATCCTGTGCCCGCAGTCGATCATGAACTGATTGACGCACAGGGCATCGCAGACCTCAAGGGTAAGATCCTTGCCTCGGGCCTGTCGATTTCGGAGCTGGTCTATACTGCCTGGGCTTCGGCATCCACGTTCCGTGGCTCCGACAAGCGCGGCGGTGCGAACGGAGCGCGCCTCCGTCTTGCTCCGCAAAAGGATTGGGAAGTCAACCAGCCTGAGCAGCTGGCAAAGGTGCTCGAAATCCTCAAAGGCATCCAGAAGGCATTCAACGAGGCGCAGTCAGGCGGGAAGCGGGTTTCGCTCGCCGACTTGATTGTCTTGGGCGGATGCGCAGGTGTTGAGCAAGCCGCAAAGAAGGCTGGTTACGCCATAACAGTTCCCTTCACGCCGGGACGAACGGATGCATCGCAGGAACAAACCGATGCAGAGTCATTTGCTGTGCTCGAACCAGTTGCAGACGGGTTCCGTAACTACCTCAAAACTAAATACGCCGTAACGGCAGAGGAACTGCTGGTTGATCGTGCGCAACTGCTGACGCTGGCCGCTCCTGAGATGACGGTTCTCGTTGGAGGTATGCGCGTCTTGAATGTCAACTTCGGGCAATCTCCGCACGGTGTCTTCACTAAGCGGCCAGAGACGCTCACCAACGACTTCTTCGTGAACCTACTCGACATGAACACTACGTGGAAGGCAACCTCTGAAGACGAAGATGTGTTCGAGGGTCGTGATCGCGCAACAGGCGAGCGCAAGTGGACTGGCACCCGTGTCGACCTCATCTTCGGTTCTAACTCCCAACTCCGTGCTTTGGCGGAAGTCTACGCCTGTGAGGATTCACAGGAGAAGTTCCTGAATGACTTCGTAGCGGCATGGAATAAGGTTATGAACCTTGACCGCTTCGACCTCGCCTGGTCATAGCAAAAGGTAGTAATGATCCGTGCGCTTGCGGAATAGCTCCTTTTGAAGGAGCTTCCCGTTTCTTTTTCCATAATTTTTTGCTTTTTGTCATAAATCAATATGATGTGGCGGATTCTTTTTCCAGAGAAGATAGAGTTTTGTCTGTAGCAGCATCTCAACAGGTTTAAAGCTCATTTTATGTTTATTTTTGCTAAATAATCCTGAATAATGATGCTTTTTTGGTGCGGGGGGTGGGATTTGAACCCACGAACGCCTGCGCGACAGGGTCCTAAGCCCTGCTCCTTTGACCAGACTTGGAGACCCCCGCTGTCAGTCATTGGCGACTTGAAAAGTAGTGTGCTCTTTAATATTTATTTAACCCTTCCACAAGTGCCTATTCAACCGTAAGCATTTTATTGGCTGGAAGCAGTTGTTTCACGATAACAGTCATGTGTGCCTCGGTAGCCTAGCCCGGTGGGGCGTTACCTTGGTAAGGTAATGGTCGCGGGTCCAAATCCCGCCCGAGGCTCCACTGAACATTTTTCTTTTGGAAAAGCTTTACCCCGCCAGCGAGAGCAAGAATTAGAATTATTTTCTGAAGCGTTTGATTTTACGTTGCGGAGATTGTTACCTTTTCAAATGCTGGAGGCATCAAAACCGTGAATTTGGTAGGGATTAGTCGAATCAATGCGTGTTCAGGGCTGTCATAAACCTCAGCTTTGACTTTTTCATCCTCAACCACTTCCGCCTTACATTCAACTCGGATAGCGTTGAATCCCATGTCAGATATACAGAAAGCGAATTCCACTTTACCATTTTTCCTTATTTGATCAACTTTGGCACTTTTATGCCCTGAAACAGTAAACAATTTGTCTCCTTTCCGCATCAACGTTACTGGTCTAACTCGCGGTCGGTCGCCGTCAACAGTTGCCATAAATACTATTTGGCAATCCTTAAGGTTCTCCCACACCAGTTTTCTTGCTTCTTCCAAATTTTGCGCCAATCAAGTTCCACCTAAACGATAACTTCGCTCGGTTACCGAAGCGGAAAACCTGAAATTTATCTTTTTCTACCCTGCCCAGTAGACACACAGCATAAGCTCAAGAACAGCGGCAGTGTTTCTCAAAATTGAACCTGATTGCTGTTGACTTCAAGTAACTGTGCAGACAATAAAAATTGCATTTATGTACAAGAAAAGATTATACTAAACAAAAGGAGTAAACCAACATGAGCGGAATCATCAGAAAATGCAGTTCCTGCGGGCAAAACGCTCAATACGTCTACACGGCGCAATTCAGAGTCGGCGGAACCAGCGGCGGAATGAAACTGCTCCTCGGCGAATGGGCGGAACTTGGAGAAAAAATGATTCCCATGTACGTTTTCGTATGCCCAAACTGCGGTAAAATTGAACTCTACGCAACCGAAGACCTGAAACAAAACGCAATTCGCGCCGCCAATGCACCAAAGCAGTGAAGCATGACCATCATCAGCCTATTCTCCGCTTTATCTATTAATCGAAAAATTTAGAGTTCCGCAAAACCTCCCTTCATATAGGGGGGTATAGACTGCTCCACACGCTAGCTCTGCGCCCTGCAAGCAAACCGTTGCAACAACACTTTTAATGTCCCGCCGCCAAATGCTTCTATGTGATACCAGTTGGCAAGACTAAAAGGATTCCAAAAACTCACCTCCACCGAAAACGCACTGCAAACTTGGCTAAACACGCTACAAATCAAACCACACCACATCACCGTGCCCTTGCAAAACGCCTTACACCTCGTTCTGGCAGAAAATGTAACCGCCAAAGAAAACCTGCCGCGATTCGACAAGTCAGCAGTTGACGGCTACGCGCTCAAAGCTGAAGACACAAACGGCGCGACACAATTCAAACCTGCAATATTCCAACTAACTAACTCAGACATCATAAACACTAAACAGGCAAAACAAATCTGGACTGGAAACCCCATTCCTAAAGGCGCCAACGCCGTTGTCATGCTGGAAAACACGCAAACGCGCAACGGCCAACTTGAAGTTTGGACCCAATCCGCACCAAACGACAACATATCAAAAAAAGGCGAAGACACCCAAAAAGGCGAAACCGCCATAACAGCTGGAACCCGCCTGAAACCGTATCATTTAGGCTTGCTTGCCGCATTAGGCAACAGCGAAGTCAAAGTAACTGAAAAACCCCGAATAGCCCTAATAGCCACAGGAAACGAACTGGCAGAAATAGGCAGCAAACCCGCTGAAAACCAAATCTTCGAAGCCAACAAAATCATGCTTTCAGCAATGTGCCGCGAACTAGGCGCAGAGCCATTTGACATGGGCATAGTTAAAGACGACATGGACGCAATCACAGAAAAAATCAAAGCTGCCCTCTCAAATGCTGATGCAGTGATAACCACTGGTGGAACCAGCGTTGGCGGACTTGACTTAGTTCCCGATGCAGTGAATAAAGCAGGAAAACCAGGAGTCATCATCCACGGCGTAGCAATGAGGCCAGCTATGCCCACAGCGCTTGCCGCGGTAGGCGAGAAACCGGTGGTGATTCTCTCAGGCAACCCAGTGGCTGCAATAATAGGCTTCGAAGTGTTCGCCAGACCATTAATATGCAAGATGCTGGCAATGCCGAAAGAAGAGCCACGGCCAACAGTGAAAGCAGTTATGGCGCGGAAAGTAGCTACAGCGCTTGGAAGAAAAAATTTCGTGCGCGTCCGAGTAACACAGAAAGACGGTGATTATTATGCGGAGCCAGTTAGCGCGCGAGGTTCAGGTTCAATCTCGACGATGACAAGAGCTAACGGTTTCCTTATTGTTCCAGAGAACAGAGAAGGCGTCGCAGAAGGCGAATTCGTCACGGTGCATTTGTTCAGTGAAGTGGAAATGGTGAACACCAATGTTTAGGAAACTAATGACGTTTGAGGAAGCAAAAAATGTAATTAACCAGCAGCTCAAGCCAGAACCCTTAGGCACAGAAGAACTTGCATTACTGGAAGCTTACAATCGCGTTCTTGCAGAAGACGTAGTTTCTGCCTTGGATATTCCGCCTTTTAACCGTTCAACTGTCGATGGCTACGCGGTGAAAGCCGAAGACACTTTTAGCGCTGAGGAAAACAACCCTGCACAATTAACGGTCTGCGGAAGCGTGCACATAGGCGAACCGCCACAAGTAAGCGTTGCCAAAGGCGAAGCCGCGGAAATTGTTACAGGCGCTCCGATTCCAGAAGGCGCTGACGCCGTTGTCATGGTTGAAAATGTTGACAGAAACAACAATGCACTCAGGGTTTACAGCGCTGTAACTTATGGCGAAAACGTGATGAAAAAAGGCGCCGACATCAAAAAGGATGAAACGGTCCTCAGAAAAGGGCAAGTTTTAGGCTCCAGAGAAATAGGCGTTTTAGCCGCTTTAGGTAAAGCCACAGCCAAAGTGCGTTGCATGCCCACTGTTGCGGTGCTTTCCACAGGCGCAGAAGTAACTGAGCCGGGCAAAAAGTTGCCTTCTGGAAAAATTTATGACATAAACGCTTACAGCCTAAGCACTGCAGTGCTGGAAAGCGGCGGAAAATCAGTGTATTTAGGTGTTGTTCCTGATGATAAAACAGCGTTGCGTGAGGCTTTGGAGCATGCGTTGGGTTGTGCTGATATGGTGGTAACTTCTGGCGGAGTTTCTGTTGGCCCGAAAGACCTTATGCCGCAGACTGTGGATTCTCTTGGGAAACCAGGTTTGATTGTTTGCGGAGTGGCTTTGAAGCCTGGGAAACCAACGACTGTGGCTTTGATTGGGAAGAAACCGGTTTTTGCGCTTCCTGGTCATCCGACTTCTGCTTTGTTGGATTTTCATTTGTTTGTTCGCCCAGTTGTTCAGCTTTGGGCTGGTAGACCTGCAGAGGAAACGGTTACGGTTAAGGCTTTGGCTGGCGCTAGGATGTTTTCAGCTAAGGGCAGAAGAACGTTTGTTATGGTCAAGCTGAAGCGGGATAAAGCTAGTCGGTTGGTGGCTGAGCCTGTTGAAACTGGCGCTTCAGGAGCGATAACTACTCTTTCGAAGGCTGATGGGTTTGTGGAAGTTCCCGAAAACCAGCAGTTTATTGATGCGGATGAGGAAGTTGTGGTGAAGCTGCTTAAAGGCGCAGTGTAAGTTGATGGCTTGTTTGTTGCCAACTTGGCTTTCCGTAATGAGAGGGTTTAAAAATTTGGAGCAGCTCAATAGGTACTCAGTGAACAGACAGGAAAGAATCTGACATGAGCAATTTTGAGTTGTTTGTTTCGCAGTCAAACTTTTTCGGCGGCATGCAGAGACCGCTTAGGAAGGCTGATTACGTGGTTTTCGGGGTGCCTTTTGACGTTACGAGTTCGTACAGGACTGGAGCAAGGTTTGCTCCAACGGCGATTCGTCAAGCTTCGTTGAATATTGAAGCGTTCAGTTTTCGCAGTGAAGTAGATTTTGAGGATTTGCTTGTGCATGATTTGGGTGATATGCATGTTTCCACTGCGCCGAGTAAAACGCTTAATGCGCTGAAGCTTGTGGTGGGAGACATCGTGGACATGAAGAAGCTGCCAGTAGCTTTAGGCGGAGAACACACTATCACTTTGGGTATGATGAAGGGGTTAAGCGCTAAGGCTGGGAAAACGGCTGTTGTGAGTTTTGATGCGCATTTGGATTTGCGCGAGGAGTTTATGGAGTTGAAGCTTTCGCATACCACTTTTATGCGTCTCGTAAATGAGGAAGTGAAGCCAGCGAAGATAATTGAAGTCGGCACAAGAGCCGTATGCAAAGAAGAGTTAGCTTACGCGGAAGAAGCTGGAATCGAGTTTTTTACGTCTCAGCAGGTTAGACAAGAAGGTGCTGCGCGGATTACGCAGTTGCTGAAAGAGAAGCTTGCAGCGTACGAGATTGTTTACTTGTCTGTGGATATGGATGTTCTTGACCCTGCTTATGCTCCTGCAGTGCAGAACCCTGAGCCAGAAGGCATCGAAACGCACACGCTGTTAGACATTTTGTGCGCTTTATGCGATAAACGCGTGGTTGGGTTGGACGTTGTAGAGGTTGCGCCTAACTATGATCAAGGAGTGTCTGCGGTTCAGGCGGCGAAAGTGGTTTTTGAGGCACTCTGTGCGTTGGAGAAATCGCGGAAAGGGCAGTCAAGATGGAAGATGTAGAAGCGTATTACGATAAGAAATCTGAGAGTTACGAGTCAATCTTTGACACTTTATACTTCAAAGTTTATGATGCGGTCACGTGGAAATATTTGGAGCCTTATGTTCCATCAGTCTCTAACGCGTTGGTTCTTGATGCTGGAGGCGGAACTGGACGCTGGGCAATCAGGATGGCAGCAAAAGGCTGTCAAGTTGTTTTGGTGGACGCTTCAGAGAAAATGCTGAACGTTGCTGACAAAAAAGTGAAAGAAAACGGCTTTCAAAACCGAATTACGATAAAGAAAGGCGACATCACCCGAACGGATTATGCGGATAACACTTTTGACATGATTCTCTGTGAACATGCGCTTTTTCTTTTTCAAAACCCAGACAGCGTGCTAAGCGAGTTGAAGCGGATTCTTAAACGGAACGCTCCGTTGATAGTTTCCGCTCAAAACCGCTATGTTCAATCTTTATCTTCGTTGGGCGGCAAACCAAACGTGGACAACGTGGAACGAGCGTTCAAAGTTTTAGCCACTGAAGAACATGAGTGCATGACTAAAGATGGCAAAGTTAAAATTTACACGTGGACTCCACAGGAGTTCCGAAGCATGCTTGAGCGAAGTGGATTTCGCGTGGAAAAAATCATCGGCAAAGTTGTCACTATGCCTTTGCGGATAAGGCAGGAGTTTTTCTTGGAAAAGAAACATTCTGCAGATCTATTCAACAAGTTACTGCAGTTTGAACTTGCTTTGTGCGAGAAAACTGATGCTTTGGCGTTGGCTGGGCATTTGCAGGCAATAGCGTTTAAACTCTGATGCGCGTGGAAAAAACTATACCCCCTCTATTTAAAGGAACTATAAACAGGCAGAAGTTTTCTTGCGCTGTTATTCTGTTTGGTTACGTTGCCGCGTGTGTTTTCGCAGGACAAACGTGGCTGAAACTAGAAGTGCAGCGGCTGTTGCGGCTGTTATGGTTGCGAAGAAATAGTTTGGGTTCATTGTTGGCGGCGGTGACTGAGTGGGCGTTGCTGTCGGGTCAGCGATGTTGAATGATTGCAGGTCGGAGTAGGAGTCGAATTCAGCCCAGTATTGGTCTGCTTCTTGCCAAACGTAGTAGTGCCTGAAAAACTGGAATGTGTGGTTGCCTTGAGCCGTTATGATTGGAACTGTTACCTGCCATGTGTACCAGTCGCGGGCGACCGTATCGCCTGAGGCTATTTCGTTTTTTACGCCTTGATACGTCATGGGAATAGGTGTTTCTCCGTCGATGCTCACTGAAACAGTTGTGTTAATGTTGATTGCCGTGGCTTGGTCTACGAAGTGGTCGACGGTCTCGTATGTTTCTCCGTTTTGCGGGTAGTAGTTTGCCATGGCGATTGTTGTTCCTTTCACAGTGGCTAAGATGGCTGAGGCTGCCAGTAAAGCTAGGAAAACGGCGGTTGCAGTGAGCATGGCGCTCAAGGGTTTTTTCAGTTTTCTGTTGGGCATTTTTCTCAGTTTCTTTTGTTTTTTGTTGCCACGTAGTTTAGTCGTGGTTATGTTTTAATTGTTTCCGCAAGGCGGGCGCTCGCTGGCTACATTTAACCAACTGTATTGTGAATGCTGCGAAAGCAGACATAAACCAGATTTCCACGACCGAAATATGTCCAAACTCAAGTGTTTGCCGCTGTTCTGCTGAAGAAAGGTATTGGTGGAGAGCTTTTAAAAGCAAATTGATTATTTTTGGTTACGACTGGTTATTTTTCTGCTGGTTTGTGTTGGCTTGTTTGCTTGGTGACTTGCCATTTTTGAGGTTCTGCAATAGTTACGAGTGAATGTGGTGGGTGAGTTCTTTTGTCCAGTTTCGAATGGCGTTCCAGTCTCTTGTGTCGTATATTCCTGGCTGTGTCTCCTTGTATGTAGCTTCTACTCTCGGTCTGTCTGCTTCCATGGCTTTTTTGCCCCACCATGGCACTTTATTATAGTTGTAGACGCCTCCGAAGAAGCCTAAAGCGACAGGCTGCAGATGATACTGGGCGGCTTTTTCATCAAGATATTTCGTTTTTGCTTTTGCGACTTCTTCAGGCGGGGTGGTTGTTGGTTGCGCGGCAGAACCGCAACAGACAAAAAGCGCCACTTGTTTTCTCGCGAGTTCTTTCTGGAACTTTTTAATGAACCCTTCTGGTTCGCTGGTCCACCTGTTGATTTGGATTCCACTGCCAACCACAACCAAGTCATACTCAGCTATGTCGCGGATTTTTTCTTCCTTAGCGTTAGTCACTCGTGTTTCTAGTCCTTCTTGGCGGAGCACGTTAGCGATTTCTTCAGATGTGCTGGCTGCTGCACCGTAGCGAGTCCCGTAAACAATCAATGCCTTAGTCATGTGCCAACATCTCCTTTGTGTTCGTGCTCTTTGTTAGATGTTTTCTTGATGTCGTCTTCTCCAAGGTCAAGTCGAAGAACGCCTTTTTTTCCTACAACTTCCAAAACAACGCCTTCCGCAAACGTTGCCTGCACCAGTTCACCTATTGTGCCTTCGACAAGGACACTGTCGTTGGAGCCGTTGACCAAAGTTATGCTTTTAATGTCATTCTTAGACTTGAGCTCTACAGAGAAACACCGTTCTTTACTGGCTGGTTTATTTTTCATTTTTAACTTCCTCAGTTCACTGAGAAGGCGGTTAAAGATGATTAGTTTTATTTGATGAGGGTGCTTAGAAGTAAGTAGCATTGTTAAGACTTCAGCAATGGTGATAAAAAAATGGCAAGTGATCAAGGAATAGAAAAGCTGTTTTTTGAGCTTGCAAGCGAAAGCAGGCTCTGCATACTGCGGGAACTGCAGAAGGAAAATCTCAAAATGCAGGAAATCGCCCGCCGTCTAGACGTAACCGCAACAGAAGCGTTCAGGCAACTGGAACGATTAAGCACGGCTTTGCTTGTTCAAAAGCAGCCTGACGGTGCATTCGCCATCACAGAGTACGGCAAACTCGTGTCGCAACTATCATCTTCCTTAGAATTCGTCCATAAACACATAGAATACTTCTCGACACATGACTTAATGCGGCTTCCAATCCAGTTCGTGAACAGGCTAGGAGAGCTTTCACAAGCAAAACTGGTGATGGACACCATTGAAAGCTTAAACAAAGGCGAGCGCGCCTTCATAGAGGCTGAACAGTACGGCTGGGGCATCGCAGAGGGCACTGTTCCAGAACGCATGGGCCCAATAATGGACGAACGAATCCAGAAAGGATTAAAACTCAGGTTTTTAATTCCAGAAAATCGCTATTCAGCCACGGCAGGCCCACCACCCGAGATGGCGAGAACTTTGGAGATTAGAAGCCTCCCTGATCTTCCAGCGATGGTTGTTTTCACCGAGAAAGAGGCAGCTATATGCTTTCGCCAACTCGACGGAAGAATGGATTACGCTGGCTTTTTCGGGAAAGAACCAACGTTCCACAACTGGGTTAAAGACTTATTTCTCTACTACTGGGACAAAGGAAAAAGAGTTTAACATCTATCCGCTAGCCGAGAACCACCCTGTTTGTTCGACGCGAAAGTTTAGCTGACTTCTTTTTGAGGGCGCTTAACTAAGAGCCATATTGCCGCAATTATTCCCGCTATAAGCACCCCATAGAAGGCGTATCCGAAAACTTCGCCCAAACCAAGAACCGACGTTTGACTTAGAACAATCGCAAGGTAGAGCACAATAATTATAACTGCAACCACGGCATAGGTTTTTTTATTCATTTTTCTTTCTCCCTCACATACGTTTAATACATCACAGTTTTAGCTCGGTCTCCCAACGCGTATCCAAGGAAACAGCCCACGGCCATCATGACCCCAGCCAATATCACTTCTGGAAGTGTAACGAAGAGAGGCTGCCAGAAACCCCAAGTGTAAATCTGAAAGATCACTCCAGCAACACTGTACAGTATTCCGAACATGAACCCCATAATCAGCAGAGAACTCAAAGTTCCGCGTTTAGCAGACAAGTAATACGCTTCAATCGCTAAAGCTGCCATAATACTTCGCGCAAACCATATGGGATTAAAGAAAAACACTTGACCGATTATGCCGTAGACCAAGAAAAGCGTGAAGGCAGCCCCTGGTTTTGGAGACAACTTCAAGGCTGCAGCAACCGCTATGCCTAATGGGAAGAAGAAAAGCACTGGCGAAGCAATCTCTGGGAGAGAATACCAAAGGGCAGTTAAACCTGGCACAAACATTGAACCGAAATCAATCACGGTCATCAACGCAACGAACATGGCAATTATCGCGAAGTCACTGGTTTTTAACGGGTTCTTTTCAACGCCGAATTTAAGTGAAAGCAGCATCCAAGCGCCAAAAATAGCGATCATGATGCCCACGTACAGCCAGAGACCAGCCCAACCCATCATTTCCCAAGAAGCCGTAAAGAGTAACAAAAACACTACAGACGCTATTATAGCAATTGCAGCTATCACTATAGCCTTAATTTGCACCTATATCCCCCTTCAACTAATCACTTCAAGTCTTATACCTATTATATTTTTCTCTTTTTCTCATAATCCTTATATGACTCTCGGCGAACAAAAGAGTTACCACGCGCATCAAAACGCACGGCTTAAGAGGGGAAAAACGGTCTAGTGCAAAACAGAATACTCTTTGATTCTGAAAACAGTTCAATTCTCCAATACAACAACAGAAAAAGAGCGAGTAAATCAATTAACTGGCTAAAAATCCCAACTGAGGAACCTGAAACGATTTGATGCCTATGAAGCGCTTGCAGTCATCCACTTGTGGTTAAAATGGCAACAATTCTTTCAACCAAGAACCTTTACTACACATATGCAGGACAAAAAGAACCTGCACTGAAAAACATAAACTTGGAAATAAAAGAAGGCGATTTCACCTTAATCGCTGGTCCAACAGGATGCGGCAAATCCACTTTAGCCCTATGCTTAACAGGTTTAATCCCGCAAGTCATAGGCGGAGAAATGCAGAGCACAGTCATTGTAGACGGAAAAGACACCCGAAACTATGAAGTCTACCAAATGGCACAATATATCGGATTGGTTTTCCAGAACGCAGAAAACCAGCTTTGCTCCCTTAATGTTGAGGACGAAATCGCATTCGGTCCAGAAAATTTGGGGCTATCCCGAGCAGAAATAAGAGACCGTGTAAACTCCGCTTTAAGCGCCACAAATTTGGGTGATTTAAGAAACAAATATACTTTCAATATTTCAGGCGGGCAGAAGCACAGAACCGTCATAGCAGCCACACTCTCGATGCTGCCGAAAATTATAGTGTTAGATGAACCCTTTTCGGAGCTTGACCCTGCTGGATGCAAAGAAGTGCTGCTAACTCTGAAAAAAATCAACGAAGAACTCGGCATCACCATACTCCTAATTGAACACAAACTGGAACAAGTCTTAGGTTTCACAAAAAACGCAGTAATATTGAGAGACGGCGAAATAATCGCGGCAGGCGCAAACTCTGAAGTTTTCACGGAAAAGAGAACCGAAGAACACTTCGCCCTTAGAATCCCCGAAACTCTGAAACTCAGCTATGAACTAGTTAAAAGGAACATACTTACAAAACCAGCTTTAACTATTGAAGAACTTGAAGCCGCCATACCGCCAACTTTCGCGCTAACTCTCCAACAAAACTTGAACAAATTTTCTTTTAACCGCCAAGAAGAAAAAGCCGTTTCACAAAATGCGTTAATTAAAGTTGAAGATTTATGCTATGCGTACATGGATGACACCGTAGCGCTGAGAGACATCAACTTGCAGGTGTTCTCCGGTGAATTCATTGCGATTTTGGGTGGAAACGGCGCTGGAAAAACCACGCTTGCTCTTCAAATGTCAGGGCAACTGAAGCCGACTAAAGGAAAAATCTACATAGACGGCAAAGACTCCAGCAAAAGAGGCATGAGTGACCGCGCGAGAATGGTGGGATACACCTTTCAAAATCCAGATTGCCAACTCTTCTGCAAAACTGTCAAAGATGAAATCGCGTTTGGTCCTAAACAATTGAATCTATCCAAAGAAGAGGTTGCCTGCAGAGTCAAAGACATTCTTCAGACAATGCAGCTTGAACAATACCAAGACCGAGACCCGCACACCCTAAGCAGAGGACAAAAAATCGGTGTGGCTGTTGCCTCTGTTTTATCCATGAAACCCAAAGTCCTGATACTTGACGAACCCACTTTAGGTCAAGATTTCAACCGAATCAGCTCACTTGTAAACGTACTCAAATCAATGAGCGAGCAGGGTCTCGCCGTAGTTGTGATAACTCATGACGTAAACATTGCAGCAGAATACGCGAAAAGAGTAGTTATAATGAATGAAGGAAGAATAGTAGTTGACGGAGAACCCCGCGAAGTGCTATCAAAAGAAGACATTCTACGTTCAGCCAATTTAGAAACCCCAACTGCTATCCAATTAAGCAAGCTGTTCGGTCTGCCGCCCATGTTAACCACCGACGAAGTCACCTCAGCGCTATGGGGTTCAAGCGAGGGCAAGGAATAATCATGTTTCGAGGACTATTCCATTACGTAGACAAACCCTCCTTCATCCACAGACTAGACCCCCGCGTGAAACTGTTTCTGCTGGTTCCACTCTTGTTACTGGCAATCGCCTCAAACGCTGCTTTCACTCTCTTTTGTGTTTTCTTATTTGTCGTGCTACTCTACGTTATTGCGCGGATACCAAGACGCCGATACAAAGCGATACTACTTATAGGCCTAATTTCTTCAGTTTCATTCTTCTTTTTCGGCTCATTCTTTTACTTTGGATTTTACCATTACCCTGAAGGCAGCGTCCACGTTTGGTGGTGGGTTTTTCGACCAGAACAAGCAGACTCAATCCCGATTCTAGGACCTATCATTTTAGCCTTAACTCAGGGACGCGGCATCGTATTATGCGCAGAAGGCTTCCTCTGGGGAACAATTACAGCCCTGAAGTTCCTAGTTGCCATTTTTTCCAGTAACTTGATGATAATGACAACTAAGCCTAAAGATATTCTGTTAGCCTTAAACAAACTAGGCGTACCCATTAAACTCACTTTTGTAGCCATGACTGCCCTCCGATTTGTACCCGTCGTCATGGAAGAATGGTATATCACGTGGAACGCGCAGCAAGCTAGAGGCTTAAGAATCAGGAAGATAGATCTAAAAGGCGCGGTAAACGCGCTTACAGCAACAATCTCAACCTTAATACTGAACAGCATAAGGCGAGCGCGAATTCTCGCGTTAGCCATGGAAACCCGCGCTTTCGGAGCAAACGCGAAAAAAGTAAGCTACAATGAACTTAAAATGAACCGCGTAGACATCGCTGCAACCGTAATAATAGCCATCGCAACTAGCTTCATAATAGTGGCAATAATACTCTTTCCATACCACACAGGCTACACGCTGTAAAAACTGGCTTGTTTCATTGTTGCTTCTGTTTCAACGACGATAAACCTTTTTATAGGTGAACTACCGCTATTGGAGCGTCACATTAACTCATGTATCAAAACGAAGCTTCTGAAAGCTTAAGGAAACAGCATGAAAAATTTTGTGGCAGGAGAAATGAAATATTGGAAATGCAGTCGTTTAAAGACTTGCCACTAAGTACGGAAGTCTTAAAAGGAATAGAAGAACTTGGGTTTGACAATTTGTTCCCGATTCAAGCCCAAGCGATAATGCCCTTGCTCGAAGGCAAAGACGTCATCGGGCAAGCGCAAACGGGAACAGGCAAAACCGCAGCTTTCGGCGTGCCCATGGTTGAACGCGTAGACCCCGCAATCAACAAGGTTCAAGGGTTAGTTTTAGCGCCAACCCGTGAGCTCGCAGTGCAAGTTGCCGAAAACATCAGCCTCTTCGCAAAATACGCGAAAATACGAGTTCTACCCGTTTACGGAGGAGCGTCAATTGGAAACCAAATACGCGCGCTGCAAAACGGCGTCCACATCGTGGTGGGCACCCCAGGCCGCGTAATTGACCTGCTTAAAAGGCGCGTGCTAAACCTCGCGTCAGTGAAGGTTGTGGTTCTCGACGAGGCTGACCGAATGCTGGACATGGGGTTCATAGAGGACATTGGCTATATCCTCGCCAGAGCGCCAACGAACAGGCAAACTAGCCTCTTCTCAGCAACGATAGACCAGACAGTGATGAATGTCTGCAACAGGTACCTGAAAAACCCCGTGAAAGTCCTCGTCAGCAAAGATGAAATTGCGCTTACACAGATGAAACAGTACTACATGGTCGTGAACTCCAGCAGCAAATTCGAGGCGCTGTGCCATATTCTGGATGAAAACCACATAGGCAGAGCGATAATTTTCTGCAGAACACGCCGAGAGACAAGTGCTCTTTCAGATAAACTGCGGAGAAAAGGCTATAACGCTGAACCGCTTCACGCGGGCTTCACTCAGGCGCAAAGAGACTTCGCGATTAACTCTTTCCGAAACGGCAAACTGAAGCTGCTTGTTGCAACCGACGTTGCCGCCAGAGGCTTAGACATTGAAGGCATAACGCACATTATTAATTATGATGTGCCGTTGGATGCGCTGGTGTATTTCCACAGAATCGGCAGAACCGCCCGTATGGGACGCGAAGGAACAGCCATCACGCTTGTAAGCTACGGCGAACTCTCAGGATTCGACAGCATCAAAGCTTTGACTAAAACCAAAATAGAAGAACTTGCATCAGCAACCTCTGACGTGGATTCGCCGATTCAAAGCTTCTTCTAAACCTTGGCTTAGCTACGGCGAAAAATAATCGTCTCAGAACAGCGCACTTGCGGGAGCCACAATCTCCCCTCTTTTCATATAGACGTAAGTTTTAGCGACGCTGTGCCCGCACGAAAGAGAAATCAATCAGTCAGGTCAACCGCGTTCAAAAAGACCCTACGACAAACCTACGTACATAAGCCCATCGATAATCATTCTGCGAAAGGAAGGTTTAAATAAATTATACCTCACTTTCGTAGTTAGTTTCAAACTTAGACGGAAGAAAAATTAGAATGTCACAGGAATTTCGCCATATACTCAGAATCACGGGTACAGACATGCAGGGTACCCTGAAAACTGTTTACGCTTTAACAGAAATCAAAGGCATAAGCCTAAGCCTCGCTAACGCCATACTTAAAAAGGCAAATGTAAACCCAGACGTTAGAGTGGGCTTCCTCACAGAAGCAGATATCGCAAAAATAGAAGAAATAATTGGAAACCCCGAAAAATATAATCTGCCCAACTGGCTTCTGAACAGAAGAAAAGACGCGGAAACAGGCAAAGACACTCATCTCATAAGCGCGGAACTTGTTCTTAGAACCAAAATGGACGTAGACCACGCGAAAGAAATACGGTGTTGGCGCGGATACCGCCACGCTTACGGCTTAAAAGTACGTGGTCAAAGAACAAAAACTACTGGAAGAGCAGGAAAAGCCTTAGGCGTCAAGAAGAAGACGCTCATGCAGAAGCCAGGCGGCGCGCCCTCAAGCGGAGGCAAGTAAACGTGGGAGACCCGAAGAAACAACGGAAAAAGTATGACACCCCGCGGTTTGCTTGGCGCAAAGATACGCTGCAAGAAGAACTTAAACTTCTAGGTCAGTACGGCTTAAGGAACAAACATGAGCTTTGGCGCCACAAAACAATGCTGTCCAAAGTAAGAGGCATCGCCCGTTCACTTATAGGCAAAACGCCTGAAGAACGCGAAAAAATGGAAAACGAACTGCTAACGCGCCTGAAAAAACTCGGTTACCTCCAAGAAACCGCAGTTTTAGACAACGTATTAGACTTAACCATAGAAGACTTGCTGGAACGCAGGCTTCAAACAATCGTTTTCCGAAAAGGCTTGACAAGAACAATTCACCAATCTCGCCAGCTCGTAACTCACGGGCACATAACCATAGGCAACCGCCGAGTAACAGTGCCCAGCTACATAGTACCCAAAGAAGAAGAAGAGCAAATAGCTTACGCCCAGCAAAGCGCGCTGGTGAATCCGTCGCATCCGACGCGGCTAGCTATGACCGCAGAAGTCAAGCAGCCCGAAATAAGGCAGCCTATGGGTAGAAGAGGCGGAAGACGCGGGGGCGGCAGATTTTGAGCAGCAGTAAACGAAACGAGAAATGGGGCGTAGTCCACATCTTCAGCTCCTACAACAACACGTTAATTCATATAACCGACATCTCAGGCGCAGAAACAATCGCCCGCACAACAGGCGGAATGTTCGTCAAAGCCGACCGCATGGAATCTTCACCTTACGCAGCAATGCGCGCCGCCACGGCAGCAGCTGAAATAGCGCGAGACAAGGGCATAACAGCCATACACATCAAAGTCCGCGCGCCAGGAGGCTCAGGACCGCGAACGCCAGGACCAGGCGCTCAAGCAGCCATACGCGCTTTCGCACGTTTCGGTTTCCGCATAGAACGCATTGAAGAAGTCACACCTATTCCACATGACGGTACAAGAAGACCCGGCGGCAGAAGAGGAAGACGCGTATAAACTCTTCAGTTGCGCGCTTGCCGACAGAAAAATTGAAATAATGCACCGATACTTCTATTGAACCGCACAGTCATAGTCATCACCCATTATGGAGTGCCTCAACAAGTGAAAATTGAAGTGCTTGAAAAAAACGAAATGAACCTTCGTTTAATCATTCGCGAAGTGGACGTTCCGTTAATGAACGCTCTGCGACGAATAGCACTTGCCCAAGTTCCAAGCATGGCTATTGATGAAGTCGTCATGATTGAGAACTCGTCTATTCTGCAGGACGAAATAATATCTCACAGGCTGGGGCTAACTCCGCTGAAAACAGACTTGGACGGTTACAATCTTCCAGAAGACTGCTCATGCAAAAGCGAGTTCGGCTGCAACCTCTGCCGTGTAACGCTTACGTTGGATGCAGAAGCGAAAGAGGGCACACGAACAGTGTATTCAGGAGACTTGGTATCTGAAAACCCAAACATAATCCCCATCTCCGACAGAGTGCCCATTATAAAGCTGGCTAAAGGACAAAAACTAAAGCTTGAAGCCTATGCTAGGCTTGGAAAAGGGAAAGTTCACGCGAAATGGCAGCCTGTCTCCATGTGCGCTTACAAGTACTTCCCAAAAATAGAAATCACAGGTAACAAGTGTGAAAACTGTACAAAATGCGTAGACATATGTCCCAAAAAGGTGCTCGTAGCTAAAGAAAGCAAAGTAGCCGTTCGAGACCTTTTGGCATGTAACCTCTGCATGGACTGTGTCGAAGCCTGCCCACAAGAGCCAAAGGGCATAAAAGTAGAGTGGGAAAAGAACGCTTTCATAATGAACATAGAATCAACTGGCGCGCTTCCTCCAGAAAGAATACTACAAGAAGCCACCAAAATATTGGACAAGCAATTAATTGAATTTGAAGAACAGTTAAAAGTGGAAGAAACATGAGACAAACTAAATCCACAAACCCCGAGCTTATACAGCTTATCCGTTTCCTGAAAAAACAAGCCAGAGAAACAGAAGCCAACATATGGCTGGACGTAGCGAAGTATTTAGCTAAGCCAAGCAGGCAACACGTAGCCGTGAATTTGAGCCAAATCAACAGGCGCACCGAAAAAAGCGACGTGATAGTTGTGCCAGGCAAAGTCCTAGGCTCAGGTGCTCTAAGCCATTCATTAACCGTAGCTGCTTTTGATGCATCTGAGAAAGCGAAAGAAAAATTGTCAGCCGCAAAGGCAAAATACCTCCCTATTACTGAGCTTGTAAAAGAAAACCCAAAGGGTTCAAATGTCAAGATAATCCGGTGAAAAGAATGCAAACCACAAAAAACCCCGCTGCTGTGATAAACGCTGACGGCCTCATTCTAGGCAGAATGGCCAGCAGAATCGCCAAAAAACTGTTGAACGGCGAAGAAGTAATCATAGTTAACGCGGAGAAAAGTGTACTCTCAGGCAAAAGAAAAAGTAAGGTGGCGGAAGCCAAACAATTTCTCGAAGTTGGCGCCCCAGAAAGAGGACCTTTTCATTATAGGCGACCCGACAGAATAATGAGTAAAACCGTTCGAGGGATGTTGCCGATTAAGCAGCCTAAAGGAAAAACAGCTTACAAGAGGCTGAAAGTGTTCATGGGCGTGCCTGACGAACTTAAAGACCATAAAATGGACACTATTGCAGACGCCCAAGCTGCAAAACTGAAAGGACCACACCTCACCCTTGCCGAGTTGGCGAAGGAAATAGGGTGGAACCAAGGTGAATGATCATGACAAGCAAAAAAGTTTTGGTTGTTAGTGGAAAAAGAAAAACCGCTGTAGCCCGCGCCATCGTTAAACCTGGCGCAGGAAGAATACGTGTAAACAGGATTCCCGTTGAGATTTACGAGCCAGAAATAGCCCGTGCAAAAATTATGGAGCCCCTTCTGCAGGCTGGCGAAGATGTTTGGAAACAACTGGACATGGACATCAAAACTTCAGG
>CAZDLK010000012.1:0-37438 GCA_964506435.1 uncultured Candidatus Bathyarchaeia archaeon | reverse complement strand
GACTTTGAACATGGAAATAATCTGCGTGGGCAACGAACTGCTCATAGGCAAAATCCTGAACAGTAACGCTCAGTGGCTATCTAAACACGCAACTGCAGTTGGCGTTGCAGTTAAACGGGTAACCGTAGTAGCTGATGTGGTGGAAGAAACTGCTAGTGCAGTCCGCGAAGCACTGCAGAGAAAACCACAGTTCATAATAACCACCGGCGGACTCGGACCAACCTTTGACGATAAAACCTTAGAAAGCATAGCCACAGCGTTAAACCGCAAGCTGGAAGTCAACCCGAAAGCGTTGCAGATGGTTAAGGACCGGTATGAAGTTTACGCGCGGGAAAGAGGCGGGACAGCAGAGTTGACGCCGCCGAGAATCAAAATGGCCACAATCCCTGAAAAAACAGAGCCCATTCACAACCCTGTCGGAACAGCACCCGCGGTTCGAGCAGATTTAAACGGAACAATTCTGTTCGCGCTGCCAGGTGTTCCTTCAGAAATGGAAGCCATCTTCGAAGAAACAATATTGCCATTACTCAAGCAAGCATCAGACGGCGACAGCTTCTACGAAAAAAGCCTATATGCGGAAGGCGAAATGGAATCCAATCTGGCTCCGCTGATAGACAGGGTAATGCACGATAACCCAGGGATTTACATTAAATCACATCCAAAAGGTAAAGAGGACAGGCCTCATATGGAAATTCACTTCTCAATTAAAAGCAAAGAGGCGGAAAAACCTGAAGAGAAACTGCGGAAAGCGGCAGCGCAACTCGCAAGTTTGATTGAGAAAAGCGGCGGCAAAATCGTTGGCAGCACTTGAATAACGATGCTAAGAATTTACAGTCCGCAAAACCAATAAACTGGCTGTCCGTTAAATTCTTTGAGAACAATGAAGTCTAATCGCACAAAAGTGGCAGCAACAATAGCAATAATTTTGATTATTTCTTCCACGGTCTCAGTTTGCCTCGCGGAAGCTTACACCACCACTTATCAACTGTTAGACAAAATTGATGGCACAGCAGCTTACAAGCTTAACGTTGCAGTTCCGCAGTCGCTTTACGAGTATTATTCTGCGAAAAGCCACAGGTTAACTTCAGACAGAGACTACGCAAAATTCGTAACTCCATACGCCCTAAAGCCAATAGCGGACAACCTGCGCAGCCTCTACTCGGATGATGAAGATTTCGTAAACGGCGCCTTAATGATTGTCCACCAAATACCATACGAAGAAACTACACCGCCAAAATACCCTGCAGAGACAATTGTAGACAACCAAGGCGACTGCGACCTTTTCGCCTGCATAGCCGCTTCAATAATGAAAGCTGGAGGCCTCGACGTTGCGCTGTTGTTTTACGAAGAAGAAGAACACATGAACGTCGGCGTCCACCTCTCCGAAGCCCCAAAAGACGCCAGAGAAAACGTTTATTCCGTAACATTCGAAAACGTCACATATTACATGGCTGAATGCACAGGCGGAAACTGGACATACGGCTGGAGAGTCGGCGAATGCCCCACCAGCTTGAAAAACGCCACCGCACAGATAGTCACGCTTGAAAACAGCGAAGCGCTGTCTCCGGGACAAGTCTCCGCAAGCCTCACGGCACTGGAATCCAGCGAAATCTCACTGGAAATTTCGCCGACCATCACTTTTCAAGATAGCACAATAGTTTTCCGCGGTCAACTTACGCCAAATGAACCAGACGAAAACGTCACGATTTACGTGGGCGCCAGCGGTTCTCCGTGGGCAGTGGCAGGCACAGCGGTAACGCAGTCAGATGGACGCTTTGAGTACGTTTGGAAGGCTGAGGCAGCAGGCATCTACGCTGTTCGCGCAAGCTGGCCTGGAGATGACGCATACATGGGTGCAGTGAGCCAGACGCAAAACGCGTTTGTTGTACCGTTCTTTTTAGTCGCGTTAATAGCCCTCGTTGTCGCTGTGATTATCGTTAGCGCGGTTGCAGTTTTCGTTTTGCGGCACGCGAAGAAAAAACCGCCGCAGCCAGAGGAGCTTCAACCTCCAAGTTTCCAATAGCAAAAGAAAAGTTATTTACACTTGAAAGAAAGATTAAGTGGAGAAACCTCATAGAAGGAAAGAAAATGCCTGTTGTCTTCATTATAGGAACCGCAGGTTCAGGTAAGTCCCTGTTTACGGCAGCGTTCAGCGACTGGTTGAAAATGTCCAAACAAGACGTAGCCGTCGTAAACCTAGATCCAGGCACGCTCAAGCTGCCTTACTCGCCAGATGTGGACATCCGAAATTACGTGGATGTGGGCAACCTGATGGAAAAATACGATTTGGGGCCTAATGGAGCTTTGATTATGGCTGCTGACCTCATAGCAGACGAAATTGAAAATGTCACGCGGGACATAGAAGACGCAAACGCTGATGTTGTCTTGGTGGATACGCCTGGGCAGATGGAGTTGTTTGCGTTCAGAGCAAGTGGACCTTACATTGTGAACGAGTTAACCAAAGAACCTAAAGCAATGGTTTACCTGTTTGACGCGGTTTTTTCAATCAACCCGTTTAATTACGTTTCCAACATGTTTCTCTCAGCAGCGGTGTATAACCGGTTTTTCCAGCCTCAAGTGCATGTGCTTTCGAAATGCGATTTGCTTCCGAAAAAAGAAGTTGAAAAAATCACTGACTGGGCTGCTAACCCACGAGCCTTAGAAAACTCGATTGAACAGTTAGACGGTGCAAAACGTCTCTTCAGCCGAAACATCATGCGGGCAATTAGTCAAATTGGCGTAAAATTCATGTTGATGCCTGTTTCAGCCCGAACAAACGACGGCTTCATCGAGTTTAACATGACGCTGGAGCGAATTTTAACTGGCGGAGAAAAATACACCACACAGTAAAATGCTTATTTCTTCTTGTCGCCGTTGATGAGCGCCCAACTTGCCGCAAACGCTGCATGCTTGGCCTTTTGCGAGGATTCAGCACCGGCAATTACTATCACGTCGTTGTCCTCTGGCCGGATGACGTTAAGAATCTGGCTTGTGGCTTTTGGAAAGTCTTTTTCTATAGCCTTGCTTACAGACTCTATAATTAAGTGCCCGTCTTTAGACACGATGACGACAGCGCGTTTTGCGCCTGCTACGATAGCGGCGTCCCGTTGCTCTATGCCTGACGTAACTTTGTGCCCTGTGTTTTTGACTAGGAAAGCAAAATTGTGGTCTGCGTTAGTTAACTCTGTTCTTTCAATTTCGCCTCTTTTCGGGAATAACTCTTCGAATCTCTTCCAAGTGCTCAAGCCTTTAGCGGTGAGAGTGCATCCTGCTTTGGTGGTTTCGATTAATCCCGCGTCTTTCAAGTGGTTTATTATCGTGCGGATTGCGCCTTCGCCAACATCTAGTTTTTCAGCCAACTTATTACGCCCAATAGGTTTCTCAGCTACTAATTCTAGAGCGTGAAAAATGTGGGCTACGGAAAACGTCGTAGAGGGTCCAGGTGCTTTTTCACCTGCGACTCCTTCGATAAACTGCTTAAACGCGGTGACCATAAGCTGCACCAGTTCTATTTTGCAGTGGCTGACTATTATAATTTATGACGCGGAAAACGGTGTAAGGCGACATGGCTTATGATTTGCTGTGTCATTTTGGCGCCAGCTTCGGCGCAAGCTGCTCTACAGCGTTTTTAACTTTGTTCCATTCGTCAATGTTTCTTACGCTGAACTTGTTTTTGCGTTTCCACGTGTTGTTCCTGTTTTCCCATAAGTAAAGACCTATTGAGCGTTTTCCGCCAGCGTCAAAGACTACTATGGCTTCCCACCATTTGGTGCTTTTAAAAATCGTGACGTAATCGATGACTTTGTAGAATTCGGATATGGGCAGTTTCTCAGCTGGTTCAGTCATGTTTCCATTTCACCTGCACTTAAAGAAAGGGTATGTCCCAAGCATTTAAGCATTCCACGTTTAGCTCTTTTTTGCGCGTCATTCCTTGTAAGCCACTACGGAGATTTCCACAAGCGCATTAGGCATTAACTCGGTTCCTACAGTGGCGCGCGCTGGGAAGCCCTCTTTGAAGTATTTTGCGTATTCGCTGTTGAATTCGCTGAACAATTTCATCGACGAAAGGTACACGTTAGATTGGATAACGTCGCTGAAGTTGTAACCTGCAGCTTGCAGTATTGCTTTGATGTTTTCCATGACTCTGACGGTTTGCCCTCGTATGTCATTGGAAACTATCCTGCCTTCCTTCGGGTCTATTGCCACTTGCCCTGAAACAAACAGGAAATTGCCTGCTTGTATGGCTTGATTGTATGGTCCTACTGGTTTAGGCGCGTTTTCGGTTTGCACTATTCTTTTCATAATTTATCCTCCCATGAATTTTGCAATCTAACATATGCAGAGATATGGGGATAAGCTTTCAACTGCTTCAAGTTGCCATTTGATGCATACCGATTACGGAGAAAGACTTTTAAGAAAAATGTGGAGTTATTAAAACTCTCATCACAAGCTGCACTGAAGGAAACCCTATGAGGAAAAATGGAAAATACTTATTCACATCTGAATCCGTAGGCGAAGGACACCCCGACAAAGTCGCAGACCAAATATCAGACAGCGTTTTAGACGCTATTCTGCGGCAAGACCCGAAAGCCCGAGTGGACTGCGAAACCTTAGTAATGCAAGGAAACGTCATAGTCACAGGGCAAATCACAACCAACTGCTATGTTTCTATACCTAAAATTGTCAGAGGCACATTGAAGGAAATCGGATTCGACAACGCCAAGGACGGATTAGACTGGGAAACCTGCGGCATCCTCGTTTCGTTGGAGGAGCAGTCGCCAGACATCGCGCGTGGAGTTAACGAAACTACAACGCATGAACAAGGCGCTGGAGACCAAGGAATGATGTTCGGCTACGCCACAACCGAAACAAAAGAACTGATGCCTCTGCCGATAATGCTGGCACACAAGCTCGTCAAGAGACTGGCTGAATGCCGAAAACAAAAGATTTTGCCGTATTTACGACCTGACTGCAAATCACAGGTTACAGTAGAGTACTTTGACGGAAAACCGAAAAGAGTCGATGCCGTAGTAATTGCAGCTCAACACACGGCAAATGTAACGTTGGAAAAGATTAGAGAAGACGTGATCAAGCACGTAATCAAAGCAGTTGTACCTGCGGAGATGCTGGACGCAGAAACAAAATACATTGTCAACGGCACAGGAAGATTCGTGGTCGGCGGCACATTGGCGGATTCAGGATTGACAGGACGCAAAATCATCGTGGACACTTACGGAGGCGTCGGAAGCCACGGCGGAGGATGCTTCTCAGGGAAAGACCCGTCAAAAGTTGACCGCTCAGGTTGTTACATGGCACGGTACATCGCCAAAAACATCGTTGCCGCAGGTTTAGCAGAGGAATGCGAAATACAAGTATCCTACGCCATAGGCGTGGCGCAGCCAATCTCCGTGTTCGTGAACACGTCTCATACTGGAAAACTGCCTGATGACGAAATTCTGGAGTTAGTGAAAAAGCACTTTGACATGCGACCTAAAGCCATTATAGACCACCTGCAGTTGCTCAGGCCAATTTATAGGAAAACAGCTGTGTTCGGACACTTCGGCAGAGATGATGTAGACCTTCTGTGGGAAAGAACTGACAAGGCAGAAGAACTTAGAAAAGCATTGAAATCTGCTTAACAAAACATGATTTTTGCTCTTTCTTTCCTTTTTTCGGCGTATTGCAGTTGTTTCTCTAACGCTTTGGAAGCGCTTATACCTTTCATATAAAGGCTAAAATGCTTGTTTGGTGTGCCGATTTAAGGTTTGTTTTGGGAAGAAAGAAGGAGAATATGTTTTAGGAAAATAAAGGGTGGAATTTGTGGTTTTAGCGGAGTTTCATGAGGACCATTTCGGCGGCTAAAACCATGGGTTCCCATGTCTCGTTCAATGGCGGAGCGTAAGCCGTGTCTGCTTTAGCTAACTCGCGCACAGTCATCTGCTTTTGAATTGCAAATGATAAAGCGTTTATGCGCTGCGTCACTTCTTCACCGCCAACTATCTGCGCGCCGATTATGCGTTGGGATTCCTTTTCAACGACAAGTTTGACTTTTATAGGCTTCGCCGATGGATAGTAATCCGCCGCTGTCTTCGAACTTATGGCACCCGTAACCACGGCAATGCGTGCTCTTGCCGCCGCGTTCTCTGTTAAACCCGTTACGCCCGCTTCAGTGTCGAACAGCCGCGTTACTGCCGAAGCGAGAATGCCTGTAAACTGTGCATAGTCGCCTGCAGCGTTTATGCCCGCTACTTTGCCTTGCCTAACTGCGATTGTGCCCAACTGTGCGCAAGTTTGCTTGTGCGTGATTATGTTTGGGGCTTCGGCGCAGTCGCCTATGGCGTAAACGTCTTTCACGTCGGTTTCCATTCGCATGTTGGTTTTTATGGCTCTTGTTTCGCCTAAGGGTATGCCTGCTTCAACCGCGAGCTTCGTGTTCGCCCGCACTCCGAAGGCGCTGATGAATAGGTCGGCTTCGATTTTTTCTCCGCCGGCCATTATCGCTGTTACCTTATCGTCGCCGAGGAATTCTTCAACGGCTTTTCCCGTGAGTATGCACATGCCTTTTTCCTGCAGCGCGTCCTGCATCATTTTCGCCATGTCCGCATCCAGCATTTGGGGCAAAATCTGCGGCAGCATCTCCACGATGGTAACTTTCAAGCCGCGTTCAATAAGCGCAACGCCTGTTTCCAGCCCTATCAAACCTGCACCCATAATTATGGCGGATTTGGCGCCGTTCTTGACGGCTTCGTCTATTTTCTCTCCGTCTTCCAAACTGCGTAAAGACAAAATGCCCTGTTTCTCTCTGCCTTTAATCGGCGGCATAAACGCGTCTGCGCCAGTGGCTATCACTAAACTGTCGTACTGCAGCGTCTCCGTGGCACCTGCTTTGTCAACGGCGGTGACTGTTTTGTCTTTGGTGTTTATGGCTGTGACTTTGGTTTCGTTCTTCAAGTTTAACTTCAGCATTTGGAAGTATGCTGGCGGGTAAACTATCAGATTCTTAAAACTGGGGATTTGCCCGCCTATGACAAAAGGCAATCCACAGCGCGAGTAGCCTGCGGTTTTTTCTTGTGTTATCAGCGTGATTTCTGCTACGCGGTCTTTTTTGCGTGCTGCTGAAGCGGCTTCTACGCCTGCAGCGTTCGCTCCAACGATTATTATGCGCCTAGCCATCTTGGTTCCTTCATTTTGCCTGATTCTTGTGCCACTCAACTGCCTTGTCAAAATCCATCAAGTTAGCCAGTTCAGCCTGCAGGTTCGTTGGCTTCACAACAAGCAACCAACCTTGCCCGTATGGGTCTTCATTCAGTAATTCAGGTTTTGATTGGACCTCAGCGTTAACCTCTTCAATTGTTCCGCTTATGGCTGAGACTAAGTCGGAAACAGCTTTCACTGATTCTACTGTGCCGTATGGCTCGTTCTGCTTCACTTCTCCGCCTGCACAAGGCAACTCTGCATAAACGATTTCCCGCAGCGACTTCTGCGCGTAGTCAGTTACGCCCATGCGCACTTTGTCTCCTTCGATTTTTATCCATTCAAAATCCTTTGAATAGTAAAGGCCTTCAGGCACTTCGTATCCGTCTACTTTCACCATATGCTTGTACACCTTCTTGCTAGTGGGTATTCTGTTCAGCTTCGCTTAAAAATCTTAATGATGCTGTTCAGCTTTTTTAAGCTTCAAATGCCCAGCTATCTTTCTCTTTTGCCTGCAATCCAGTCTTCAGTCCACTGCCGCGCCTGCGAGTCAGGCACTTGAATGGGCGGATGCTTAAACGCGTACGAAGGCATACTCAGCAGCGCACCAGAGATTTTCCTGTCCAACGCGATTTTTGCAGCGCGAATCAAATCAATCACGACGCCTGCGCTGTTCGGCGAATCCTCAACCTCCAGCTTAGCGTTGATTGTGATGGGGCGGTCGCCGAATTTCCTACCCTTCAAAGTTAAATAGCATATTTTTTTGTTATTCAGGAAAGCCACGTAATCCGATGGCCCTATGCGAGTGGGCAACTCGTACGGCACAAGACTGGTGACTGCCTCGGTTTTGCTGATGCGTTTTGTTTTTAACCGTTCTTCCACGGTCATGTTCAGGAAGTCTGTGTCTCCGCCTAAGTTAAGCTGGTAAGTTTCATCAACTATGACGCCGCGGTCTAGGCAAAGCCGCACTAGAGTTCTGTGCAGGATGGTTGCGCCCACTTGGCTTTTTATGTCGTCGCCGAGCACGGGCACGCCTGCCGCTTCAAACCGCTTCGCCCACTCCTTATCCGAACCAATAAATTCGGGCATGCAGTTCACAAAGGCGCAGCCCGCGTCCATGGCGCATTGCGCGTAGAAGCGTGTGGCTTCGTGGCTGCCGACAGGCAAATAATTAACAAGCACCTGTGTCTTAGTTTCTTTGAGAGTTTTAACCACGTTTGCTTTGTCGTAGCCGCTGTCGTCGTAGACGTTGAATGGCTCACGCATGTGTGGCGCGACGCCGTCTAGGATTGGCGCAGGCGAAACTTTTACGCCTAACGGTGGCACGTCGGCGAATTTTTCTGCGCAGTTTGGTTTGGTGAATATTGCTTCTGATAGATCTTTGCCTATTTTGTCTTTGTTGACTTCGAAGGCGGCGACGAATTTGATATCGCGGATGTGGTATCCGCCGAAGTTCACGTGCATAAGCCCGGGCACGGTCGTGTTTTCTTTAGCGTCCTTATAGTATTGTGTTCCTTGGATGAGGGCGGATGCGCTGTTGCCTACGCCTACGAGTGCTACTCGAATTTCTGGCAAACCTCTTTAACCTCTGTTAGTGAAGGCTTAATGTTCTGTCTGCGCTATAACTTTTTCTAAAATCATGGCAAGGTTAAGTATTGTGTTGTGGCTGATTAAGCTGTGAAAAACAAATTGGCACCTTTTAGTAACTTTAGGTAACAGTAAAGTGCACTGTGCTCTAGTACTCAGAGAGACTATACTTCCATTATTTAAAGGAAAGAGGCTTTGCTGACCTACCCTCTATAGGTTACTGCAGTGAACCACTAATAGGCTCCAAATATGATGAGCTTTTCTTGAGTCTGCGAGGGCACTTGTACTCTATGATTGAATGAAGCTTGGTTTCAGGACGGTTCAGTTTTGTTCCTTTCATCGTTTTTTCCAGTTAGTCCTGTGAAGACATGCAGGTTGGCTTGTTTTATTAGGTAAAGTCTTAAATAACGATGATTGTAAACCTTTAGTTTAACAAACTAGCGGAAAGTGAACAGTTTGGAGCCTCTTACAAAACGTTCAGTTAAACTTCTGAAATTGCTTTACGAGAAAGGCAAATCCGCGAGCACTTACACGCTGCGCGTTAAACAAGACGAGTTATCTGAACAGTTGAGCATAAGCAGGCAAGCATTGAATGTGCATCTGAGAAAACTTAAGAACGCGGGTTATATCCGCACGGGACGCGGATTTATTGATGTTACAGAAAAGGGGTTAAACGCTCTCGGCGTATCCACAACACCCGCGTTTATTCTCCTGAAAATTTCACCTATCAAACGTATTCAAGTGTACAATCAAATACGGGAAATTGCGGTTACGAGAGCTTTCAGGATAGCTGGAGAAGTGGATGCTTTGATAATTGTTGAGAGAGAAAACTTGGATGACATCCTTAAGAAACTGTACGCTATCGACGGCATCCAAGATACAAGGTCTTACGTAACCATTGAAGTCATAAAATAAAATGAAAAGGTATATTTGACAGATAGTCATCTGAGTCTTAGCTAAAATTGAGGAAACGTTAAATGCCAATATTGGACCCACTTAAGAAATCCATTGCGCAGAAACACAGGCTGTACATGAAAATCTGCAGAGACTGTGGAGCTAGAAACGCTGGAACAGCCACGAAATGCAGGAAATGCAGAAGCAAGAACCTTCGATGGAAGAAACGCGAACTTGTAAAGTAAAACAAGTTGTGTTAAAGAGTTTTAACTAAAGTTTCCATGTTGAAAGCCGTACTAGCACAGCCGTTCTTTATCAAGGGAATAGCCTGCGCAACAACATTTGAATTGTCCCAAATGGCTTCAGACAGTTTTACTTCTTCGCCGCATGCCACGCCAACGATGCCCTCGTATTGTGTAGCTTTCAAAATTTTTGGAATACATGAGCCGCCAGGCAGCACGTAAACGTCATATCCTTTTTTCTTAGCGAAGCCGTCTGCTTGGTTAACTAAGCAGTCTGGGGAACAATGCGCGCAGTTATACGATGGAATAGTCGGGTCGAAAGCAGCTTTGCATCTGCCATCCATGTATTTTCTGGAACAATGCGGTAGCAGAAGTGCTCGCTTTTTCGTTTGTAAGAACTTCTTTCTTTCCATAAGGTTCACAGCTTGCACATCAATGAGGTCTTGAATTAGGACGAGGGCGTCTGAAAGATTAAGTCCCGTGGCTTCCTGGATTCTAAACTTCTTAATAACGCGTTGCAGAGTATCCAGTAGCGACTTGTGCATGCCCTTCTCGTAGCTGATTCTGCCGATTTCGGTGAAGAAGAATCGCGGAACCTTAGAAAGGTCGAAAGTGAATCTGTAGGGCATATTGCAGATAATTGTTGCTGTCCTTTAAAAGAATACCGCAGTTAATTCGAAAAAATAAAAGGAAAAAAAGGTTGTTAGATGCTTATTTGGAACATTAATCTTTCAACAAGTTCCTTGTACCTGTTGCGGATAGTAACTTCAGTCACCTGTGCTATTTCAGCTATCTCCCTTTGCGTTTTTCGTTCACCAGTCAAAACCGAAGCGATGTAGCTTGCAGCTGCAGCAATACCTGTTGGGCCGCGACCTGACGTGAGTTTAAGCTCTTTTGCCGCCGCCAAAATCTTATGCGCAATTTCCTCTACTTTTCCCTGCATCGTAAGCTGGTTGGAAAACTTGGTGATGTACTGGCTGGGTTTAAGCGGCGGAATAGAATAATTAAGCTCCTTAATTAGAAAACGGTAGCTGCGACCCACTTCTTTCTTGTTTACAGTGGATGACTGGGCAATCTCGTCCAGTGTCCTCGGCAACCCGCACTGTCTGCACGCTAAGTAAATCGCCGCTGAGGTTACGCCTTGAATTGAGCGTCCACGTATCAGCCGTTCTTTCACAGCTTTTCGGTAAATCACTGACGCAGTTTCAAGAATGTTTTTGGGAAGAGTCAAATTGTTGGAGATTTTCGTGATTTCAGACAATGCGAAAGCCAAGTTGCGTTCAGTGGCATCAGATACTCTTATTCGCCGTTGCCATTTCCTAAGCCTGTACACTTGTGCTTTCTGTCCGGGTGAAAGGCTTTTGCCGTAGATGTCGCGGTCGTGCCAATCGATCGTTGTTGACAGGCCTTTGTCGTGGATTGTGTAGGTTAAGGGTGCTCCGACTCTTGTTCGCTTCGACCTTTGCTCATCATCGAAGGCTCTCCATTCTGGTCCTCTGTCAGCTATTTTGGCTGCCACCACGAAGCCGCAGTCCATGCAGACTATTTCGGCGCACTCGTAATCACGCATTATTCTGGTGCTGCCGCATTCAGGGCAAGCTTGTACTTTGACTGGTTCAACCCGCTGTTTTGACGAGGATGTTGTATCTTCACGTAGTTTGATATCTCCACTCATGCTTTATGTTTCCGCTCCTTTTTCGAGAGAAGCAAGTACAGTTGTTTACTGGCTAATTTTTCGGGTGCCTTGATGGTTGGTTTTATCACTGCGTAAGGTGAAGAGACGGGGCCAATTATGTCAAAGACTTTGCCAACAATTTTCAAGTTTTCGTCAACGACTGCTGAGCCGATGTGGGGGGTTTTATCGATTTTCACGATGACGTTTTGGGTCGGAGTCACATTGATAACTTTACCTAATCTTTGCAAACCCATACCCCTCTCGAAAAACAAGAACGTGAACGTGAATCATTATTTAAAGTTTTCTACATTCCACGACATATGAAGTTCTAGGTGCGTGTTTTACAGTAGAAACGTTCATAAATGAGAACTGTGGATAAAACTGTGCCTTAAAAGGGTGAGGCTAATATGTCAAAACCATTCTATGTAAAATATGAAGTCCCGAAAGAAATCGTGGATGCAGCCTATGAAGCCCTGCAAATCGCTTCAAAATCAGGCTTAGTACGAAAAGGCACAAATGAAGCAACAAAAGCCGTTGAACGTTCACAAGCAAAGCTAGTAGTTATAGCTGAAGATGTTGACCCGCCAGAAGTCATTGCTCATCTGCCGCTTCTCTGCGACGAAAGGAAAATCCCCTACGTGTTCGTGCCCAACAAAGACAAAATTGGCACAGCAGTGGGTATAGACGTTCCATGCGCCGCAGTATGCATAATCAAAGAAGGCGAAGCTGCAGGTTTAATCAAAGAAATCATCACACGCATTGAGCAAGCTAAAAGAGGACCTCAGTGATGAGCAAAGAAGCGAAAGCAGCCGAAGAAGCACTTATACCTTCAGAAGTAATCCAGGTAATCGGACGCACTGGCGTAACAGGCGAAATCACGCAGGTACGCGTGCGCATCCTAGACGGAAAAGACAAAGGACGTATCATAACGCGAAACGTTAAAGGTCCAGTGCGAGCTCAAGACATCTTAATGCTTAAAGAAACGGAAAGAGAAGCAAAGAAAATCTCCAGAAGAAGATAAGCTATTAGCGAGGAAAAACCAGATGCCTAAACCACGAAAATGCTCATTCTGCGGCAACGAATTCCCAAGCGGCACAGGCATGATGTACATAAAAAACGACGGAACCATCCTGTGGTTCTGCTCAGGCAAATGCAAAAAAAGCTCTTTAAAGTTTGGAAGAGACGCCCGCAAACTGAAATGGACAACGTACTTCGGCAAAGAAGAAAAAGGCAAAGCCTAAACCGCGTAACGCGCTGCATTCTACCCCCAACATTTTTCCACAAAGAAAATTACAGCACTCCAGAAGTGCATCGTGTACTCCTAAAGACCCAATTTACAAGAATTTTAGAGGTAGCGGGGAGTAGATTTGAACTACTGACTACCTTATTTTATCCCAATGTTGGTACTCTTCAGGATGTTTGTGCAGTTTGATTTCAATTTCAAGCATATCTTGTTTGCGCCCTTGTCTTTCAAAGTATTTCTTATATTCATCGTAACTACGGTAACGAACTAGCAAGCATTGATTGTTCTCAAATGCACCAATCTTTCTTTTGCTCTTTTTTACGCCTTCCAACTCCTTTGAACTAAATATGAAGAATTCCTGCGGCTCGCATTGGTCGAAAGTCACGAAAACGCAGAAATCGAACTTTTTCCCAATTTGATTCCCACTACCAAAAGAAGCGTTTGCAGAGAAGACTCCCTCTTCGTCTTCTACGTACAGTCCAGATTTTACCTCAACGCGCGGTCCCTTACTAGGAATGTAAATATCCGCACTTCTAACGTCTCTCTCGTCCAAGATTTGAACAGTTGGAAATATTTCTGCGAGTTTGCGGGCTACTAAAAACTCCGCATATCTTGACCTCACTTTGCTGTCACTTAGTTTGTTAGCGTTAAGAATACAGAGAATCTCCTCAAAATGAGCTACAGCTTTAGACAGGTCTTCTTTCCGCATCCTAACCACGTTCTCTTAGGAATTCACTTGTTTCTTATTGACTGAATTGCTTTTTAAGACCATAACCTCTGAGAGGCGACTTTGCTTGCGTGTTATACTGAACTTTATTTCTTGATAGAATCTTTGAATGTCTTCGAAATGGGTGAGGTAAAGTCCCCACGTTCCTCTCGTTTTTGATTCTCTCCAAAGATGAGAATTGTAACCTAATTGTTTGAAGATATCGCAAATTCCTCGCAGACCCGTATAGTTTACCGATTCTATCTTTATGAGCGGTTGCTTTCTGCTTTTGTTGAAGACAGGCGAACCGTCAGCGTCACTGTATCCCCGCAGCAATCCGATTTTGGCTTCATTGGTAGCAGAGAGAATTTCTGGTTGGACACACCATGTGTGGCAATCCCAAGTGGGGTCATACCACTTCATTAAATCTCTAACCACCCGCGCAGAATCTATTCTGAAAACCCATTCGCGGGTATCCTTGGAAACACATCCCTTGATTCCATAAGCGGCAAAAGCCAAATCAGAAAGGTGCTCGCCCCATTCCTTGTCTTTACCAAGCGATATGCGAATAACGCCCCGTTTGTATAGCGTGTAATCCCGACCATTATAATTGCCATATCGTGGGTAAAAGCCGAAAAGCGATTTATCTCCAAATAAGGCACCAATTATTTCCGCTTTTTCAGCTGTCAGCAGCATTCCATTCACAGAAATAACATGCACCAATTTGAACTTAAACTATTACAACGCATTCATGTGAAAAGGAAAAGGATTGGTAGCGGGGAATAGATTTGAACTATTGATCTCTGGGTGTCTCACAGCCATTTTGGCGGTTATGAGCCCAGCGGGTTAATCCTGGCTACCCCACCCCGCTAAACTTACGGCGTAAACTACTCTCACCCGTCGAATATTAATAGTTTCGTTTTCCCCAACCAGCAAAAGCATTTTAGTGGCGAACCGTTAATCACTACACGGTGGCACCTGACCAAATGGATAAGCCGTACTTGCGTGAACTATTCAAACCGAACCTTGAAAACCCCATCTTCGTGCAGGGACTCCCAGGCTTCGGCAACGTCGGCAGAATCGCCGCACATCTCCTGGTAAAGTTTTGCAGCGCAAAGCCTTTCGCAGAGTTATACTCGCCTTCTTTCCCAGACTACGTGTCCATCAGCACAAAAGGAATATGCCACCTGCCAAGATACGAATTTTACTCAGCGCCTATCGAAAGCAACAACCTCATAATCATGACGGGAGAAACCCAACCGTCGTTTGATGACGTCGTGGCGCACTACCAAGTCTGCAGTGAAATCCTAGATTTCGTTGAACAGCAAGGCTGCAACTTCATCGTAACCATGGGCGGAGTGCCAATAACCGAGGAAAAAGCCGAAGTGTACGTAGCTGCTACCTCACCAAAGTTGGCGGCAGAGTTTATGGAAAAAGGCGCCGTCATCTACAGCAAAGGCCGAATAGTCGGCGGCACAGGACTTACGTTGGCGCTTGCCAAGGAACGCAACTTAGATGGCGTCTGCTTATTAGGCGCTACAATGGGTTTTAAGGCGGACCGCGGCGCCGCTTTCAGTGTTTTCAAGTTTTTAATGAAAACCTTAGGAAAAGAGATAAAAGAAGGATTACACGAAAAACATTAAACCTAAAGAACAACAGGACTGACGGGCATGAAGTTAAGCAGCGAAGATAAAAGCGTTGGCGGATTCGATTTAAGTTCCAAATTCATGAAAGTTTTCTTAGTGCTTGTGACCTTTCTCTTGGTTTTTATGGGTCCAACATACGTGCCTTACGTGCTTTCTGACTTTCTCGGCTTGAACCAAGCGGTCGCGGTAGTTTTCGGCCTTGTCCTGCTCGTAATAGGCTTACTGTTAACTTGGTATCTCATCCGCAAGAAAATCATTGAATAAGCCCTTCAGGGGAAAACATGCCTCAGATACCCCAGGGCGCATCATAACTTCAGCTATTCGGATTCTTCATCGGCATTTTCCATAATTCATACGGGCGGTTATAAAGTCTTCTTCGAATTTTAACAGTTAGAAAGGCATATAAAACATGCCCCGAGATATAGCAGACATGCAAGCGGATGACAAAAGAAGACTCAAGGAAAGATTAGAAAAGGATGACGAGACAACAAAAAGAACAACAATCATACTGGAAAAAGACGAAAGAGACTTCATAGACACACTAATAAAAGAAGGCAAAGAACCCGGCATCAAACCACTCATCTCCAAAATGCTTGACGTTTACAGAAGCATGATGATTTACGACTGGCGCTTCCCAGGCGAATACTACTGCGGCATAAGCCGCATCGCCTTCGTCAACGTCGAGTTACTGAACATCCTGATTCAGCATGTCCCGAGAGAAAAATGGCGTGAAATCGGAAAAGAAATTGGCGATGCCTTAAAAGTTTCAATGGAAGCAACCTTAGGCGTTCAAGCTGCGCGGCAAGAGGACTGGGAAGCCGTGTTCAAACGCCTGAGAGTGCAGGGATTCGGAGATTTTTACTTAAAAGACAAGTACCTTCTGGTAAAAACGCCCTTTATCAGCGACGCCGAAATTTGGATGGGCATTCTAGAAGGGCTGTTTGAAATAGACCTGGACATGAAAACCACCGTGCCACCGTTGGTTTTTGAAATAAAAACAAACATGACATTGCCACAACCCAGTGTCCCTTAAAGGATACGTTTATTAGGCAGGCTAGAGGTTAAGTGCGGTTCAGTGGTGCACGTTGAGGGATCGCGTTCATACAAGGCGATTGCGTTCATTAACCGCAAAGCCGATATACGCTTAGATACAAAAACTTATTCTGAACTACGCATGTCCCTTCAGCGAAAAACCGCAGTTTTATCCAGAAACATCAAGTCCCGTGTAGCAACGGCACTTGGTGTCGCGTTAATGAAAAAGTTAGGTGATGAAAAATGGAAAAAGTAAAATTCGCCATACCTGCTGGCTCCTTAGCCAAAGCAACCTTCGAAATCCTGCAGCGTTCAGGATACAAAGTCTCAGGGCAAGAACGCACGTATAGACCAACAATAAACGACCCGAAAATCGAGTTAAAAATTCTCAGACCGCAAGAAATCCCCGTCTTCGTCAGCGAAGGCTTACAAGACATAGGAATCACTGGTCAAGATTGGATCCGCGAAACCCGCACTGACGTAGAAATCCTGCAGAACTTGGAGTACGGAAAAATCAGACTGATCGTAGCTGTGCCTAAAAACTTGAGCGAAACAACCTCAGTATCTGACCTAATGGAAGAAGTATGGAGCAGAGGAAAGAACTTCCGCGTCTCCACAGAATACCTGAACATCGCCGCAGAATACCTAAAGAGCAAGCCCGCTTACCGGAAACGTTTCGGCGATGCAGAACCATTGATAGTGACGCCTTGGTGGAAGAAAGGCAACAACCCGCGAGCGAAAATATTCCTGTCTTTCGGCGCTACAGAAGCCAAACCGCCAGAAAACTCCGACTGCATAATTGACGTTACAGAAACAGGCTCCACACTGGACGCGAACAACCTGAAGATTATAGACACGGTTATGCAGTCCTCCGCAGTGCTCATCGCCAACAAAACTGTATTAGAGGACCCGGAGAAAAGCGAGAAAATCTACGATATCCTAACGCTGCTCAAAGGCGTGGTGGACGGCTCCAAGAGAATTCACATATTCGTGAACGTTAAGAAGGCAAACCTTCAGAAGCTGCTCACGGAACTGCCGGCGTTGAAGAACCCGACTATATCGCCGCTGGCGGACGGAGACTGGTTAGGCGTTAACACAGTAATCGAAAAAGACTGCCTCATAGAGTTGCTGCCTAAGATTCGCAAGCTTGCGCAGGGGATAGTAGTGTACGAGCCGAGGCAAGTGCTGGCGCTGGACGAGATAGCGAGGAGAAAAGAGGGCAGATGCCAAACCCGCTCAAAGTGAAAGTTTGGAAAGCACAAGCGCTGTCTCCAGACTGGTTCAAACGAACACGTGCCTTAGACGAGGCGCTTGCGGAAAACGTTAGAGCCATCATAAACCAAGTCGCAAAAAACGGAGACACCGCACTAATTGAGCTCACAGAAAAATTCGATAAAGCCAAACTTGAAGCCGCAGACCTCCAAGTAACCCAGAAAGAAATCAAAGCAGCCTACAGCTTGGTCAGTGCAGAGCAAATCGCCGCTATTAAATTCATGAAAAGCAAAGTCGGCGACTTCGAAAAACGCGTCATGACACAATTCAAACTTGAAACCGCAGAAGACGGCGTAGCCATCCAAAGCGTGTTGCAGCCAATTGAAAGCGTAGGCTGCTACGTGCCAGGAGGACAAGCAGTGTACCCGAGCACCGTGATTATGACTGCAGTCCCAGCTAAAATCGCAGGGGTTCCGCGCGTTGTTGTGTGTTCGCCGCCGAACGCCGAGGGCACGGTTAACCCGTTGATTCTGGTTGCCGCAGACATTTGCGAAGTGAACGAAATCTACAAGGTCGGCGGGGCACAAGCTATAGCCGCTTTAGCTTACGGCACAGAAACCATAAAACCCGTGAAAAAAATTGTTGGTCCAGGAAGCAGGTATGTGACTGCAGCGAAAATTTTGGTTTCAAAGGATGTTGCTATTGACATGCCTGCTGGACCCAGCGAAGTGCTCGTGCTGGCAGACGAAACGGCTAATCCAGAGTTCATCGCTTGGGACATGGTTTCTCAAGCGGAGCATGGCGCCGACAGCATAGCAGGGTTGATTACGACTTCACAGAAGCTTGCAGACGAGGTTGCAGTGTGGCTTGGGCGGTTGGCGGCTTCAGTGGAGCGAGGCGAACTAGTCCGAAAGGCGTTAGCGGAGCAAGCGTTCATAATCACCTGCGACAGCACAGAGCAAATGGTGGGTTTGGCGAATGTTTTTGCGCCGGAACACGTGGAAATAGTCACGCGCGACGCTGCGGCAGTCGCTGAGCGCATAGCGTCGGCGGGTGTTATTCTTTTGGGTGCGTACACTCCTGTTCCTTTGAGCGATTACGGCAGTGGAACGAATCATGTTTTGCCCACAGGCGGTTTCGGGCACGCTTTTTCAGGTTTGTCTGCGCTTGACTTTGCACGAAGGGTTAATGTTGTGGAAAGTTCAAAAGCAGGCTTACTGAAGGTGAAGAGTCAGGTGAAAGTGTTGACGGAAGCGGAGAACCTTCCAAACCACTATAGATCAATTGAAGCGAGGTTTAAAGATGAAAACGCAAAGTAGGACGCGGCTGGAGCAGAAGCTGAAGCAACTGCAGCTTCTCGAAAGTTACATTCCTGAAAGAACCAACGAAAGCGTAGCGCGGCAACTGGGAATCTCACCCGCGGACATAGTCAAACTCAACTACAACGAGAACTTGTTCATGCCCCGAGAAAAGCTTGTTGAGTACATGCGGGAAGTTGCCGCTGAATGCGACTTGCGGATTTACCCTCAGGAAGAAGAGAACAGACTAAAAGAGAAAATCAGCGCTTACGTCGGCGTACCGCGGGACTGCATGGCTGTTGGAAACGGCAGCGACGAACTAATAGACCGCATCACACGACTCTTCCTAGAGAAAAACGACAGAGCAGTTTCGATTATGCCGACGTTTCCCGTGTTCCGACAGTGTGCACAGCGTAAAGGCGCCGAATACGTTGCCGTGCCGCTTCTCAGCAACTTTGAACTTGACGTTAAAGGCTTAGCGGATGCTTTCGCGCCTGAAGCTGGGCTGCTTTATGTGTGCTCACCTAACAACCCAACAGCTAACCAGTTCAGCAGAGACGATGTTGCGGGTTTGATTGAGGAGTTTCCAGGCGTAGTTGTTTTGGATGAGGCGTACGCGGAGTACGCGGATTACTCGATGGCGCAGTTCGCGCCGAAATGCGGGAACTTGATTGTATTGAGGACGTTTTCGAAGGCTTTCGGGTTAGCGGGGTTGAGGCTGGGCTACGCTGTGACTAATGCGGATTTGGCAAAAATGCTCACAGAGAAAACAACTTTGCCCTTTCCTGTGAGCGCGTTCACGTTGGCTATGGGGCGGAAGCTTCTGGAAAACTTGGCGATGGTGAAGAGAACGGTGGAAGAGTTGAAGGCGGAACGCGGAAAACTCGTAAATAGGCTTAACAGCGTAAGCGGCATTGAAGCTTTTGGTTCGAAGACCGATTTTGTGCTCTTCAACGTGGGTAAGCCATATGAAACTGTTTACCAGAAACTGCACGCGCAAGGCATACTCGTGAAAAAGTTTGGCAGAATCCTGCAGTTGGAAAATTGCCTCAGAACCACCGTGGGATTACCCCAAATGAACGTTAAACTATTAGAAGCATTAGAGGAAATATTTAGGTGATGAAAAATGCGCAAAGATGAAGTCTACAGGAAAACTCGCGAAACAGAAGTATCCGTCAAAGTCAATTTGGACGGCGAAGGAAAAATTGAAGTGGAAACAGGCATCGGCTTCTTCGACCACCTTTTAACGTCTTTTGCCACGCACAGCCTAATTGACATCACGGCGAAGGTGAAGGGCGACTTGAAGCACCACGCCATCGAAGACTTGGCCATAGGTTTAGGTGAAGCCCTCAGCAAAGCTCTCGGCAACCGCGAAGGGATAGCCCGCTTCGGCTACGCCACTGTACCCATGGACGACTCACTCGCCTCCGCAGCAGTTGACTTAGTAAAGCGGCCATACAGGAAGATTGACCTGAAACTCACGGGAGGCTACACGCTGGATGGCGTAGCGGTGAGGAAGAGCCAGAAAGTTGAGGACATGGCAATCGAAGACATTGTCCACTTCTTCGAAACTCTCGCCACTTCGCTGTGTGCGAACATCCACGTCTGGACGGAATACGGCGATAACGACCACCACAAGGCAGAAGCCGCAGTTAAAGCCCTAGCTCTTAGCCTGAAGCAGGCAGTAGCCTTGGACCCGCGGAGGAAAGGCGTACCCAGCTCTAAGGGAGTAATTTGATGCCCGAGGCAGTGATAATTGACTACGGCGTTGGCAACCTGCTTAGCTTAAAATGCGCCTTGGAGAAAGTTGGCTTAACAGTCAACGTCGGATTGTCAGCGCAGCAGCTGAAAAAGGCAGATGCCATTGCGCTACCAGGGGTTGGAAGTTTTCCCGCGGCGGCTGGCAAGCTTGACGCTGTAAAAACAGAGTTAACGGACGCTGTAAAAAGTGGTGTGCCGCTCTTAGGCATATGCTTAGGCTTGCAACTGTTCTTTCCAGAAAGCGAGGAAGGCAAGGGAGCAGGCTTAGCGCTTTTCGAAGGCAAAAACGTCTGGTTGCCGAACTCGGTGAAAGTGCCGCACATGGGATGGAACACGCTTAAAATAGTGAAGCAGAACGAGCTGTTTGAGGGTGTGGATGATGAGGCTTACGTGTATTTTGTGCACTCGCTGTATCCAGTGCCCGTTGACAACAACATCGTGTGCACTGAAACCGCGTATGGCGCAACGTTCACGTCTTCAATAGCTGCGAAAAACGTGTATGGCACACAGTTTCACCCTGAAAAGTCAGGTGACGTTGGGCTTCAAATCTTGAAGAACTTTGCGAGGATAGTCTCGAGGTGACGCGCAGTTGCAAGTAATCCCAGCAGTTGACTTAATGAACGGCAAAATTGTCCGCCTGTCACGCGGCGACCCGAAAACCGCGAAAGTGTACAGTCAGTTTGGCACTGCTGTAGAAACCGCGGTGAAATGGAAGCGTGATGGCGCAGAAAAACTGCACATCATCGATTTGGACGCTGCTTTTGGCACTGGCAATAACCTTTCGGTTATCGCTGAGATAGTTAAACGCGTGGATTTGCCCGTTCAGGTAGGTGGCGGAATCCGAACAGTCGAAGCGGTTGAGAAACTGCTTGCGCTGGGGGTTAGCCAAGTTATTCTTGGCGCTTTAGCTTTCAGCGACCCAAACGCCGTAATGCAGGTGCAGCGCAAGTTCGGTTCTGAACGCGTGATTGTTGCTTTGGACAATAAGGATGGCAAAATTATGGTTGAAGGTTGGAAAACTCAGACAGCTTTCGGCATGAAAGACGCCTTGGAAAAGTTTGCTAAACTCAAAATCGGAGCGTTTCTGGTAACCTCGATAACGAAGGATGGGACTCTTTCAGGTCCAGACCTTGCTACGCTTAGCGAAGCGTGCCAATACCCCAATGTGCAGATAATTGCGGCAGGCGGGATAGGCAGCTTGAATGATTTAATAGCGCTTGAACGTGTCGGCGTAGCAGCCGCAGTGGTTGGCAAGGCGCTTTACGAGGACAAATTTACCTTTAAGGAAGCGTTGAAAACGGTGAAAGGAGAAGTGGAATAAACTGACTCTGGCAAAGCGTATAATTCCCTGTTTGGATGTGGACCACGGCAAAGTCGTTAAAGGAATAAATTTTGTGAATTTGAAGAAGGCTGGTGACCCTGTTGAGTTGGCAAAGCGGTATTCAGATGAAGGTGCTGACGAACTGGTGTTCTTGGACATTACTGCTTCTTCAGAGAAGCGAGATATTTTACGCGGCGTTGTGGAGGGCGTTGCACGGGCGATAAATATTCCGTTCACGGTTGGCGGCGGTGTCCGTAACGTTTCAGACGCTAGGCTTGTGCTTTGCAGTGGCGCAGACAAGGTTTCTGTGAACACGGCGGCGGTTGAAAACCCCCAAGTGATAACTAAGCTGGCGGATGTGTTTGGGCGGCAATGTGTGGTTGTTGCCATAGACGCGAAGAGGCGGCGCGAACAGCGGGCAGATAGGATAACGGTGGAAACGCGTGAAGGTCCAGTGTGGTTTGAGGTTGTCACCTACGGCGGAAGGAAACCCACAGGAATCGACGCGATCAACTGGGCTGTGCAAGCTACTAGGCTTGGCGCTGGCGAGTTCCTTGTAACTTCGATGGACAAGGACGGCACAGAAGATGGCTATGACTTGGAGTTAACGCGCACTATTTCTGAGCGGGTAACCGTGCCTGTCATCGCAAGCGGCGGCGCTGGGAAACCAGAACATTTCCGTGAAGCGTTCACTGAGGGCAAGGCGGATGCGGCGTTGGCGGCGTCTGTTTTCCACTATAACAAGTATCCTGTTCCAGTTTTGAAGGATTACCTGCGCAAAGAGGGGGTGACTGTTAGACCTTGACTGATGAAGCGTTGCTGAAGAAGCTGGATTTCAAAAAAGGTAACGGGTTAATCCCTGTGGTTGTGCAAGACTATGCGTCTAAAGAGGTGCTGATGGTGGCCTACGCGAATGTTGAGGCGTTGGAGAAGACTTTGAGCACGGGTTACGCGCATTACTGGAGCCGTTCAAGGGGCAAATTGTGGATGAAGGGCGAAACGTCAGGGCATACGCAGAAAATAAAAAGCATAGTCGCAGACTGCGATTACGACACGTTACTGTACGTAGTAGAACAGAAAGGGCCTGCATGCCACACTGGAAAAGCCACATGCTTCCATAACAAGCTGAAGTGATAACGCGGATAGTTTTTTGCTGTTAGTGCGCGTTTTGGTTTATGCTATTTTTTGGGGGATTGGCAGAACTAGCGCTCGGAAAGACTATAGCCCCCTTATATAAAGTATAAGTAGGCTGAAGCGGTGTTTGTCAAGAAAATTTGACTAAAAAGGGCAGCCTGAGGCTTATTTAGTCAAGAAACCTTTACAAAAACGCTTTTACTCGCGTAATCTCTATGTATGGTACAGTGAGAGACACCAGAGGAGTTACTCCGTGAAAAAAGTTACAGTGGTATCTTTCATTATGGCGCTGCTGCTTTCAGCCACGGTGTTAACGCTCATTAATTTAGCAACATCAAACCCTGTGCCGTCTTTACCGTATATTACGATTAGAAGTGATGGAAACATAGAGCCACAGACAGAATTCATAAAGCAGCATGGAAACGTCTACACTTTAACAAGCGACCTTGCGCAGAATTACGCCATCAAAATTGAATGCAGCAGCATAGTATTTGACGGTGCAGGACACAGTATTAACGGTACTACACAGGGCTATAATGGCTTATCTAATGCGGGCTTAAAATTAGAAAACGTAACTAACGTGACAGTGGAAAACGTTCAACTCATCGGCTTCACAGCGGAGGGCGTTACGCTTGAAAATTGTGTGAATTGCACGATTTTCAGAGTGGATGCTCAACCCTTTATGGTGTGGAATAGCAGCTTTAACACAATTGTTGAATGCCGCATCGTCAGTGAATATCTCCCTCTACTTCTACGATACTCAAACAGCAACACTGTTACGAGGAATAACATCACCATAGTAGACCTTGGTGGCGAATCCAATGTTTTGTTCGAAAATAATATTGGCCACACAACTTCTTGTGGCGTAGCTACCTTGTGGGATAACGGCTCGATCGGCAATTACTGGAGCGACTACCGAACAAAATATGCTAATGCTTCAGAAGTCGGCAATACGGGGATAGGCGACACGCCGTACATTATAGATGCGGATAGCATCGATTATTTTCCGCTTATGGCACCGTTTGAAGTTCCATCATCAACACTGGGACCTCAACCTGAACCTTTCCCAACAGCATTAATTGCAGTTGCTTCTGGAGTGTCGATCATTGGAGTTGTCGCTTGTTTACTTTACTATCATAAAAAGCGCAGTCATTAATACAAAAAGAACTCATTCTATGTTGCGTGTTGTGCTTGTTCTGTTTGGATTCTGCTTTTGGCGCGCTTGCGTTGCAGTAGCCATTCGTACGTGAACAATGCCATAGCTAAGCCTGTTATCAGCGTTAGCAGCAGGAAGAAGATTTTGAACTCGTAGGTTTCCACAGCGTAATGCAGGGCGAGAACAACAAGTTCAACTATTAGGATGCCGAGGAAAACTATGGCGTAAATCAGCATCTTCGGCATGAGTCGCCTGCCAACCCAAGCATAGCCTTTCACATGTGCTTTACCTTTGGCTGTGTATTCGCCATGCTCGTTTTTCTGTAATAAGCCTAAAGTTTCAAGTTTTTCCAAGTGCCGGTAAGCGACGCTGGGGCTGCTGAGGTTCGCGCCCTTCATTACCTCTCGCGGACCAACGGGTTTGCCTTGTTTAACTACGTACAAGTACACGCTTAAAGTGATACCTTCGAGTTCCCCGCTGTTCGCAGTAGACACGGTTAGACCTCTCAGATAGCACTATTTAGTGGCTGATTCTGTATTAGCTTTGCCCACGTGAAAATCTGAATTTTTCCAGTGGATGTTCCTCTGGGAGAACAAACTGTTCTCTGGGGAGAGCTAAAAGAAAGCACACACATGAAGCTCGTGTGGTGCAATGAATAAATCAGCAGTAGCGCTCCTCATTGTAACAATCATGGCGGTTAGTTGCATAGCTACTGTTAAGCCCGCAAACGCCTTGACGGCGCAATGGGTTGAGAAGACACCCATGCCCACAGGAAGATACCATTTTGGCGCAGCCGCTGTAAATGGTACAATATACGCCATAGGCGGCCTAGCTAAAGTGTTCGATGAACGCGCGTATGAGCAGGGTCGGGTAGGCACCACTAATGTGAATGAAGCCTACGACACAACAACTGACACATGGATTGAAAAAACGCCGATGCCTGGACCACATTGGCTTGATAATTTTGGAATAGCAGTCTATGGAAACAAAATCTACTGCATCGGAGGCCCAGCAAACAACGTTTACGACACTGCAACAGACACATGGGAGGCAAAAACGCTAATGCCAACATCAAGACACTTTTTATGTGCAAACATTGTTGACGGAAAAATCTACTTGATAGGCGGACTCGCTTTGGAGCCAACCCCTTGGCAAAACAAGCTGGTAAACGACCCTAAGTTTAAATTGATTACTTATTCTCATTCTGATAAGAATGAAGTTTACGACCCAGTGGCTGATTCTTGGACTGAGAAAGCGCCTCTGCCTCACGCGGTTGCTTTTTACTCGTCTGCAGTGGTCAACAATAAAATCTATGTTATCTCTGGAAGCACCCAAGATGGTATTACAGGTTTAGTTCAAGTGTATGACCCACAAACTGACAACTGGAGTTTAGCTACGCCTATTCCGAATCCTGTTGATAGTGCAGCTGCTGGCGCAATAATTAATGCTGCGATGCCAAGCGCTATCTATGTAATTGGAGGCTATACTCAACGCGTCGGGTCCATCCGCCGAACGAATCTTAATCAAATGTATTTTCCAGAGAACAATTCTTGGGCTTTGCGCGTTCCAATGCCAACCAACAGAACTAGTTTTAGTGTAGTTACTGTAAATGACACGTTATATGCGATAGGCGGCATGAGTGATAATTCAGACTTCTACTCATCAACCGTCTACCAATATTCACTAACCGAGCTTACAACACCACAGCCAACTATGCAGCCTTCGCAATTTCCAACACCTCCGTCATCAGTCGTTGGGTTAGTGGCAACGGTAACAACAGTAGCAGCAGTTATCGTCTCGACTGCAGTTCTGTTTTGGAAAAAACCAAGTGCGGCAAAGTGATAGTTTTTAAGAAAAAGCTTTCATATTTATAGTTGCAGAATTAACACAAGCAACTCTTTATGCGTAATGGGTGAAAAATAGTGTCATTGCATGAGGCTATGCTTTACGAGAGGCGACCTGACAAAAAGGTGAAGTGCCATTTATGCGCGCGCCGCTGCACAATAAGCGACGGCGCCACAGGCTTTTGCTTAGTCAGGAAAAACGAGGGCGGAACGCTTTTCTCGCTTGTTTACGCGAAAGCTGTGTCCGCGGGCGTTGACCCCATAAGCAAGAAGCCGCTTTCACATTTTAATCCCGGCGCGCAGGTGATGTCTATTGCCACGGCAGGCTGCAATTTCCGTTGCCAATTCTGCGACAACTGGATGATAAGCCAAGACCAAGAAGTAGCGGGCAGGCTTTTTCCGCCAGCCGAAGTCGTTAAAGCAGCAGAAAAGCGAAACTGCCAAGGAATAAGTTACACGTATACTGAACCCACGATTTTCATGGAGTACGCGTATGACACGGCGAAGCTTGCGCGTGAAGCGGGCTTGTTTAACACTTTTGTGACGAATGGGTATATGACGCCTGAGGCTGTGAAGACGATTGCGCCTTACTTGGACGCGGCGACTGTTGACTTCAAAGGCGGAGGCGACCTTGGCTTTTACAAGAGTGTTTCAGCCGTTCCAAGCGTTAAGCCAATCTACGAGGCGCTGAAGGAGCTTAAGCTAAGCGGCGTACACATAGAAATCACCAATTTGGTTGTCCCCAAAATCGGGGATTCAATGGATAAAATAAAGAAGATGGCAACGTGGATTAAGGATTACTTGGGCAGGGACACACCTTTCCACCTGCTGCGTTTCCACCCTGACTACAAAATGACTACGATTCCGGCCACTTCTGTTGAAACTATGGAGAGAGCCTACATGGTTTCTAAAGAAGCAGGCTTAAACTACACGTATATTGGGAACGTTGCGGGGCACCCAGCTGAAAGCACGTACTGCCCAAACTGCAACGAACTTGTGATTAAACGGTACAATTTTGAGGTTACCAAGTGGAACCTGACAAGTGACATGCGGTGCCCAGTGTGCGGACGCGCAATCCCAATTAAAGGCAAACTGCACACGGGCGCAGGCGCTTTCCCGTACGCCCTGTTCTGACATGCTCACGCAAAGCAGGTTACGGGTAGAGAAAAATGTGGAGGACGCCGCGACCAGACGCTGACGCTGTTCTCGAAGACGAATTAGCACAGAAGAGTCTAAACCGCTACTTCGCCGTCATGCAAAATGCTAAACCTGCAAAATTTGCAATAGCCAAGAAGCTGCCAGCCGAATTCACCGAGGAGGATTCGCTGGAAAACCTCTGGAAAGAACACGAGAAACGCACAGAAGAATTCGGCAAAATTGAACGCGAAATTGACGATGGGCAAAAGCAATTTTCTGCCATGCAAGTTCCCGCCAAATCCTACTTTGACCTGAAAATCGCAATAGCAAACAGAATCCTGCAGCGCTGCCACTTATGCAACCGCCAATGCGGCGCAAACCGAACAAAAGCCGAAACAGGCTACTGCAAATGCGGCAACACAGTGGCAATTTCCAGTATTTTCCCGCACATGGGCGAGGAACCAGAACTTGTGCCGTCGGGCACCATATTCACTATGGGCTGCACCATGCGATGCCTACACTGCCAAAACTGGACAATTTCCCAGTGGATGGAAAACGGCATTGAATGCACGCCGCAGAGCTTAGCCGCTGAAGTGGAACAGTTGCGCTTTAGTGGATGCAGAAACGTGAATCTTGTAGGCGGCGAACCCACCCCGTGGCTTAAGCATTGGCTGGAAACCTTCAAGCACGTGAACGCGAACGTGCCCGTCGTGTGGAACTCAAACACGTACTACAGCAGAGAAACCGCACAACTCTTGGCAGGGTTCGCGGACGTTTACCTTTTAGACTTCAAGTACGGACCAAGCGACTGCGCCGAGAGAATTTCCGACGCGCCAAACTACTGGGAAGTGTGCACACGCAACCACTTGGAAGCTAAACGGCACGGCGAACTCATAATCCGCGTGCTAGTATTGCCCAACCATCTGGAGTGCTGCACAAAACCGATACTAGAATGGATAGCAGAAAAGCTGGGCGCTGAAACACGGGTCAACGTCATGTTTCAGTACAGACCTGAATGGCGGGCACATGAGATTCCTGAACTGCGCAGAAAGCTCACGAAGGACGAGCGGCAAAAAGCTGTGCAGTTGGCTGAAAAGGCAGGGCTAAAAAATTTTATAACTTAAGCGGGCTTGCTAACACTTATTTGTTTTAAAGTGCAATGTTTACGCGGGTTAGGGCATTATGGTTGAAAAGGGCACTTTCAGCAACGGGATTCCCTATGTCCGCTTCGGCGAAGGCGAGAAAACCCTTCTGGTTTTCAGCGGTGGACCAGGCAACATTCTCCCATCAGGCTTTCTGCTTCGCGTTTTCAGTCAACTCAAACACATAGCCAAAAGCTACGTAGTGTACATGCTGGGGCGCAAAACAAAGTTACCTGAAGGCTACAGTACACGGGACATGGCGGAAGACTACGCCGAATTGATTCGAAACGAGTTCGGCGGCGGACCCGCTGACGTGATGGGCATGTCCTATGGCGGATTGATTGCACAGCACTTGGCTGCTGACCACCCTGAGCTGATTCGCCGCTTAATCATAGCCGTGTCCGTTTACCGCTTCAGCGACGAAGGAAACGAGGTGGACATGAAGTCTGCCCAGTTGCTCAGCGAAGGCAAAAAACGAGCAGCTCTCAAAGCTTTGTATCCCATACTTGAGGGCGGCAGAGTAAAGAAAGCTTTTATGAAGTTTTTCATGGGGTACATTGGTCCTCTGATGTGGAGTTCGCCTGATAACCCGTCGGATTTGCTGGTGGAAGGCAAAGCGGAAATGGCGCATGATACCAAAAACAGGCTTGCCGAGATTAAGGCGCCTACGCTTGTGATTGGCGGCGACAAAGACTACTACTGCCCAGCGGAGCGGCTCCGCGAAACAGCCGCTGGAATTCCAAACGCAAAACTTGTCCTCTACAAAGGCAAAGGACACATGGGCACCATGGGAAAACAGTTTGATGAAGACGTGCTTGCGTTTCTAAACGACGCTGAAGGATAGGTTTGCCTGTTCTCTAGACACGTTTTCCTTTGTTCCAGTAATAACTGAATAAGTCTTTGACCCAGTTGAGGAATAACGGGTCCTTTCCATAGAAGCCTGCGTAATCTGTTCTTCCTCCAAAGAATGGAAAACTTAAGCCTGCTTCTTTTTCAGTAACCGCCATAATTGCTGGAACATCAGTGAAAGTCCTGTTTTCCAAGTTTGGCAGTTTTGCAGGCGGCTGAGGCGAAAGAAACCTGTATTCCACGCCTTTTGGGATTTGTTTCGATAGCGCCTCAAAAGATTGAGGCAGCGGCTCTGCAGAGACGCCCCACATGTACTGTTCTGCTTCGCGAATCATTTGCGAAGACTTGGCTGTGCTCTCCATCAGACCTGTTATCAAGGTCGCTTGTGAAAGCTCGCCTAGCCTCTTCACGAATTGTTGTGGAAGCCGCCAAACATCATGCGCCAAGAAATATTCTCTATGTTTCAGCACGAATTCTAAAGGAGAAGAGAACTCTAACACGAGTTTGCCATACGGCGTAACAGCGTATGTGCCTTCAGGCTGCTTCTGAATAAGCAAAGCTTCGCTTAGACGTTGCAGTTGCCTGAAAGTTTCAGTGGTCGTTAAGTCTAGTTTGCGTGCGAGGTCATTCATCTTCAAAGTTTCCTCCGCTAACTTGCGCAGTATGCTGAGCCTGCTTTCGCTGGCAAGCTCAAAAAACAGCCGTTCGATTCCTTCCTGATTCTCCAACTTGCTCACCAGTGTTAAAGCGTTCACACCGTTGTATACCATTGCACACTGCGCGCAAATAAAAGTAATCAGCGCCCGACGGCTTATCAAGAGCTTAAGAGGCGAAAAACATGGGCAATAAAATGGAAGATAAAGAACGTTTCTTTTCCATTGAACTCAAATCAAAAGCTTTCCTCAAAAATGTCACGTTTACAAATGGTTGCCGCGACAGCGTCCTCGTAGAAGGCACAATAGGCAAACTAACGCAAGCCACTTTCGCTGAAGGCATAATTCTGGAAATCGCTGGCAACAAAGGAACCCTGCGAATAAACCTGAAAGAGGAAGAGCTGAGGAAAGCGCTTCAAAAAGCTGCTACTTCTGAAAACTTGCATGACGCTGCAGAAAGCGCCAACAGAAAAAGGAGCCAAGGGAGGTGAAATAATGCAAGCACAAACCATCGCTGTCATCGTCGTAATCATCATATTGATCATTGCAGCGATTAAAACGGCAATACCCAATGCCGACGCCAGCAAACCATGCTTACTAGGCTACAAAGCTGCCTGCTCATTCACGCCAATAAGCACTGTAACCCTGATTATCGCAGCCGTTGTCGTTTTCCTCGTGGCAAATCGGTTAATCGCAGGCGGACTCACTTGAAAACCAGCAACTAGGACGACGCCTATTGTGACAATGGAAAATTGTCATCCAAAAAAACCAGCTATGAACAGTGGGAGGGGTAGCTACTTTAGAGCCGAAGTTTTTTATTAAGAAATAAGCAGAAATGTGCCTCTGAGCAAGTGCTGTGCTAATGACCAAGTATTATGCGTTAGCGATAACCACAAAATACTGGAAGCCCAAGACGGATTACCTGAAAGGTATTACTGACGCTTTAGTGGGCAAAGTGGACAACAGCGACTACGTAGTTGTCTCCGAAAAAGCAATCTCAACCGCTCTCGGCAACATCATGGATGAAAGCCGCGTCCGTCCCAGCCTCAACGCCAAGCTAATCGCAAAGCTGTGGATGCGGATTATGTGGGGCTACGTTCTAGGTGTGCAGTGCCGTTTTGGGCAGCGCCTACTGCAGAGACTGCGAACTTATCCTGTTGAAGCTGGGAGCCGCCACAAACAATTAGCCCTGCAACAGGCTGGGCTTCTCCAAGCGTTGATGTTCGGTTCTGAAGGCGGCATTGACGGGACAAACCTGCCCTACTCCTACGTCAGCTTACCCCTAGAAAACGCTTATGCGCTGGCAGAAGCGATTCAGCAGCAGATTTGGTTAACGCTGCAGAAGAAAGTCATCGTTATCGTTGTGGACACGGATAAAACTTACTCGTTTAGGAACTTCCATTTTACTCCCCGACCCAACCCTATGCATGGAATTCACTCACACTGGGGAGTCTGCGCCTACGTTGCGGGCAGATTCTTTAAGCTTAAGCGGCGATCAACCCCGCTTGCCGTTGCAGGCAGCAGCTTGCGGGCTAAAGAAGCCTTAAAAATCGCACATATCGCTGATAGGGCTAGGGGTCCAGGCGCAGGCGCCACAGTATGGGATATGGCTGCACGATTCAAAGTGGCAGTCACGGACGTAAGTTGGGACATGCTTGCGCAAGTGAAGCATAAGCCAATAGTCCTCGTTAGGAAAGCCTTGAGTTAGGCGGACATTTACGGGCGATTTTTGGAGAGCAAGATATAAACATAGGCGCTTATTCTTTTAGAAAACGTGGGGATACGTTATGGAGGACATTAAGAGGTTAGACGCGTTTTTCAATCCGCGTTCAGCCGCCATAATAGGCGCAACTAAAAAGATAGATAAGGCTGGGCACGTGATTTTCAAAAACTTCGCCGCGAACAAAACACGCGGAATTTTCAAGGGCGAAATTTACCCAGTTAACCCGAACGAGGAGTCCATCCTCGGCTTCAAATGCTACCCATCCATAACTGAAATCCCCGAAGAAGTAGAATCAATAGTAATCGTAGTTCCAGCAAAAGTCGTGCCCGCCATCATGGAGGAAGCCGTGGCAAAAAAAGTCAAAACCGCCATAATAATCACTTCAGGCTTCAGAGAAATCGGCAACGTCGCCTTGGAAGAGCAAATAGCAGCCACAGCAAAAAAAGCAGGAATCCGCATTCTAGGACCCAACTGCCTAGGCGTGTACTATTCGAAAACAGGCGTCGACACGCTGTTCCTGCCCGAAACCAAAGTCCTAACAACAGGCGACGAAGTAATCGCCACGCCACGACCCATGCCCGGCAACATAGCTATAGTCACTCAGAGCGGAGCCTTCGGCGTCGCCGCTTTGGATTATTTGGCTGGACGCCAAATCGGCATCAGCAAATTCGTAAGCTTCGGCAACAAATGCGACGTCACCGAATCGGAAATGATGCATTACTTGCTGTATGATAAGGAAACCAGCGCTATACTGCTTTACGTTGAAGACATTAAGCATGGGCGTGATTTTCTAAAAATTGCTCACAAAGTAACGTTGAAGAAGCCCATTGTTGCCCTCAAAGCGGGAAGAAGCGCGGCAGGCGCACGCGCCGCAGCATCGCACACTGGCGCCATTGCAGGCGCAGATAAAATCTACACCTCTGCCTTTGAGCAGTCAGGAGTGTTCAGGGCAAGGGACATGGAGGAGTTTTTTGACGCTGGAAAAGCCTTAGCTATGCAGCCTCCAGCTTTAGGCAGCAAAATAGGCGTGCTCACGGATGCAGGTGGTCCAGGCATTATGGCGGTTGATGAATGCGAAAGCAACGGCTTGTCAGTGGACCGCTTTTCTGAGGAGACTTTGAAGAAGTTTCAGAAGTTGAAAGATGCAGGTGTACTGCCCAAGTTTGCCGCTACGGGGAATCCTGTTGACCTTACGGGTTCGGTGACAGACGATATGTACAAAGTTGCAGCGGACATAATTCTCCAAGACCCAACGATTAACGGCATGATTCTACTTGGTTTGCACCATTTGCCCGCGTTACGTGAAAAGTACATTGACAGTGTCGGAGAAGTGTCAAAAAAATACAACAAACCCGTTGTCATGTGCGACATCGGCGAGACAGAAATGGCGTTGTACACGCGGTTCAGGTTTGACAAACTGGGGATTCCGTCGTATCCTTCACCAGAAGACGCGGCGCGGTCTATGGCGGCGCTTGCCAACTACGGTGCGTACTTGAAGAAGAACGATTGCGCAGAAAAGTACATCGAAGAGTTTCTGAAGAAAAGAAACACAGCAAAAGCTTCTACAAGTTAACGGTGACTACCACTTCGTCGCCGTCTGCAAGCTTGAGTTTTTCGCGCAGGTTCACGGGAGCTATTATTTCTAAAACGTTCTCAGGGTAGCCTGCAACTTCGGGGATTACAATGGCGCACTCCACTGTGCCTATTGCGGCTTTGAAGAGTTTTCCTTTGCTGTAGCCTTCTTCAGGGTAAACCGTTAGAGATGCGGCTTTTTTCAGCAGTTTCTTGTTTTCAACGCTTTCGTTGGAGAGTTTTATGTTTAATGTTCCAGCGTACGGGGTGAAGCCGAGTGCCGCGTTTATTTGCCGTTTAACCCATTGCAGGTCAAGAAATTTTTTGCCGCCGCCCTTGCCTGAGAACACTTTGCCGCTGAATTTTAATTCAGCCATAACTCTTGAGCCTCACGAGACGTTTCGCTGTTACTTGATGTGGCTGTGCAGTGTCGTTTTCCAAGGTTTTTATTCTTGTTTTTTTAGCCATTGAGCAACTTTTTGGAGAACGGTGTCGGATGATATGTTGATTACGGGCACAATCATTTTTTCTTTGGTTTCTATTGTCTGCTCGTACTTTGGCATAAGTGCGTATCCGACAAATGTCCAGTACACTTTGCCGTTTTCGATCAGGGCTTTTGCGACGGATGTTGTTGATGCTGGAAGTGGGAAGTAGAGGAAGACGACGCCGTCCACCCAGTATAATCCTGCTAGTTTGCCGCCTGCTATAACTGACGTGAACCGCGCTATTTCTTCAGGTGTTGAAAAACGTGTGCGTTCCATTATCACGATTTCTTTGAAGGGTGCGTACTTGACGGTGACTCCGCTTTCGCTCATAATAATGCTCACCAGTCTGAATAGCTAGTGTGTCGCGTGTTCCCTTTTAACCTTGCCATACAAGCTACCCTGTGAGATTGTTTGCTGAGGAAAATCTGGATGTTAGCGGAAGTGCAGTTTCCGCTCAATGCTTGCGCTCCCTAAAATATAAGAGCAGCCCAAAGCCGATTAAGACCGCTGACACGCCAATAGCAATACGAACATATTTGGAGCCTATTAGTGGTTCATTGCAGAAACCTATAGAGAGTAGGTCAGCAACGCTTCACACAGAACTATGCAAAGTGCCCTTAACAGAGGATATAATCTCTTCCGAGCACTAGAGCACAGCATACTCTAATAATTACTTGGCTGCCAATTTGTTTCTTTAAGCCTCAGCCCCAGTGAAAGTTAAGTATAAGAGTCCCCGAAATAGAATACAAGTTAAAGGCGAACAATTATGCAGAGACGCATGAACCCCCGAGAAACAAGACGCATGATGCAACGCATGGGCATGAGCATGGACAACGTCCAAGACGTCACCCAAGTCATCATCAAAACCAACAACAAAGACATCGTAATAGAACAACCCGAAGTAGCAATTTTGAACATGCAGGGACAAAAAATCTACCAAGTCATAGGCGGAACCATCACCGAAAAAGCACCTGAACGCGGCGCAACTGCAAAACCTGCAGTAGCGGAAGAAGATGTGCAGCTCGTTGCGGATCAAACGGGCAAAAGCGTGGATGAAGCCCGAAAAGCCCTAGAAGAATGTGAAGGCGACCTGGCAAAAGCCATACTATTACTCCAGTCATAACCCTTGCGGAAAGCTATTTCTAAATATTAGTAGCAACATTACTTATGATACGTGGGTTCAATGGCAACGCAAGATTTTGACATCGCCGTAGTCGGTCACTTCGCAATAGACTCCATATCCCTGCCCAACCGACCTCACCCGCTTGTCATTTTAGGCGGCTCCACAACTTACACTTCACTTGTAACAAAACGTTTAGACGCAGCAGTTTCCGTCATTTCAAAAGTCGGAGGAGACTTTCCAGAAGCTTACCGGTGGTGGCTTCAACAAGAAGGCATCGATCTTTCCAACGTTGCCAAACTTGAAACCGACAAGACCACGCGTTTTGATATTAAATACAACAAAGACCTTTCGAAGAGAACATTGAAACTGAAAAGCAAAGCCCCGCCCATCAAAGTAGGCGACTTGCCCGCTTCCTTGAAAGCCAAAGCCATTCACATCGCGCCGATCGCCAATGAAGTTTCATACGAAGTAGTTGCAAACTTGAAGAAACGTACAGGAATTTTATCTCTTGACCCTCAAGGCATACTGCGAATTTTTGGCGCCGATGGAAACATTACCTACCGCTCTTCGATTAGCAAACGCTTGTTAAGCATCGTTAACGTGTACAAGTCTTCTTTGGATGAGTTGAACGCTGCAACAGGATGCAAAGACATGCGTTCGGCAATAAAGGCAATCCACGATTTTGGAGTTGACACAGTCATCGTCACTTTAGGCGTTAAGGGCGCTGTGCTCTCCGTGTGTGGAACCCGCTACAACATCCCCGCCTGTAAATCTTCCACAGTAGTTGACCCAACTGGTGCAGGCGACGTTTTCATGGGCGGTTTCCTAACCGAGTACGTTCGCCAAAAAGATTCTTTATGGTGTGCCTGCGTTGGCTCTGCCGCTGCGTCGCTGGTGGTTGAGGGCATAGGTCCAACGTTTTTCGGCGAAAAAGAAGAGATTTATCGCAGAGCTCAGGCTATATATGAAAAAGGAATTAAGCAGTAACGCGTATTGTACTGCGTAAAGAACTGTTTGAAGGTGTTTCGTTGGGACGCATCGATAAAGGAGTCAAATGCAGCGTATCTGGCTGCAGCAGGGAAGCTGTCCGTTCAATTTCAGCTGACAAAGTTAGGTCTGCGGGGTTAAAAGTCGGCAGCGACGCCAAACGCGCTTATCTCTGCAGGGAACATTACAAGGAATATAAGAAGAAAACTAAAAAAGACAAGCAGCTAGATAAGTGGCGATACGGCACTTAAAAAGGGAGAGCGGTAATTATGCGAATATTACAGTTACATTCTAACTTCATCGCTTTCACGCCTGTAGCGAAAGAAATCGCCATGGCGGAAGAAGCAGAAAAAAAAGAAAACCGCGTCGAAGAAGCCGTAGTGCTCTTCATAGCCGTTGAACAAGGCGATGATGCAGCCGTAGCTCAAAAAGCAATTGACGACGCACACGCTTTCCTGCACAAGTTAAAGGTTAACCGCATCCTGCTTTATCCCTATGCTCATTTAAGCAGCAACTTAGCAAAGCCTGCTGAAGCATTAAAATTACTGAAAGCCATGGAAGCCCAAGCGAAGCAAGCAGGCATAGAAACCTACCGCGCACCATTCGGCTGGAACAAGCAGTTCACCCTCAGCATCAAAGGGCATCCACTGGCGGAGCAGGCACGCTCCTACGCCGTTGCACAAACCGAAACGAAAGCCGAAGGCGAAGCTAAAAAAGAAGAGGAACCAGTCTCCGCAGCACTGAAAGCTGAGGATAAAATGCAATCGTTCTGGCATGTTCTTATGCCTGACGGCTCACTTGTGCCAGTTGAAGACTTCAAGTTCAAAGGACACGCGAATCTGCAAAAGTTTTCGCAGTACGAAATCAAGAAGGCACGCGCTGTCACCGCTATGCCGCCGCATGTGCCGTTGATGAAGCGGCTGGAGATCGCGGATTACGAGGCAGGCAGCGACCCAGGCAACCTGCGCTGGTACCCGAAGGGGCGAATGATAAAATCGCTGCTTGAACAGTACGTCGCGGTGAGAATGAATGCTTACGGCGCTATGGAAGTTGAAACGCCTATCATGTACGACTTCAACCACCCCAGCTTGGCAAGTTATCTTAACCGTTTTCCCGCCCGCCAATACGTTCTGAAGTCAGAGGACAAAGATTTGTTCCTCAGGTTCGCCGCATGCTTCGGACAGTTTCTCATGGCGCATGACGCCCAGTTTAGCTACAAGCAGATGCCTGTCAAGCTCTACGAGTTGACGCGTTACAGTTTCAGGCGCGAGAAAAGCGGCGAAGTTGTCGGTTTGAAGCGGCTCAGAGCTTTCACGATGCCTGATTGCCACGCTTTCTGCATTGATTTAGAGCAGGCGAAGAAGGAGTTCGTGACGCGGTTCAACATGTGCATTGATGTGCTTGCTGATATTGGCTTAACGAAAGATGACTATGAAATTGCCATGCGCTTCACAAGGGGCTTTTATGACGAAAACAAAGCCTTCCTCGCAGAGTTGGCGAAAATGTATGGGAAGCCTATGCTGGCGGAGGTTTGGAACGAGCGCTTCTTCTACTTCATTTTGAAGTGGGATTTGAACTTCGTGGACAACCAAGACAAGGCGGCAGCGCTCAGCACAGACCAGATTGACGTGGAGAACGCGAAGCGGTACGAGATAACCTATGTGGACGAGAAAGGCGAGAAACAGCACCCGCTGATTCTGCATTGCTCGCCAAGCGGCGCAATAGAACGCGACATCTACGCGCTGCTGGAGAAAGCTTACAAGGAACAGATGAAAGGCAAAGCGCCGATGCTTCCGCTGTGGCTCTCGCCAACGCAGGTCAG
>CAZDLK010000011.1:0-41460 GCA_964506435.1 uncultured Candidatus Bathyarchaeia archaeon | reverse complement strand
GCTGCTCGCGGGTAGAATCAGCCGCAGGCACGTGAGTTCTTTTGTTTTGGACATGGCGTTCTGGTCGATGCTGTACACCACAGCGTCAGGCTTCAGTTCGATGGCTAAGTTTTTGAACTCCTGCCATGTTTTGACGCGGATGTATCTTTCACTCAAAGCGCAGTCCCTTCAAAATTTGAATCTCGATACGGCAAACCGCTACGTGTCCTGCTCCTCTGTCATAGTTTTCGCCATTCTCGGAATGTTATCAACAGCCGTTTTCGGCTCCAGCAAGTCTTTCACGAGTTTGAATTGCCGCTGGTAAATGTGGCAGTTCTTTGAGTGGAAAATTAGTTTGCCTGTTTTCAGCAAAAGATTGCCTCGCCTGTTAATTTCGGAGACGAAGGCTTCGTTGAACAGTTGCAGTCCTGCGATGTTGGCAGGTAATCCCGCGTAAGCATCCCACGAGCGGAAATAACATGTCAGATGCATTTTGCCGTCGAGAATCTCTGTGTCAATCAAGCTTAAGCACGGCGGCTCATGCCGCTTGTTATCAACGTATTTCCTTATGTCCTCAGGTAGCCTAATGACGAGCGTAACCTGTCTGTCATTCTGCTCTTGCACGTACCTGTCTATTGCTTCGCTTATCTGGTTGATGGGATGGTTGAGTCTGCTGCCGTACGTGTATGTTTCGTCCTGTTTCTCGCCGCACCACAAGTACTCCAGTGCGTATCCTCGGATGTACTTGATGTCGCAGGGTGCCTTGTCGCTGACCAGTGGTCTAGTCTCGGGGCACCTGATTTCTATGGACAGGTTGAGTTTTTTTGTTTCTGTTTCTTCGGAGCCGTAGCCCACGCGGAAAGTGTCGCCTTCGCGCCAGATGTGGTTTAACGCTTGGAACCACGCGTCTGGGCAGTCAAACGCTGTAATCTTAACATGTTTCATAGCACGTTTCTCTCCAGAACCACACTCAAGCAACGCGTCAAAACTACTTCTGCCCTTTCAACAATATAAATCTGCGCAGTTCCCCCTGTATGTAGCTTGAGCCGTTATGCAACGAGCCAAAGAAACAGTGTGGTTTTGTTATGAAAAAAGGAAGAGTGTGGTTGTTTAGGTGGTCATGTAGTACTTCACTGTAACTGGTAACTGCGGAGCCGCTAGTCCAAGCCCACTCTGGTCGTTCCATGCTTCGCGGTAAGCTGTCACAACTAGTCCTGAGCCCTTCACGGTGTAAGTTGCAACGTACGTCGGAGCAACACCATTATTCTGGAAATCAAAAGAACAGTTGTCAACTTCAAAAGTTGCTCCTTGAATAGTGAAGTTAACAGTGAATCGGCAAGCATATGGGTAAGTAGTGTTGATAATCAACGTTACCTCTTTGTACCCAGTAGTGTTAAGATTCAAAACCTCCATAGACGTAGCAGTTGTGACCAAAGATGAGGGAATAGTTGCGGTTGCAGTTCCTGTTTGTGTTGTGTGTAGCCATCCTGAAACGTCCACGTTCACTGGGTCCTCGTCATCTATCGTTACGTTTCCATCGAACGTTACTGACCCTGACTGGGGATTAGTCACGTTCACATTTAATGGCGTGGAATCATCAACGTTAACGTCAACTGGCGATTGGATGTCGGTGACAGAGACTTCGCCGTCAACTTGAACCGTGCCATCCACGCTTACTTCACCCTCAACAGGAATGGGATCTGTATTTACGATTTGCACTGTTCCTCCGACATTCAATAGGCTATTTCTGATAACTACTGGAATTTCTTGTCCTACACGGTTCTTAACTACGACTTCCATCCACGACTTCGGGTTGTTCCCCGCGAAAACAGTTGAAGAACACAGCAATGCAGTGAGTGCTGCGCTAACGAATACAATCGTTATGATTTTCTCAAGCTTCATATGTTTCACCTCCCAATGTGGAGATGTTCTTGCCCTCATTTCGCCTTGACGGTTTATAAAAACATTGTAGAAAGAGAACTATAGAACATAGTTAGAGAACAAAACTCCAGGAACCCTTCGCGCTTTCCCAAGTTAAACCCTAGCTAAACAAAAATTCTAGTATAAAAGTTAAAACAAAAGAAAAGAGGAAATTGGCGTTTTTAGTATGGGGGCATTCCGCCCATGCCCATGCCGCCCATTCCACCCATACCACCCATGCCGCCTGGAGGCATCGGAGGCATTTTTCCGCCGCCTTTAATAGCAATCAAATCGTCAATCTTCAAAATCATGTTCGTGGCTTCAGTAGCGGACTTGATGACCTGCTGCTTCACGCGCAGCGGCTCAAGAACAACCAAGTCTAGCATGCTTTTGATTTTGCCCGTGGATACGTCGATGCCGAAGTATTTGCTGTCAGCGTCCTCATGTTTAGCTCTTAACGCGACCATGATGTCTATGGGGTCTAACCCTGCGTTTTCAGCCAGCGTCAACGGAATCGCTTCCACAGCCTCTGCGAAAGCTTCAATCGCCAACTGCTCGCGCCCGCCCACTTTAACAGCGTAACGTTTCAGAGCCTTAGCCATTTCCGCTTCTGGCGCACCGCCGCCCGCAATGACTTTAGCATCTTCAACCGCGTTCCTAACCACACACAAACTATCATGCAGAGACCGCTCAGCCTCGTCAATCACGTGGCTTGAACCGCCCCTGATAACTACCGTAACTGCCTTGGGATTCTTGCATTCCCGCACATAAAGCAGCTTATCATCGCCGATTTTGACTTCCTCAACCTTCTTAGCTTTCCCAAGCACATCAGCAGTCAAATCTTTAACGCTTGCAACCGCTTTACCGCCTGTTGCACGAGCCAACTTCTCCATGTCGCTGCTGCTCACGCTCTTTAATGCCATTATGCCGCGTTTCGCCAAAAAGTGCAGCACCATGTCATCTATGCCTTTTTCGCAGAACACCACGTTAGCGCCTGCTTTGGCTACACCATCTGCCATTTCTTTAAGCATGTCTTCCTCCTGCTTGAGGAACGCTTCAATCTGCTCTGGGCTTTCAATGTTGATTTTCGCGTCGAACTCTGTCTTCTCAATCTCCATTTTCGCGTCAAGCAGCGCTATCTTCGCGTTGTCCACTATCTTTGGCATTTGCGAACTGGCAATTTCCTTATCAATCACGATGCCTTTCACAAGCTCTGTCTCATTCAAGCTTTTACCGTGCTTCTTGACAATCTTGATCAAATCAATGTCAGCCTTAAACTTGCCATTCACTTCTTCAGCCACTTGCTTAACTGCATCAACCGAAATTTTAGCAAAAAGATCAGCAGCCGCAGTTATGCCCTTGCTGGCCAAAGATGTTGACGCCACTTCCTGCAAGGTTTTATCATCCGTGATGCTGACTGGTATAGCTAATTTATCTAAAACTTCCTGCGCTTTCTCGCTGGCTTTCTTGTAGCCTTCAATAATCACAGTTGGATGCACATTCTTATCCAGCAACGCCTCAGCTTTGCCAAGCAGTTCGCCTGCTAATATCACAGCAGTGGTTGTTCCGTCGCCCACCTCGTTATCCTGCGCTTTAGCAACTTCCACAAGCATTTTCGCTGCAGGATGCTGCACATCAAGCTCTTTCATTATAGTTGCGCCGTCATTTGTTATAGCCACATCGCCCATGCTGTTAACCAGCATTTTGTCCATTCCGCATGGCCCCAAAGTGGTTTTCACGGTTTCAGCCACGATTTTCGCAGCCATAATATTGTTTTTCTGCGCTTCACGGCCTGTTGATCTTCCTGTACCTTCTTTTAAGACTAAAACTGGAACACTATTTCCGTTAGACATTCTTTTTCACCAAATTTTTTCTTGTTGTTATATAATACGTTGAATTCTAAACGGAAAAGTTCTGCCTTCGATATAAGTTTTTCCCAGCGTTATTCTGCCCTGATAATGTTGTAAGCTGAAGCTTTGCGCAGTCTGTTCATAACCGCTAAGCCTAAACCAGCCGCAGGCACGCCCTCAGCAATCACAATGTCCACGCCTTCAGCGTCAAATTCCCTAAACAACCTGAACAGGTTCTGAGCGATAACCTCCAAGTTGAAGCGGCTGCCCAGCGACTTCACCACATCCGCTCTGTAAGCCGCCATCGTCTCGTCAGTAGCCAACACACCCACTCTGCAAGCTTCCAATTTATACGCGGCAATCAACTCCTTGACTTTAGCGGTGACAGCTATAACTGAACCCTCCACCAAGATTACTTTCGCGTTCGGTGCATAATGCCTATGCCGCATTCCAGGCGAACGCGCCTTAGCCACAGGCAACTCTTTCTCAGCAACAACAAACGGGTGAAGCTTCACTTCGCCAAGAGCCTGCTTTAGCGCTTCAAACGGTGTTCCTCCAGGGCGAAGCACCACAGGTGGGTTAACACTCATGTCCACCACGGTGGATTCCACGCCGATGCAAGTGGGGCCGCCGTCCAGAATCGCGTCTATCCTTCCGTTAAGATCATCAAAAACATGCTTTGCCGAGGTTGGGCTGGGTTTACCTGCCAAATTTGCGCTAGGCGCAGCAATTGGACAGCCGCTTTCCTTAATCAGCGCTAAGGCAACATTATGCTGAGGCATTCTAATTGCAACTGTGTCTAAACCTGCAACCGTCACTTTTGGCACTGCATCTGTATGCTTGAAAACAAGGGTTAAGGGTCCAGGCCAGAATTCACGCATTAGTTTTTCAGCTTTAGGCGGAACGTGCTTGGCTAGTTTGTAGACATCGTTTATGTTTTCCACGTGGACTATTGGCGGGTTGTCCAGCGGTCGCTTTTTCGCTTCAAACAACGCCAGAACCGCCTCAGCGTTCAAGGCGTCTGCGCCTAAGCCGTAGACCGTCTCGGTTGGAAATGCCACTAAGCCGCCTTTTTTGATAAAAGCTGCTGCGGCTTGGATTTTTTCTGTTTCTGGCTTCTGCGGGTTAACTTTCAGCAACAGTGTTTTTTTCATCCGTGATGCCGCCTTGTGACTAATGCGTGGGCTTGCTCTTAAATGTGAAAGCAAGCTTTTTGGAAGTTTTGTTAAACGATGTAGTAATCTAGAACTTTTTTGATGCTCTTAGGCGTGTCCTGTGTCGCGGAGAGTTCCTTCAAGATTTTTATTACCTCTGGCTGAGCACGGGCGATGTCTGTTAAACTGACTAAGCCCACCAAGCGGTTCTGATCGATTACTAGCAGCTTCTTGATTTTCTTCTCAAACATAAAACGTGCCGCTTCTTCCAAACCTGTGTTGGGTTCAATAACAATTAATGGGCTTGACATGATGTCTTTAACCATAATCTTTTTTGCGTTTTTGCCCTCTGCAACTATGCGTTTCAAAATGTCCCGTTCAGTAACTATGCCAACTGCTTTCCCTTTCCTCGTAGCGATTATCGAGCCTATTTCAAATTGGTTCATTACGTCAACCGCTTCTTTGACCGACACGTTTTCATCTATCGTAACAACTTCCCTTATCATAACGTCCACGATTCTCAAAGAACCCTTCTCTTTATCCGATTTTTCTTGAGCCATCAAAATCACCCTTTTTACTAAACTCTTAACCGCAGTGCATATAAAAAACTAAGCACAATAACCGCTTGCCCAGAAACAGCATGTAAAGCCGTTTTACCCTTTGAGTTTCAGCACTACGGACGTGACTATTTGCCGTTCAGGGATGCTCCAGTATTTTCTGAGAAGCCTGTCTTTCTCTTCGTTGGATACTAATTTGAAGCCATGTTTCTCGTAGAAGCGCACAGCCCAGTAAGCAGCTTCCCAAGTGCCCACTAAAACGGTGGAAGTTGTAGCCAAACTCATCAAGTGCTTAAGCAGTTTTTCTCCAATTCCTCTTCTCTGGTGTGCCGTCAGCACGTACGCATGCCTAATCAGCGTGACATCGTTGACAAGTTGAATTCCCATAACCCCCGCTAAAACGTTGTTTTCTTTCCAACCGTAGAATTCTACTCCATCTGCATTTTCTTGTTCAAGCTCGCTGGCTGGCATATACGGTTCTTTCCACCTGTCCTGCGGAATCACGCCCTTATACATCTGAGCGGCGTCGTTAACAACATTTAGTATAGCATCAAACTCGGAGGGCAGTAGCCTGCAAATCACGTTCTTTCCATCCCAACGCGCTAAGAGTAAAAATGAATCTATATTTTTTCGGCTTCTCTCTCACTGCTTTTCGTCTGCAATACTTTTTCGATTAAATGCGTGAAAAACTCTTGCGCCTGCAACTCACTAACTTTGTCTAAGTAAACGGAAACCAACGCGATTTTGCCCTTTTTCACGGCAACGTACTCAGCGAACATACGGGCTGAAACCACGTTTCTGTTTCCTAAAAGCACTGAAGAAGTGACTGGACCCAGCAAATTGTTAGGTTTCGGAACAGCTACTGCCAAAGTTCCCATTCGGTCTTCTTTTTCGCTGAGCATGACGAGGCATGAGTTTTTTGATTCCACATAAACAGCTAAAAACGGTGTATCCTGCTCGTATACTTGCTCTTTCACGACTTTTGCTCGTTCCATTTCACATGTCTCCACTGTCTGCGTGGATTATTGTGATAATTCCACCTTTAAAAGACTTCACGTTCTGGCTTAAGATAAGCAGTCATTGTTATGCTGGTTAGGCTCGCTGTGCTCTACTGAGTCACTGACTTGTTTTCTTTTGCGCCACATTATAAAACCAGCAATTGAAGTTGCCGAAAGTGCTGATGCCAACGCAATCCATACCACGTTGGTCGCCATGTAGAAGCTGATTCCCGGCTTAAAAGGCTCAGAAGTGGTTGTGAAACTCCACGATACTGGTACATCTCTGATTGTCGCTGATACTTTGTAGGAAGTGGCGGTTTGCAACTGCTGAGCAGGATAGAACGTCTTCAGAGACGAAAGCGGACCTGAATTTTCACTGGTTACGCGAGCGATAGCTACTTCAGGTGTTACGTGTAAGTTGCTTACTTCTGCAGTGTTTAATGTGTCTACGATTATTGCGGTGTCAAGCGGAATACTGGTGGAGTTAGGCGGTGGACCTACTGTGATTGCCATGCCGTCAACTGTCAAAGTGTACTGCATAGGCATGGAGTACGCGGACTGCGTGAGGAAAACTGTCAAAAACACGGCGAGAAATGACGCTGTAAAAACTACCGCGAGAAGCAAAACCATATGCCGCTGCTTTGAGAGCTTCATTCGGTCTCACTCTGACTGATATCTTTGCTTTAGCTGTTTTACTATTTAATTCTGCACTCCAAAATGCACTTTCAAACAACATGCGTTCTGTCCCGATGGTATTTATAACCTGCTAATTTCACTATTAGGACACTTCAAAATGTTGAGGCATTGTGATGGTCAAAACGCGGGCGACAACAGTCTTGCAGCTACTTCGAAAGACATTAGCCCTGCCTGCGTGGACTAAATCAAAACGTGCCCCATTTGAAACGTTAACCGTAACAATTCTTTCACAAAACACCGCAGACAGAAACACCGCGAGAGCCTTCGAAACCCTCTCGAAGCATTTCGAAATAACACCCGAAGCTCTTGCAAACGCAGAAACCAGCCAGATCGAGGCGTGCATACGCGCGGCTGGACTTTACAAGAGCAAAGCCCAAACAATCAAACACGTCTCAAAGGCACTAGTGGAAGATTTTCACGGCACCCTAGCGCCCATCTTGGCGTTGCCGCTTGAGGAAGCAAGAAAAGCGCTCACTCAATTCTCTGGGATAGGACCGAAAACAGCCGATGTTGTCCTGCTCTTCTCCGCAAAACAACCAACAATCCCCGTGGATACACACGTGAACCGCGTATCCAAACGCTTAGGCTTCGCGCCACCAAAAGGCGACTACGAAACTGTCCGCAAAAACCTCCAACTGCTCTACAAGCCAAGCGACTACTTAGCCGTGCATGTGCTGCTTATTTCACATGGAAGAAAATACTGCAGGGCTGTGCACCCGTTATGTGCACAGTGCCCAGTGAACATGCACTGCCCAACAAAAGGAACGTGGAATTAACGATGCCCAAGCTGCCTAAAAAAGTTGCAGAATATTTCCCTTACGCAACCGTGCGACCCTGCCAAGACGAGTTCATCAAAACAGTGTTCGACGCCGTCGAAAGTCGCTGCTCAGTGCTTATTGAAGGCAGCAACGGCTTAGGAAAAACCATCTCAGCGTTGTCAGCGTGCCTTCCAACAGCAATTGAGAATGACTTGAAAATATTGTACGTGGCAAGAACTCACAGGCAACACGACCGCGTCATAGAAGAATTGAAAGCTGTCTGCAAGAAGCAACCTGTTTCAGGTGTTTCGCTCCGCGGACGCCATGAAATGTGTCTTAACGAGTTCGCGACTAGACGCACTTTCGACGCGCGGTCGCTTATGGAAGTCTGCGAGATGCTTAAGTCCAAAGACAAGTGCCCCTTCTACACGAACATGGAGGAGAACACGGAAGACTTTCTCCAAGTTCAGGAGCAAATTACTTCTCACCCGTGCAAAGCTTCGGAAATTCAGAAGCTCTGCCGCAAGAAAGCCCTCTGCCCCTACGAGCTGGTTAAAGCTTCTTTATCCGACGTGAACGTTATCGCGTTAAGTTACTTGTACGTTTTTGACCCTGCGATACGTGCGTCGTTCCTCAAAAACCTCGACGCTCACTTCGACAAAGTCATCCTAATAGTAGACGAAGCACATAATCTGCCTGACACAGCCATCGAAATCGCAAGCAGCAGCTTATCCCTCTTCGTCCTACGCCAAGCGGAGCTGGAAGCAAAAAAACTTGAAAACCGCGAAATCGCCTCTTTCGCCAAGCTTCTGCACACGGAACTGGAGACAACAGCCGCAAACATAAACAAAGAAGCAATAATCCCGCCTGACACGCTAATAGACCTTATTAAGAAGCAGGGGAACATGACGAACCCCCGCGACTTCTTCGAGCGTATGCACGAAGTCGGCACCTTCATGAAACGCAGTTTGCTGGCTGAAGGGAAGTCTCCGCGCTCCTACATCCACGGCATGAGCGAGTTCCTGCTCAAATGGCTGGAAACCTTAGGCGACGAATCCTTCATCAACGTCGCAAGCACGTACATGAGCCGCGAAAAAACGCTCACGGCAAAACTGGAACTTGTCGCCCTAGACCCCGCGAAAGTAACCGCGCCAGTCTTCAACTCCGCCTACGCCACACTAGTCATGTCAGGAACCCTCCAGCCGCTCGAAGCGTACGCGAGAATAACCAAGCTCCCAGAAAACACCGTCAAACGCATCATACCCGCGCCCTTCCCCAAAGAACACGTGCTTTCCCTCGTATGCCTCGGCGTAACAACAGCCATGGACAAACGCGTACCAACCATGTACCAAACAATCATAAAACGCATAAACGAAGTCGTACAAAACACCCCTGCAAACACTGGAATATTCACCGCCTCATTCGGCGTGCTAAATGCACTAGTCGCCGAAGGCTTAGAAAAAAGCTTGGATAAGCCTTTGTTCCGCGAACGCAGAGGCATGACCTCCAAAGCCAACGAGAAACTCGTCTCCGAATTCAAAGCGCGCGCCAACCGCGGCGGCTCAGTGTTCCTCGGTGTCCAAGGTGGGCGCACTTCAGAAGGCGTGGACTTCCCAGGCAACCAAATGAACTCTGTGATAGTGGTGGGCGTGCCCTACGCTGAGCCTACACCAAGAGTTAAAGCCCAAATAGAGTACTACGACAAACATTTCCCCAAACTTGGACGCGAATATGGCTACATACTGCCCGCTATGAAGAAAGCTTCGCAGGCTGCTGGCAGACCTATCCGCACGCTGGAAGACCGCGGCGCCATAATCTTCATGGACTACCGATTCGCGACAAACTACTGCCGCGGCTTCTTACCCGCTTGGGTGAGCAACGGACTGAAAACTTTGATCGACAAAGACAAACTCTTAGCTCAGGAAATTCACAGCTTCTTCAAACCCTAGCCTCAAGCTCTTTCAGATTCTCGTCTAACTTCACTTTTCCTAATGCGATGCTTGCAGGTTTCACTGAAACTGAAGTAAACACTTTCACGGCTTTTCTCGTATAATCAAATTTGCTTAAAACGCCAACTCCCAAAAATCTCCTTTCTGCATCATACAATCCCAACAGCAAACCTTCCTCGCCTAACTGCATAATCTGCGCCGCGCCTTGCTCTTCAATTGCCAGCAGCTTTAAAGGCCACGTTTTCACTTTTGCACCCGCAAAATACTTTAGGTAGCCCAGTTCCCGCAGGTTTCTGCGTTTTTCTCTGCTCCGCTGCCTAACCGCCAACGGCGACTCCACCATGCTTTTCCTGAACCTTTCAAACGCAACAAGCAACGGCGCCAACTCGTCATTTTGCTGGACACAGAAAACCACATCTGGATTCAACTCGTCAGCCAACCGTGACTTGTACGTCACTGCCTCTTCGCCTTCAACCCACCCATCAGTGTTCACAACAACAAAATCAGCAGCTTTATCTAAAATCTCCTCTTTCATCAACCCTAAGCCCTTGACCATTTTGTCCACGTTTTCGCTCGGCGACGTGCATCCCGCAAAAAGAGCGTTTTCCGCCCTCAGTGTAAATAGGTCTGTAACAGGTTTCGCTACGAAGGCGTAAGCAACGGTGCACGGTGGACCAACGTCAGACTGACCCAAATCTCCATCCAAAACCGCCACTTTCCGCTTTTCATCGATTAACCTGTTTATCAGGTAGGTGCAGAAACTCGTTTTTCCAGAATCAGCCTTTCCCACAACCATGGCGATAACTGGCTTTTTCTGCAATCCCGTAGCCACATCGGCGGCTTCAATCCATGACTGCGGAATCGTGTTTCCGTCGACTTCTTCAACGCTTGCGCTTTCACCTAGAAAGACATCAAAATCTGCCTTCTCTAAAACAGCAAAAGGCAGCCTCTTGCCCTCTCGAATCACGATTCTGCTAGCACCTTTCACTGCAAAGCCGAACACTTCCGCCTTGCCTGAAACAACTGCGACAGAGGCTGGACCATCCACCAGAAGCGTTTTACCCTTTTCAACCGTCCGATTCATCCATTTTCCTCCGCGAATAAACACGTCCCACTCTTCCAGCTATGCGTGTAGCTGAAACTATGTCTCTAAGCCCGCGTCTATGTTTCTTCTCATCAATGTGCCTGTCTGTTCCCGCTTCGCTTACTACCTCCAAAACAACTTCAGGAGGTAACTCGGCATCCAAAGCCTCCACAAGAGTCTTGTACGTTGTGACTCCGTTTCCGATTTTCACGGAAACCACGGTTGAAGAAACATCAAAATCTTTTATGATGTTTTTAACTTTGTCAACTACTTCTTGAACGCTGAAACAGTTTCCTGTCGCGTTAACTTTTCCATCAGCTACAACCGCCAACCCAAATACTTCGCCTGGATCTATGCCTACAACAATTTTTTCATAGAATCTTTTTCCCTGAAGAACCTTCACTGCCTCGTTCACCACGTTGGTTGGTGTTTCGTCGTCGTTGTAGATTAAGATTTTTTCGTGGTTTATCATGTGTTTTTCTTTTTCCGTGGTTATTACCACCTTGGCTTCTGCGGGCACTGAACTGCCGGGAACTATACTGAGGAAATCCATGTTTCTCTCTCGTAACTCGTTGACTATCAAGAAGTAAGCTTTTCCTGAAACTGTCGCAATTGCCACCTTCGTTTTCATATACACTGCCCATAGACGAGTATACGTTTGAGCGCAAAACAATTATTGGCTTCGCACTTTATATCCGTTAATGTGGGTTAACGTGATAAAAAAGGGGTATCCTCGGCTGTTAAAGTCGGTGGAAAGGCAGATTTAAGGAATTTTCACGTACAAAACAGCATTTAGAAGAAACTAATTAGCCAGTGTTGTTTATGGTTGTTTGTTGAGTTCTTCGGTTATGTTGTTGAATTGTTCGAGTGCGTTTTGGAGGTTTTCGGTGATTTCTTGGGCGATTATGTCGGGTGCGGGTAGGTTTTCGGTGTCTTCGAGGCTTTCGTCTCGAAGCCAAGTTATGTCTAGGTTTACTTTGTCTCTTTGCATCAGTTGGTCATAAGTGTAGACGTGGAAGCGTTCTGTTTCTTTGCGGTCGTGGCGGTTTTGCGGGTTGTAGCATTTAATGAAGTCTTCAAGGTGCTCATAGCGTAACGGGTTGGTCTTGAGTGTGAAGTGTTGGTTTGTGCGTAGGTCGTATATCCACAGTTGCTGTGTCCACGGGGTTTCGCTGGCGGGTTTGCGGTCGAAAAAGAGCACGTTGGCTTTTACGCCTTGAGCGTAGAATATGCCCGTTGGCAAGCGCAATAGTGTGTGGACGTCGCATTCGTGGAGTATTTTGCGGCGTACGGTTTCACCTGCTCCGCCTTCGAAGAGTACGTTGTCTGGGACGACTATGGCGGCTTTGCCGTTGATTTTTAGTAGTGTTTTTACGTGTTGGAGGAAGTTGAGTTGTTTGTTGCTGGTTGTTGCCCAGAAGTCTTGGCGTTCGTATGTTAGTGCTTCTTTGGCGGGTTTGCCTTCGCCGTTTGTGAGTGTTATGCTGCTTTTTTTGCCGAAGGGTGGGTTGGTCATGACTATGTTGTAGCGTGTGCCTGGGTCAGATATGAGTGAGTCGCCGACTTCGATGGGGCTTGTGTCGCCGCCGATGCCATGTAGGTATAGGTTCATTACGCAGAGGCGGGCTACGCTGTCGACGATGTCTTTTCCTGTGAAGGTGTTGAGTTTGAGGAAGCGTTTCTGTTCCACGTCAAGCTGGTAACTGTTGGATATGTAGTTGTGGGCTGCGATTATGAAGCCGCCTGTGCCGCAGGCTGGGTCGTTTATTGTTTGTTGGGGTTCTGGATGCATTACTTCTACTATGGCTTTGATTAGCGGTCTCGGTGTGAAGTATTGTCCTGCTCCGCTTTTGGTGTCTTCTGCGTTTTTCTGGAGTAAGCCTTCGTAGATTTCGCCTTTGACATCTATGTCTAAGCCTATCCAGGTTTCATTGTTGATTAGTTCGAGTAGGCGTTTGAGTTTGGCGGGGTCTTGGATTTTGTTTTGTGCTTTGCGAAAAATGACGCCTAACATACCCTTCTCTTTGCCTAACGCTTCCAGCAAATGGCGGTATTGTGTTTCTAGTTCGGCACCGTCTTTTGTGATTAAGCTTTGCCAATCTAACCCTTGAGGTATGACTGAGAGTTTGTTGAATGGTGGCTTGGTTTGCTCATCTGCCATTTTTAGGAAAAGCAGGTAGGTTAATTGTTCCACGTAGTCTCCGTAGCTTACGCCGTCATCTCTTAGGACATTGCAGTAGTTCCAGACTTTCTGGACAAGTGAAGCGGATTCATTTGACATAAGTGGACAACTCCAACTGCTTCGAGTTACTCTTCTTTCTTTGTATGCCTTTTTCCTTCAGCTTTTCTTTCTCCTGCTTTATTCGTTCAAGCAGTTTTTCTGCTGGTTCATCAGCTGGGTCTTGGGGAATAAGCTTTCCATTAAAAGCTTTCATCAAAATACTTTGACGTAACCGTTTGACCTGAATCAAATTTTGACTAACAACTTTTTCAGTTTCATCCAAAATAGACAAAAGAGCCTCTATCCTAGACACAATTAGTTCTTGCTCCTCTAATGGAGGGGTAACAAGGTCTACTTGTCTAAGATTTCTGTAGGATATCCCCGTTACAGTTGTTCCGGTGCCTTTTCCGAACAACCTTTCTTGAAATACCTTGGACATGATTTGATAGAATAGGAATTTGGGATTTAGCCAGTTTTTGTTTGGTCGCAGGATTATGACTCTTTGTGCTATTGAAAACTTCTCATTGGGAACGAAAGCAACTTCCCCAAGAGGAGCCTCTGTGGTGAATAGTAAATCCGTTTTTTCAGGAAGCCCCCTTACCATGTATTTTTGGTACTCTTTTTCTGAAATGTATCTCAAATCTTCCCAAACTATCTTTCCATTTCTAATGTTAGAAGAACGCAAATGAGGTATTCCTTCAGAGCTGAATGGCGGGGTTCTTCCCCGATAATCGATAACATATATGACTTCTTCGAATTTAACCCAAATCCAATTAGTGGGTATCAGGGGCAGTTCGTCAAGAGTTGCAGGAGGTAGGTTTTCATAGGTCCTCTTGCCAGTGCTAGCCCTTTTTTCCACTATAGATTGGTGTGAGTTTTTTAACAATGAGCGTTCTATCCTTATTTCATGTGTTCGACGCCATTCTTCAGTCAGTTTCCCTTCAAAAGCGTACTTCAAAACTGCTTGACGGTAACGCTTCAACTGCGCTTGCACTTTCTGAAGCGAAGCCACACCAACATCCAAAAGAGAAAACAACTCCTCAACCTTGCCAGCTATCCGAATCTGCTCATTTACTGGTGGCACTGGCACTTTAACAGTCCTAAGATTTCTTAAAATGATTCTTGTTAGCGCAGTCCCGGATTTAAGAGAAGTGCATTGGTTAAGAACCATATTTGATTGCAACAGGAATTTTAGGTATTTAGAAGTAATAAACTCAGGATGGGGACGAAGAATAGCCAGAGAGGACAAAACAATAAATTCTTTATCGAAATCAATTTCAACGACTTTACCAACAGTACCATCTTTGGAAAAAAGAATATCTCCCTTATGAGGGTTGCAGTTGCTCTTAAGGGCTTCGAAGTCATGTTTCGTTATAAGCCCAGCACTATCAAAATTAATCTCGCCCGCTCTAACATCAGAAATAGTAACAAACGGGTAACCAGCCTCAACATATTTAGGGGAAAAATGGGCTCCATCAGTTAGTTTAGAACAGCATAGTTCCAGTGTACAAGAAGCCCAGTTCGCCGGTAACGTACTTTTTGGTTCGCTCATTTAGTTAGCACCATGTTTAGTTCTTCTAATAGCTTGTTTAGTTTTTGTCCGAAGAGTTGGTAGGCTTTGATTGCTCCGCCTTTCTGGTTAAATGGTACATTCTCAAAATCTTCCAAGCCAACGCTCAATGAAGTGGCAATGTGGTCTTTTATCATGTTTAGCCAGTCTTTCTGTTCAGGTGAAAACCGTTTCCCAAGCTTCTCTTGTCCAGCAAGCCACTCCGCAAACCTGCGGTTCACCACATCACCAAAAGGCTCCAAAACACTCGCAGCGCCAACAGCGAAACGCACAAGCGACACGATATTCGTCAAAAGCTTCTGCGGACCAGCACCCTTCACCTTCGACTTCTCCAACTGCTCATACGCCATCCAAACAAGCTCAGGCGTCAAATTATACGGCGGCTTCCTAATCGCATCAGCCAACTCTTTAATGGCGTCATACGTCAAAAGCCTCCGAGCATAAGGCTGACTGTAAATAATCTGCAACGCCGTCAACTCATCCTTATTCGCATCAATAAAACCCCTAAAAGACTCAACAGTCAACCGCGCCTTCTCCGCAGCCTGAATATCAGGACCAGCAAACAACACCTCATCCTTACTCACAGTATCAATCGTCTGCTCATTCCGCCGCTTAACCTCAATAACCGTATTCCTAAACTTCGGCTCATCAAACAAAGCACAAGCCGCCTTAACAAGCTCCTCGGAAGCGCTCTTCAACTGCTCACTCGTAGGCTCCTCAGTGTTGAAAAGCTTCTTAGCTTTCTCCAGATGCTTGTCAGGGTCAACAGCATCAAACAAACCATTAATAACCTGCCTAAGCGTCTTGCCACCACTAACAGCCTCAATCTCCCTCCGCGACTCATCATCCAGCTCCCTGTCAAAACGAGCAAGCCTACCAGCCAAAGACGTAAGCGTATCCACATCCCGAACACCCAAAGCAACAGCACTCAACAACTTATCAAACGGCACAGTACGCTTACGCTCCAAAGGACGCGAATCCGTCTTGTCGCTTTCACAAACCCCAACAGCGTCAACAATAACAAAATGCGACTTATCCTCAACATCAGGCGTAACCGCCTTCAAATCCGTACTCGAAATCGTCCGCGTACCCCGACCCTTCATCTGCTCAAAATAAACGCTCGAATGAATATCCCGCATAAACAACAAACACTCCAACGGACGAATATCCGTGCCAGTTGAAATCATATCCACCGTCACGGCAATGCGCGGATAATACGAATTACGAAAACTAGCAATCAGATTCTCAGTCGTGTCGCCAGTCGTCTTATAAGTGATCTTCTTACAAAAATCGTTCCCCTTCCCAAACTCCTCACGCATAATCTCCACAATATCCTCAGCATGACTATCATCCTTCGCAAACACAAGCGTCTTCGGCACTTCACAGCGACCAGGAAAAATCTCAGAAAACAACCTATCCCGAAAAGTCCGAATCACCGTTCTAATCTGGTCTTTAGCTACCACACTACGGTCCAACTCGTTTGCGTCATACTCCAAATCATTCGCTAACTGCTCCCAACGCACCTTCCGCGTCAACTTATCCCGCTTATCCACGTAAAAACCAGCCTCCACTTTACTGCCGCTCTGGCTAATCCGTGTTTGAATACGATAAACATCATAACCGACATTCACACCATCAGCCACAGCACGGTCATGCCCATATTCCATCACCAAATTTTGATTAAAAAAACCCAAAGTCTGCTTACTAGGCGTAGCCGTCAAACCCACAATAAACGCGTCAAAATACTCCAGCACTTGACGCCACAAATGATAAATCGACCTGTGGCACTCATCCGTCACAATAACATCAAACATCTCAATCGGAATCTCACGATTGTACGCAACCTCAACAGGCTTCATGCCACCAAAAGACAACTCAAAAGCCGAACCCTCCTCATTCTCCTCAGGCAACTCCTCACCTCTGAGCATGGCATAAAGCCGCTGAATAGTCGTGATACAAACCCTACTAACACCATCAATATTCCGAGAAGTCAAACGCTGAACATTATACAACTCCGTAAACTTCCGCCCATCATCAGGCGTCCGATACTGCTGAAACTCCTGCAAAGTCTGACGCCCCAACGTATTACGGTCAACCAAAAACAAAACACGCCGCGCACCACCAAACTTTATCAACCGATAAGTAAACGTAACCGCAGCAAACGTTTTACCACTGCCACTCGCCATCTGGATAAGCGACCGCGGACGAGACTCAGCAAACGAACGCTCCAAATTCTCAATCGCCTCAACCTGACAATCTCTCAAGCCTTCGGTCATCAACGGCGGCACCGCCCTAAGCCTACCACGCAAAGTATCCGCCTGACCCAACCATTCACGCAAAGTCTCAGGTCTATGAAACGCAAAAACCCGCCGAGAACGACAATCAGGGTCACGCAAATCCCTAAAAAACGTCTCCGAACCCGTACTCTCATAAGCAAAAGGCGGCGAATCACCAAAACGGGGAATATTCTCTGGAAAACCACACAAATACTTCTCAGTCTGCTCCGAAACCCCGCTCAATGTAGTGCCTTCAGGCTTAGCCTCAACAACCCCAACCGCACGCCTATCAACAAAAAGCGAATAATCCGCCTCACCCGTCTTCAACGGAAACTCACGCACCGCCACGCCCACACCAGCACCCAAACTCAAATCCTTAAAATCCTGAACTACCCAACCAGCCGCCTCAAGCAACGCATCAATCTTCAACCGCGCACTCTCTTCAGGCGTCAACCGCAATCACACCATAACAATTAACGCATATAACTAAATTAAACTTATGAATCACAACAGAATCCATGCAGGTGCTTTATATAAGGGGGTATAGTCTTTTCCGAGCGCTAGAGCACAGCAGCTCATTAAACTATTTATAGTATAAATAAGGGGGTATAAGTTTTTTCCACGCGCTAGTGTTCCAACGCAAACGTTTAAGCACAAAACACATTATAAATCTACACTACCTGATGTGCATCAACGTGATAAAACAAATCCTAACAGGCTGCAGTTGCATCGACAACCACCTGCAAGGCGGAATAACACCCGAAACCATCACACTAATCTACGGCGAACCAGAAACGGGCAAGACAACGCTGGCGATGCAGTGCGCCGTAAACTGTGCTATGCAGGGCTACAAGACTTTGTTTATGGATTGTGATAACACGTTTTCTGCTAAACGCTTGTCTCAGGTGTCAGCTGGGAAATTTGAGGAAATCGCCGAGTTGATAATTCTCGTTAGGCCCAGCGATTTTAGGGAGCAGACGGTTGTTGTGGACCACTTGTCAGATTACACTGCGAAGAACTGTGGGTTGGTGGTTATTGACACGGTTACTTCGTTGTACCGCGTGGATGTTTCTGAATCAGCTAGGAAGACGTTTGGGTTGAACCGAGAGTTGAACAGGCAGATGGCTGTTTTAGCGCAGACAGCGAAAACCCAGAAAATTCCAATTGTTGTAACCAGCCAAGTGCGCAGTGTGTTTAACGAAACCAGTGTAAGCGTGGCGCCTGTGGCTACCAGAGTATTAAAATTCTGGGCAGACACAATAATTGCCATGAAACCCACTGAAAACCCGCAGATAATCAAAGTAGTTCTTGAAAAAACTCCCAAACGCGCTCAGGAACTAACTTGCCATTTACGCATAGACGCAACTGGACTGCACGACTACCGTTTCCACTCATAAATGGTTGATCACATGGACATCGTTACACTAATTATTGAAGCATTAAAGTTCATATTTCCCGCTTACTGCGCCAACGGTGCACCTGTACTTGCAGGCGGAGGACCACCTTTAGATTTTGGAAAAAACTTTTTCGATGGGAAACGGCTTTTTGGCAAAAACAAAACTTTCCGCGGGTTTTTCTTCGGCTGGCTCATAGGTATCCTCGTTGGAATTGTGGAAGGATTAGTCTTCGGTTTCGCCACTTACAGTGTGCTGTTTAGTGTTCTCACGCCGCTGGGTGCTTTGCTTGGTGATTTAACTGGTGCGTTCATAAAACGTCGTTTAAGCATTGCTCCTGGCGGGTTGTTGCCCTTGGTGGATCAGGTGGATTTTGTGGTTGGTGCCCTTGTGTTCTCTTTGCCTCTGATGCTGGTGGGGTGGGAGTTGGCGGTGGCTGTTTTGCTGATTACTCCGCCGATTCACTTGTTCACCAATTTCTTGGCGTACAAGTTAAAGTTGAAAAATAATCCTTGGTGAAAAGATTCTCAGCCAAGTTTGATGTCAATCGCGGTTTCCAAGAACAAGTACGCTAGAAACAAGAGCGTTACGCCTACGATGAGCAGCATGTACGCTTGTCTGGGCTTGTAAGCGTATTTTGCACTTTGGTAAACGGCAAGTATGCCGATGAAGCCCATTGCGTAAAGTGCTGTGGAGATTATGGTGTCTGATACGAATTGATAGCTTAGGTCAGGGTAGATGAAGTAGAAGCGTCCGCTGACGTAGGCTGAAGGAAGAATGTTCTCAGTGCTGATTGTGTATAAGCCTCCGCCGAAAAGGAACACGGCAGTTGCAATTACAACTATGGAGAGCGCAAGGGTTGATGGTTGCGCTGTTGAAATTTTGCTGAACCATCGGCTTAGTGCGAAGTGTCTTGTTTCGGATTGTTTTTTATATTTTTTTGCCATTTCTTGCTTCCTCTTTGTTCCTCAGGCATTTTGCTGTTTCTTTAGCGTTCTCCTGTTAATGAATGCTTCTCAATCTCTCTTAAATATTCTTCTTAAGGGCTGTTTAAATCTTTTCTCCAGACAGTGTTTTTCTCAACTGTGTCTCGCAGTTTTCTAAGTGGATGGACAGAAGTTGTTTTGGGTGGCTTTTTTATTGTTGGTTTTACAGGGAGGTTTGCTGAGGCTCCGGACAGCACAATTTCACAGGAGAAAAGGAAAAATGCGGTAACGATGAAGCCATCGTTATTTTTCTGTCCAGAGCCTTTTCAGCCCTTTTTTTGCCTTTTCTTCTATTTTACGTGTTACCCAAAAAAGGGGGGAAAATTGGTTTTGGTTTTTCGCCATGTTTATCGCTTCCTAGACATCAGAACCACTAGAACGCCGACTATGATGATTGCAACGAGCAAGCCAATAACTGCGGGTACGAAGTACATGTCAGCTATCGATTGTGGTGCAGGAGTAGGTGCAGGAGTAGCAGCAGGTTCTTCCATGACGACGAAGACTGTTTCAGCGTGTGATGGCCAGTAGCCGTTTGTGCCAGCGAATGATGCGTACAACGTGTATTTGCCAGGGATGTCAGGTGTCCAGTCAAGGCTATAGAAGCCATCAGCATCAGTTGTCACAATGCCGATGTTCCTAAAGTTGCCGTTAGCATCCAAAACATCCAATGACACTGTAACGCCCGTAGCGTCTGCAGGACAAGGCCTTTGCTGATAGATGTAGGCCATCCAGTCGTCCATGCTTTCATCAGAAACTGCTGGAACACCGTTGGGGAAACGTGCCGCCTGTTCATCCTGCGTCGTGCCACTAGAGATGTCCATCACTGTGCCTTTTATCACCACAGGTGTTCCGAATGCTGCTGCAATGTCTGGCGCTGAAACTGTAGTGACGCTAGGACCTCTGCCAGTTGTGAAGATCGAGTTATCATAGCCGTTCCACCAAGTCGTAAAGCCATCAGCTATTGCCATCGAAGTGGTGTGGAACGAGTTGACGAAGGATGGAGTAGTCCAGAGTTCAGTGCCGTCAGTAGCGTTAACAGCGCGCACCTTCGCACCCTTATAAATTGGTGTGCTGACAGTGTGCTCAGTGGCAGCCATGTAAACCACTCCGTTGCCGATAGCCATTATTGCAGTTGGATATACGCCGTAACCACCATAGTAGCCTGAAGCAGTGCTGTTTCCTTCTCCGCCGTTACCGTAACTCCACAGTAGTTTGCCAGTCATCTCGTCATAGCAGTAGAGTACTCCTGAGAAAAACTGAGCGTAAACTTTACCATCGCCAATCATTGCAATTCTGTCTTCCACGCCTGCAACGCCATAGTAGTCCCAATTAGCGGTTGCTGTCATTGCGGTTGGTCCCCACAGTTTGTTGCCTGTATTCATGTCGTAACCTACAAATTGGCTGGTTTCCTTGTATTCCTCGAGGAAGACGTGGTTTTCAAAGTCAAATCCGCCGAAATTAGTGCTGATGTTGCCTGCTGGTGGATTGAATTGTTTTATCCATCGTAGCGAACCACGTGTACCCTTTGACGTGTCGAGGTTGATTGCAAAGTAGTTGTAGGGCGTCCAGCTTGCCGGGCTAAACATGTCACCGCCTGAAGCGAAACTGCCATTGTGACAAAGTATCATATCGTTATATTTAGCTACATGGGGTCGCACTCCGCTGCTTGCTGCTGACCAATCTGGCAATGCTGCTGCTTCTGAAAGCCATGACAGCGAAACGTTCCAGTCATAGCGGTTGTTCGCACCAGACCAAATGCTTGCATCTATTGTGCCTGTTATCGCTGGTCTTGTTGCCTCATTTGGCTGGAACAGTTTGGTCGAGTTCCACTGGCACAAACGATAGTCCGGATTAGTATCGTTGCCTGCGTTTGCAATGACGTACTTCAAGAATTCACCATTCGGACCCATTGCTTCTGTGCCTGAGGGCACGTTAGTTACGTTGCAAAGCGCGATTCCTGTGGATACATCATAGACCTGCCATGTAGTACCAACAGCTGCAATCAAAATTGGTGGGCAAACTCCGTGCTCGTCCTTGTTTTGGACGTCAAAGATAAGGCCGAAAGATGGCGTTGGCATATCAGGATTAACCCAAAGGAGTTCTCCAGTGCGTAAATCACGGCAGAATGTTCTGCCACCTGAGCCAGCTGAGTATGACAATGGTTCTCTGTATATGAGCATTCCTGCAAGTATTATCGGATTTGTGTATCTAGGAATGTATGCGGTACCTTCGAAATAGGTTTGGCCTTCAATGGGGAACATGTCTCCTCCGACGACTCCTCCAGCCTGAAGTGGCAAGGTCCACATGACATGGCCAGTTTGAGAGCCGACGGCGTCAGCGACAAATACTTGGTAACCAGACATTGAAGCGGTTGTTTGTGGACCACCCTCGCCGAGCCAGTTTGAGGAGATAGTCCACCAGTCAGTGTTCTCGCCTTGGATTGGGCGTGTCCAGTACTCTGCGGGAAACGGGTAGCTATTAATTATGCCAGATATCGGTTCTTCCTGCACAATTAAAGTCGCAGTTGCGCTGCTTGGCAAGTAAGTGTCGCCCTGGTAAGGTCCAGCCCATGTGTACAGCGTTCCCAGATGCTCGAACTTGAAAGTGTAAGTGCCAATTTCTGTGGGAGTATAAGACACCCATTGTGACGATGTTGTGTCGATGCAAACATCCCAAGTTTCTGTTTCTATCTTGCCGGTAGGCGAAGTGATGGTGAGTTTGTAGTTCTTCATTCTAATATCATTGCCCCATGCGGCTCCGTTTGCTACCTTGTCAAGCCACATGATAACGTCAACGTCTTGCCCAACGCCCACAGGGCTAGGCGAGACAGAGATGAAAGCGAATGTTGGAATTTCCCAAACGGGCGTGTGCGCAGTAGCAATTGGCAAAGCGACAAGTGTAACTGCAATAGTCAACATTAGAAACGTAGGAATAACTACTTTAGTTTTCGAAATAGTCATCTGTCTTTTTCTCCTTTTTCTATTTTTGTATGCGATACTCCCTTTCTTAGCAATCGCTATTTAAAGTTTTCCAAACTTGAGGTAAACTAAAAAAATAATGAAATAAAGTTTCAAGTCACCATTTAAAAAATGCATTAAACAAAACATTTGGATATCCGTGAGCTAACCATTAAATTTCTTTTTCCTGCGAAAATATAATATAACCGAAAATCAAACAGCAGACCAATGTAGCAATGTTCAAATAACGGGCGAGAGGTTATTCGCCGGTAAAAACTTAAAAAGCAAAACCAAAGGCGGGAATGAAACGAAGCAAATTGATGAAACTGATTTCAAGATTCTAAGAGCGCTCCTAGTGAATTCTCGCATTAGTTTTACAGAATTAGCTAAAATATGCAGTATTTCTGTCACAGCCGTAATAAGGCGATATGAACGCTTAAAAAGAACAGGCATTATTCGCGGTGAACACATGTACCTTAACCCTCTCAGTGTGGGTTACGAAAGCATAGCGGAAATAGGAATAATGACTGATTTAGCAGACCAAGAAAAAGTCCAAGACTTATTAAGACCCAGACCATCTGTAGCACTAATTTCATCAGGCCTAGGCAAATACAACCTATATTGTCTGGTGCTGGCACAGAAATTAAATGAACTAAACGAAATGGTCCAACGAATAGACCTCAAACCATACGTTAAAAGCTTAGACGTTTTAATTTTTGCTGATTTATGGAATAACCCTTGGCATCCAGAAAACCTTTTGGTTAAGCCATCTGAACAAGAAAATTTAATCACAAGACCTAAAAAACCCAAAACCAAATTTGAACACGTAAACCTAGACGAAACAGACAAATGTATTGCCAAAATGCTCATGGAAAATGCACGGGTACCCTTCAGCGCGATCGCAGAAAAGCTTGAAATTTCAACAAACAATGTTATTCAAAGATACCAATTCCTCAGAGAAAAAAACGTTCTGAACCTTTCAAGTATATCCCTTAACCTCCTCAAGTTAGGCTACAACGCAACAGCAGACAGTTACATAAAAGTAGAAAACAGAGGAAACCTTCCTGAGGTCGAGACACAATTACTCCAGATACCTAATGCAAGCTTCTGCGCTGAATTTGTCGGCGGAGCATACGACCTGAGGGTCGCAGTTAACGTGGCAGATTTTGCAGATGTTTTCCGCCTCAAAAAACAAATTGGAGCAATAAAAAACATAAAAACAGCAGAATTTTACTTGGCTGAACTCCCGAGTTCTTGGCCAAACGATTTCATAGGCAGAAATCTGTTAGGAATGGACTCGCCAAGACTAGTTTGACCACTTCATCTGGACAAACTGCATGTGCAAGACAAACTATCAGTTCACTGTCTCTCTTCCTTGGTTTTAGCGGGGCATTCTGGGTTGAGACACAGCTTCCAAGAGCGTTTTCCCCTAATCCACACGCGAACTGTCGGCGAACCACAACTCTTGCAGGCATTGCCTGTTGGCTTAACTGAGCCTCTTTGCGGAAGAGGAAAAGCGGTTCTACATTTGCCCTCAACGTAGTTTGTGCAGCCTACGAAGCGTTTGCCCGTTTTCTTCGAATATAGAATGACTAGTTTTCCGTCGTGACACGTTGGGCACGCGCCGATTATTTTTTCGTTCAGCTTGGATTGTTTAAGCGCTTGAGTTAGTTCTGCGCCTATCGCTTGCTCTTTTTCTTTCAACTTCTCTACGGCAGGTTTTAAAATTTCAATCGCACTCTGCAGGACGTTTTCTTTTGTTTCCTTTTTCTGCTGGATTTCACTCATTTTCTCTTCCAGCTTCCGCGTTAACTCCGAAGACACAACGGTAGAACAGTACTTTTCCAAAATCTCAATGACCTTGAAGCCAAGTTCAGTCACCACGATTTTCTCGTCATAAATGTATTTCCTGTCATACAATGTCTGTATAATTCCTGCCCTCGTCGCTTTCGTGCCAATTTCTTCCCTTTCCATTTTTTTAAGCAAGCTGCTCGGATTGTATCTCGGCGGCGGCTGAGTAAACTTGTCCTCCAAAACCACCCGTTTAACATTGACTTCTTGCCCCTTCGTCATCGGCGGCAACACTGTATCCTCCGTACGCGCATAGGGCTGGTAGAAGTGAAGCCACCCTTCATCCAACGTTTGCTTTCCCCTCAAATAGAAAATTTGCCCGTTAATGTTGACTGTGACTTTCACGGTTTGCTGCACCGCTGGCTCACCGAAAGCCGCCATAAACCTCTTCACAACAAGATTCCAAATGTTCTTCTCTGCGCTGTTCAAGGCCCTTTCAGGAAGGTTTCCAGTCGGGTAAATAGCGGGGTGCGCAGGATCTTCCATTTTTCCCTCGCTCGGCTTTAACTGTGGCTTAGCGAGAAGTTCCGCTACAAGTGCATGGTACTCGCGTGTCTTGCCCAGTTTCTTCAGAATCGCCTCATACCCGATTGCAGGCGGCAGTTTCTGGCTGCTCGTTCTTGGATATGAAATCAACGCGTCCAAGTACAACCGCTGCGCGATTTTGGCGGTGCGCATCGGCGTGTACCTGAAAAGCCTGTAAGCCTCGCTTTGTAGAGAACCCAAGTCAAAAGGCAACGGCGGCACCTGCTGAACCCTTTTCGTTTCAATATCCGTTATTTCACCGCTTTTTCCTTTGCACGCGTTAACTACTGCTTTAGCCTCATCCTTAACTGCAATAACTTCCTTTTCATATTCCGCCTCTAAAACTGCATCGCCTATCAACAATGTGGCTTTTATGCTCCAGTATGGCGTGGGCACAAAACATGTAATGCTTTTCTCCCGCGTTGCAAGAAACTTAAGGGTTGGTCCCTGCACACGCCCAGTGCTAAGTGTGGCGTATCTTCCGCTATAGTTCTTCGCTGCCGTTGTTAAAGCTCTGGACAGATTAATACCGTAAAGCCAGTCCACCTCATGCCGTGTCAACCCAGCTTCAATAAGCGCAAAATCCAAGTGCGGCAACGCTTCAGTATAAGCCTTCAAAATTTCCTCTTTTGTCAGTGTAGAATACTTCATACGCTTTGAAACGTTCTCCCTGCTTCCGCAGGCATATTTTAGTATGCAGTAACCGATTATGCTGCCTTCAATATCGTAATCGCACGCGTCGATGAAGGCATCTGCATCTCGCGCTAGTTTCGCGATGGTTTCAAGCCAAGTGCGGATGCGCATTGCACCACGCTTAGCCAAATACAGGGGAACCCACTGGTAACCGAAAACAGGATAACGCCCTCTGATTTTCTTTTCGCCTGCAACCGTGTACAAATGCCCCAAAGCTGGAACGACAACTAAGTCCGTGTTTCTTTTCGCCACGTAGTAGGGCACGCCTTTCTCCACGATTTTCTCAGCTTTTCCTGTCTCATCTAAAGCTGAAGCTATTCTTTTCGCGGCATCAGGCTTTTCCGTTATAATTAACGTGTATTTCTCCAAACGCTGCCAGCCACACTCGTCATTGAACTTTATTGTTCTCACTCAAAAAGGTTTACGATGCAACCATAACGCTGCATGTGCGCACAGGCTTTGGGTTTTTGCCTAGACAAATTTCTTGCTCAGAGCCAAAAATGTTTATTAATTGATTAACGAATTGTTCACCAACCTCCTTTTAAACCAAAGGACTTCTGGGTAACCATAAAAAATAGGAACAAGCCATGAGGTGAAGGACACTGTTCGAGGAACTGGGACTAATAGGCAACGTAATAATCCTAATACTCTCCCTAGTTGTGTTAAACAGGGCTAGCGACTTGTCCATCACCCACTCCATAAACGTGGCAACCGCAACAGGCTTGGGAAAAACAACCGTGGGCTTCATCCTCGTCGCCTTTTCCACGTCACTGCCTGAACTCTTCGTCGCCATTTTTGCAGTCTTAGAGCCAGAAAGCGTAGCGGTGTCAATAGGCAACGTCTTAGGCTCAAACATCGCAAATATCTGCCTTATTCTAGGCATCTGTTTCCTTCTTATCACCTTCAAGTTTCCAGAACTTGCTTCATCCCTGCCCAAAATGGCGAAAAGCGAAATAGGCAGCCTTAACTTCGGTCTTTTTGTAGCTTCGATTGTTCCATTAACCCTGCTCTACATAGGCTACGCCAGTCGATTCATTGGAATCGTGCTCTTAGCAATTTTCGTTTTCTACATGTATCAGCTTTCCAAGACAAAAACCCCTGCAGAAGAAGCGCCGTTAGGAGCAGAACAACAGAAACTCCGCAAATACATAGTCTTAGCCGTTCTGGGCGCTATCGGAGTGGTTATCTCTGCTTACTTTATAGTTGAATCCGCATCTTTCTTAGCAGCAAGCGTGGGCATACCGAAAATAGTCATAGGCGCCACAATAGTTGCTTTCGGAACAAGCGTACCTGAATTGGTAACAAGCATTGATGCCATAAAGAAGGGTCACTTAGGCATGGCTTTAGGCAACATAGTTGGCAGCTGCTTCATGAACATCACTTGCATTCTCGGAATAACCTTGATAGCGTCAACTTTAAGCGTCAACGTAAGCGCCTTTTCACATATCGTGATCTTTTCGTTAATAGCGAATCTTCTCTTGTGGTATTTCCTTTCAAACGGGCGGATAGGCCGGCGAGAAGGCGCAATTTTGCTTTTCATGTATGTGCTGTTTCTAGCTATCAGTTTTGGCGGTTAGAGCCGCCTAACCAGAGGCAGCTATCCACGACTCGCACGGTTCCTGCATGGTTTTGGCAGTGTGTAGTCACGGTTAAGCAGTTTATGTGCAAAATACGTACTGGGCTTAAGAATATCGGTGAAGGCGTATTGCTTTGAAAGTAGCAACCGATAAATATGTCAGGGGTGTTACCTTCCTGTTGTTTCGGAACGTGAAATGCGATGCCTCAGCGTGTCACTTGCCACGGATGTGGAAACTTGTTATACGAAGGTGCGGAGCTTAAACCTCCAGATGAAATTATCCAAAAACATGATGGGAAATGTCCAAAATGTGGCAAAAAACTATCATTGCTGCCTATCGACGTTGAAGTAAAACCACTTAAATAACCGTTATTTGAATCAAAAAATTGAAATCGCGCCGTTAATCACCACTCTGTGCCGGGTGTGCTGATTATTCAACAGTTTTAGTCGTGATGGGAAAAGCAGATTGCAGCCGCCATCTATTTCAGTTAGAATTAGCAACTTTTTATATCCAAAACAAATTCAAATTTAAGCCCTTACGTTGCGGTACACGCTGTAAAATCAGTAAAACTTCTTTTACCGGCGATATCTGGCTTCTCGGAAAGCCATAAATAAACGACCATTGTGATATAAACAATTATTAACTACAATCTTAACTAAGCTTAGAAAGAGATGGCTCAAATTGGGGACCAAGGAGACACCAAAGGAACGCCTCGCCAACAGCCTAAAAAGCTTTGGAAGACTACGCCTGCAAATAAATCACACATCAATAATTGTTCTTTCAGCTTTACTTCTAATACTCTTCGTTGCATTCACCATCCGCATTCTACCCCTACGCTGGGAAATACCCCAAGGCACCGTTCACCTCAGTGAATTTGACCCCTATTACCAATACAGCTTGACAAACTACATGGTGCAAAATGGTTTACTTTCGCCCTACTGGCCTACGTCATGGATAAACTATCAACAATGGTATCCTCAAGGTCTAGACATGTCTACGTCACTGCCTGGTTTACCAATGACCACCGCTGTGCTCTATGATATTATCTCTTTTCTAGGCATAAATCTCGATTTAATGACGTTTGCCGCATTCATACCGCCACTAATGGCTACCCTCAGTTGCCTCGTAATGTACTTCATAGGTAAAGACTTCGGCGGAAAATCGATTGGTCTGTTTGCTGCTCTTTTCCTAGCTTTAGCACCATCTTTCCTCCAAAGAACTTCTCTTGGCTTTTATGACACTGAAGTACCGGGTGTACTCGGGCTCGTGTTATTTGTGTTTCTCTTTCTAAGAGCCATAGATGGAAATCGATCTCTAGGTTCATCGATAAAATACTCGCTCGGCGCTGCAGCAGCGATGGCTTACTTTATTGCATCGTGGGGCGCCGCTTACTTCATAATGGACTTGACTGTGGTTTTCGTTTTCGTATTACTCTTGATGAAAAGGTACAGTCAGCGTCTCTTGCTTTCTTACAGCATAACATTTGGTGTAGCACTTTTCATAGCGACAAAAATTCCATACATTTCACTTAGCTATTTATCATCAGGTCCAGTGATACCCGTCTTAGCTATGTTTCTTTTGCTTTGTCTCGCAGAAATTTTACGCCACAACCTTTCTGCAAGAACGAAGCTCTCACTTACTGTTGGATCGCTTGCCGTGGTAGTCGGCGGTTTCGCTACCCTTTGGCAATTTGGTTATCTGGGAAGCATTGCGGGGAAGTTCGTCTCGGTGTTGGATCCGTTTCTCCGTGCAGCAACTCCTCTCATAAGCTCAGTGGCTGAACACAGAATTTCGTCGTGGGGTAATATTTACTATGAACTGGGAATAAGCATACTATTCTTCATAGCCGGTTTATACTTCACACTTAAAAATCCCACTAACAGAAACGTGTTCCTGTTGTTGTTCGGTGTAACCTCGCTTTACTTCGGAGCCTCTATGGTGCGTCTGCTCGTCCTTTTTGCGCCAGCATACAGCCTTCTAGTAGCCAAAGGAATTCTTGGCGTACTGAAACCATTCTACACTCTGCTGAAAGAAGCACCTACTATTGCCATCAAAACAAAACGTGGTCTAGCGCGTGTAAGCAAAGAATACAGTGGGATTGCAATTTTTCTGGTTTTCATTCTTCTAATGACCAACCTTGTTTTCTCGCCTCAAAGTGGCGGTATGCCTAGAGTGTATGGTCAAGCTTATGCGCCGGTAACGGTCAGCGGTTCCAGCCTCCCAGTAGGAGGCGATAATCTTGTCACACCAGCACTGGAATGGATAAACATGCTGGAATACACTCAGGAAAATCTCACTTCAACAACTGTTGTGTGCTCTTGGTGGGATTACGGATATTGGCTAGCCATAATGGGGAATGTTACGAGTTTGGCTGATAACGCTACAATAAACGCGACACAGATAGAAAACATAGGCTTCATCTTCATGGGCAATGAAACGCAATCGCTGCAAATGCTTGAAAAGTACAATGCGAAGTACATTCTAGTCTTCATTACTCTCGGTATAAGTCAATCAACTCTCTCGGAGTATTATTACGTCGCAGGTCCTGCTGGTTACGGAGACGAAGGAAAGTGGCAGTGGATGGCAAGAATTTCAGGTCAAGCTCGCGACAGATTCATCCAACAAGGCTTCATTGACGCGGATTCTGCGTGGACTGACGAAAATGATTTTGGCTACATTAGTAATACAACTGGTGCATGGGCGTGGAACGACAAGGGCACAAATTCAACGATATATAAACTGATGAGTTGGGCAAAGCAAACTTGGTGCGACACTGCAGGCATGGGTTACGTATATCCAGATGAGGAAGGTGTGGAACCTACATACTTCAAGGAAGCTTACTTCTCTGGCGCTGAGACGAACTTCTATTCGAGTGCTCAGAACTACGGCGGTATAATACCCGTCGTTGCCCTGTACGAAATCGATTGGGACGCATACTATAACGCTACGAGTCCTGCAAGTTGATAATGAGGGAAGCGATAGTTTGTTTCCAAAAGTTCCTGACCAGCATAAGGTAGGTAAACCTTTAATTCCATGGGGTCTAGGCGTACTCTATGTTTTATTCACTACAGTCTACCTTTTCTTGGTGTACTTCTCAGGCATCCTCAAAACCTCAAATGGTGTTTCTGCTCCGTTGACTTTAGCCGTGTGCATCTTGTTCGGCGGCTTCATGGGTTTGCTGGATGACTGGATGGACCTGAAATGGCGTTACAAAGCGTTTATGCCCTTAATAGCCGCTTTGCCCCTCATATACTTCGCAATCGAGAATCCTTTAACGCGGACATCCATATCTCTGCCCTTCTTAGGAGCGATTCAATTTGGCGATATGTACTATTTTGTGATTATTCCTTTAATCGTCATGATAATAACTAATACCGTGAACCAGCTTGGCGGCTTGAACGGCTTGGAAACTGTTTGTCCAGCAATAATTTTGATGGGTTTAATGGCGTTGTCGTCGCCGTCATCCCTGCTCTTGATGCTTGGACCCTTAATCTTCTGGCTGGTTCTCGCAGGCTTTAACCTTCAAGGCAAAATTTTCGTCGGCAACTCAGGTTCATTCGCCATAGGCATAACCATAGCTTCATTCGCAATAATAACAGACCTCAAATTACCCTTGTTGATTTCAATTCTGCCCTACGTTGTTAACTCTTCCCTGATACTGCTGACTGTTTTCTTCACTAAGAAGCGAGCAGGCGTTTCGTTTGACGGCAAAAAACTCGTGTCCGACCACAGGCGAAGCTTAGTTACGCTTATAACGTACCATCGACCGTTGACTGAGCGCCAAGTAGTCGCCATAATTTCATTGCTTGTAACATGCTTCACAGTAATTGCAGTAATTACAGCATCACTCTGGATACCTTTCACGTAGCTATTCTTGTTTGCTTTTACGGGGCCACAAGTTTTAATAAAACCACAGGAGTTACTAAGCACTAAGGCGGGTAGGTGGGCCTCCACCCGTTCCGCCTGAATAAACCCCGGTGTAGGAGGAAAACTAAGAGTGAAGTTTGATAGTCGAGACTTGGCTTTAACCGCCGTGTTTACGGCGATGTATGTAGTCATTAATATTGCGGAAACGTTCTTTGTCGGCAGTCCCGTTTTTACGTATGGTCCAGTGCAGTTGCGTTTGGCTGATTGCTTGATAGCGTTGGCTGCGTTGTTCGGTTGGCCGATTGTCGGCGGCGTCACCTTGGGCTGCGTGTTGACGAACGCCTACTTTTTCGTTGGCGCTCCTGACGTGATTCTTGGTCCCATAGCTAATCTTGTAGCTGCTAGCATTATACTGTTCTTGAGGCGGCGCCGATTGCTAGCGTGCGTTGTTGGCGCTTTGCCTATCGGCGTTATCGTTGGCGGTTACCTGTGGCTGTTCTTTCCACCGCCTGACGCGCTAAGCTTTCTCCCTGCGTGGGCTGGGATGGTCGTCAGCATAACCATCAGCAGTTTAATCGCGGTAGCTGTCATCGGATACGCCTTGCTGCTTGTGCTGAGTCGCAGAGGGATTATTGAGCCTTTGAAGTCTCGCGGACTAAAAGTTGTTGACCAAAAATAGCTATGCCAGAAACCTTTCAAGTTTCGTTAAGCCGATGATTTCGTCGAAGCTTAAGCCTAACGCATCCAAGACCTGATCAAAAGTGGAGTGCAGGTATGCCACGTACTTGTCAACGTCCACCTCATTTTTTGTGGCTAATTCCACTGGTTTCACATGCGGGTCTCGGGTGGTTTTGACGAAGCTGATGAGGTCGCCTGCTCGGATTTCAACCCCGCTCTTCTGCAGAATTTTTGCTGCTTTAACATGTTGCGGCGTCGTTTTCGTGTAGTGCGCCAGTTCTTCGCCTAAAACTATGTGGAACGCGAGTTCGCTGAGATCATCCCACTCTCTTCGCTTCAAACGCATGTAGCGTTCACGGACAATGTCCGATATGTCTTTTTTCGCTTTTTCGAATTCCGCTGGGTTCTTAACCTGCGCTAAGCGTTCCTTCATTTTGTTGAAGGCATTCTTGATGAACGTTGGAATGTGTTTCTTCTTGCCTGTTAACCCTTTAACGTCAACTGTACCGTCTTCCAGCACGCCCAAATAGTTCTTTTTTCTAGAACTGAAAACTGCGTATCGGTAAACCTTCTCCATATCTATACCCATCTTCAACTCATGTTCAGTCCAGTGGGTTAAGTCTTCAATCTGCTCTTTGGACGGGTTTTTTAGGAACAAGCTGTCGGTGTCACCATAGAGCACTTGGATGCCTAGGCTTTCCGCTCTGTTAAGTATTTGAGTTATAGAATGTCTCCCAATGGCTGCGGTAGCTTCTGCCACTGGCGGGCAATAAAGGTCGAAGCTTTCGGCACCAAACACGCCGTAGCTAGCGTTCAAAATAACTTTCAATGCGCCTTGGGTGATGCGGTACCAGCTTCTTAATTCGTCGGGCAAGGTTTTGTCTTTAGCTTTTGCCTTGTACCAGCGCACGCGCAAGTCTCTCAGCGAGCCAATCAGCAGGCTTTCCATGGCACGCTTTTTAATGCACACCCAATGCGGCGTATCTGGCACCATGTTGCTGCGGCATTCTGGGTGCGGGCAGAGAATTGACTGGTAACCGAGATTCCACACTTTGATTATCGATGGATACAGGCTGGGAAAATCCATCACAGCCACGTTGAAGTGGACGCCGGGTACTGGTTCGACGACTATGGCGCCTTTGTATTTTTTGCCTTTTATGATGGCTGTGGTTGCGGTTGTGCCTTTCTTGGTGAGTATCTCTTCAGGGTTTGGGATTAGCATGTTTCGTTTACGGTGCTCGCGGTGCATGAAGTTCCGTATCCACCGTGACACGCCTTGGCGACTCACGTCCTCCATCGGCATGCTGCTGATTCTCGCAAGCACAAGGATTAATTTCATTGGTAACTCGTCTTCTAGACTCGTTAGCTTAAACGTGATTTCCGAGTCTCTCAGGCAGTAACGCGCCAGTTCAGTGTAGGTTAATTCGCTGAAGGTTTTCTCCAGCTTGATTTTCTCCACGCCTATCAACGCATTGCCTACGTCCGCCAGCGACACGTCGCGGTAACGGTTGCTGAAAGCGTAAATCTGGATAGACCTGTTAAAGAAAAACCTGTACAAGTCAATGTGCACGCCGTACCGCAGCAGGCAGACGCGTTTACCCACATCAATTGGAATCTCGCTTTTCCTGATGCCCAAGTTCAACGCACGATGTGACAAGTAGCGCAGGTCAAAGTCGTCGCCGTTGAACGTTAAAATGAACGGGTACTCCCAGAGCACTTCGAAGACGGCTCTGAGCAAGTTTTCTTCCTTCTCAAAGTATTCCATGCTTACGTCTGCTGGTATGTGCTCGTTTCCTTCGCGGACGCCTTCCCTTTTCAGAAGCAGCACGCGCTTCTGGTTGTCTGAGGTGTAGACGGATACGCAGGTCACGGGGTACGCGGCTTCGCGTGGGTCAGGCACTCTGGTGGCTATTGGCGCGGTGACTTCTATATCTATGGCTGCTCTGCGGAACTTGGGTGCAGGGTACTCCAGCAGTCTCGCCCACGACTCAGTATACTCCAACTCTTCCTGCGTGTCTTCTTTGAAGATGCTTTTGATTTGGTTAACTCTCTGCTCTGTTTCCTGTAGAATGACGGGGTTGAGGTTGCCGTTTTTGACTTCGTAAATCATTCCCGGCAAAAGCTGTTTGTCATAAATGTAGCATTGGTAGTATTTTATTCGGGCTTCCCATACTTTTGCTACTTCGCCGTTTGCCATGTCAGCCGAGTTTTTCTGGAAGTCTTCTGGAATTATGTCTCTTAATGTGCCTTCAGGTTTACCTCCGATTGCCAGTGGGTCAGTGGCAACGATTTTCGTGGCTGTCACGTTTCTGTCGAGGAGTGGGTCGAACTTTTCTACAAGTTCAAAATGGTCGAAGCCTTCGTGGTTGACTACGCGCTCCATGTTTTCCAGTTCATACTGAGAAAGATTGGTTAAACAATAAGGCATGTGCCCAGTGTTATCGTACCAGAAGTAAATTTTACCCGATTGAGGTTCGTACAGTTTTATAACTGCTTTTTTTAATTTGCCGTCGTAGCTTGCGGAGACGAAGTACGATGGCGGCAGGTTTTCAGGTGCAACTGGCGGAAAAGAGCGGCGTTTCTTCTCTTTTTTATGTGCATCACCCGAGGTGGCGGGCGGTGCTTCCGCTTTTGCCTCTTCCTTGACGGGCTTTTTCTGCACTTGAGAGTAAAAGTCTAAGCTTTGCTGCGCCATTTCTCGTTTCGTAACCTTTAGCTCTATTCTATGACCGCGTTAGACTAAAATCTTTAGTGGCTTATCAGTTGCGCGGTTGCCTGTGGCTTGTCGTGGGCTGTGTTGTTGTTTTGTTCGGTAACCCTAAAATAATTGTGTGTGCACTATTGCTGTTAGTTTGTCCTAAATTTGTTAGGTGAACCTGTATGGGTGAGAAGCTTTCAGGCAGAGTTGAAGACTATTTGAAGTCAGTTTACGAAGTTGTAGAGCGCAAAGGGTACGCTCGCATTAAGGACATTGCACAGGACTTGTCGGTTAAGCCGTCCAGCGTTGTTGAAATGATGCGGAAGCTTCAGGATAGCGGCTTCGTCAAGTACGAGAAGTACGGTGGCGTTACGCTTACGCCGCGGGGAAGGGAAATCACGCTGGAGTTGGAGAAGCGGCATGTTACTTTTGAAAAGTTTCTTGAGATTATTCTTGTTCCCGAGGATATTGCAGCTAAGGATGCGCATATTTTGGAGCATCAGCTTGAGCCGAAAACTATTCAGCAGTTTACAAGGTTTGTTGAGTTTGTCGAGCAAAGCAAGTCGGATGCGCGTTTGGGGTCTGTGGCGAAGTTGATAGGGGCATTTCGCGATTTTTGCAGGAAAGCTGTGTAGCGATTAGGTGAGTGGTGCATATCGGGAATTTGTTAGGGAAAACCTTAATTCTCCGAATGAATATAGGCTGTTTGTATAAAAGCCTAATATTATGTTGGCTGCACAGGGCGAGAATATGCAGAAAGAAAGCGTTAACGGTTACAAAATAGTTCTAACAACTGACCGAACTCTCATGAGCGAATACAACGGCTTAATCTTCTTAGGGTTCAGCGCGTGCATTCCGAAAGGCTTGATTCCAGACCGCCTTTACTTCTCCGTGTTTTGCCCATCGGTTAGAGCAAACAAGAATGGCGCAGCTAAGTACGCTCCATGCGGGTCAAGAAAAATCGAGGCGGCACTGCTGAATAATGGTTTCAAGAGAGAAGATGTTATTGTCGCGCACTCTGAGCACCTATCCAAAGTCATAGGTCCTGACACCAAGGTTTTAGCTATAACGGAGACTGACCCTCTTGGAAAAGGACCTGCCACGTCAACTTTCACTCAACTGTTTGGAAGAGACGCTTACATGAGCCTCAAGTTTAAAGAACTGCTGAGCCACCCTGCAGTTCAATCATACAAGCCTAAAATTATTGTAGGTGGGCCAGGAGCTTGGCAGCTTGAAGATGCTGAGATAAGAGCGCAACTGGGCGTAGATTGCGTTGTTATCGGTGAGGGCGAAAAAACCGCTGTCACTATTATTGAGAAGGTAATCAAAGGTGAGCCGTTGCCGCAGGTTGTGCACGGAGAAGTGGTTGCTGAGGAGCAGATACCCTGCATAAGAGAACCTACAGTAGCTGGAATCATTGAGATTGCTCGCGGGTGCGGTCGCGGCTGTGATTTCTGTGTTCCAACCCTTCAGAACTACCGTTGCTTGCCTATTGAGCATATTCTACAAGAGGTTGAGGTTAATTTACGGGCTGGAAGAAGCCCGTTGCTTCATGCAGAAGACGTGTTAAGATACAAAGCGAAAGGTTTGACGGTTAACAAGGAGGCTGTCATCGAGCTTTTTAGTAAAGTGAAAAGTTACCCAGGCGTCAAAACAGTGGCGTTTAGCCATTTTGCTCTGTCGTCTGTTGCAAGTGCTCCCGACGTGGTTAAGACGATATCAGATATTCTGGGTATTGACGGCGAGAATGGAAACTGGCTTAGTGGCCAAACAGGAATAGAGACAGGTAGCCCTATGCTGATTAAAGCTCACATGCTGGGCAAGTGTAGGCCTTTTGAGCCAGAGGAGTGGCCGCAGGTAGTTGTTGACGCTTTTCAGGTTCTGTCAGATAATTTTTGGGTTCCCGTTGCCACATTAATCATTGGGCTTTCAGGCGAAACTGAAAGAGATATAGACTTGACAATTGATTTGGTTGAACAATTAAACGCGTTCAAGAGCTTGCTGGTTCCGCTTTTCTTTGTTTCAGAGGGCGGATTAAAGAATAGCGCTGAATCCTTTTCGATAGAGCATATAACGCCTAAGCAGTGTGAGCTTTTCCTAAACTGTTGGAGCCACAACTTGGACTGGAGCAAATCTCTAATTGCAGATTACCTTCTCAATGGAAATCAGGTGAAGGCGACTGTTATGAAGTTTGTTTTTTCCTATGGTATAGAAACTGCTCGGAAACTGATTCGCACATGTGAACGCGATTATGACTATGACTTACCCGCAATGATGCAAGACGTTAAAGAAGGTAAGCTGAGAGCGGCTCCCTTGCCGATTCGGTTAGCCTCCAAACTGGCGCCCTCCTAAGAGCCCACTCAGTGGCGAAGAAAGAATCTGTTCTCGGCTACGAGAATGCTTTAATTCTCATTCTTTTATTTCTGTTTGCATAGTGTGAGAACGATTTTGCTAAAAGACGCTTGGACGATTGCCATCGAAACCCTAAGCTGGATAGACATGCAAAAACTCAGCGAACGCCTAGCCCTAGCAAGAACCGTTAAGCAATTGGGCATAAGCAACACTGATGCTGTCCGATACGGCTACGGGCTTGTATGTGAAACCGTCAGGCGCAAAAACTTCATCGACAGTTTCATCAACAGCGTGCTGAAACCAAAAACCATAAGCGAACTAACCTTAGGCGTACAAGCGTTTCTGAGACTTTACGTTTACCAAACCCGAATCGCAAAACAATGGGCAAAACTAGACGTGGAAGAAGCCTCAAACGTCGCTAAACTGGGACGAGCGATTCTAGGATGGACAACGCTAAGCGAAGTTGAACCCTTCTTGGGGCTACTGCTTACGCAAGAACCCGCGTTTGCTTTGAAAGGCGCAAGCGACGAGAAACGCATAGGTCTCCAAACGTTCCATCCAACGTGGTTCGTCAAATACTGCTTCAGCCTTCTCGGTCGCAGCGAAGCCGTAGCGTTTCTGACAGGCAGCGTGAATCCGCCGCCAACGTACATCAGGCTCAACACGCTCCACGCTTCTAATGAGGAAATTGTTGCGAAACTAGCCGCTGAAGGAGTTAAACTAGAGAAAGTTGAACCGCTGAAACACACGTACAAACTAACCGCCGCGAAACAGCCTTTAGCGCGAACAGCAAGCTACCAAAAAGGATTATTTTGCGTTCAGGATAAGGCAAGCTGCTATGCCGCTGAAGTTACAGACCCAACGCCAGCGATGACGGTTTTAGACGTTTGCGCGGCTCCAGGCGCCAAAACCACGTACTTAGCGCAGCTTATGCAGAATCAAGGCTCTATTTGCTCGGTGGATTATTCTGTTCGAAGAATGCAGGCTTGGCAAAAAGAAGTTTCCCGCATGGGCGTGAAAATCGCGAAGCCCGTGATTGCAGATGCACGCAATTCTCTGCCCTTCGAGGCGGAAGCCGACGTTGTACTCTTAGATCCTCCGTGCACCAGCACTGGCGCGTTTGGGAAGCTTCCGTCAGCGAAGTGGCGACTTACCCCGCGCTCGATTGAACGCATGACTGGGATTCAGTGGCAAATACTCAACAACTGCGCTGAAAAAGTGAAAGCTGGAGGCGTCTTGGTTTACTCCACTTGTAGCATAACTGTTGAAGAAAACGAGTTGATAATCGAGCGCTTCTTGAAGTGGCATCCTGACTTCTCGCTGGTGGAGATTGCCCCTAAAATAGGCGTATCAGGCTTAAGAGGGCTGGCTCAGTGTCAGCGGCTTTACCCACACGTTCACCACTGCAACGGCTTCTTCATTGCAAAACTGCAAAAAGCAGAATGACTTTGAAAAGTCACATTTCGAAACAGTTTTACTCATTCGGACTGCAGGGATGTGCATGTTGGCTGATGGTTGCCTGATGTGCTATTTACATTTGAGGAAGTGGCGATGCAGTTGGATATATATGTCTATATAGATTATTGGGGATATACCTAAAAGTTGCTTTTCTAAATATAGATTTGAAGCGTAAAAGAAGAGGTGAAAGAAGTGTTATCACGAGATTGTGATGGCTGCTCTCAACTTAAAGCCTGTGGCAAACGCTACAGAAAAGTAGCGAAAGGCGAAAAAGTCTACTGCCCAGATGGCACAGCCCACCTTGTAGACGAAGACGCAGTAAGCTCAGGCATCAGTGTAATCGATCAGCAAATAGAGATGTACCAAATAGCCTAAGCATCATCTTTTTTTCAAATTAGGTGTACTCTCAGTGTCTCTCTATCCAGAGTTTTGCAACAACCTCTAATAAAAAAAGAAGTTTTTTTGGGCTATCCGTGTAGCATTGCCCTGTAAAACACGTTTAGTGTGAGTACATGTTTTCGTAGGGTCTTTTGGAAACTGGCACTATTTTACGGAACTTAGCGTTCATGATTTCTTCGTAATTTTTACCGAAGTAACTGCAGAAATCCCGTGTTAAACTTTCAATCATGTGTATATCGCGTTTGCCAACATTCATCACCCTGGTGCCTTTCCCAGATTCCAGTAAGTCTCCCCGCTCGTAAATGACTCCACTGTGCATTCCTGTGCCTACAAAACGTGCCTCACAATGTTCGCCCTCAGGCAAAGTTAACCCCATAAGGAGAATAACACCGCCTGCCATGTACTCACCTAGAAAATCCTGCGCAACTCCCCCTATCACTAGCTGTGGCTTTTTGCCTTGGAATTCCTTCATGTGAATGCCCACTCGGTAACCCACATCATCACGGACAAAGACTCTTCCGCCCCGCATCGAGTGTCCAGTTATGTCTCCTGCATGTCCATGGATGATTATTTGCCCTTCATTCATAGTGTTGCCACAGCCATCCTGTGCGTTTCCATGCACAACCACTTTTGGCCCGTTCATGAACGCGCCTAAATCGTTACCAGGAGTTCCGTAAATATCAATTTGAATTTCATTATCCAAATCAGTTCCGATGTAGCGTTGTCCACAAACATTGTGAATCTCTATTTTTTCAGCGCCATTGCCGCTTAGTGTTCGTAAGAGGTTGTTGAGGTCCTTATAATGCAAGCCTTCAGCGTCGATTTTGTGAACTTCGTTTTCCACTTTTACACGAGAAAGCAATTTCGCATCAATCGTTACAGCTACTTTTTCTTCTTTTTCGAACATCGCTGTCAGTCTCCTGCCATCTTCACGCCTAACACTTTAAGCTCAGTATCAGTCAAGCCAACGCCGCGCAGAGCTAAGCGGTTTCCACGTAAACTCTCAATAGCGTTTATACCCATGCCGCCCATCATGTCCTTAATCTCCAAGCTCCAACCGCGAAGCAGATTCACCAGCCGCTCCGAAGCAATGTCGGGATTAAGACGCTTAGAAATCCACGGGTCACTCGTCGCGATTCCCCAAGGGCACTTGCCAGTGTAGCATCGCTGGCAAACGGTGCAGCCCATAGCTACAAGTGCCGACGTCGCAATGTATACAGCGTCAGCGCCTAGCGCAATGGCTTTAACGATGTCAGCGCTGCCTCGGATTCCGCCAGCTGCAACAATGGAAGCTCTGTTGCGAATGCCTTCTTCGCGCAATCGCTGATCAACTTGTGCAATAGCCAACTCGATGGGTATGCCCACGTTGTCTCTGATGACTTTCGGCGCAGCGCCAGTAGCGCCTCTAACGCCGTCTAGGGCGATTATGTCTGCTCCAGCGCGCACCATGCCGCTGGCGATTGCAGCTGAGTTGTGCACCGCAGCAATTTTCACCGAAATAGGCTTAACGTAATCCGTGGCTTCTTTCAACGCGTAAATCAATTGTCTCAGGTCTTCGATGGAGTAAATATCATGCTGAGGTGCAGGCGAAAGCGCATCCGTGCCAGTGGGAATCATGCGTGTTCGGGCGACCTCTTGAGTGACTTTCTCGCCTGGAAGGTGTCCGCCTATTCCTGGTTTCGCGCCTTGGCCAATCTTGATTTCCACAGCAGCGCCCACATCAAGATATTTTGGGTGAACGCCGAAGCGGCCAGAAGCAACTTGAACAATCGCGTGGTTCCCGTATTTGTACAAGCTTTGGTCTAAACCGCCTTCGCCAGTGTTAAAGTAGGTGCCGCATTCAGTGGCAGCGCGAGCTAAAGACTCATGTGTATTCAGGCTTATCGCGCCGTAAGACATAGCTGAGAACATTATCGGCGTGTCAAGACGCAGTTGCGGCGCCAGCTCTGTTTGTAAGACAACATCGCCGTTTTCCAGTTCCATTTCCAACTGGTCTGGTTTTGCGCCTAAGTACGTTCTGATTTCCATAGGTTCCCTCAATGGGTCGATTGATGGGTTGGTTACTTGGCTAGCGTTCAGCACTAGTCTGTCCCAGTAGGTGAAATATGGTTTGTCGCAGCCCATGCCTGTGAGAATAACCGCGCCTGTTTCCGCCTGTTTTTTTGCGTCTCTTATGGATTCTAATGTCCAATTGTAGTTCTCTCTGTAAGCGTTCGGGTTCTTGCGTATGGTTATTGCGTGAGTGGGACAGAAAGTGACGCAGCGTTGGCAGTTGACGCAGTTTTCGTCTTTGCTGCGGATAACATCATCTTCTTCATCATACGAGTGAGTTTCGTAGGTACACTGGTTCACGCAAACTTTGCAGCGAATGCATCGTTCTTGGTCTCTTTCCACGAGATATTCGGGAAGCAAATAAGTTTTCATTTTCTAGCCTCCACTACATTCAAGACTTTAACTGCTTGCTGGTTACGTAGTTTGCCGACTACAGGTTCGCCTCCCCGTGGATACCAGAACTTGTCCAAAGTTGGGGACACAAGGCGCATCGCAGATTCCTCAGAGGATAAATACAGAAAGTCTCCGCGGGTGCCCGCTACGAGCGGTCGGAGCTTGATTCTATCTGTTAGCCCAATCATCTCGCCGTGATGCGCCACAACGATGCTGAAAGGACCGTTCATCAACAAGCTTCCATAGGTTTGGCGTAGAGCCTTGAATATCTGTTGCTGCTGTGGCGGCATTGCGTCTATTTCGCTCCACAGAGGTGCAGCCAAGATTTTTGCAACCATGTCGATTGGCAGGTGTTGTCTCCGCATTAGTAGGTCTACAGCGTAGGCTAGCACTTCTGTGTCTGTTTGCATGGTGCATTTGTAACCGTACATCTCTAAGTAGCGGCGGTTTATGCCGTACGAGGAAAGCTCGCCGTTGTGCACTACTGTCCAGTCTAGGATGTTGAACGGGTGTGCGCCGCCCCACCAGCCTTGGCTGTTGGTTGGGAATCTGCCGTGGCAAGTCCAAA
>CAZDLK010000010.1:0-41515 GCA_964506435.1 uncultured Candidatus Bathyarchaeia archaeon | reverse complement strand
ACACGCACATCGGCGTTTTAACTTGGGTTTTAACTCTGAATCAGGAAGTGGAGCGTGCTGCAGCGAACGTCTATTATCAAGCGAACAAGCAGGTTAGCCTAATAGACGTGTTTGATTGGCATTTCATTCCTGCAGCGGTGACTTTGAAAAACGCTTTCGGCGTGCCATTTGTTTACTCGGTTGAAAGCTTGGAAGACCATCGTTCTCCAGAGCCAACTTCACCATTCAGCATGGCTATCAAAAGCATCGAGTGGCTGGGCTTTTACGAAGCAGCCAAAGTAACCGTGAAATCTGAGTGGATGCGCAACGAGATTATCCGCATTCACAAAGTCCCACCAGAAAAAATAAGCGTGATTCAGCCGAACTCGCCCTCTTGGATAAAAGACATTCTAGCAGTGTACAAGGCTGCCGCTGGAGGCGTAAACAGCAAATGAAACGCACCTTAAACGTCATGATGCTATCTTGGGAGTTTCCGCCCAGAGTCATCGGCGGCATTTCTCCCCACGTGTACTTCCTATCCAAAAGCCTAGCGCAAAACGGCGTAAAAGTGTACGTGGTAACTTGCGATTTCCCCGGTGCACCAGCGCACGAAGTCATAGACGGCGTGGAAGTTTACCGCGTAGACTCGTACAAGAATCCTTCGCCAGATTTCGCCACATGGGTTTACTTGATGAACGTGAATATGCAGCGGGAAGCCGCGGCGCTGACAGCCAAATTAAACGGCAAAATCGACGTTTTCCACGCACATGACTGGCTCGTAGCGAACGCTGGCATAGGTTTAAAACACGTTTTCAGGAAGCCGCTTCTGGTTACGATGCATTCCACTGAGATTGGACGCAGAGAAGGCACGCACACGGACACGGAACGGATGATTCATGAAACCGAAGCGTGGCTCACGTATGAGGCTTGGCGTGTAATTTGCTGCAGCGAGTACATGGTGTCGCATGTTAAGTGGGCGTTCGGTTTGCCCAACGATAAGTTAGTGATGGTGCCGAACGGTGTGAACACGCATGTTTACGCGCCTTTGGAAAAGCAGGATTTGACGGCGTTCCGCAGAGGCTTCGCGTTGCCTGACGAAAAACTCGTGCTTTTCGTGGGCAGGTTGGTTTACGAGAAAGGTGCGCACGTGCTGATTAACGCAATTCCAAAGATTTTGGCGAAAGTAAACGCTAAATTCGTGATTGTGGGCAGCGGCTACATGAAAGAGCAGCTTTCAAACATAGTCAAAAGCATGAGTTTAGAGCATAAAGTGCTTTTCACCGGCTTCTTAGACGAGGAAGACCTGCTTAAGCTGCAGAAGTGCGCGGACGTTTCCGTTGTGCCTTCACTGTTTGAGCCATTCGGCATAGTGGCGTTAGAAGCTATGGCGGCGCAAAGCCCAGTTGTAGTCTCGGACACTGGCGGCTTATCAGAAATTGTTGAGCATGACGTGACGGGCGTTAAGGTTTACCCGAACAACCCTGACTCGCTTGCATGGGGCATCACAAAGATTCTGCAGGATGAAAAATACACACGCAATATCAGAGAGAACGCTTATCGAAAGGTGCAGGAGAAATACGACTGGAGCAAAATAGCACAGCAGACAAAACGCATATACGAAGCTGTTTTAGGCGAATACTCAAAGAGCTTCTGGGCATAAATGCTCAGAAGAGATTATACCCCCTTATTTAAACTATGAATAGGCAAGAGTAGAGCATAGCGCCTATTTTCCTATGACTTTGACGTTTTCCACCAGCACCCACGGAGCGACCAGCTGCCCCATCTTCCGCTCATTAGCAGCCACTGTGCTCACGTTTTTCAACACTTCAAAAATGTTCCCAGCCAGCATCACGCCGCGGCTGCAATGCGCGATTTCGCCTTTCTTAATTTTCCACGCTGGAGTGGCAACCACGGAGAATTCGCCGCTGACAGGATTGCTGCTGTGTGCACCCTGCAGGTAGTAGATAATTAAGCCGTCATCCACTTCGTCCAGCAGTTGCTCGGGCTTTGTGCTGCCGGGCATTACGTGAAAGTTCGTAGCTTCAATAGAAGGCGTTGACAAGTACCCTGCTCTAGCAGCGTTCCCAGTGCTTTCTTTGCCCTCTTTCTTTGCCGTGTAATTGTCGTACAAAAAGTTGCGTAAGACGCCTTTTTCCACAATGAGCGTTTTCTGTTGCGGTGCGCCTTCGCCGTCGAACACTGCCGTGTGCAAGCCGCCTGCAAATAAGCCGTCATCATAGATTGTAACGTTTTCAGAAGCAACTTGAGCGTTGATTTTGTCTTTGAACGCTGACTGCCCACGCTGCACGTTGTCAGCTTTGACCGCGTTAATCAACGTGTGGTAAAAAAGTTCTTGCAGTGCGAACTGCGTTAGAATCAGCTTGGTGGTTTTTGTTTCGATGCGTTTAGTATCCAGTGCAGAGACGGCGAGCCGAGCTGTTTCCGCCCCAACCCACGCTGCGTCAACATTGTAGCTTCTTTCAGCGTTGAATTCGAAGCATACGGGTGTCACTTTGTTGCCTTCCCGCGCTACAGCAGCTAAACTGCACTCGATTATCGTGCCCTTGTCAAAGCCCTCAACGCCGTTCGAGTTAGCTACTGCGTTGGCAACGTATCCAGCGCCAGCTCCGCCTTCAACAGGAAGCACGCGCTTATCTGCCTGAGCAGCAGCATCCAGCATTAGAGCAGTTAGGTCCACTAAGTCTTCAGAGCGGAACTCTGCTATTTTGCGGTCAAAAGTCTTCTCCGCAACCGCATAGCTTCTTTTTTCAGGAAGCCCCATCCAATCAGGGTCAGGCTTGCTGGCGCGTGCAGCACTCAAAGCGTTAGCAACAGCTTTCTCCACTGTGCTCAGGTCGTCAATGATGTTTGTGTACGCGAAGCCGACTGCCTTGTTAACTGATACCCTAACGCCTAAACCGCGGTCAATTATCCTGCTGCTCTTGGTGATTTGTCCGCGCTCTATGCCAACGTTTGTAGCTTGCCCTTCATACACGTAAGCTTCAGCTTCCGCTGCGCCCTTAGCTAAGGCGGCTTTTACAGCGTTTTCCGCCAAGCTCTGCATAGTAGTTTTTTCAAGCGCTACCACCGACAGTTACCTCCTTAACTCGAATGTCTGGTCCACCATCGCATATGAAGGCGGTTTGACCTTTTCCGCAGCGACCAGGCCACAACTCAAAATCTTTTCCAGCTGCTTCAACCTTAAACAAGGTCTCCAATGTGCTGCCGCTTATAGATGCGTTGCGCACAGGTTCGCCTATTTCGCCGTTTATTATTTCGTAGGCTTCTTGGATGCCCACTTGGAAAGTACCATCTATGTTGGCTTGCCCACCACGGAAACTCTTGAAGTAATAGCCCATGCGCACACCTTCCATCAACTCTTCTAGCGAATGGTCTCGGGGTGCCATGAACGTGTTGCGCATGCGAATAATCGGTTCCACTCGAAAATCTTCCGCCCGCGCGTTGCCAGTCGGCGCAGCGTTGAATTTTGCTGCGGTTTCACGGTTATGCATCAAACCCGCGACGACGCCGTCTTTTATCAAAAGCGTTTTCTGCGCTGGTACGCCTTCGTCATCGTACTTGAAAGAACCGAAGGCGCCTGCTACGGTGCCGTCGTCGTAAAAAGTAACTGTGTCTGAAGCGATTTTTTTTCCAAGGTTGTTTGCTAACACGCCGCCAGACAGTGCTAAATCTGCCTCTGCTAAATGCCCAAATGCTTCATGTACAAAAACGCCCACAACGTTAGAGCCTAACACCACTGGGAATACGCCGCCTTTCGGCGCTTTAGCCTTCAACTGTTCCACTGCGCGTTTGGCTACTTTTTCACCGAGGCGTTCGGGCGGTTCCATATCGAACACTTCGTAGCCTGCAGTGGAGCCTATTTCTTCCCTGCTGAAAGTGAAAACGCCTTTGCTCATGGCTGAAGCGGTTACTCTTGACCACACGTAAAGCTTGTCCTGCTCAATGCATGCGCCTTCGCTGTTCACAAAAAAGCTGGTGCCCGTCAAATCTAAATAATCCAACGTGCAGCTTTTTACTCGCTTATCAAAACCCAAAATTGCCTTGTTCACAGCCAGTGCAGTGCCTATTTTGTCTTCCATGCGGATTTCCGCTGGGTTTTTCCGCGGTTTTATTTGCACGCGGTCTTCTACAGCCTTTGCTGCCGCCAGCTTTATGGGTGTTTTCAGCCTTGAACTTGTTGCTTTCGCCATTTTGCATGCATCAGAAACCGCGTTTGATAATACCACTGCGTCTAAAGAGCCGACTGACGCGAAGCCCCAAGCGCCGTTCACCAGCACGCGTAATGCTACGCCGTCTTCGATGCCCTGTTTAGCGGCTTCAACGCGGTCTTCTTTCACCGTAAGCATCGTTTTGCTGAGGCGTTGCGCGCGAACTTCAGCGTATTCAGCTCCAAACTTTTGAGCAGCCACTTCGATTAGATTAACTAGAATGTTCTTCAAGAGTAATCGTACCTTCCTCGTCGAATTAGGGTATGAGTAATCGTTGAAGGGATAAAACCGTTTTGCTGCACCAAACAAAACAACATGAAAGCTCGCAGTCACCAGAAATCGGCAAGGTTCTTCTGTTGCACTCTTCCACTGCGAAGCTTCTCCGCAGAAGCCTGTGCTTCAAGAACAAGTTTGCCGTACACGCCGTCATAGCCGGGAACAACAGTGATTGAGCCCGCTCTCACTCTGAGAATAGCCTCAGCAACCTGCACGTCCACAACTGCATTCAACGCCTCCCTCGGCACGTCAAGCAACACAGCATATTCATTGCCGAATTTGGCGATAAGCTCATTATAGATTTTCCATACTGCCTGTGTGGAAGGTGAACTAGCATTCAAAACAGTGGCAATTATCTCTGAAAGCGGAAGCAGCCGCCTGAACCCCGGCACGTTCTCAGGCTTGAACCCTTCAGGGCGGTCAGCAAGCTCTTCCACGCGTTGCTCCACGCCTTTGGTAAGTTTTCTGCGGCAAACTGGACAGATATTGCCCAGCTTCATTGCTTCCTGCGGCGAAAGCGACACGTTGCAGTTGCGGTGTCCAGTCCAATGATACTTGCCGTAGGCAGGGTCAGTTTCCACGGTGAACTTGAAACGCGCAGGGTCTTTACTGCGAATGGCATCTACTACTGCGGAGTAGCTGACTTCGTCAAGTTCGAAGACGTTGGCTTCTCTGCCGATGCGCCAAGGCCAAAAACTGTGGCTGTCACTGTTCGAAACTAATGCAAAACGGTCCAGTTTACTTAAGCGCCAGTTCATCGCTGGATCAGATGACAGGCCTGTTTCTAAGGCGTGTATGTGCCGTGTCATGTCCTGATAGCAGTCTTCTATGCTGTCGAAGCCGCTGAAGGCGCCGAACGCGCTGAACCAAGGTGTCCACACGTGTGCGGGGAAAATCATGCTCTCACCTGCAGCCTGCATCACTTCTTCCACCAACTGCGGCGCAGTCATGTTCAGCATGGGTCTGCCGTCCGCAGCTAAATCGCCATATTTCCCCAGTACATCATTGATTTGCACGGCGGCATCAATGCTAGGCGTCAAGATAACATGGTGAACTTTTTTGGATTCGTTTGCGGCATCAAAAATCGTGCACACTTCCGTCGTCAACATGAAATGCACGGGCAAGGCTGGGTTGCTGGCGACTTTGTAGACGCCTGTATCTTGCTCTGGCGCTAAGCTTTCCCGTATTTCTTTGAGCCATTGTGGATGCGTGAAGTCGCCTGTGCCGACGAGGTTTAAGCCTTTAATTTTTGCGTAACGTGCAGTTTCCGCTATGCTCATTTGTTGGCTTGTCGCTCGGCTGTAGCGACCGTGAATGTGCAAATCGGCAAATACTTGGATTTTAGCAGCATCCTCCACGAATGTACAACGGTTGTTTAAACGTGCGTTGCTCGTAGTAGGGGGCGTTTGGCTTAAAAACTTTCACAGTCAACAACTCAGCCTATTTAAAAAAAGAAAAAGAAGAGGGTTATTGGGCGAAGGTGTAGCTTGTTTCCGTGATGGTTCCGTTTTCCCAATTGCCCTGCCACAGTACTCTGTACGGTATCGAAGCGCCTTCACTGGACGTTGCTGAGTAATCTGCCGTTATCGCGTACGTTGGATTAGGAATTACTGGATACTGAATTGTCACGTTCCAGCCTTGGCTAAGGTACGTGTATGTTTCTGCGCCTAAAATGCCCTCAGGAGTTGTTCTTCCACCTGTCCACGCCAAATCATTCATGAACTGCGCTGTTTCAGGATGATTATTTTTTATGTAAGCCATCGCATCGTCGCGAACTTGCTCTTGAATTGGCAATGCAGGAGACGCGCTGGAGCTGATTAGTGCCCAGCTTACTCCGCCAACAACAGCCAAGATAACGACAAAGGTCGCGACAGCTGAAAGCTTTCTATTAGCCAATATTTTTCACCGATTGGCAGTATACTTAATATTCTATATAGCACTATGCTCTGGAACAAGTTGTGCCAGTTTTTGGTACAGAAGTGTTCTCTACTGTGTACTCAGCGGTCTTGCCTTCGGAAGTTTTGTCGTTGTCTTCTTCAGGTGTTTTGTCACTGTTTTTTTCAGGTGTGTCCACGTATTTTGCGAAACGATTTTCCCAGTCTACTTTAAACATGATAACGAACACGATGACCATGAGGACTAACGCGATGATTATGCCGATTAACGCGGACATTCCTTCGCCTTCCACGCCGAAAATATCTCTTATAACCGTCAAAGCCAATCGACCGCTATAAGCTATTATCAAATTGGAAACGAACTTGCCCAGCAAAGCGGGAATAAACGCTCGAAGCAAACTGTAACGCATGATTCCAAGCGGGATAAACAGCAAATCATCAGGCAACGGCGTCAAAGCGAAAATGAAGATCACTATGGGACCGAACTTTTTGAAGAGTTTCGTTAAGAAATCCATTTTTTTCTTGTATTTTTCGCCAATAACTCTTCTGCCGCCGAAGCCGATTAGGTACCCAGAAAATTCACCTATTGCTGCGCCTGCTCCCGCGGAAACCGCAATCCACAACGGGTCAAAACTTTGGAGACCGCCAAGCGTGAAGATAACGACCGTGTAAGGAATCGGAATAAAAACCGATGTGGCGCCAAGAAAACTAATTAGAAAAATCCCAAGGTACCCGTACTGAACAGCGAAATTCTGCATCCATCCAACTATGTCTTGAAGCTCCACGAACGCACCAAGCCTTTCCGTTGAATTATGATGCTAAACAGACTTAAAGAAACTTGCGTGAATTCAAGACAAAATGATTTTGTCTCCGGGTTTCAATTTGAATTTTTCAGCCGCGTTGCCTTGGTTTAGGGATATTTCAAGATAACCGTGGCTTCCAATTAAGGCTAAGGGTTCCTGAGGTTTAGCTTCGCCGTAAGCCTTGCAGAACTTCAGGCGCAGTTTTTGAGCGACCAACTCAACGTTAACCACATCTGCAACATGGATGCACATTACCTCTTTTTCGCTCATATTCGTGATTATGTTGCCGAAGTTGTCCACATGCAAAACTTCGCCTGCGAGCACGCCGTTTCTCAGCTTGACTTCCGCGAATTCAGGCTTTACCGCATCACGAATTTCAGGCCCAAACTCTGCTGGCGCAACGCCGTTGGCTAAATGTGCCGCAGCGGGCGCAAAGATGTCTCTTCCGTGGAAAGTGCTGGAAACCTGCGGCAGCATAAGCCGAGTGTTGGTGATTTCGCGGATGCACTTTATGCCTTGCTGCTCGGCTACTAGGATTAGTAAGCCGTTGTCTGGACCAACCAAAAAGCCGTGTTGCGTCTGCACTATTATAGGTCGTCTTCGGGTGCCAACGCCTGGATCAACGACTGCCACGTGGATTGCACCTTCGGGAAAGTATGGCGCAGCTACGGCTAACGTGTAAGCACCCATTCGAATGTTGAACTGGGCTATTTCATGCGTCACGTCAACTATTGCGGCGTTTGGGCTTATGCGCAGGATTACGGCTTTCATTTCTGCTACGTATGGGTCTTTTAAGCCGAAGTCGGTTGTTAACGTGATTATTTTCGGCGTTTTTTTAGCCTCCGTGCACTACGGGCACAAGGACCACTTCATCATTGCTCTGTAAAGTTGTTTCTAAACCGTTCAGGACGCTGATTTCTCGGTTGTTTACAAGTATTAGCGCGTTCGGCGTCGGGTTTTCAAGTTGCTGATCAATTAGGCTTTGCGTGAGCGCAGGCAATTTTTTGGTGATTTCGTTTATCAAGTCTTTTACGGTGGTGCTGTCTTTGCAGTTTAAGACAAGTTCGCCTGTGCCTGCGGCGTGGCGCAGGGCGCCGATGAACTTTACAGTTATTGCCATTTTTGAATCAGCTTTTAGGGTTATAGAAGGTTTTCTCAGATATATCGTTAACACTCGTTTACGTTTAGCTGTATTGAAAAATGGCGAGAAGTTTAGGGTTTAAGTTATGGTGCGTTCTTCGGGTAACGTTTCCACGATGTCGCTGGCTATTTGAACCAAAGTGTCAGCTTGCTTCATCATCGCTTCGTCGTTCACTTCCTCCAACTGCGACAACTGCTGCACTATTGCTTCGACTTCTATGAGAAAACGCAGAACCGCATCATCCGTGGGTTTGGGTTTTCCAGCTTCGTCACGTATAAGAAGTTCGATGAATGCAGGTTCGCCTAGGCTGTAGTAGATGGCGCTTCGGGCTTTTCTGATAGCTTCCAGCAGCAGGCTGGGAGCCATGTACGGCACTTTCCGCGCTGCTTCCAATTCTGCTTTTGCTTCGCGCAAGTACCTTAGTGCCCATCCTTTCCTGTACTCATCCATCATAATGGTGTTTCTTCCTGTTTACGGTTAAACCTGTGTTTCCTCTTCAATGTCTTCGCTTGAAGCTTCAGTTTCGTCTGGCATCATCGAATGCGTGATGTACCCTGCAATTTGGTTTCTCACTCTTGTCGTGGTACCCTGCGTAAGCTCGTCTACAGCGCGTTTGTTGTCGTCGAAGTTGTTGTTAAATTTATTTGGAAAACGTTCCATTAGTTCGTTGGCTACTCGTTTGATTTGTTCGGTTTTTACTTTTCCCAAGTGCTTTGTTCCTCTGATGCTTGTTGATTTTTGTTTTTCAACGCTTGAGGGCGTAGTGTAACTCAATAGGAGAATAGGCTTAATTTAAGTTTGCGCCTTGCTCGTTCAGTTTTAGCCCACGCCACAACGTGGTTTAGACTAGTTTAATGTTAAAGAAGGTCTCAAAGTTTTTGGCAATTTGCTCCGCAGCGTCAGTGGCTGTTGTTTGTTTGACTTCGGCTACAGCGTCAATTACCGTGCGTATGAACGAGGGCTTGGTTATTTGCCCGTTGAAAGGGGCTTTCCTGTAGGTTACTGGCCCATCTGTTTCGGTTAAAAAGTTTGTCAGCGGCACTTTTTTGACTACTTCGCGAATGCCGTTGGAGTAGGCTACTGGCGGTCCATCAGTAATGAAGTAGCCGTGGTCTATGGCTTTGTATAATGCGCCCATGGGGTGGCTGAACCAGTGCAGCAAAACGCGCTTCAGCTTGTAGGATGGGAGCATGTCTACGATTTGAGCGGTTGTCCCGCGCGAGTGAATTATGACTGGAAGCTCAAGCTTTTCAGCTAGGTGAAGCATTTTGTCGAAAACCATCAGCTGCTTGTCCCATATTGTTTCGTACTTGTAGTCTAAGCCGATTTCGCCTATGGCGACTACGGTTTTTTTCTGGTGTTGCTCCTGAATCAGGCTTAGTGTTTCTTCAAGCTCGTTTTCCTTTAGCACGTTGACGTTCCATGGGTGGATGCCTAACGCGGGGTAAACCAGACTTGGGTATTTTTCGGCTAAGCGCAGGCTGTCTATGCTGGTTGCCAAATCCATGGCGTTGGAGACCAATGCCACGACGTTGGCGTTTTTAGCGTCCGTTATGAGTTCTTCTGTGTGTCCAGTGTAGTCCTTGTCTGAGAGGTGAATGTGTGCGTCAACCAGTTTCATTTTTTAGCCCTTTAATTGTCGTTTATAGCACGAGGGGTGTTTTATAATTTTCTTCTTTTTTATTTGAAGTGTTTTGGTGTTGAACGGCGATTTGAAGGAGGCGGGAATAAAAAAGGTTAAATACAGCCTTAAATAGAAAAAGAAGCTACGGAAGTGTCTTTATGACCGATTTAGAAATAGCCGTAGCTCCCATGCACCGATTGTGCAAGAAAGCGGGAGCTGACAGAGTAAGCGAATCTGCAGCGAAAGAGTTGGCTAAAGCTTTAGAGGAAATCGGCGTTAAAATCGCTAGAGAAGCCTTAGACTTCGCGATGCACGCTGGAAGAAAAACCATAAAGTCTGAAGATATAGAAATAGCCGCAAAAAAAGTCATGGGCAAGTAATCCTGCAAATTTCCCTTCCTTCTCTCTTTCTTTTTGTTTTCTCTCGCAGAACTAGCGCGCGGGGAAAACTATAGCCCCCTTATTTAAAGGAACTATAAATAGGCAGTGCCCTGCTGCGGATTCAGTGTTTGTGGTGCGGTCTCCGGGATTTGAACCCGGGTCGTCAGGTTGGGAACCTGATGTCCTAGCCAAGCTAGACTAAGACCGCTTGATTAAATGTGGCTTTTTGCCAGTGGTCAACTGTTCAATGCGAGATTGCTCAATAAAGTTTTTCCCCATTTCCGTGGTTGGCTAATTGAGAAATGTGATTTTTCGCCAATGGCAGGGAAAAAACTCTTTTTAGACGAAATAGCTTTAGCTTAATTGGTGCTTATGAAGAGAACGGCATTGGCGTTAACGCTCATATTTGCGCTTCTAATCACGGCAATAGCAGTTGGGCTTTTGTTGGTTAATTTGGCAGAGGATGATGAATCAGTATGCGAGTTATACACGTTTCCTGTTTCAGTTGGAGAGAAAACCTATTTGATAAGCGTTAGCAGCAATTACTCCTCTGCGCCACAGGTTTACTTATCTGAATTCTCTGAGAATATTGTTTCAGTTGACTTCATGGGGTCGGAAAGAGCCACTGTCTTCTGTAACATAACAATTCCAGCTGACTTAATTTGGGGAGAGCTTTCAGTCTACCACAAGTACTACAAAATGAATGACGCCGATTACACTTTATCCAATAATGGCACTCACCACATTATACAGATAACGTTCTACCATGTCGCTACAATTGAACACTTTGAGATAAGAGGAACAGAAGGAGTTATTCCAGAATTCGCATTTTCGTCCCCTGCACCAAGTCCCGAATCAAAACCGCAGTAGCCATTGGACATTGTCAGCCATCCACCTTAAGACAGCGCACTGTAAACCTTTATCCACCAAACCACACATTAATAGCAAAATCGTTATTTCCCACAAACAAGAAAAATAACACACAAGACAGGAGAAACAGGCGTTTATGCCCAAAACCTTCACCTACGCAAACGCGGGAGTAAACCGCGAACAACGCCACGAATCCAAAAAAGCACTAAAAACGCTGGAACAAACGTACAAACACAGCCGCTACGGACCAGTCGTGCATTTGCCGTACAGCAACATCTTCCCATTCACCAAAAACACATTTTTAGACCTAACCATCGAAGGCGTAGGCACCAAAGTCCTCATAGCACAACTGGCAGAAAAATACGACAGCATAGGCGTAGACGCCGTAGCCATGGCAGTAAACGATGTAATTCGTTCAGGCGCTATTCCGCTGGCTATTTCAGACAACATTCACGCGCAAGCCAGCAACCCTCAGCTTGTTAAGGCGTGGTTGGAAGGCATAGCTAAGGGCGCAGAAGAATCCGAGTGCCCAGTTGTCAGCGGGGAAATAGGCGACGTAGCCGAAATCATAAGCGGCTTAACGGCAGGCGTAGGCTTCGACATGGTTGTCGCCGCTATAGGGCAAGTTGCCGAGTCAGAGATAATCACAGGAAAAGGCATTGGGGCTGGCGACTCGATAATAGGCTTAAGAAGCAGCGGCTTGCACAGCAACGGCATAAGCCTCGCACGAAAAATCCTGTTTAAACGTTGGGGCGGGAAATACGAGCCGCACTATGTTCCCGATGGCTTAAACAGGGAAATTGGCTTAGAAGCGCTGGAGCCCACTGCAATTTACGTTAAGCCATTCCTAAAAGTGGCAAAAGCAGTGAAAGTGAAGGCAGCCGTGCACATAACAGGCGATGCATACCTGAAATTCAACAACCTCACATGTTTCTCACAGGGCATAGGCTTTGAATTCAACAATTTTAAGCCACAGCCTATCTTCGGTTTAATCCAGAAAACCGCTCAGGAACTCGGCTTAACCGTAACGGATGGGGAGATGTTCAAAACTTTCAACATGGGATGGGGCTTCGCCATAATCGTGGACAAAACGGACGCAGACAAAGCCTTAGACGCGCTCGAAAAAGCTGCTGCTGAAGCCGAAGTGATAGGTAACGTAACAGCTACCCCGCGGGTAACCATCCGCCACAAAACCACAAAGCTGGTTTTGGCATAACTTTTTGCTAAAATAATGATGAAAGCGTTTAAATCCACTACACTTACCATTAAAACGCATGAAATACCGCGCCAAAATAGAAGTCAGCCTTAAACCGGGACACAGCGACCCCGAAGGCGAAACTACAGCACGATTACTAAAAGAACTCGGCTACAAGGTCAACGCCGTAAACGTAAGCAAAGCCTACACAGTCAGCCTCGAAGCTGAATCATTGAAAGAGGCTAAAGCGAAAGCTGAAGAAATGAGCCGCAGGCTTTTGGCAAACCCAACAAAAGACAACTACACAATCACCGTCGAGGAGCAAAAATGAGCCTCAACCTCTACCACCAAAAAGACACCGCCTTCTCCATGTTAGAAATCAACACGCTCAAAGCATCCGACAAGCAACTGCAAGAAATAAGCAGCGAACTAGGCTTAAGCTTAAGCCTGCAAGAAATGAAAGCCATCCAAGCCTACTTCAAAACAAAAAACAGAAACCCCACAGACGTGGAACTCCAAACCATAGCCCAAACATGGTCTGAGCATTGTTTTCACAAAACGTTCAAAGGCAAAATCCGAATAGACGGCAAAGAAATCAGCAGCCTCTTCCGCACGTACATAGCAAAAGCCACCGAAGAAATCAAGCCCCGCTGGTGCGTCTCAGTCTTCGAAGACAACGCAGGCATAATCACCTTCGACAAAGGCTACGGCGTAGCCGCCAAAATTGAAACCCACAACCACCCCTCCGCAGTGGAGCCTTTCGGCGGCGCAGCCACAGGCGTAGGCGGCGTAATCCGCGACGTCCTCGGAGTCTGGGCAGACCCAATCGCCTGCACAGACGTTTTAGGCTTCGGACCACTAAATTACGATTACAATAAGCTGCCCGCGGGCATGAAACACCCAAAGTACGTTTACATGGGCGTCACCGCAGGCATCGCAAGCTACGGCAACAACATGGGCATCCCCACAGTCAACGGCGCCATATACTTCGACGACACCTACACAGGCAACGTCGTAGTTTACTGCGGCTGCATCGGATTGTTGCCGCTTAAAAAGTACAAAAAGAACGCTCAAGCTGGACATTTTATTGTTGTTGCGGGCGGAAAAACAGGACGCGACGGCATCCACGGCGTCACCTTCGCCTCGGCAGAACTCACCGAGAAATCAGAAGAAGTATCCCGACCAGCCGTGCAAATCGCTGACCCGATTGAAGAGGAAAAACTGAAACGCGCATTAATCGAAATCCGCGACCGCGAACTCGGCTCAGCAACAACGGATTTAGGCGGAGGCGGCATGTCCTCAGCCATCGGCGAAACAGCTGAACGCTTCGGCTGCGGCGTCACAGTCGAGTTGGACAAGGTGCCCTTGAAATACGCGGGGTTGGCACCTTGGGAAATTTACATTTCAGAATCACAAGAACGCATGTTGCTCACAGTTCCACCTGAAAACCTAGAAAAAGTCATGGCAATATTCGAGAAAGAAGACGTTGAAGCTACCGCAGTGGGCAAACTCACAAAAGAAAAACGACTGCAACTCCGCTTCGAAGGCGTAACAGTCGCGGACATGGACATGCAATTCCTGTTCACGCCGCCGAAAAGCATGAAAACCGCAACCTACGAAACCGTCAACCTCGCGGAACCAGAGTTTCCTGAACCCAAGAACCTCACCGAAACGCTGTTGCAGCTGATGGCAACGCCGAACATAGCCAGCAAAGAAAGCGTGGTCCGCAGTTATGACCACGAGGTGAAAGGCAACACCGCCCTTAAGCCGTTGCACGGCGAGTACGCGGGACCAAACGACGCCGCCGTCATAAAACCGCTGGATAACTCGTGGAAAGGTTTAGCTATCTCCTGCGGCATGAACCCGAACTACGGCAAGATTGACGCTTACTGGATGGCAGCCGCCGCCATAGACGAAGCAGTGCGGAATAATTTAGCGGTTGGCGGACGCCGAATCGCACTGCTGGACAATTTTGTGTGGGGCAACCCTGAAAAACCCGAACGTTTAGGCTCACTTGTACGCGCATGCGAAGCCTGCTACGACGTAGCCACCACATTCAAGACGCCGTTCATCTCGGGAAAAGACAGCTTATACAACGAGTCACCCCTCGGCACAGTCACGCCCACATTACTAATCACAGCAGTAGGCATAGTCCCAGACGTGCGCTCAATCGTGTCAATGGACATGAAAACACCAGGCAACCTGCTTTACATTATCGGCAAAACCTACCCGGAACTAGGCGGCTCAGAATACTACAAACTTAAAGGCTTCTTAGGAAAGACAGTACCGAAAGTTCGTGCAGTACAAGCCAGAAAAACCTATTACGCGTTAACGAAAGCTATCGGCGCAGGTGCCATACGCGCGTGCCACGACCTGTCCGAAGGCGGTTTAGCTGTGGCTGCAGCAGAGATGACTTTGGCAGGAGGCTACGGCGCAGAACTAGACCTGAAAAAAGCGCCAGCGGAACTGTTGCAGCGGGATGATTTTGCGTTATTCTCAGAGTCTAACAGCCGCTTCCTCGTAGAAGTCACAGAAAAAGACCGAGAAAACTTTGAAACCTTAATGAAAGGCAAAGCATGCGCGGAAATCGGCAAAGTCACCAAAACCCCGCGCCTAACCATTCGCGGACTCAAAGGCGCCTTAGCGGTTGATGCTTCAGTTGCGGATTTACGTGCCAGTTGGAAACACACCTTAAGCAGCGAGGCGTAAAAAATGAAACGCGAAGAAATAAAAGCCCTTATCATGCGCGTCGGCGGCACAAACTGCGACGCTGAAACCCAGCGGGCTCTCCGCGACTTAGGCGCCCAAGCTGAAACGCTGCACTTGAATGAAGTGGTAAAACGCAGGAACCTAATGGATTATCACATTTTGGTTTTTCCAGGAGGCTTCGCCCACGGCGACTACGTGCGTTCAGGCGCAATATGGGCGCGGCTGGTTATGGCGAAGCTCGGCAAAGAATTGAAAGCGTTCATCGACGAGAACCGACCGATAGTGGGCATATGCAACGGCTTCCAAGTACTGGTCGAATCGGGTTTGCTGCCTGGCTTCGAAGGCGTCAGCCCCTATCCTGAAGCTTCACTTGCACCGAACATCAAAGGCTACAAGTGCCGCTGGATTTACTTGAAAAACGAAAACCGCGGCAACTGCATCTTCACCAGCAAAATTCCCAAAGGCAAAGTTCTCCGCATGCCCATCGCCCACGGCGAAGGACGCTTCCTGTTCCCGAAAGAAAAAGAAAAGGAACTACTCGCGAAACTCTGCGACAAAGACATGATTGCCTTCCGCTACTGCGACGAGAAAGGAAACGCTGCAGAAGAAAAGTACCCTGTAAACCCGAATGGGGCTTTCCATGACATAGCGGGAATTTGCAACCGCGAAGGCACAATCCTCGGCATGATGCCGCACCCTGAACGCGCGTTTTACTGGTGGCAACAACCTGACTGGACAAGACAAATGCAAATGCCCCAATACGGCGACGGAAAACTAGTCTTCGAAAGCTTAGTTGAGCATTTAGCTAAGCATTGCTAAATCTTTGGCGTATGGCAGTCCTGTTCTGGCGCCCATTTTCATGGCGCACCGTGAAGCCACAAAATTGCCTATTTTGCCGCACTCGTGAAGGCTCTTGCTGTTAAGTAAGCCATAGAGGAAGCCAGCGCAGAAAGCGTCTCCAGCGCCAGTGGTATCCACCGCTTTAATCTTGAACGCTTCGATTAAGTGCCGTTCGCGCCCGTCTGTAACGTAGCAACCGTCACCGCCGAGCTTGACAGCCACGATTTTTGCACCTTCGCTGATTAACGAGTCGGCGCCTTTACAGTAGTCTTTTTCACCCGTTAAGAGCTCAAGTTCCACTAGGTTAGGCATCAAAACATGCGTTTTCTCAATCATTGGTTTCAGCTGCGCCAAACCTCTTCGCGCATACAATGCGCCTGGGTCAAAGCTAACTTTAACAGTTTCAGGCAAGGCTGTTACAAGTTTTTTCTGGGTTCGGAAAGACTTCTCGCCGACAAAGGAGGTTAAATGCAGAAACTCCGACTGCAAAACATATCCCGCGTCTACTTCTCTAAGCTTTATCGTGTCGTTGACGCCTGAATCAATGCACAACGCTCGCGCGCCGTCCTTATCCACAAAACCTATAACTGAACCGCTTTTGCCCCGTTTCGCGCGAATCACGCCGCTAGTGTCTACGCCTTCTTTGCGGAAATCTCTGAGCAGCATTTTGCCTTCTCTGTCGCAGCCCACTTTGCCGATGAAGCCGACTTTGCAGCCGAGCCGCGCCAAGCCGACTGCAGTGTTTGCGGCTGAGCCCCCGCAGGCTTCCACGCAGTTTTCTATGAAGCTCTCTTCTTCTGCTGCGGCTATTTTGTTGACTTTGAAGAGTTTATCCACGTTGAGCGCGCCGAAACCGACAACGTCAAACCGCTTCATGGAAACAACTCGCGCAAATGAATTTTAAACTCGCCCAGTTTTCCGCCGTAGTTTCCAGCGGAAACACGCAGCACGCCGTCAACGCCTGCGGCAGCTTCGATTCCAGCTTTCATGGCGGCTTTAACTGTCTGCATTGAGACACCGTTGATTACTATCTCTGGAATATAGCGCACGCTTTTGGGCACTTTGGATGTTTTGCCCAGTTTCCGCTTAAGCGACGGACAATACGGATGATTCGTTGTTGGACCAATCAGTGGAAACTGTGTTTCAGTTTTTGAACCCGCAGAGCACACGTCAAACGGCGTAACCACACCGCTAACGCCATGAATAGCCGCCAAAGCTTTGTTGCTTGCAGTTTTCAAGGCTTTTTTCGTTTTGCACATCAACCAAAAGTTTGCGCCCATAACCCCGTGCGCGTAACCCACGTATCGTTCAATGATGAAGTCTGGAACCATTATGGGCACGACTATGACTTCTCTGCCATAACGCTTTTCAACCCACTCGTAGCCGTCGCCGCAGTACCCCACACGCGTCATCATGTCCAACTTGCCCTCAGCATTGGGCAACGCATCGAAGACGGCTGTGAACGGTTTAACGAGTATGTCTTGGCGGATTCTGTAAGAAAGTTCAGTTTCAAACTTTTTCAGGGATTCAGCAAGCGGCGTTTTATCATCCGCAGCGCCCCAGAACTGCAGTATGGCGCCTCTGCGGTGGTCAGGCGTTTCCGTTTTGCTGAGCCATTTTTCAACTCCAGCCTCAACTCTGCCAATAACCACGGAAGGCGTAGCCGTAGCGTCTTGCGCTGCGTTGTGCAGTGTTTGTGCGTCGTCGGCTGTGACTATTACTCGGCAGAAGATGCCTGTAAACGTCTCGGCGTAAGTGTCTTCGATTTCAGCTTTTGTGGGCATTATCCGAGTCTCCCGATGGCTTCTCCTCTAACTTTCTTTCTGAATCCGCTGCTTTCGTTCACTATCGTTTCCATATTCTTGGTTGTGACTATTTGAATTTTGGGCAACGCGTCAGGATACAAAGCGAAAAAGCTATCAAGCAACTGTGGTGCAACTGGGCTTTTTCGGAGAGTTTCGCGGTTCCAGTTCTGCAGCACTTGCAGAGTTTCATGTCTTCCAAGTTTACAGAAGAGATCAGCAATAACGGCGGTGACTATGTTGTTGTCGGCTAAAACTGCGACTTCAGCGTTTTTCACCGCGTATGCGTTCCCGTTGAAGGAAACGGTTAAGCCGCCGTTGTCTTTCACGAGTTTGAAGGCTTCCACGTCGGTTATGCTGTCGCCCACGTACATCACATCCTCCAGCGAGGCACCCAATTTTTTCGCTGCGTCTTGTATGGCTTCGGCTTTCTGTTCTCCGCCAATCGTCTTAACTTCAGAGAAAACCCTGCCAATGTGCATGCCTGCTATTTCGCTCCAGAACAACTCGTCAAGCCTGCCTAGCGTTTCTTGGTCTGCACTTGAAAAATCCTGTACACTCTTTGCCGACGGGGGAATCGTAATCATAGGCATCTGCGCGATTTCACACGCTATTTCTCGCAGCCGCGACTTTTCCCGCAGGGCAAGCTCGTACTTGTCAATGCTGACTTGGGTACAGTACGTATTCGCGTAAGGAAAACCCACTGCCTTGCAGAGCGCGCGTATGTAGTGCTCGTAGCTTGTGCTCACAATAAATGCGCTGGCTATTTCCCGCACATGCTGCAGGGTGGGTTGGCTGCCAGCGATTAAGAGCAAGTTTTGTGCTGAAAACTCTGTCATCTGCTTGTCGGTGACGCTGTAGGCTTTCAGGAAAGGCAAAACCAGCTTCAGCGTGTCGCCAGCATTGTACTCCTGCTTCTTAACAACGTCAGCTAGCACATCGTCGTACTTGCTGATAAGCGCGAAAAGCTTGTCACCGTTTGGGACGAAATGTGCCGTTGCTTCGAAAGCGTTGTCGTTTTTACTAATTGGTCCTTCACAGTCGGAGATGAAGACGCGTTTCACGCTTCAGCCCTCAGCTGTTTCAGGTGGAGGGCGCATTTGGCGATATGCTGCTTGGAGGCGATGTCTGTCCTGTTCCAGAGTGCTCCTCCACGAATCGCGTTCATACCCTCCAACGAAACCCCTCGCGCTTCTTCGATGCTGTCTCCGATGCCGAGGACGCCGACGACTCTGGATCTTAGCGCATAAACTTGACCGTTCCTGAGCTCCATGGAGGCAGGATAAACGCGAATTCTATCGCCATACTTGCTTGTCAACGCATACGCCTTCGACAGGTCAACAGGCGTGCCAACGTCGGCGTGGTTCACTTTAGCAGCAAAAACGTCAGCGTATCCGCCATAGTTTGGAGGAACCTTGTACGTCAGCACCGTCGCCACCTTTTGAACCTCAACTCGGCTAAGCGAGCCATCAATCATCCTGAAACAGACATCAACAAAATCGTCTTTCAACACTGGCAGGATGTTTATGATTTCTGGGTCGCCAGGGCGACTGTTGTTCTCCAGAATCTTAGGTCTGCCTCGAGTATGCATGAACGCCAAGTACAACGGTACTCCCCGCACTGCGGAAGGGTCGGGCATTTTCGCTGTCCATTCCTTAAAGATTTTTTTCGCTATAGCGAGTTCGTCTTCGCGGTCTGTCTTCATCATGAACGGTAACTGGTCAATTTTGTTTTTGTAGCTGCCCATGCCGCCAGTGTTCGGTCCCTTGTCGTCGTCGAAGGCACGTTTATGGTCTCGGGTGTCAGGCAGCGGAGCGAAGTGCTTGCCGTCGCAGAAAGCCATGAAACTGGATTCTTCTCCGTCGATTTTCTCCTCGATGATGACGGTGCCGTACTGGAAGTTGGACATAAAATGCTCAAACAACTGCTCTCGCGTCGTGAAGTGGTCGCCCCAAACACCTACGCCTTTGCCTGCGGTTGGTTTATCTGGCTTCACAACAGCTTGGTTGTCAAGTTCGCGGAGCCACGCAAAAACGTCTTTCTTGACTGCCTCAGTGCTCGTGTAATCCTCGGGCTTGAATACTCTGAAACGCGGATTAGCTTCGGGTACAATCTCCTCGAAAAGCAGACGCTGTTGAACCTTGCTGGCTTCGATGGCACACTCTTTCTTTGGGCAAATGGCAGGTATTCCCGTTTGCTGTTCCAACAAATCGCGAACGCCGTCAATTATGGGTTTTTCTGGTCCAATTAATGCGAAGTCTATTTCTGCTTTGTTGGCTTCGGCGAAACTACAGATTTTTTTAATATCTAAATCAGGAATCACGACGTGCTTAGTGGCTTTTTCGACGTTAAATGGGTTAAGTTGTTTGTCAGCTATGTATAATTTAATTTTGTAGTTTGGACTTCTGGCGAGAGCGTCAACCATCGCGGTTTCTCTTGCCCCATATGACACGACGAGTATACCTACTTTCTCCATGAACGACAACCTTTGCTATTGAATAAACTGGAACGCTTAATTTGCTTTTTCACTCTTCGGCCTTTGCTGAGGAGTCTTCTGCCTCGTAGATTCGTCCTTTTTCCTTGTAGCCACTGAGGAACCTCTTCTTCATTTCATCCGCCATCTTCTGCGCTACAGGCGTAGGATACTTGCCTGTTATGCAGCCTAAACAGAGTTGCTCACGCGTCAACCCCGTGGCTTTTACTAAGCTTTCGATGGACTGGTAGCACACAACGTCTGCGCCTATGATTTCCGCGATTTCTTTCTCGTCATGGTTTGAACCTATCAGTTGTCCATAAGTGGACATGTCTATGCCGTAAAAGCACGGGCCAATTATGCGCGGGAAAGTGACGAACATGTAGACTTTTTTTGCGCCTGCCTTGCGCAGTTTATCTATTATAACTTTGGTTGTGTCCCCGCGGACGATGCTATCTTCAGTTATTATAACGCGTTTCCCATCAACTTTTGAGCCGAGAATGTTGACTTTGCGGTCTATCGTCGAGAAACGCTCGTTATTCAACAGGATAAAGGCTCGTTCGGTCACGTAGCGGTGCCTACGAGAGGCGCGTTCCCATCTTAAACCAGATTCTTCGTGAACGCCCATTGCTGGGTCGTCGCCAGTTTCAGGCACTGACAGAATTATGTCTGCGTCTTTGACAATTTCAGGAAACTCGCGCACAATGTTTCTCCCGAATTCCTCGCGGATTTCGTAAACGTATTTGCCGTCAAACCGCGAGTCAGGCCGCGCGAAATAAGCAAATTCGAAAGAGCAAAACGCCTTACGCGGGTTCTTTACGATTTGTTCGCGCTTAAAGCCGTCCTCTGAAGCTACTACAAGTTCTCCTGGCTCCAGCTCGAAGTCTCGCCTAAAGCCGTTCATGTCCAAGCTGACGGTTTCTGACGAAAACGCAAAAGTTGCCCCATCTGGGCTGTGACCAGTGCACAAGGGTTTTATTCCATGCGGGTCTTTAAAGGCGAAAAAATCGCCGTTGCCTGTTATTCCCGCCACAGAGAATGCGCCGTCAAGACTTTGCATACACGCGCTAACGGCAGTTGATAGGTCTTTGCTTTTTGCAAGTTCCAGTAGCAGTTTATAGCAGATTAGGTCTGAATCGCAGGTGTATGCGAAGTCTGAGACTTGCTGGTCAATTTCTTTTTTCAGTTGTAGAGTGTTAGCAAGGTTGCCGTTGAATGAAAGCGCAAGCTTCAACCCATCAACAGAAGCCGTAACAGGCTGGGTGCCCTGCAGCAACGCCGCTTCGTCGCATTTGCCTGAAGTGGTGTACCGCACGTTGCCGATGCCTATGTATCCTGGCAAGCGCCCGAACCATTCTTGCAGGGCGCTGGTTTTTAATTTAGGCACTAAGTCGAGGCTTTTGTAAACGTAAAACTGTGCGTTGTTGTATGTGAGGAACCCGTGCGATTGGTGACCTCGATGGTTTTGAGCGCGGAGCCCCCAGTACACGTATGGGAACACTGGTTGCTTTTTGAAGTTGATTGCACCGAAGATACCGCAACCTATTTTTTGGTTTCCCCCTCAGCAGACGCGGGTAGTAAAGAAAAACGTGACTTATCAGCTTTTAGCACATTTTTGATTAAAAAGCATGGAGATTTTTCCGTGCCCCCAGTTGAAATCGCAGGTAATGTGGCTGGCGTTTTACGGGGTTAATCGCAGTTTGTCTCTCGGGTAGAAGGTTACTTCGCGTATGTTCTTTTTTCCAGTCAACATCATGGTGAACCTTTCCAAGCCTATTGCCCAACCAGCATGCGGCGGCATACCATAGTCAAAAGCTTGAAGATGATGCGTGAAGCTCGCAGGCTTTAACCCTTTTTCCTCTAACCGCTTTATCAGGAGGTCTTTTTCAGCTATTCGTGTTCCGCCTGACACTAATTCTACCCATCGCCACATCAAGTCGAACCCTTCGCATAGTTCAGGCTTGTCTTCGCGCGGTTTAATGTAGAAAGCTTTCGCGTGGGTGGGCCAATCAGTTATGAAGTAAAAGCTCGGATACAACTTGCCCAATGCTCTGAACGCTTCGGTGGTTATGTCTTCGCCCCAAGGAATCGCGATGTCTTCCTTTTTCAAGTCATCGAGAACTTCATCGTAAGTCAAACGCTTAAACGGAGTTTCCGGAACCGCCAGCCTGTGCTTTAGCGTGGTTAGTTCTTTTGCGCAGTTTCCCTTCACAGTTTTGCAAGTGTGCTGCACTACTTGTTCGAGAAGACGCATTACGTCTTCTGCGTTGGCGAACGCTTGTTCTATGTCCACGGAGACAAATTCGCTTAGGTGCCGCCGAGTGTTAGATTCTTCAGCTCTGAAGAAAGGCCCAACTTCGAAAACTTTTTCCAAGCTCATCGTCAACTGCTCTTTGTACAGTTGTGGGCTTTGGGCGAGAAACGCTTTTTGGTCAAAATAGTTCACGGCGAATAATTCTGCGCCGCCTTCAGTTGCTGAAGCAATAATGCGCGGCGTGTGGACTTCTAGGAAGCCTTTTTCGAAGAGAAAATCGCGTATTGCTTCTAGTGCACAGTGTTGGATTTTGAATGCTGCTGTGTTTTGTTCTTGGCAGAGGTCTAAAGCGCGTGCGTCTAAGCGTGATTCTATGTTTGCGGGTGTTTTGCCCGTGATGTCAAGCGGCAACTGCGCTTCGGCTGTGTTGAAAATCCTGATTTCTTTCGGCAGCACTTCGATGCCTCGTGGCGTCATCGTGGTTTTTTTCACTGTGCCTTTCACACCGATACTGTACCGTTTTTGCAGAATGTCGGATTTTGCTAGAATTTCGGGTGTTGTTTTCTTCTTTAGAATTGTGATTTGGATTGTGCCTTCGCGGTCTTGCAGTATGATGAAGCGGATTCCGCCTAAATCGCGGATTTCTTGAACCCAGCCGAAAAGGGTGACTTCTTCGCCGTCCATATCAGGCGTTACATTTGCTGAATAGCCTGTTCTAACCCAATCACCTATTGAATCCAATTTCATGCGTTAACTGTTCACTCCTTAATCAGCGAACTCAACGCGCAACGACATTTTCCGTACTTTACTGGCAATTTCTTTTAAAGCCTTTGAGTCAAACGGTGCTGGGGCACCACGTCTCTTTTTCAAGATTACGCGTGTTTCAGTGGTTCCGTCAGGCAGCCAAATCGTGTTTATGGTAAGTATACTCAGCGGCGTGAACAGGTCTTCTAGGAATTTGCGGTCGTCAACGCCGTATTCCAAAATACGGACAGTTTTACCTGTTTCTTCGCCTATGGCTTTCATGATTTTGCCACTGTAGCCTAAAAGTCTAGGCACATCACCATGTCCGACGAGTATTGCCAAGGTTTTGTCGGCTTCAACGGCTTTGTAGAAGGTGACGTTTTGGAGCGCTGGGTATTTTTCTTCCAAAGACAGAAGCAAGCGAGCGATTTTCAGGTCTATGTCACTGATTTCTCCAGCCTTTACTTTAGCTGAACACTTCGGGCATAGTATACCGCTCTTTAAACAGAAGCTACATAGTTCTGTCTTCATCTGGAAGAACCCTCCTGTGAATAACAGAGAAGCGGCGGAGACGTATCTTTTCAGGCTTGCACGGTCTAGTTTTATCGCTGCAGTGTTATTTCTATGCTGCTGACGTTAGTGCGCATGTTGCCTTCTTCTTGAGGTGAGATTTGGTCTGTTCCGATGCCGATTTGGGCGATTTTTACGTCGGGTAGGAATCGGCGTCTGACTATTTCTACGACGTCAATTGCATGGCTTATGGCTTTTCCGCGTGCTTTGATGCTTACCTCTTTTGCTCCGCTGTGGAAGAGTGTTATGCATGCTAGCACGTAGTTCATTGCTGGTTTTTTTCCGATTAGCACAGAGTTGTTTTCTGCCATGTTAGCGCTTCGCTCCTAGTTTCCAGTTTCCATTGTGGGTTTCATTAGTTTTTTTTCCATTAATAAATATATTGTGGTATTATCTCGCAATTTGCTTTTCATTGCTGCTTTTTCTGGTTAAGCATTAAACTGCGTGTTTTTATTTTGCGCTCGGAGGAGTCTATACCCCCCTTATTTAAAGACGCTTTACGCAGTTCTGGGAAAAGCCTCGTGGACCTACCCCACTATAGGTTACTGCATACAACTGCTATTAAGCTCCAAATATGTTGGTGTTTTCAACATGCTAATGACGTGAAAAACAGCCAATAGCGACCCTCCCCCTCCTATTTTTCTGCAATGATTGACTATTAGGCGCCAAATATGCTGTAGCACATAACGGCTGTTGTGCCCTTTGTCTGGTGTAGAGGTTTATTTTTGAATAGCTATTGGTTGTAGTTGTTTTTTATGGTCACGTGATGTTTTTTGGTATTAGTTTTTCTACTTCTACTGTGTCAAGCCATTTGCCGTCGAGTTTGCTGTGTTTTTCATGTATGCCTATTTCTGTGAATCCGAGTTGTTTGCAGAGTTTTCTGCTGGCGTGGTTGAACGTGAAAATTCTTGCCATGAGCTTCCAGTATCCTTGCGTTTCAGCTGCGTCGATTAGTGCTTGCAATAGGTTTTTTCCGATGCTGTGTCTGCGGTGTGTTTTGCGGACGTAAATTGAGATTTCTCCGATTCCAGAGTAGCAGGCGCGGTTGCTGTAAGGTGAAATTGAAGCCCAGCCGACAACGTGGTTCAAATCAGTTGAAGCGGCTACGAAGACAGGATGCTTATCTCCGCCCGTGGTGATTTTCTCGTTCATTTCTGATGCAGTAACATGGTTTGTGTTGAAGGTTGCTAACCGCTCGTCAATTCCTTCATTATAAATGGCTGCTATGTCTGCCGCGTCTTCAATTGTTGCTCTTCGAATTCTGAATTGACTTTTCATCATAATTTCATCAGGCTGTTGCGGAGGAGTCCCATAGGAACTGGAAGTATTCCCGCGCGAATCCGACTAAGCCCACATGGTTGCTCCATATTACTAGGCTGGGTTTGTCTTCGCCGAGTAAAAGCATGGCTTCTTTGCCGTCGGCTATTACGCCGCCTCCGAACATGTGGTCTCTGATGCGTAGTTCGCTTATGCTGGCGTACTTTTTCAGGAACAGCCAGTCTTCTGTTTTTCCCGCTACCATAAGCTTAATGTTAACGGTCTTTTTAACGCCGCCCAACATTGATTCTGCCAGTGTGATTATGGGTCTGGAGAATTCGGGGGCGGCGATCATGATTTCTTTGGTGGCTTTTTTGAGGACTTCCTCCAGCTTGGCTAAAACCGCCTGTTGCCCATGCAACATGAGAAGGTCGGCGCGCTCTATCAGCTCCCGTTTCTCGTACAAGGGCTGCAGTTCTTCGGCAACCGCTTGCTCCCACTGGTGGTACTTGTCTTCTATTCTGAGCTTTGTTGCCGCTGCGGCTTCAACAGGCGGCACTGGGTAATACTTGGTGGGGCGGCTTTCGGAGCTTTTCACCCAGCCTTTTTCTTTCAGAGAGTTTAATACTTCGTAGATTTTTGAGTAGGGCACTGAGGCTTTTCGGCTTATCTCCATGGCGGTCAATTCGCCCTCTTCCAGCAGCGCAGTGTAAGTGTCAATTTCGTAAGCGTTCAAACCCATTTCCCGCATGGTTACGCGCGTGTTTTCGCTTATTGACAATTCTTTTCCCCTCACTCACCTTAGGAAACGTTTGGAAACATTATTATGTCTAGCATTCGCTCTTAAGCACTTCGAAGAACACATTAGTTAAAAGTAAGTGAGGAACATGAACGTAATCAAGAACACGAAAAGCCTCTGCCCCGAATGCCTCAAAGTTTTAGACGCAGCTATATTCGAGGATGACGGCAAAGTTTACATCAAAAAAGAATGCCCAGAGCACGGTGCATTCCAAGAATTATACTGGTCCAGCTACAAAGAGTACCAGCGGGCGGAAAAATTCAGGTACGACGGCGACGGAATGGCGAATCCGCGAACCCAAACCGTGCGCGGCTGCCCCTACGACTGCGGCATATGTCCAGAGCACAAGTCTCACACGGCGTTGGCGATAATTGACGTGACAAATAGGTGCAACCTGAAATGCCCGGTGTGCTTCGCTAACGCTGCAGCTGCAGGCTACGTGTACGAGCCCAGCAAAGAAGAAATCACAGGCATGCTGGAAAACCTGCGAGCGAACAAGCCTGTACCAGCGGATGCGCTGCAGTTCTCAGGTGGAGAACCAACAATCCGCAACGACTTGTTCGATTTGATTCGAAAAGCAAAAGAGCTGGGTATTCACCATGTGGAGGTTAATACGAACGGGGTTCGAATCGCCAACGACCCAGAATACGCGAAACAGTTGAAAGCTGCGGGCGTAAGCACAATTTACCTGCAGTTCGACGGGTTAACGCCTGACGTGTACAAGTTCATCCGCGGACTCGACTTGCTCGAAATGAAGATGAAAGCCATTGACAACTTGCGTGCAGCAGGCTACAACAGCATCGTGCTTGTGGTCACGCTTGTTAAAGGCGTCAACGACAGCCAACTTGGCGACATCATCAAATTCGCAGCCAAAAACTTCGACGTAATACGATGCGTAAACGTGCAGCCTGTTTCACTATGCGGAAGACTGCCCCCGCAAGACCGGGAGAAAATGCGCATCACCATCACAGACTTCATGCAACTCGTCGAAGACCAAACAAACGGCGACATCAAAGTCTCCGACTTCTACCCAGTTCCAGTTGTTGTCCCAGTATCCAAAGCCGTAGGCGCCATGAAAGGCAAACGCTACGTGGAATTCACAACGCACCCGCACTGCGGCATGGCAACCTTCGCGCTAGTCGAAAACGGCAAAATCACCCCAATCACGCGGTACGGCAACATCGAAAAATTCCGCGCTTCCCTGCAGAAAGTCTACGAAGACGCAACGAAAGGCAGCAAAAGCAAAGCCAAAATACGCCTAATCGGATCCGCACGCCACATAAAATTCTCCTTCCTTCGGAAGTACATTCTCGGCGTACTCATGAGCGGCGACTACAAGTCCCTCGGCGACTTCGCAAGAAACGCACTCATGGTTTCTTCCATGCACTTCATGGACCCGTACAATTTCGATTTAGAACGCGTGCAACGCTGCGTGATTCACTATGCAGTGCCCGACGGACGCATAATTCCGTTCTGTACAATGAACTCCATTCATAGAACTGAAATTGAAAGGAAACTCGGTGTGCCAATCAAAGAGTGGCAAAGCAAGCACAAGGTTGAAATAACTCAGCCATTCTAGTTCAAGAAATATCAGTTAACAGGAGCAAAAAGAAACATGGGTGGAAAAAAGAAGCTTGGCCTGAAACAAATGGAACGCATGCAAGACAAGAGAGACGAAGAAGACAAAGCGAAAGATAAGAAAAAAGAAAAATCAGGGCCAGCTAAAGAGCGAAAAACCACAATCAGCGTAATCGCCCCAGACGCGAAAAACGAGAAAATCGTTTCGGAAATAAAGAAAATGAACGTTTTAACACCTTACGCTGTAGCTTCACGCTTCAACATCCGAATAAGCGCTGCAAAAGACTTCCTAGAACAACTGGAAGCGACAGGCGCCGTGGAACTGGTCTCAGGAAGCCACACCATAAAAGTATACAAGCCCGCAGCGGCTTAACCATCTCAATTCTTAATCACACATTTTAAACTTAAAATAAACGAATAGGAGTTAAAACGAATTTGACGTTTCCAGAAAGAGTCTACACTGAAAAAGAGGTTAAAGCAGCCAAAGAGCTAGTGGACAAAGGCTACAAGCACCTCTTAACCGTGGAAGGAAGCCCAAGTTTTAAACAGAAAGTCGCCGAAACCCTTGAACTGGTAAAAACCGCGGAGTACTACGAGTTTTTAAGAACCTACATCAGGAAAATAATGGAAATCGACGGTTTAACTCAACTCCGCGAAACCGAAGCTGCAATATGGGCAAACAAGTTTGCAGTAGAAAACCCCGTGGACGCTGCCAGCCTCATCATCCAGAAAGCCAGCCAAATGAAAGAGTACTTAGACGGCGAACTTTACTACGGCGGCGCAGCTGAGAAACGCTCAATCGAGAAGCGCATGGAATTCCTGCAAGTTCTTCAAAACAAAACCGCAGACGAAGCCGTTAAAGCTGAATGCGTACGGCTGCTGAAAATGTGGGAAGAAAGCTCATTAACTTACTAACAGCTCAACCTTGATTGTGGCGCCACTTTTCACTTGCTTAAACAGCTCCAAGTTCCGCGTAATTTTGCCTAAAACGCTCACTGGACTGTAAGGTTGCGACTGCCCATAAAAAATGCACAGGGCGCTACCCATAGGCCAAAAAGCAACGGCGCCTGTTTCCACTTTAGCTTTAGCTTTTTCTTCGCCCATTTTAATTGGAATTTCAAAGTAAACCTCTTCTTTCCACAACGCGGCTCTGCCTTCAACTGGAAGTTTACGAACTATGGTGTCCACGGTTCTCGGAGCCATAAAACGCACCAGTTCGCCTTCAGCTTCGCCTAAGCCTTCTATCACAAATTTCACTTTTACACGCGAAATGTCTTCGCCGTCAGTCAATCTTTCACTTTCCTTTAGAGAAAACCATCCGTAGATTTTTCGGGACAGACTGGTAATAATACTTACAGTTCATATTTAACTTTTGCAGTCAGGCGTAGCAACGCCCTTTCAGAGAAGACCAATGAATAATGCGTTACGGAATCACATGGCACTACAAGAGTTGCAGCAGCGTTTTGCCAATGTAATCCACCTGCTCCTCGGTGACGCCAGGGTGCACAGGCAAAGAGAAAACCTGCTTCGCCGCTTTTTCTGTCTCAGGCAGTTCCCGTCTTCCAAAACTGTCACGGTAATACGGCATAAGATGCACAGGATTCGCGTAATACACTTCAGCGCTAATCCCCTTGCTCTTCAGTTCCGCGGCTATCTTGTTCCGCTCGCTCTCAGCCGCGTTCTTAAGCCTCACAGTATACAGGTACCAACTGTGCCCGCGTCCTTTCGGCTCATGCGGCAACTGCAAGCGCTCTGTTTCCGCAAGCAAACCGCTTAGCCTGCGGGCGTTTTCGCGGCGTTTAGCAGCAAACGCGGGCAGCTTGCCTAACTGCACAGAGCCTATTGCGGCTTGTATCTCCGTCATGCGGTAGTTGTAGCCCAGCATCTGCGAGGAGTATTTGGCTTTTTCCCCGTGAGTTCTAAGCATATGCAGTGTATCTGCCATTTCATCGCTGTTTGTGGTTACTACGCCGCCTTCGCCTGTAGTCATGTTTTTGCTTGCGTAAAGGCTCCAGCAGGCAGCGTCAGCAAAAGCGCCTGCGGGTTTTCCATCATAAGTTGCGCCGTGCGCTTGAGCCGCATCCTCCACAACCGCCAAGCCGTGTTCAGCAGCGATTTCTCGGATGGGTTTAATGTCTGCGGGTAACCCGTAAAGATCCACGGGAACTATGGCTTTGGTTTTTTGTGTTATGGCTTTCTCAACGGCGGCTGGCGCGATATTGTACGTTTCAGGGTCAATGTCTGCGAACACGGGTTTGCCTCCAGCCATGACGACGGCTTCAGCTGTGGCTACAAAAGTGAAGCTGGGCAGTATCACTTCGTCGCCTGCTTTAACTCCTGCAGCTACGATTGCCATGTGCAGCGCGGCAGTGCCCGTGTTCACGGCTATGGCGTGCTTCACGCCCGCGAACTCCGCGTATTTCTTTTCGAACTCAGTGACCATGGGGCCTGCGCCCAAAGCGTTTGTTAATGGTCCGTTGCGTAAAACTTTGACGACGGCTTCAACTTCTTCTTCGCCGATTTTTGGGAGATTTATCGGAATCAATCTTAACGCCTCTCTTACTGCGACAGAGTACTGTGCGCATGCTTGTATATTTCAATTTACCTGTAAAACGCGCAGAAACGTTTGCCAGTTATTATTCAACAGGCACCATGTATTCGGTTTTGTAGTCAGCCACAACTTTGACGCCTTGCGCTCGAAAAGCCTCATCCAAGTTTGGGTCGCCCGTGTCTACTTTCAGGCTTTTGAGGCTGTGCAGTTTGCTTGCGGTAGCTACTACGGTTATGTTGTCTAAGCCTACGCGGCGAATCACCTGCTGGCTTATTTGCTGGTTGCCTCGTCCGAATATGAAGCCTTGACCGCCAATCGGCGTGACAATTATCCGCGTTGTTTTGTCGTCAATTGCCGTGAGTATTTGCTGTTCGTTTGCGTCGCTTGCCACGATTTTCTTGTTGCAGAACACGTCCACGCCCAAAAGCGTCTTCTTTGCATCCAGAAGGTCGCCTATGGTGCGCGTGGTTGTTCCCGGACCTATGATATACAGCACGTCGGGCTGCATGTTTTCGATTATGTATATTGCTATGGCGGCTTGGTTGCGGAGTTCGACCTCCGTCATCGGGCTCGCCATCTTGTTCTCTTGAATCAAATGAGGCTCGTAAGGCGTTAGCACGTAGCCGTGAAGCTCTGCGGACACATGACCCGCTCTGAAAGCCTGCTCATCAACATCCATTACTTCTGCCTCTTTCAAGGGCAGTTCGCCCCATAGGAAGCCTGTGACTACTCTTGCTGCGGCTTGCGGGTTTACGGCGAAGATGGCGCTGTGCATTTTGACGCCTGTTGGGACGCCGAGCACTGGGCATGTGGTGCCGACGGCTTGGAGTATGTCTCGGGCGGTTCCGTCTCCGCCGCAGAACACCAGCAAGTCTACGTTTTGCTCCATCATTTTTTTGGCGGTTTGGCGTGTGTCTTCGGCGATGGTTTCGTTTTTTCGTTCGCCGACGACGGTGCATGTGAAGCCACAGTGTTTGGCTTCGTCTTCGCCCATGCTTCCAGCCCCCACAAAAAGCCGCAAACCCTGCTTAACGGGTTTCAACTCGGAAAGAAAAGCTTGCGCCCTTACTGGCGCGATAGGCTTGGCGCCTAGGGCTTTGGCGCGGTCAACAATTGCTTTCCCATCGGTTCCTTTGAGCCCAACAGCACCACCCATTCCAGCCACAGGATTAACGATTAAGCCTATTGTCTTCACATGAAGAGCAAACGCGTTTTCAGACTGCGACTTATTTTCGGCGCTCATTATAGCGTCACCAGACAATTCTTATCTAACCGCTAAATACGAATAAAAGTTAACGATAAAAACATGACCGCGAAAACATGAGTTGAAGCTAGAACGGGTTATTTAATGAAAGTAGGGGGGATGAGAGGTTGTGCTCTCACCAGTTTTTGGGTGTTTAGAGTGGTTCGCAGCTTATGTATTTCTTGTTGGCGGCTTCTAGCCACGGATAGAGTTTAGATAGTTTCTCCATGGATTCTGCTACTTTTTGTGTTGGGTACTCGTAAGGTTTCAGTCTGCCGTTGAAGTATTCATCGTACGCCTGCATGTCAAAGAATCCGTGACCGCACAGCAAGAAGAGAATTGTCTTTTCTTCCCCTGTCTCTTTGCATCTTACAGCTTCGTCAATGGCCGCTTTTATCGCGTGAGACGGTTCAGGCGCAGGTATTATGCCTTCGGTGCGGATGAAAAGTTTCGCCGCGTCAAAAACCTCTATTTGGTTGTATGCCTGCGTTTGCAACTGGTTTTCTGATGCTAACGCGCTTATGGTGGGAGCTATTCCGTGGTAGCGTAGACCACCCGCATGTATCGGCGCTGGGATGAAATCGTGACCCAACGTGTGCATGGGAACCAGCGGAGTTATTCGCGCTGTGTCTCCGTGATCGTACTTGTATTCGCCCTTAGTGACCTTTGGGCAAGCCGTTGCTTCTGTGGCTACGAAACGCGTTTGTTTAGGTGCTTTTTTAGTAACTTTGTCATGGTAGAACGGCCAGAATAGCCCGGAGAAGCTGCTTCCGCCTCCTATGCAGCCGTATATCACGTCAGGGTAATCTTCCGCGAGTTTCATCTGCTCTTGAGTCTCTAAACCTATGACAGTTTGATGTAATAGAACGTGGTTGAAAACGCTGCCTATGGTGTACTTCGCTTCGGTTTCGTGGACAAGGGCATCTTCAACTGCTTCGCTGATGGCGATTCCTAGACTGCCAGTGCTGTTAGGGTCTTCAGCCAGAATTTTTCTACCACTCTCTGTTTGCATGCTGGGGCTTGCGTAACATTTTGCTCCAAAAGACTGCATAAACATTTTCCTGTATGGTTTCTGGTCGTAGCTTGCTCGGACCATGTAGACTGTTGCTTCCAAATCAAACATGGCGGCGGCGAAAGACAAAGCTGAACCCCATTGACCAGCGCCTGTCTCTGTGGTCACCCGTTTAATTCCTGCCTTCATATTGTAGTAAGCTTGGGGAACTGCAGTGTTGGTTTTATGGCTTCCCGCTGGGCTAACGCCTTCATACTTGTAGTAGATTTTTGCAGGAGTCTTCAAAGCCTTCTCAAGACCCGTGGCTCTGAAAAGGGGTGATGGCCGCCATATCCTGTAGATTTCTCGCACTTCTTCAGGGATTGGTATCCATCGTTCTTGGCTGATTTCCTGACCGATGATTTCTTTGGGGAAAATTCGTGGGACAATCCCGACGCCAGGCTCCTTTGTCGCTGGATCAATGAATGGAGGGAGCGGTTTTGGCAAGTCGGGTACTATGTTGTACCATTGTTTTGGTATTTGGTCTTCGTCTAAAAGTATTTTTTTGCTTGGCATCTTCTTCTTTCCTGTTTGTGAGTTGTGAATCGTACGTGGATGCCATATTAAATCTTTTGTGTACATATCTGTACATGGATTAATTAATAGCAACAAAAACAAGGGCTAAACCCCACAAACGAGATTGAATTCAACTGTTCAATCAGTTAAACCCATTTATACTTAATTGAACAAACGTACATGAAGGCCTTGCCATGTGGAACACCATCAATAAACACTTAGAAGGCTACCCTGAACGGCTCAAAGTAGCGCGCGTTCTAGTAGAAAACGGGCTAAGCGCAAAAAACGGCAAGATTTTCCTCAACCAAATCGAAATCCCGCCCGTGCGCATCGCAAGAGCTGCGGGAGTGGATAGGCGAACAGTAAACGAAACCCTAAACGCCATCAAAAATGAACGCGAAATCAGGTTAATATTTGAGGAAATACGACCCGCAGGGCACTCGCTGAAAGAAATAGCGAAACACCTGAACTTAGGCGTAGTGGAAATAACCCCAGTTGACGCAAAAATTCCAGGCATTTTAGCCAACTCAGCCATGATCCTCACCACTGCTGGTTTAAGCGTCAGACAAGCAATTGTAGATGATCCTGAACTTTCGCCAGAACCGAAACTTACACTGATTGTTGAGAAAAAAATCCCCGGAGAATTAATTCCTAAACTGCTGCAAATCAACGGCGTAGCCAAAGTTTCAATATACTAGCCCCCTAGTACGCTGAAGATTTCGCAACTTACGCTCAATTCGGCACATGCGCACTAGAAAAATTTATATGGTAATGTGTTTTCTGTTGTTCGCACCAAAGGGGTAACTTGATTTGTCAGCACCTACACAAACAGGTGGAGTTCCCGTTCTCATATTAAAGGAAGGCTCAAATAGGTCACGTGGACGCGAAGCGCAACACGGCAATATAACTGCAGCGAAAATCGTAGCAGAAAGCGTCAGAAGCGCTTTAGGTCCAAAAGGCATGGATAAGATGCTGGTTGACAGCTTCGGCGACGTAACAATAACCAGCGACGGACGCACAATTTTAGATGAAATGGACATTCAGCATCCAGCCGCTAAAATGCTGGTTGAAGTTGCCAAAACACAAGACAACGAAGCTGGCGACGGCACCACATCCGCAGTCATAATCTCAGGCGAACTGCTAAACAAAGCCGAAGAATTAATAGACAAAAACATCCACCCAACAATAATCATCGACGGCTACAAGAAAGCCGCGGAAAAAGCCCTAGAAACACTTGAAAAAATAGCAATTCCTGTAGACTTGAAAACCTCAGACTATCTGCAGAAAGCCGCTATAACGTCTATGGCAAGCAAACTTGTAGCAGAATACAAAGAATACTTGGCAGACATAGCCGTCAAAGCAATGCTCGAAGTCGCAGAAAAAACAGACACCACGTACAAGGTGGATGTGGACGACGTCAAAGTGGAAAAGAAAACAGGCGAATCCCTCGGCGACACAAGCCTGATAAACGGCATAGTCCTAGACAAGGAAGTCACACACTCAGGCATGCCCAAACGCATAGAAAAAGCCAAAATCGCCCTGCTTGACGCTTCATTGGAAATTGAGAAAACAGAGTTCGACGCAAAAATCAACATTGAAAGCCCAGACCAGATTGAGGCTTTTCTCAATCAAGAAGAAGCCATGCTCAAAGACATGACCGATAAAATCATCAACGCAGGCGCAAACGTCGTCATATGCCAAAAAGGCATCGATGACATGGCACAGCACTTCCTCGCGCGGAAAGGCGTACTGGCAGTGCGCAGAGCAAAGAAGTCAGATATGGAGAAACTGGCAAAAGCCACAGGCGGAAAAATAATAACCAAACTAGACGCTATAGCGCCAACGGATCTCGGCTACGCCGCACTTGTGGAAGAACGCAAAATCGGCAAAGATAAAATGACCTTCATCGAAGGCTGCAAGCACCCGCTGGCGGTTACGATTTTGATAAGGGGCGGGACAGACCGCATGACCGCTGAGGCAGAACGCTCACTTCATGACGCCTTATGCGTGATTAAGGATTTGATTGAAGAGCCAAAAATTGTGGCTGGCGGCAGCGCTCCAGAACTTGAAATGTCACGTGTGCTTAAGGCGTACGCTGGAACCCTGCCAGGCAGAGAACAACTTGCGGTTAAAATTTTCGCTGAAGCCTTAGAGACTTTGGCGGTGGCGCTTACTGAAAACGCAGGGTTAGACCCCATCGACATATTATCCGAACTCAGAGCAAGACATGAGAATGGCGAAACGTGGGCTGGAATAGAAGTCCGCGAAGGAAAAATCCGAGACATGGCAAAAGCAGGCGTTTTCGAGCCGCTCATAGTCAAAAAGCAAATTATCAAATCAGCAACCGAGGCTGCTTCCATGATCCTGAAAATTGACGATGTGATTGCCGCTGGAAAAATGAAGACGCCTCCAACACCACCAGGAGGAGCCCCTGGCGGAATGTACCCAGGCGCTGGAGAGTATTAAACACGTCGACACACGAAAAAGTAACGGTTGGTCCTCCGAAAATCACAAGGTTCGAGAAAGCGCGGATAGTAGGAGCAAGAGCCCTTCAGATTTCCATGGGCGCCCCCATAATCGTGGAGGTTGACGAAGGCTACTCAAGCCCCATCGACATCGCGTTGAAAGAACTCGAAGGAGGCATGCTGCCCATTACCATTAGACGAACGCTGCCTGACGGAACCTTCCAAGATATCCCATTGAAGTGGCTTCTGGCGCGAAACTAAATTTCACGCGGTCTCTTTCAATTTTTCTCTCGCAGCTTTCAGCGTAGCGTCTATGCGGCTCCAATGAGCGCCTTGCCAATAGATTTGACCGCATCGTGGGCACCTCCAGAAATCACTGTAATGAGTAAAGGTGTTTTTCTCCACTTTACCTTCAAGTTTTTCCTTAGCTGCCACCCGCAGTTTAGCATTGCATTTCGGGCAACGAGAATTCGCTAAATCTATAACCAAAGAAACGCCGAACCGCTTGGCAAGCTCCGCCAGCCTTGCCGCTTCATTTTCGCCTGCCACGTAAAACGCGTTGATGCCTTTGGCTGTGGCGCGTTGGTAAAGCTCCAAATCTCTCGTAAGTAGAATTCGCCGCTCTTTCTTCGCAATCGCAGTTAATTCGTCATCATCCAGCTTGTTTGAGTATTTTACGTCGTGCCCCATCATGCGCAACCATCGGGTTAGTTTTCCAAGCATGCCATCTGCGAGGAATTTCACACGCGGTCTCTCCGAATTACTCTGCCGCTGCCTGCTTTCACCACGATTTCATGCCTATCCATGACTAACTCGCCGTTGACAAAGGTTTTCATGGGCATTCCTTGCAGTTCCCACCCGTTGTAAGGCGAGTATTTCGCTTTGGAATGGAATCTTGAAGCGTCAACCGTGAATTTTCTGTTAAAATCTACAGCCACCAAATCAGCCTTTTTACCCTGCTCCAATCTCCCGCGGCCTTTCAAGTTGAAAATTTCCGCAGGCTTCTCTGAAAGCAGACGAACCACATCAGCCAGCAATAAACGGTTCTTCCGCACCATCGTCAACATAAGCGGAAGAGTGGTTTCCAAACCTGGCACGCCCACTTTAGCGTCCCAAATGTCGCCCGCGGACTTTTCCTCCAAAGAATGAGGCGCATGATCTGAACCTATGCTGTCCACCCACCTGTCCGTGATGCCTTTCCAAAGCGCCTCGATGTGGCTGCTACTACGCAGCGGCGGCATAACCGCAAGCAGCGAACCGTAACGCTCAAAATCTTCGCTTGACAGCAAAAGGTGGTTAGGCGTTACTTCGCAAGTTACTGCTTGCCCATTGTTTCTCGCCTCAACAACCGCAGCTAAGCCGTCTCGAGTGGTTACGTGGCAAAAATGCAAGTGCACATTCAGCGGCGCGTTTATTTTCAGCAAGCGTTCGACCGCTTTGAGTTCAACGCGTTCTGAATGCGCCGCGAGAAAAGCAGCCGCGTTATGGCGTTTGGCTTTCTTCAGCTTCTCCTCAGCCTCTGTTACCATTGCTTTGTCTTCTGCGTGCACTGCAACTGGGACATGTAACTCGCTGACTTTCCTGAACGCGTCTTGCAAGGCTTGGTCGGAATCTATGTTTAAGCCGCCGATTTGGCTGACCATGAAAAGTTTGAAGGCTACTGCGCCTTCGTCAACAATGCTTGCAAGCTTGTCGAGGTTTTTTGGGAATTCGGAGTAAAATCCAATGTTGACTACGGTTTTCCTTTTTGCGGTTTGCATGCGGTGTTTCAGGGTTTCGGCGCTCATGGTTACGGGCGCGTTGTTTGGCATGTCTAAAACCGTGGTTACGCCGCCTGCTGCTGCCGCTGCGGTGCCAGTGTAAAAGTCTTCTTTGTACGTTTTTCCTTCATCGCGAAGATGCACGTGAGCATCTATTAAGCCAGGCAAAACTAAGAGGTTTTTCAGGTTGATGTTTTCGTCGGTTTTCGGCATGTGCGCTTCTTTGCCGATTTTGAAGATTTCGCCTTTTTCAATCGCGAAGTTGCAGTCCACTATCTCATTGTTCACGTACGCCTTAGCGTTTGTTAGCACTGTGTCAACAATCAAGGTAGCCGCGCTCTTTAGGTGAATAACGGAGCGTATCGTAATTAAAGTTTGTTTTTCTGCTGCAGTCGCCCAGTTGGGTTGTTGTTTTTCAGGGTTCGAGTTCTACGCGGCAGTCTTCGCACAAGTTTTGCCCGTTAACGTCTTTCAGGTCGTCAGAGTACACGCCGCAACGGTCGCAGTAGCCTGAAAGCGGTGCCTCTTCAACTTCTTCGGCTTCTTCTGGTCTATCCGCGCATTCTATGCGGTTTCTCTCTTGGATTATTTCTATGAGTTCAGGCATGACGCCTAGAATGTCTTTGCTTGCAAGCAATCCCACAAGATTGCCTTTGTAGAGAACTCCAAGTCTTCTGATGCTCATGCTGCTCATTTTTCTCGCAGCTTCGCTTATCGTCACGTCAGGCTCTATAGTAACCAGCGGCGAAGTCATAATATCCTTCGCTTTCACGGCGTCAGGCGCGAGATTTTTTGACAGGACTCTTATCACCAAGTCTTTTTCCGTTATTATCCCGAGCGGTTTTCCTTCCTTGTTCGTGACTACAACGGCGCCCACTTTGTTTTCATCCATGAGACGGGCCACTTTGTTTGAAGGTGCTTCCTCACTCGTGGTCACCACTGGGTTGCTCATTGCATCTTTGACCAGCATCCTTGTTCTTAATCCAATTTCAGACATTGCAAAGGCTGCTCCCTAACAGTTCAGACAAATTTCGGCTTTCACAAGTCAAAAGTAATAATCGTAAATTTAAGAGTTTGCCAAAAACCCAAACTACACAACGACACTGCCTAAGCGGGCAACATGCAAATCTTATTAGCATCCGCTAAGTAAACAGCATACGGTGCGCAATAGGCATGTTGAAAACAAACGCGGATAAACTTGTGAAAATCTCAGTTATGGGCGAAGTCGCCAGCCCCGTTATCAGCAGGTCAATCTACACTATTTCACCTACAGGAACACCTGCAATTTTGCCTGGAGTAGGCGGAATAACCTATAACCTGCGAGTAGGCGACCCAGCGTGCGGTTGGGAAGCAGACCACGTGGAACCCGGCGTCAGCGTGGAAAACAAAGAAAACGACCCGCGCCATGGACAAGGCGCCAATGTTGCATTCAACGTGCTCTCCTGTGTTGGAAACGAGGCAACCGTTGCTACTGGCAATGCGAAAGGCGCAACCGGCGTTGTCACAGGCAAGCACGGCGGCATAGAGCATGTTTTAGCAGATTTCCAGCCTGAGATTCTGGAAAAACTGATGTTGGGCGACAAAATCCTCGTGAAAGCCTTCGGCGTAGGCTTAAAACTGCAGGATTTTCCCGACATAAAAGTGATGAACATGGACCCGCGTTTTCTGGAAGCATTGAATCCGAAACCGAACGGCGATAGATTGGAGGTTCCCGTGGCGCACATCGTCCCTTCAGCTATAATGGGTTCAGGTTTAGGCGCAAACCAAACGCAGTCAGGAGATTACGACATCCAGCTTTTTGACGAAACAGTCAGAGCCCAATACGGGCTTGACGATTTGAGACTCGGCGATTTAGTAGCTATAATTGATGCGGACCACTCTTTCGGGAGAATTTACCGTCAAGGCGCCATTTCCGTCGGCATAGTAGTGCACACAAACTGCGTCACAGCGGGACATGGACCAGGAGTTACAAGTTTGATGACTTCTGCAACGGGCAAAATTACGCCGCAGATCGACGCGAAAGCCAACATTGCTTATCTATTAAAAATGCGGTAGCAGATAGAACCTTGGCAGCTGAGGAAAAAGCTAAAGCACAACTTCAGAGCGAACCACCAGATTCGCGACTGAAAAAAGACTGGAAGATCACTCGGCGACAAGTCAGCAGCTACGGCATTCTGTTGGTACTTAGCATCATTTGGGGAAGCGCATTCGTGGCAATTCGGATAGCTGATTTCGAACTCTCTCCGATAAATCTGACGTTACTCAGGTGGTTTATTTCGTGCGCTGGCTTCCTAGTCCTTGCTCTTTTCATCGGTAAACCAAAAACAAAACTTGAACGGCAAGATGTGCCAAGGCTGCTGTTAATTTCCATGTGTACCGTTCCTTTCTACCATTTGGCACTGAATTTTGCAGAAAAAACAGTCTCCTCTGGCTTAGCTGGGTTCATGAGTTCACTTAATCCAATTTTCGCTGCGGTTTTCTCTGCGTATTTCTTGAAGGAAAAAATCGGGAAACGATTAACGCTTGCTTTGGTTTTAGGCATCACTGGGGCGCTGGTGCTTGCTCTTCCTAATCAAACCTTTGGCTCACAAGAGTCAATTGTCGGTCTCTTGGAGCTTTTAGTCGTGTCGCTGTCTTTCGCGGGATTTTCAGTTCTCTCAAAACCTCTAATCCACAAATACGGTTCAGCTCCTGTCACCATATGGGCTGGGTTAATTGGAACAGCCATGCTTTTGCCGCTTCTCTCACCAAGTTTTGTTACGGAAACAGTTGCCCTTTCAAGTACAGGCTGGCTCTCGATTCTCTTTCTAGCCATCCTAAGCACGGTTGCGGGGTATCTTATGTTCTACACGCTTGTAAGCCGAGGAGCCGTATCCAGATTGACCATTCAACTCTACTTAATTCCCGTCATAAGCGTAATAGTAGGCGTGTTATTGCTGCAGGAATCGGTGAGTACCTACACAATTGTTGGCGGAGCAATCTTGCTTGTTTCAATTGCACTTGCCACAATGCAGAAGAAAAAATGATGCTGCGGGATACATCTCCGCATTTTCACACGGGCAAATATATAAGGCGGAGAATAAACTAATTGGAGACAGAGCATCAAGAGGTTCATGTTAGATGCCGTTTAAACGAAAAAGCCGAGGAAGATCCAAAGGAGGCAAAGGCAGCAGCAGCCTCGTGCAATGCGCCAACTGTGGCTCAATGGTGCCGCGTGACAAGGCTAAGAAGTCTACGCGCCGAGTGTCCTTTGTCGAACCTCAATTAGCCAAAGAGCTTCGGCAGAAAGGCACATACTTATCCTCGTGGGTTGACACAAAATACTATTGCATCTCCTGCGCTGTGCATCGCGGCATCGTGAAGGTCAGAGCTGAAAACGAACGCCACACACGTTATAGAAGAAGACGCTAATTCTCTTTTTTCTTTAACACCCTATAAACGTGCACTACTCTCTGCAGAACTGTAAAGTTTGAAAGCACTGCAAGCAGTATTATTCCAATGTTTAAGGCACTGACGGTTAAGAAACCAAAAGTCACGACTTGAGGCCAAAAAAACGCAACTAAGCTTGCAACAGCTAGGATTATCATGCGTTCAGCTCTTTCCGCTATGCCTACGGACTCCATCTTTATCCCTGCTGCTTCAGCCCTTGCACGACTGTAACTCACCAGTAATGAACCAGCCAAAGCAATCAAACCCCAAATTGGGTCACATAACCCGCCGATTACCACGCCTGCATAAACGGCAGCGTCAGCGTACCTGTCCAGAACCGAATCAAAGAAACCGCCGAAAACGCTAACTTGCTGGTGCGTTCTGGCTAAAACGCCGTCTAATATGTCACAGAAACCTGAAGATAAGAACAGAACTATAGCTAACAGCAACAGCAAATGTTGACTCTGTGCCATGGCGTACGCTGCGGCTGAAAAAAGCGCCAGCGCAAAGCCTATGACGCTTATCATGTTCGGGGTTAACCCTGCTTTGTGTGCAGCGCGCGCTGTGCCAGTCAGCATTTCTTGGACTTTTTTCTTCAGTTTCGTCAGCATTCAAGTTCGCTATTTTTATGGTGGTGTTCATTATTTAAACTGGACTGTACCAAGCTGCGTTGCTATTGCCTACTTTTTCATCTAACTTATAAGGAAGTTCACCGATAACATAGAGGCAGTAACGTTCTGCCGCGAACAGAACCGCAGGCAACGCAACGTTACACGATAGAAACAACCAAAAAAAGGAGTGAATAAGAAAATGGCAGAAAATGCAGATGTTATCTTCGTTGGAAACAAACCACCGATGAGCTACGTGCTGGCAATCATCACAAGTCTCTCCGCGGGAAACGCTAAGGAAATAACGCTGAAAGCTAGAGGTCAAGCAATAACTACAGCAGTTGATGTGGCTGAAATAGCCAGAAACCGATTCGTAAAAGACCTGAAAGTAACCAAGATCGCCATAGGAACCGCGGAAATGCCACCAAGAGAAGGCGAGACAAAGTCCCGAATGGTTTCAACGATGGAAATAAC